>NZ_JBIVNC010000002.1:131691-848449 GCF_044753385.1 Streptomyces sp. NPDC088387
GACGGGCGGAGCGGTGGACGCGGCCCGGCGTCAACGGGGCAATGTCCGCGCCCACACCCACCCGTCACCCCAGACGGCACGCATGCCCGCGGCTGTGACGGGCGGAGCGGTGGACGCGGCCCGGCGTCAACGGGGCAATGTCCGCGCCCACACCCACCCGTCACCCCAGACGGCACGCATGCCCGCGGCTGGGGTGAGCGACGGTGTGGACGCGGCTGTGGCGGGCGGAGGGGTGGGCGCGGTTCGGTGTCAGCGGGGCGATGCCCGTGCCCGGTCTCCCCCGTCGCCCCACGGGGCATGCGTGGCCGCGGCTCTGGCGAGGGGGCTGGGCGGCGCGCTGTTTTTAGGGGTGCGGGGAACTGCGCGAGCGGCCACTCGCTACCCGCACCCGCACACCCGCCCCCGGCGGAGCCGTCAGCCTCGGTATGTCTCCAGTAGGCGGAGCCAGATTTCGCTGATCGTGGGGTAGGACGGGACCGCGTGCCAGAGGCGGGAGACGGGGACCTCGCCGGCGACGGCGATCGTGGCCGAGTGGATCAGCTCACCGACGCCGGGCCCGACGAACGTGACGCCGAGGAGGATCTCCCGGTCCAGGTCGACGACCATCCGCGCCTTGCCGCGATACCCGTCGGCGTACAACCCGGCCCCGGAGACCGAGGAGAACTCGACGTCGACGGCCCGCACCCGGTGACCGGCCTGCTCCGCCTCCGCGAGGGAGAGCCCCACCGCACCGGCCTCGGGGTCGGTGAAGACGACCTGCGGCACGGCGTCATGGTCGGCGGTCGCCGCATGCGCGCCCCACCGGTCGGTCTCCAGCAGGGGCACACCCTGCGCACGCGCGGCGATCGCGGCCCCGGCGATCCGGGCCTGGTACTTGCCCTGGTGGGTCAGCAGCGCCCGGTGATTGACGTCTCCGCACGCGTACAGCCAGTCGCTGTCCGTGACCCGCAGACTGTCGTCGACGGACAGCCACGAGCCGGGCTTCAGCCCGATGCTGTCGAGCCCGATGTCCTCGGTGCGCGGGGCGCGGCCGATGGCGAAGAGGATCTCGTCGGCCTCGATCCGGTCGCCGCGGTCCGTCTCGACGACGACCGTGCCGTCCTCACGCGCCACCGACGTCACGGAGCTGCCGGTGCGGATGTCCACGCCGGCCTCGATGAGCGACTCCGCGATCAGTTCGCCGGCGAAGGGCTCCATGCGGGGCAGCAGGCCCTTGCCGCGCACCAGCATGGTGACCTGCGAGCCGAGGGCGTGCCAGACGGTGGCCATCTCGGTGGCGACGACTCCGCCGCCGACCACCACCAGGCGGCCGGGCACACTCTGGGAACTGGTGGCCTCACGGCTGGTCCACGGCCGTACGTCGGCGATACCGGGCAGGTCGGGCAGCTGGGCCCGGGTGCCGGTGCACACGGCGACGGCGTGCCGGGCGGTCAGCGTGTGCTGCTCACCGTCGGGGCCGGTCACGATCACCGTGCGCGGCCCGGCGAGCCGGCCGTGCCCCCGGTACAGATCGGCGCCGATGCCGTCGAGCCAGCCGATCTGGCCGTCGTCCTTCCAGTCCGAGGTGAAGTAGTTGCGGTGCGCGAGCACCTCGGCGACGTCGAGGTCGCCCTGCACCAGCTGCCGCAGGCCCGGCACCCGGCGGGCGTCCGCCCGCGCGATGACCGGGCGCAGCAGGGCCTTGCTGGGCATACACGCCCAGTACGAACACTCGCCGCCGACGAGCTCGCTCTCGACGATCGCGGTGGAGAGTCCGGCCGCGCGGGTGCGGTCGGCGACGTTCTCCCCCACGGGCCCCGCTCCGAGCACTACGACGTCGTACATCTTGGAATCCGTTTCCGTCATGGGGCCCAGTCTGGTGGGTGGTGTGCGTCGTGGCCACACGGGTACGTGCGCCGAAGCGTGCCCGTGCGCGCACGGAATAGCCGCCGGTCCGGTGGTGTTCCACGGACGGTCTCCCCCGACACCGGAAAGCAGGGATGCAGGTCATGAGCAGCACTGTCGAGCTCACCAAGGAGAACTTCGACCAGACGGTCACCGAGAACGAGTTCGTTCTGATCGACTTCTGGGCGTCGTGGTGCGGGCCGTGCCGCCAGTTCGCACCGGTCTACGAGCAGGCCGCGCAGGACAACCCGGACCTCGTGTTCGGCAAGGTGGACACCGAGGCGCAGCCGGAGCTGGCCGCCGCCTTCGGGATCCAGTCCATCCCGACCCTGATGATCGTCCGTGACCAGGTGGCCGTGTTCGCGCAGCCGGGCGCGCTGCCCGAGGCCGCGCTGACGGACGTCATCGGCCAGGCCCGGAAGCTGGACATGGACGAGGTCCGCAAGTCGGTCGCCGAGCAGCAGGCCCAGGCCGGGCAGGGCGAGTAACCGGGGCCACTCAGCTGGAGTCGCGGTGTACGACCGTGGCTCCCAGCACCCTGTGTGTCTCGGGCGCCGCCCCGGGGTCGCGGACCGCGCGGTCGACCAGTTCCGCGAGGTCGCGGCCGGAGGGCAGCTCGATGTGGACCGTGCTCAGGCGCGGTCGCAGCAGCCGTCCGAGCATCAGGTCGTCCGCGCCGATGACGGCCGTGTCCTCGGGGACGCGTACGCCCTGGTCCTGGAGGGCGCGCATCAGCAGCATCGCGTACTCGTCGTTGTAGGCGAAGACGGCGTCCAGGCCGAGTTCGGGCCAGTGCGCGGCGAGCCGGGCGGCGGCGTGTTCGTCGTAGGCGAGCGGTAGTTCGCGTACCCGGTCCTCGGTGCCGTGCAGGGCGCGGCGCACGCCCTGGAGACGGGGGCGGGAGAAGAGTTCCAGGCCGGGTTCCTCGGGGACGACGACGCCGATCCGGTGTCTGCCGCGGGCGTGGAGATGGGCGCCGGCCGCGCGGCCGACCTCCTCGTGGTCCATGAGTAAAGCGTGCGCGCCCTCGACGGACTCGGGTCCGAGGGTGACGACGGCGCGGGCGCCGGCCCGTTTGAGGACCTCGACGCCCTGCGGGCCGAGGCCGGATCCGGGGACGAGTACGGCGACGGGCCGGAGTTCGGCCCAGGCGCGGGCGGCGTCGTCGCCGCCGAGGCCGACCGTGCCGTACTGGACGACGGTGTAGTCCAAGCGGCTGACGGCCCACTGGAGTTCGTTCAGGAACTGGCTGTAGAGCGGTCCGACCGGGACGGTCGGCGAGGGCATCAGCACCATGCGGCTGTGCCCGGCGCGCAGACTGCGCGCGGCGGCGTGGGGGACGTATCCGAGTTCTTTCGCGGCCTCGTGGACGCGGCGGCGGGTGGGTTCGCTGATCCGTACGGCGCTGGTGTTGTTCAGTACGTACGAGACGGTCGCGCGCGAGACTCCGGCGAGCCGGGCCACATCGGCGCTCGTGGGGACGGGGCGAGGCGCTGGGGCGTTCGGTATCTGCACCATGACGTACGGCATCTTGGCAGAGGCCGCGGGGCAGCCATCGAGCGGGACCGGGTTGTTTTCCCTTGGACTTTCTCTGGACTTTCCCCGGACTTTCTGAGGATCTGGCGGCTGCCGGGACGTGTGGGGTCACCGGGGTGTGGCGCCGCTTCTCAGCAGGGCGCGCCGCCCGTGAGCACCCGTGCCACCAGGTCGCACCAGGCGGCCTCCAGCCGTTCCTGCGACATGCCGCACTGCCGGGTCAGGTGATGGACGAGACCGGGGCTGAGCTGGGCCATCAGCGCGTGCGCGAGGAGTTCGCAGTCCCCGTCCGGGACGGCTTCGCGCAGCAGGATGGTGATGTGGCTGTGCAGCAGCCGGCGGGCCGGGACGACATAGCGGCGGTCCGGGGTCGGCTCCGCGGCCATCTGGAGTTCCAGCTCGTCGGCGGCGCGGCGCAGTACGGCGATTCCGAACGCCCTCAGCCGTTCGTCGGGCGGCGCGCCCGGTCCGAGCGGGGGCGGACCAGCGAGGAACGCGGCCTGGAACTTCTTCTCCGAGTGGTCCAGGAGCGCGTTCAGCAGTCCCGTCCGGTCGCCGAAGCGGCGGAAGACCGTCCCCTTGCCGACTGCGGCGGCCGCGGCGACGGCCTCCATCGTGACGCCGGCGGCGCCGTGCTTCTCCACGAGTCGCGCGGCCGCGTCCAGCAGCCGCGCTCGGTTGCGGGCCGCGTCGGCGCGCAGACAGGGCTCGTCGTCGGGGGACCCCAACTGGAGCAGATCGATGTCCTCGACAAGCTCCGAGGACCGCCCGACGGGCGGCAGAGAGGCGGACATGAAGACAGCGTAAAGCATCGGGAAGAAACTGGACCGCGGTCCGGTTGGAGTGCTACAACAGTGAAACGGACCTCGGTCCGGTTACTGAAAGCCATGCTTCCCCCCGCGTTTCACCTCTCTGGAGTCCCTCATGTCCGTTCGTATCCTCGCGCTCGTCGGCAGCCTCCGCGCCGGCTCGCACAACCGCCAGCTCGCCGAGACCGCCGTGAAGATCGCTCCGGCCGGTGCCGACATCCAGCTGTTCGAGGGCCTCGCCGACGTCCCGTTCTACAACGAGGACATCGACGTACCGGGCAGCGTGCCGGCCGCGGCCGTGAAGCTGCGCGAGGCGGCCGAGTCCGCCGACGGCTTCCTCTTCTTCACGCCCGAGTACAACGGCACGATCCCGGCCGTCCTGAAGAACGCCATCGACTGGCTGTCCCGCCCGTACGGCGCCGGCGCCCTCGGCGGCAAGCCGGTCGCCGTGGTCGGCACCGCCTACGGACAGTACGGCGGCGTCTGGGCCCAGGACGAGGCCCGCAAGGCCGTCGGCATCGCCGGCGGCAAGGTGCTGGAGGACGTCAAGCTCTCCATCCCCGGTTCCGTGACCCGGTTCGCCGAGACGCACCCCTCCGACGACGCCGAGGTCATCGGCGATCTGACGGAGGTCGTGTCGCGGCTGCACGGGCACGTGGGCGAGGCCGCCGCGGCCTGACCGTGCACGGAGAGGTGGGGCCGGAGCGTGACACACGCTCCGGCCCTCTCTTGTGCCGGGGCGGTGACCCGCGCCCGGCGCCCCCGTGCGGTGGAGGATCAGCAGTTGCGGATCGACCAGACCGGGCTCCAGTTGTAGGAGGCGCTGCTCGCACCCACCGGAACCGACGTCAGCAGATTGCCGCTCTGGCCGTAGAAGCGGCCGGTGGCGCCGCCGGTCTGGGAGTTGCGGTAGCCGCCCGTGCCCACGAAGTTGGACAGCGCGTACGACTCGCAGTGGTAGAGGTAGAAGACCGCGTAGTCGCCCTTGGTGGAGTCCCACGCGGCGACGCACAGGTTGCCGCTCTCGCAGGCGACACTGCCGAGCGCGGCAACGTGCACGATCTTGTTGGGCTTCGGCCAGGTCGTCGGCGGCTCGGCGGCCACGGACGAGGGCGCGGACGCACCCTCCGGGGCCGGCGGCATGGTCAGTACCTGGGCGGCGGCGCGCTCGGGCGCCGGAGTGGCGGCCTGGGCCGGGGCGGTGGTGGCGAGGACTGCGGCCACGACGCAGGCCGCGGCACTGAGGACGCCGATGACGGAGTGCCTGTCGCGCATTCGGTGAAACCCCCTGTGAGGATGGCGACATACGGGCCGCGCAGGTCGGACGCGGCCCCGCTTACAGACCCAGGCTCACGCCGGTGACACGGCCGCGCCAGACGTTGAAGCCGTGGCTTACACGTCGTAGCCCGTGCTCGACGGGCCGGCGAGCAGGGTGAGTCCGGCCGGGGTGACGGTGTGCAGGACGTGTCTGCCGCGGCGCACGCTCACCAGGAGGCCCGCCCGGCGCAGCACCGCGGTGTGCTGGCTGGCGGCGGAGCCCGAGATGCCGAACCGCCGGGCGAGTTCACCGGTCGTACGGCCCCCGACCACGTCCTCCAGGATGGCCGCCCGGGTCCGTCCGAGGAGTTCGCCGAGTTCGGCGGCGTGCTCCGCGGGGTGGTGTGCGCGGGCCCAGCCGAGGGTGTGCTGGACCGGATAGACCAGGACGGGGGTGAGTTCGGGCGCCGGTTCGGCGAGCATCACGGGGCGCCGGGAGCAGAAGAAGGACGGCTGGAGCAGCAACCCCCTTCCGTCGAGCCGGAGTTCGCGGTCGACCGGGTAGTCCACCTCAAGTACCTGTGAGTCCCAGCGCAGCACCGGGCGGAAGCTCCTGAGGAGCCCGTCCGTGCCGCCGTCCAGTACCGCACGCGCCCGCTCGGACCGGTCGGCGTCGACGTGTGCCCGGATGTGCGGCCAGAAGGGTTCGACCGCACGCCGGTAGTAGGTGTGCAGGGCGGCGCCCAGACGGTGCAGTGCGTGGGGTTCGCCCTCGGCCAGGGCGCGGAAGCCCGCCGTGGTCGGGCGCGGGCGGCGCAGCGGGGATTCGGCGAGCAGCGTCAGGTCAGCGCGCAGGGTGGCCCTCGGGGTCGCCAGCACGGTGTCGACCGCGCCCTCGATGCCCACGGCGCCCTCCGTGCCGAAGGCGCCGTATCCGCGGTGCACGCCGCCCAGGTCGGGTGTGAGGAAGTCGGGCGAGTAGCCGCGCGGGGGAAGGAGCGCCGCGAGCAGCCCGTAGGCGGGGTTGAGCCGGGTGCGGACCTGTTGCCGCCAGTCGCCGAAGGCGAGGACGTCGCCGTCGTGGACCAGCGCCTGGAAGCTGTTGGCGATCTCCCAGAGCGGGTCGGGAGCGGCGGCCACGCGGACCCGGGCGATGTCCTCGGCGGTGAAGTGCAGCCGCAGCATGTGCTCTCCGACGGTGGTCCGGCATCGGGCGGCCGACGCCGCCCCACGACCCTGTCCGAGCCCCGCGGGCCGGGCAAGGGGACTTCCGGCCAGGCGAGGCCGGACACACCACACACCCCACTCGGTCGTGACCCAGCTCACACGATCCGGACCGAACTCGCGGGCCGTTTCCCCGTCTTGTGTGCGCCAACCGCTCACAGACGCAAAGAAACAACCAATGCCAGAAATACAGAAAACATGGTGTGGCTCGGCAAGTTACCGCCGAATGCCCTCTCCCTCGTACGTCGTCCGTCCCCAACCGCAGTCCCTTTAGCGGAAATCGATCGTTCAGAAAGGAGCAGGGATGTTCCATCGCGTGGCAGAACTCACCGTTCGCCGTCCCAAGGCGGTCCTCTTCATCGCCGCCGTCCTAGTCGCCGCCATGGGTGTGATCGGCGTGGGCGCCTTCGGCAAGCTCGTCGGCGGAGGCTTCGACGACCCCGACTCGCCCTCCACACAGGCCCGCCAGGTCATCGACGAGAGGTTCGGCGGCGAGGCCAACCTCGTCCTCCTCGTGTCCACCGGCGACGGCAGGGTCACCGACCCCGCCGCCCGGCAGGACGGCGAGGAACTCGTCGCCGTCCTGCGCGAGGAGCCCACCCTCAGCAACGTCGTCTCGTACTGGGACACCGACAGCGAGGCCCTGCTGTCGAAGGACGGCACCTCGGCGATGGTCCTCGCCCACGTCGAGGGCGACGAGTCCAGCCAGGACACCCACGCCCACGACATCATCGAGGCCTACACCGGCACCCGCGACAGCCTCACCGTCCGGGCCGGCGGCGGCACCGCCGTCAGCGCCGAACTCTCCGACCAGGTCCTCAAGGACCTGCTGCTCGCCGAGATCATCGCCGTCCCGCTCACCCTGCTGCTCCTGCTGATCGTCTTCGGCGGCGTCGTCGCGGCCCTCCTCCCGCTCGCCGTCGGCACCATCGCGGTCGCCGGCACCTTCGCCGAACTGTCCCTGCTCGGCAGCGCCACCAACGTGTCGATCTTCGCGATCAACCTGACCACGGCACTGGGGCTGGGTCTCGGCATCGACTACGCCCTCCTCATGATCAGCCGCTTCCGCGAGCAACTGGCCGCGGGCACCCCGGTGGACGACGCGGTACGCACCACCGTCAACACCGCGGGGCGCACGGTGGTCTTCTCGGCCGGCACGGTCGCGGTGGCGCTGACGGCACTGCTGGTGTTCCCGCAGTACTTCCTGCGCTCGTTCGCCTACGCCGGTGTCGGTGTCGTCGTCATCGCCGCCATCGGCACACTGTTCGTGATGCCCGCCCTGCTGAAGGTGCTGGGCCACCGCATCAACAAGGGCCGCATCCCCTGGCCCCGGGCGGGCGGCCGGCGCCACGCGCCGGCACCGTTCTGGGGCCGGCTCGCGGGTGCCGTCATGCGCCGCCCGGTCCTGACCGCCCTGCCCGTCCTCGCGGTGCTGCTGCTCGCCGCGTCGCCGCTGCTGGGGGTCACGTTCGGCACCCCGGACGAGCGGGTGCTGCCCGAGGACGCCGAAAGCCGCCAGGTCTCCACGGTCCTCCAGAGCGACTTCGCCGGTGACGACGAGGCCGCCATCCAGGTCGTCGCCGACGGCCGGGTCGCCCACGTGGAACTCGACGCGTACGCCGAGCGCCTCGCCCGGCTCCCGGGCGTGGCCCGCGTCGAGGCCGCCACCGGCACCTACACCTCCACCGGCCGGCAGGCCCCGGGTCCCGGTGCACAGGCGCTCGAACGCCCCGACGCACAGCGGCTGTCCGTGATCGGGACGGCGGCACCGAAGTCCGACGCGGCGCAGGACCTGGTCGGCACCGTCCGCGACACCCCGGGACCCACCGGTGCCGGCCGGACCCTGGTCGGCGGCGGGGACGCCGAACTCGTCGACACCAAGGACTCCATCGCCGACCGCCTCCCGCTCGCCGCCGGACTGGTCGCGGTGACCACGTTCGTCCTGCTGTTCCTCTTCACCGGCAGCATCGTGCAGCCGCTGCGCGCCCTGGTCCTGAACATCGTCAGCCTCGGTGCGGCGATCGGTGCGATGACCTGGATCTTCCAGGACGGCAATCTGTCCGGCCCGCTGGGCTTCACCGCACAACCCATGGACACGTCCATGACAGTGCTGCTGTTCTGCATCGCCTTCGGACTCTCCATGGACTACGAGGTCTTCGTCACCAGCCGCGTCAAGGAACTCCACGACGCCGGCGAGTCCACCGGCGACGCGGTGGTGCACGGCCTGGGTCACACCGGACGGATCGTCAGCGCGGCGGCCTGTCTGCTCGCCGTCGGCTTCTTCGCCTTCGCCACCGCCAAGGTCAGCTTTATGCAGATGTTCGGCATCGGGAGCGGTCTGGCCATCCTCATCGACGCCATCGCCGTCCGTGGGGTCCTGCTGCCCGCCGCGATGCGGCTGCTCGGCCGCGCCAACTGGTACGCGCCGGGCCCGCTGCGCAGGTTCCACGACCGCTTCGGCATCAGCGAGGGCGGCCCCGCGCCCACCCCCGCCCCCACCCACTCCGACCCGCACACCGGTGTCTCCGCGCGAGCGTGACCGGCCGGCCGCCCGGCCCGTGTGACGGAACCACGGCACCACCCGTAACACCCCCTCAACCAACGGAGATCCGAACTCATGCGCAAGTCCATGCTCATCGCCCTCGCGTCCGCCGGTGTCGGCGCCGCCCTTCTGACGGGCTGTAGCAGCGACGACTCGGCCGACGACAACACGGCGGCCTCCTCCCCGGCGGCTCCGGCAACGACCGCGGATCCGGCGACGCCCGACCCCGCCGACGACCCCGCCGACGACCCCGCCGGGACCGGCGGCTCCACCAGCCCGAGCGGCTCGGCCGGCGGCGGGGCGGCCGGGCTCGACGGCGGCTGGCTCGGCTCGTCCGACGTGGACCAGGTCGCCATGATCATCCAGGACGGCAAGGTCCAGCTGGCCTTCCAGAGCACGGACGGCAAGAAGCGCCACGCGTGCGAGGGCCTGTTGAAGGACACCGAGATGTCCCTCCAGTGCGTCGACAAGGCCAGCAAGGACCGGGTCAAGGGCACCGTCGAGATCAACAGCGGCGACAAGATCGCCATCGCCTGGTCCTCGGGCAAGAAGGACCTCCTCACCAAGAGCGGCGACGGCAGCGTCGACCTCTCCCAGTGGGGCGTGCCGACGGGCTGAGCACCGCCCGCACCACCCTGACGCCCTCGCGCGGCGCCGCTTCCGGTCGACGGAACGCGGCGCCGCGGCGGGGGCGTTACCCGTTGTGCGAGATGCGGGACGCAATACGGGACGGAATTCGGGATGGCATGAGATCGGGGCGGAATGAGATCGGGGCGGAATGGGGTCAGGACGGAATGAAAGACGGAATGCGGGACGGTATGGGAGACGGATTGCGGGACGGTATGGGAGACGGACGCGGATGAGGGTAGAACGCGGTGCTGAATCCGGTGCGAGGGTTTCCCGTTGGGCGGAATACGGTTTCCGCCGCTCACGCCGGTAATCCCGGTCGACGTAGGGATCAGTTCGCCCCGCCGTACATACGCCAACGCAAATGACCCCGGCCCGCGAGCAGACCGGGGGAAGTCCGCTGCGGGCCAGGGCCAGTCGGTCGGGCCGGCTAGGCGCCGGCCGCCTGCTTGATGAGGTCGACCACCGCGTCCGGCCGGGACACGTAGACGGAGTGGCTGCCCGGCACCTCGGTGACCGTGGCGCCGGCCCGCTCCGCCATCTGCCGCTGTGCGGGCGGCGGGATCATCCTGTCGTCGGCCGCGACCAGGTACCAGCTGGGCTTGGACTGCCAAGCCGGGTCCGTGACCGCTCCGTTGAGGGCGTCGAGTCCCCAAGGGACCTGCGAGTCGGCCATGAAGCGCGCCTCCGCCTCCGGCAGGTCGCCGGCGAACGAGGCGTGGAACCGCTCGCGGTCGAGGAAGAGGTGGCCGTTCTTCGGGGGCAGGATCGGCGGCACGGGGGCGCCGGGCGGCGGATCGGCGATGAGGGAGCTCACGGACTCGCCCTTGTCCGGCGCGAACGCCGCGATGTAGACGAGTGCGGCGACCTTGGGGTCCTGGCCGGCCTCGGTGACCACAACACCGCCGTAGGAGTGCCCCACCAGGACCGCCGGGCCGTCCAGTTCGGCCACGACCTGGAGCGTCGCGGCGACGTCGCCGACGAGGGTCTCAGTCGGGTTCTGCACGATGCTGACGTGGTAGCCGTCGTCCACGAGGCGCTCGTACACACCCCGCCAGCCGGAGCCGTCGACGAAGCCGCCGTGGACGAGGACCACGTTCCGCACGGACTGCGTTGCTGCCATCACTGGCCTCCTTCTGTGCGCGGCAGGTCCGGATCGGTTCGGTTCTCCCGGCCGCCCCAGCCTAGGAAGCCGGCGCCCGCGCGACTTCGGCCAAATGACCTAGCCCTCCGGGCCGTGCGCCGGGAAGGTAATGTGACCCACCTCACAATGCTATCTTCGAACTTTCTCACGCTGCTCGCGTCTTGTCGCTGATCCAGCTCGACCACAACGGGAGGCGTCATGTCATCCCCCACACCGTCGACTTTGGCTGACGGCAAGCTCGACGCCGGGGATTCCGGTCTGCCCTCGGCCGGCCGCCTCCTGGGGAGAGCGGAGGAGCTGCGGCTGGTCGACGAACTGCTCGGCTCCGCCGCCACCCGGGGCGTGGCGCTGATGCTGACCGGGGACGCGGGGGTGGGCAAGAGCGCGCTGCTCGAAGAGGCGGCGGTCAGGGCGGCCGAGGCCGGTTTCCACGTCATGCGGGTCAGCGGATCGCAGTTCGAGCAGAACGTCAGTTTCTCGGCCCTGAACCAGCTCCTCCAGCCGCTGGCGGGCGAGATCGCCGAGCTGCCGCAGCGGCAGGCGGACACCCTCCAGGCCATCCGGGGGCTCTCCGACGAGCAGCCGACCGAACTGCTGGCGATCGCCAACGCCGTACAGATGCTGCTGTCCCGTACGGCGGCGAAGAGCCGTCCGCTGGCGCTGGTCATCGACGACGTGGCGCTGCTCGACCGGCCGAGTGCCGCCGTGCTGGGTACCGTCGCCCGGTATGTGCGGGCCAACGCGATGGTGCTGCTGACGGCGTGCCGCACGGGCGACGAGTCGTTTCTGAGCAGCACCCGCATTCCGACGTACGAGGTCAAGCCGCTGGACGAGGACTCCGCAAGTGAGTTGGTGGCGGAGCGGTTCCCGGCGATGGCGACCCGGGTCCGGCAGCGCCTGGTCGCGGAGGCCGGTGGCAACCCGCTGGCGCTGCTCGAACTGCCCGTCACGCTCAACGAGGCGCAGCAGACGGAGCGGGGAGCGCTCCCCACGGTGCTGCCGCTGTCCGAGCGGCTCAAGGAGATCTTCTCCGTCCGGATGGGCGCGCTCCCGGAGCCGACGCGGAAGCTGCTGCTGCTCGCGGTGCTGGACGGCTCGGGCGATCTGCACATCCTCCAACGGGCCTCGGGCAGCTCCGACTTCCTGGCCGAGCTGGGGCCCGCCGAGCGTGCGGGCCTGGTGCAGATCGACTCGCCGACGGGCCGGCTGGCCTTCCGGCACCCGCTCACCCGCTCGTCGGTCATGGAGCTGTCGACCGGCGCGGAACGCCGCTCCGGGCATCTGGCGCTGGCCGGCGAGTTCCCCGAGGGGTCCGAGCGCCGGGCCCGGCACCTGGCGGACGCGGCCGTCGGCCCCGACGACGAGGTGGCCTCGCTGCTCAACGAGGTCGCCTACAGCACCCTGCGGCGCGGTGACGCCGTCGGTGCCATCACCACGCTGCTGCGCGCCGCCGAGCTGAGCACCACGGGTGCGCTCAAGGGCCGCAGGCTGGCGGAGGCGGCGTGCCTGGGCGCGAACATCACCGGCGACCTGCGCAACGTACGTGCCCTGCTGGACAACGCCGCGCTCGCCGACCCGGTGGGCGCCGAATCCCTCGCGGCCGCCGCCGCGGCTGCCAGCCAGCTGCTCAACGGCGAGGGCGACGCGGACACCGCGCACAAGCTGCTCACCGGCGCGATCGAGAACCACGGCCTGCGCGGCGGCACCGACGACAACATCCTCAGCGAGGCGCTGCATGTGCTGCTGTCGGTGTGTTTCTTCGGCGGCCGGGCGCAGTTGTGGGACTCCCTCGACGGTGCGGTGGCGCGCATCCCCGGCTCCGCCGACCAGCTGCTGCCGGTCATCCTCGGCGCGTTCGGCGATCCCGCGCACTCGGCGGTGCCGGTCCTGGACGACCTCGACGGGCTCCTTCTCGACCTGCACCGGGAGACCGACCCGAGACGCATCGTGCGTACGGCGATATCGGCGGTGTACGTCGACCGGCTGCCGGGCTGTCGCAGCGCCCTGCGGCGGGTCATCGACGACGGGCGCAACGGCGGGGCCATCGCCGCGGCGATCGAGGCGCTGTTCCTGCTGGGCAACGACGCCTACACCAGCGGACAGTGGGACGAGCTCGCCGAC
This sequence comes from Streptomyces sp. NPDC088387, assembly GCF_044753385.1. NCBI lineage: Bacteria > Bacillati > Actinomycetota > Actinomycetes > Kitasatosporales > Streptomycetaceae > Streptomyces > Streptomyces sp. NPDC088387. The sequence continues at coordinate 144,836 of NZ_JBIVNC010000002.1, forward strand.
GTCGTCGACGAGGGGCTGCGCTGGTGCGTGACGTACAACTACCGGCTCACGGCGACCACCGGGCAGTATCTTCAGGGGCTGCTGGCCGGGGCGCGGGGCGACGACGCGGTCGCGCGGGACCTCGCCGACCGGCTTGTGTCGTGGGGCAATCCGCGCGGCCTCGGCACGCTGCGGGTGTACGCCTCCCACATCCGGGCGCTGTCGGCGCTCGGCGGTGCCGACTTCGAGGCCGCGTACCGGCATCTGCGGTCGGTGGGGACACCCGGCACGGTGCCGTCGCACATGGCCCACACCCTGTGGCTGTTCTTCGACTTCGCCGAGGCGGCGGCACGCACCGGGCGGCACGCGGAGGCCGTCGCCCATGTCGCGGCGGTCAAGGCGAGTGACATCCCGTCCGTCTCGCCGCGGCTGGCGATGCTCGCGGACGCCGCGGAGGCCATGGCCGTCCCGGACACCATCGACCACGAGCTGTTCGAGCGGGCCGTCAACGCCCCCGACGCCGAGCGGTGGCCGTTCGACTGGGCGCGGATCTGTCTGGCCTACGGGGAGCGGCTGCGCCGGGCGAAGGCGGGGGTCGCGGCCCGGGTCCATCTGGACGCCGCGCTCAGCACGTTCCAGCGTCTGGGCGCCGAGCCGTGGAGCGCGCGGGCCGCCAACGAGCTGCGGGCGACCGGGATTCCGGTCAAGACCGTGGGGCTCGGCGACGACCGGCTCGCCCTGCTGACCCCGCAGGAGCAGCAGGTCGCCCAGCTGGCGGCGACCGGACTGACCAACAAACAGATCGCCGCACAGCTCTTCCTGTCCCCCCGAACCGTGGCCGCGCACCTCCGCAACGTCTTCCCAAAACTCAACGTCACCTCCCGCGCGGGCCTACGGGACGCCCTGAGCGGGCAGGCGTAGCGGGGCCGCGGTGCGGGAGGGGGCGGGGCCGGGACACCGCCGGGCGGCCGGGCCGCACAGCCACACCGTCGAATGCGGACAGCCGCCCCGTGTGGTCGGGCTGTCGCAGCGGGTGGACGCGTCGGCGTGGTCGCCCGTCGGCACGGGGCCTCTGGCCTGCGGCGTTACGGACTGGGCCGGTCGGACAGGTGCGGCACCGCGACGGCCTTCCCGACAGCGCCTCTTCGATACGATGAGGTGTGTACTCCTGGAGCGAAGTGGTCGACGTGCCCTCGGTGGGCGCCTGGGACGAGGTCTTCTCCGACCTGCACGGGGCCATCCGCATCAGCGTCCCCGACCACCGCGCACGCTGGAGCGGCCGGCTCGACCTGCAACGGTCCGGGACCTACGGCCTCGCGATGTGCGCCAGCGGACGGGAAACGGTCGTCAGGGAGTCACGGCACATCCGGACCGACCCGCGCGGGACGTACGAACTCCTCGTACCGCTCGCCGGCACGGCATGGGTGGAACAGGGGCCGTCCACCGCGGAGTTGGGCGTCGGCAGTATGGCCCTGTGCGACATCGACCGGCCGCTGACGTTCGCCCACGACTCCGGCTTCCGGTCCCTCGCCCTCATCGTGCCGGGCGACGGCGTCACCGCACGCAGTCCGGCCGCCGCCCGTGAGCCGCGGCTGATCAGCGGCACACGCGGACTGGGCCGTGTTATACGGCAGTTGGTGTCCACCTTGCAGGAGGAGCGCGCGGAGTTCTCCGAGACCACCTTCGACATCGCCTGCGACCGACTGCTCGACCTCGTCTGCCTGGCCGCCGAGGGCGGCACGGACTCCGCCCCCACCGGACAGCGGGCGGCGGTCGAGGCCTCGATCCGGCGGTACGTCAGACAGCACGCCGGCGATGCCGACCTGGACGTCCACAGCGTCGCGCGGGCGCTGGGCTGGTCGACCCGCCATGTCCAGCAGGTGCTCCAGGCCGCCGGCACCACCGCGCGCGACCTCATCCGCCGCGAACGGCTCGACCTGGCGAAGAGCCGTCTGGCGGGGGCGAGTTGGCGGAGCCGGACGATCGCGCAGATCGCCCACTCCTGCGGCTTCGGCAGCCACTCCTCGTTCGCGACCGCGTTCCGGGCGGAGTTCGGCATGACGCCCCGCGAGGCGAGACGGGGCGCCGGCCGACCACTGTCCCTCCAGACCCCGGCGTCAACGCCTCAGCGGCGCCGCGCCCACGCTCCCACCAGCTCCGGAAGATAGACGATCGCCTGCGCCTCGGCGCACTGTCCCCTCAGCCGCTCCTGGAAGGTGTCGAGGCCGACTTCCCCGGCGGTGGCGATCCCGCTGCGTTCGACCAGGGGCAGCAGACTGGTCAGCGTCTGGGCGAACAGGGTCATCGCCGTCGAGGACGCGTCGCCGGTCGGTACGGCCGTGGCGACCCCGGCGTCGACGAGCCCCGACTGCCGCAGCACCTGCGCCAGTCGCCCGCCCATGTCGGGATCGCGGCCGCCCGCGCGCAGGGCCGCGCACATCCATTCACGGCTCTCGTTCACCAGGGGGACGTCGGGGATCGCGCGCGTGCGTGAGGTGTTGAAGTCCTGGAAGGTCACCAGACCTCCGGGGCGGACCAACCGCGTCAGTCCCGTGACCACACCCACCGGGTCGGCCAGATGCATCATGATCAGGCGGCCGACAACGGCGTCGAAGACTCCGGTGAGTTCGAGAGCGGCGAGTTCACCCTGCTCGAACGAGACGTTGGTGAGGGACGCGTCCGCGATGTTGCCGCGGGCGATGTCCAGCACACCCGGATCCATGTCCACTCCGACAACACTCCCCGTGGGGCCGACGATACGGGCGGCGGCGACGGACACCTCGCCGGTGCCGCAGCCGACGTCGAGGACGCTCATCCCCTCACTCAGGCCCGCGAGCCGCAGCAGATGCTCGGTGTGTCTCGCGTACAGCGCGCCCTGCACACTGAGCCGGTCCGCCTCGCCCGAGGTGGTTCCCATGACATAGGTGTCGGCCACCGACATCTTCGTCCTCCCGTCGCCCGGACGACCGAACCTAGAGCGGCCCCATGCGGGGCGCTTCGGCCAGATGACCTAAGGCGTTCCGGTACTGTCGGACGGCGCCACGACCGACGTCCCGAAGACGGCGATAACATCGTTATCATGCCGATCGACAGTGAAGATCCCACCACGGGGCGAGTCAGTGCCCCGCCGCCCGCAGCCCGTGCCCGAGCCCTGGTGGTGGCGGCCCGGGAGATCGTCGACGCCGGCGGGCTGGAAGCACTCACGATGCGGCGCCTCGCCGACACCGCCAAGCTCCAACTCCCGGCGATCTACCGCGTCTACGGCAACAAGCAGGCCCTGCTCGACGAGATGGCCGAGGCGATCCTGGCCGAGGCCCTCACCGACAGCCTCGGCGCGTCGTGGGACGCGGAGGTCGCGCACCTCGCCGGGCAGCTGCGCCGGGCCCTGCTCGCGCAGCGCGACGGCGCCAGGATCGTCGGCGGCAGTTACGCCGCCCAGCGGCACACCCTCGCGTTCGCCGACCGCCTCGCCGGGGTGATGCAGCGGGCCGGCTTCCAGGGTGTGGCCGCACTCTGGGCGACGTCCACCGTCTTCTGTTACGTCCTGGGCGAGGCGCTGGAGCAACAGGGCCACACCGAGGGCGTGCTGGACAGACTGGACTTCGCCGAGGCGCGTCGGACGTATCCACGGCTCTTCGCCACCCCGGTCGAGGAGATCGTCAACTTCGACGACCGCTTCGACTTCGGCCTGGGCCTGATCCTGGGCGGCCTGCGCGAAAGGCCGGCGGGGGTGGAGCGGACCGGGACGACTGAAGCGACCGGGCCGACCGGCACGACCGGGCCGACCGGGCCGACCGGGCCGACCGGGCCGACCGGGCCGACCGGGCCGACCGGGCCGACCGGGCCGACCGGGCGGAGCTAGCACCCCGCCCCGCCCGGGCACTCCCCTCCCCCGCCCCGTCAGGCGCCCCGGCCGAATCCACCCCACCCCACCCCGCCTCAGTACCGCCCGCCCACGACCCGCGCCGCGAGCCCGTCCAGCGTGGCGGTGTCCTCCTCGGTCAGTTCGATCGACGCGGCGGCCACGTTCTGCTCCAGCCACTTCACGCGCTTGGTGCCGGGGATGGGGATGACGGGGACGCCGAGTGCCGCGCCGCGCCCGTGCACCCAGGCGAGCGCCAGCTGCGCCGGAGTGACACCCCGCAGCTCGGCCAGCTCCCGGACGCGGTCCGCGATGACGTCGTTCTCCGAGGTCTGGAACCGGGGCAGCCGCCGCCGCGCGTCACCCGTGGGCAGGGCCGACACGTCCACCGTGCCGGTCAGGAAACCGCGGCCCAGCGGCGAGTACGCCACCAGGGCCACACCAAGCTCGCGCAGGGCATCCCCGACGGTCGCCTCCAGGTCACGGGACCAGATCGAGTACTCGCTCTGGACCGCCGTGATCGGGTGCACGGCGTACGCGCGCCGCAGCAGCGCCCCGTCCACCTCGGAGAGGCCGATGTGCCGGATCTTCCCCTCCTTGACCAGCTCCGCCATGGCGCCGACCGACTCCTCGATCTCGGCGTCCTGCGCGGCCCGGTGCAGATAGAAGAGGTCGATGTGGTCGACGCCGAGCCGCATCAGGGAGGCGTCGCAGGCGCGCTTGATGTAGCCGGCCGTGCCCCGCAGGGCCCAGCTGTCGCCGGTCACCCGGTCGATGCCGGTCTTGGTGGCCAGCTGGACCTCGTCCCGCCGGCCCGCGATGGCGCGGCCCACCAGCACCTCGTTGTGACCGAAGGCGTAGGCGTCGGCGGTGTCGATGAGGGTGACGCCCAGGTCGAGCGCGCGGTGGACGGTGGCCACGGCGTCGTCCCAGCTCGTGGGGCCGTAGCCCTCGCTCATTCCCATGCAGCCGAGGCCCTGGGAGGAGGTGGTCAGATCGCCGATCGAAATCCTGTTCACGGACTCTCTCCGTTCGGTGTGCACGGCGGAAGCGCAGGCCGAAGTGGCCCGTGCGGGGCCGTGGGGCAGATGTACGATGTCTGAAACCGGAGCACCCTCCGGTAGTAACGACGTTACCGGAGGCCCCTCCGGTATGCAAGGTGGGACGGCCCGTGTCCGCCCGCGGCGCACCACCGACCGAACTGGGAGTGCACATGCCGGAACCTCAGCGACCCGCGCAGCCGGTCCGTGCGCACGCCCGCAGGAACCGCGAGAAACTGCTGGCCGCAGCGCTGGAGGAGTTCAACGACCCCGGCAAGGACGCCTCACTGGGCAGCATCGCGAGAGCCGCGGGCGTGGGCATCGGCACGCTGTACCGGCACTTCCCGAACCGGGAGTCCCTCGTCCTCGCCACCTACGAGTACGAGGTCGAGCAGCTGTGCTCCGGCGCGGACGACCTGCTCGCGTCCCTGCCGCCGGACCAGGCGCTCGCGGAGTGGCTGAAGGGCCTGGCGAGCCTCCTGGTCACCAAGCAGCACATGTCCGAGGCGCTGCGGTCGATGGGCCCCGTGGACACCTGGGAGTCCGCGTCGTACACGAGGGTCTACGGCACCATCGACACCCTGGTGAACGCGGGTGTCGCCGCCCGGCGGATCCGGGGCGACCTGGAGACGGCCGACGTGGTGCTCGCCATGAGCGGGCTGCTGCGGCTGGACGTGTCCGGCGACTGGAGGGCCCAGGCGGACCGTCTGATCGGCCTCCTCATGGACGGCCTGCGCACGGGGGCGGGCACGCCCGCGCCCGACGGCGGCACCGCGGACCACCGGAACTGACCCGCGCCCCGCTCCTCCACCTCCACACCCCGCTCAACAGACCGCGGCCACCGGGAAGCCCCCTCCCCGATGGCCGCGGCCTCACCACACACTTCTTAGTTGTGCGTCACTTTCACGCTGTACAGGGCGACTTCGCCGTAGTTCGAGGTGTTGCACGGCGAGGAGTTGTTGCAGTTCGCCTGGGTGTAGTCGCCGGCCTTGAAGTAGCCGCTGCTGAACGCCGCGGTCACGGTGGCCAGCTTGGTGCCGTTGTAGTAGACGTCCACCTTTCCGTCGTGGGCGACGAACTTGCCCTGGAAGCGGGTGCCGAGCTTGTAGTTCGAGGTCACGAGCTTGTAGTGGGTGTTGTTGTACGAGGTGATGTACAGGCTGGACCCTTCGAGGCGGAACGCGGTGACGTCGCTGTCGGAGTCGTGGATCTGACCGGCCATCACATGTGGTTTGACCTTCGGGAGTTGGGTGATCGCCTCGTCGAAGACCATCGTGTGGGTGCCCGACGTGGACGGCCAGCTCGCGTTGCCCGAGCCGTCGGCGGTCATCTCGCGCAGCTCCGAGCGCGGGTAGCCGGAGTTGCTGGTGGTGGCGCCGTTCACGGCGGCCCGCATCAGGATCGCGGTGCAGTTGGCGTTGGTGGTGAACCAGGGGGTGCTGCTGAACGACCCCAGGGCGGGCTGCTTGACCTCCTGCGGCGAGCCGGAGCTGTTGGGGAGCGGCAGCTGGAGCTTCCAGGCCTTGCTCAGGCCGATGGCGGCGGCCGGCGCGGGGCAGGCCTTGGGCTGGGCGGGGGCCGCCGACGCGTTGTGCACCGAGGCCAGCAGGCCGACGGCGAGCGCCGGTGCGGCCACCAGGACCAGGGCGCGGCGGGACCTCCCCCGCGATGGTGTGCGCTGTGGTGTGCCGAGCTGTTTCATGTACGGCTCCTTCATGTCCGGGCCATGACAGGCCCGGGTACGGAAGTGCACGATCAGGAAGTGCTCGCCGCCGCGGCTCAGCGGACGAGCTCTCGTACCCTCCCTTCGTCGATGCCGATACCGAGGCCGGGGCCGGACGGCACCTCGGCCACCCCGTCACGCACCCGGATCACGGGCCCGGTGGCGTAGGGGCTGCTCAGGAACTGCCGGCCGTTGAGATCGGCCGGCGCGACGAGGTCGTAGGCGCCGAACAGGTGCAGTGAGGCGGCGAGTCCGATGTCGGACTCGGTCAGCCCGGACCCCATCAGCGCGACTCCGCAGTCCTCGGCCAGCTGGCACTGGCGCAGGGCCAGGGTCAGTCCGCCGCAGCGCTGCACCTTGGCCACGGCGATCCCGATGGCGCCCCTGCGGACGAAGCCGGCGAGGTCGGTGGGGTGGCGCAGGCTCTCGTCCACGGCGATCGGGACCGGGCTGAGGTCGCGCAGGCGGCGCAGTCCCTCGATGTCGTTGGCGGGCAGGGGCTGTTCGAGCGCGGTGACGTCGTACGGCTCGATGAGCCGGGCGAGGCGGAGCGCCGAGTCCTGGGTGCCGGCCTGGTTGGCGTCGACGATCAGCCGTCCGTCGGGGGCCGCCTCGCGCACGGCCCGCACCCGGGCGGCCTCCACGGCCTCGTCCTGTCCGGGGACCAGACCCGTCTTGATCTTGAAGTGGCGGTATCCGTGCGCGCGGCCCTCGGCGACGGACTCGGCGAGGGCGCCGGGAGCGTCGCCGGTGGCGATCCAGCAGAGGTCGACGGTGTTGTGGCGGCGCCTGCCCCACAGCTCGCCGAGACTGATGCCCCGGGAGCGGGCGAGGGCGTCGTGCCAGGCGACGTCCAGGGCGGCGCGGGCCAGCGGCATGCCGGTGGACCAGCCCCGGCGGATCGTGCGGTCGCAGGCCCGGACCAGCCCGTCGAGGTCCCAGAGCGGCAGGCCGGTCGCGGCGGGGGCCAGGTAGTGCGTCAGCGTCGACTCGATGGACTCGGTCGTCTCGTACGTCCATGAGGGGATCGGTGTCGCCTCGCCCCAGCCCGTGGAGCCGTCCGAGGCCGTCACCTTGACCAGGACCCGGACGGCGGGCAGCCCCTTCGCGGTGACCGAGCCGCCCGCGACGGCGAAGTCCCGCAGGGTGGGCAGGGCGACCGTGAACGTCTCGATCCGCTCGACGGTGACGGCGGGCCGCGCCGCGGCCGGGGGTGTCAGAACCATTGCGTCTTGTCCACGACGTTGAGGAGCGGCTGTCCGGCGGCGAACCGCCGCGCGTTCTCCACGAGCACCTCGAACCGGCGCTCCGCGGCGTGCGGTCCGGCCCCCGCCACGTGCGGGGTGATCAGCGCCCCGGGGTGGCGCCACAGCGGGTGGTCCGGCGGCAGCGGTTCCCGTTCCATGACGTCGAGGGCGACGCCCCGCAGCCGGCCGGTCTCCAGGGCCCCGACCAGGTCGTCGAGGCGGACGGTGGGGCCGCGGCCCACGTTGACGAGACAGGCCCCGTCCTTCATCAGCCGCAGCCGGCGCGCGTCCATCAGCCCCTCGGTGTGCGGGGTGTGCGGCACGGTGAGGACCACGATGTCCGCCTGTTCGAGCGCCCGGTCGAGGTGGTCGGGCGGCAGCACCCGTTCGAAGCCGGGCGGCGCGGTGGTGACGCGTGGGTCGACCCCCTCGACGCGGGTGCCGAACGCGGCGAGCAGCCGCCCGGTCTCGGCGCCCACGGCACCCGTGCCGACGATCAGCGCCCGCGCCTCGCCGAGCGGCACGACCGCCCCGTCCGACCAGTCCGGTTCCCACACGGCGTGCGCCTGGTCCCGCACGTAGCGCGGGAGTTGGCGGGCGAGGGCCAGGACGAGGGCCATGGTGTGCGCGGCGACGTGGTCGGTGTAGGTGTCGCGCATGTTGGTGACCTGGACCGGATGCCGGACGAGGTCGGGGTGGTAGAAGCCCGGCGGCGGCCCCGCCTGGGGCGCCTGGAGCCAGCGCAACCGCCCGGCGGAGCGCAGGAGTTCGGGTGTGAGGGTGCCGTACGCGGCGTCGGCGCCGGTGAGCGCCGACGCGATGTCCGCGGACCCTTCGGGGCACACGACGTCGATCCTCGGTACGGCCTCGGTGAGCCGGCCGGGCCAGGTGCGGGTCTCGTCCGACAGCGGCGGGACCATCACGAGGGTGAGGGCGGGGTCGGTCATGCGGCGTGCTCCAGTCCGGTGGGGGTCACCTCGTGGCGCAGGGGTGTCCCGGCGACGTACCGGCCCAGGTCCTCGGCCATGGCCCGGCCGAGCAGCCGCCGTTCGGGGCCGAGGTTCCCGGCGAGATGCGGTGTGACGACGACGTTGTCCAGCGTGAAGAGCGGGGAGCCGGGCGCGGCCGGTTCGGGGTCGGTGACGTCGAGTACGGCGAACAGGTCGGGGCGCTCCGCCAGTACGGTCACCAGCGCGGGCTCGTCCACGAGGCCGCCGCGCGCGGTGTTGACGAGGGTGGCGTCGGGGCGCATGGAGCGCAGCAGGGGCCCGTCGACCATGCCGCGGGTGGCGTCGAGCAGCGGGGCGTGCAGGCTGACGACGTCGCTGTCGGCGAACACCCGCTCCAGCGTGGCCGGTTCGACGCCCCAGGAGCGGGCTTCGGCGTCGGACACGTACGGGTCGTGGCCGAGGACACGTACGCCGTGTTCGAGGAGGCGGCGGGCGGTGGCACGTCCGGTGGCGCCGAGCGAGACGAGGCCGACGGTGCCGGCGGCGCCCGGTTCGGGACGGCGGAGGGCGGCGGAGCCGGTACGGCGGGCGGTGAGGACGTAGCGCCAGCCGTGTTTGAGGGCGAACAGGATCTGGGCGAGCGCGAAGTCGGCGACCTTGTCGGCGATGACCGGGCCCGCGGAGGCGACCCGCACCCCGCGCAGCCAGGACGCCTCGGTGACCAGGGGACGTACCGATCCGGCGGCGTACAGGACGAGGGCGAGCCGGGGCGCGCGCTCCAGGAGGCCGGCGGTGAGTCTCGGGGCGCCCCAGCCGGTGAGCAGGACGTCGACGTCCTTGAGGGCGTCCGTGGTCAGGTCCTCGGCCGCGCAGGGCGGCCGGCCGACGGTCAGGTGCCGTTCGATCGCGGCGCGTTCGGCGGGGCCGTACACGTCGTCGAAGCGCTTTGGGTCCATCACGTACAACCCGGTGAGCTGCTGGCGGGTCACGCTGCTCCCTCCGTGGTCGGGGTGGTCTCGGCCGTGCGCAGGGCGCGCAGGCGGGCCGGTGAGGCGAGGCCGGCGTGGTAGTAGCGGACGGCCCGCGCTCCGGCGTCTCTGAGCCGTGCCACGCGTGCGGCGAGGCGGGCGGGGTGTTCGTCCACTACGGACACGTTGGCGATGACCGGGCGTTGGCTGTCCCGGACGGCTTCCTTGACACGGGCGACGGACCGGTCCTCGTCGTCCCAGCACTTGACGACGACGGCGGTGGCCCGGCCGTCGAAGCGGCCCAGGTCGAGGCCGCTGTCGGGGCCGGTGGCCTGCGGGTCGCCGTCCGCCATGAGGAGGAGTTCCCGGCCGGGCGCCACGGCGGCGATCCGGTGGGTCAACTCCTCGATCACGGACTGGCGGTGGCGCAGCAGGGCCTTGGCGGCGCCGTCGCCCAGTGCCTCGGCGAGGGTGCCCGGGGCCGGGACGCCGTCGCGCATCTCCGCGTCGACGGCCCGCCGTACCGCGTGCGCGAGCGCCCCCGGATCGGCCCCCGCGGCCTCGACTCCCTTGCGGCAGGCGGGGCACAGGCACACGGAGAGCAGGTCGCGGCAGCCGCGGCCGAGGTCGGCGCCGGCGGTCTTCTCGTGGTGGCTGCCGTGCTCGAAGCCCAGCCAGCCGCAGGCCTCCAGCATCAGCGCGGGCGCCGTGGTCACGTCGTGCCGCTCGGCGAAGGCACTGACCAACTCGACCGCGTACTTGGCGACTTCGGGCTGCGCCGGGCACAGGGCGTAGCCGTAGCGCTCGTCGTAGGCGTTGCGCACGGTCAGTTCGGGGGCGCGTGATCCGGCCGCGGAACTGTGGGTGAGGACGAGCCAGGCCTCGACGCGCAGTCCCTGGGCGCGCAGCGCGGCGGCGGCCGTGCCGAACCGGTCCGGGGTGTCGACGGCCCAGCCGGGTGCGACGGGTCTGAGCCGGCTGCCGCTCCAGCGGCGCTCGTCGAGCGCGAAGTAGGCGGCGGCGTGGGTGGCGTGCACGGTGCGGTGGACCGGGTGGAAGGGGGTCATGGCGCGTACGGAGTGGTAGGCGGCCTGGAGGACCACCGCGCCCACGCCGAGCGCGGCGATGCGTTCGGCGGCCGCGGGGTCGCCCACCAGGTCCCAGGTGTAGGCGAAGGCGCCGTTGAGATCGGCGGAGCCGGGCGGCTCGGTCGTCACGGGATCACTCCTTGGTGGCGCCGGCGAGGCCGCGCACGAAGTAGCTCTGGAAGAAGACGAAGACGAGCAGCATGGGGATGACGGAGAGGGTCATGCCGGCGGCGAACCCGGTCCAGTCGACGGAGTGCTCGCCCTTGAAGGAGAGCATTCCGACGGCCAGGTTCTGGAGGTCCGGCTGGCCGAGGGTGAACACCAGGGGGATGTTGAACTCGTTCCAGTTGCTGATGAACTGGAAGATGACGACGACCGCGATGACGGGTTTCGCCAGCGGCAGGACCAGCAGGAACGTCCGCAGGAATCCGGCCCCGTCGAGCTTGGCCGCGTCGAACAGGTCCTTCGGCACACCCGAGAAGAACCCGATGAAGAGCAGGACGTACAGGGCGCCGGCCGCGCCGGACATGGCGAGGATGACGCCGGCCCGGGTGTTGAGCAGGCCGAGGCTGTCGACCAGCACGAACTGCGGAATGATGATGGAGGCGACCGGCACGAACAGGGTGGCCACGATCAGCCGGTGCAGGGTCTTGCGTCCGGGGAACTCGTAGCGGGCCAGGATGTAGCCGCACAGGGCCGACTTGAAGAGTTCGACCAGGGTGGACACGACCGCGTACAGGACCGTGTTGAAGAAGTACCTGGAGAATCCGGCGTCCACCCAGGCCCGGCGGAAGTTGTCGAAGTTCCACTGGTCCGGCATGAGGCTCGCGCCGCCGGTGAACAGCCCGGTCTGGGTCTTGAACGCGCCGGTGACGACCCACAGGAACGGATAGATCCAGAGCAGGCCGATCACGATCAGCAGGGGCAGCGCGACGAGGTTGCCGCGCGCGGGCCGCGACAGCCGCGAGAAGCGGGAGCCCCTGGGTGGCTTCCCGCGTTCTGCGGCGGGGGACTTCTCGGGGGCGGAGAGTTCTGTCCGGGACATCAGACTCCGTACTCCTTCCGCAGCTTCTGTGCCCGGCGCACGAACAGCCCCTGGCCGGTGACGAGGAGGAACGCCATGACGGAGAAGAGCAGCGCGGCGGCCGACGCGTATCCGTAGGCGAAGGGCATCGAGCCGAAGGCCTGCCGGTAGATGAAGTACGACACCACGTAGGTGCTGGTGCCCGGTCCGCCGCCGGTGAGGGTGACCACCAGGCCGAACACGTGCATCGCGTTGACCAGGGCCAGCATCACGATGACCACGGCCACCGGACGGATCAGCGGCAGGGTGATCCTGGTGAGCTTCTGCCACTCGGTGGCGCCGTCCAGGTCCGCGGCCTCGTAGAGCTCGTCGGGAACGTTCTGGAGCGCCGCCATCCAGTAGATCATGTACTGCCCGAAGACCTGCCAGACGGAGATCAGGATCAGCGCCAGCATCGCCGACCAGCGGTTGGCGAAGACATCGGTGGTGCCGTCGGTCAGACCGAGCCCGTGCAGCGCGGAGTTGAGCGCGCCGTTGGACGGGTTGAGCAGGTAGGTGAAGATCAGGCCGGCCATCGCGACGGGGATGATCAGCGGTGCGAAGAAGACGGTCCGCAGCGCCTTCTTCGCCCGCAGCCACTTCCTGGTCATCACCAGTGCGGCGAGCAGCGACAGCGGCAGCTTGATCAGGGTCGTACCGACCGCGAACAGCAGGGTGTTGACGACGGCCTGCCAGAAGAGCGGGTCGCCGAGGAGGCGGCTGTAGTTGTCGCCGCCGACGAAGTTCTCCAGCGGGCCGCTGCCCGACCAGTCGAAGAAGGAGTAGTAGAGGGTCGCGAGCAGCGGCCACAGGGTGAAGCCCAGATAGAGGACGAGGAAGGGCACGAGGAAGAGCGCCACCCACAGCCGGTCGCGTCCTTTGGCGCGTTCCCGGTTGCCCTCGGGTGGACTCGTGGCCCGGGTGCGGCGCACCGCCTTGCTGGGGCGGGCGTCTGGGGTGGGGGCTGCGGCGTCGGGGGGACGCGAGCCGGGGGGCGCTAGAGCCATGGGACGTCCTTTGTGATGCTTGCCGGTCCGGCTTCCTCGGGTGTGCGGGCTAGTTGGCCGGCTCGTAGTCGGCGGTGTACGACCAGTCCGGGAAGGTGAAGCAGTCGAGGGAGACCTTCAGACCGTCGGCCGCCTCCTTCTTGAGTTCGTCCTCGAGGGTCTGCTGGCGCTTCTCGACGATCCGCCCGGCCTCGGGAGCCAGCGCGTCACCGGAGTTCAGGGCACCGGACATCGCCTCGTACTCCCAGGTGGGCCGGTTTCCGATGGCCTTGACGTAGGCCGAGGACTTCACGAGGTCCGGGCACTTGGCGACCGGGAGCGGCAGCCTGACGCGGTAGCCGGGGTCGTCCGCGATCCTCATGATCTGCTGGATGGCGGGGTCCTTGATGTACCGGGCGTTGTCCGCGAAGGCGAGGGTGCCGAAGCCGCCCTTCAGGTACTCCTTGGTGAAGTAGCCGTCGGGCGCGGTCATCCAGTCGAGGAACGTCCACGCGGCCTTGGACTGCTTGGACCCGGCGCTCACCCAGTACTTGTTGCCGTCGGGCTGGCTCCACAGGGCGCCCTTCGCTCCGTCGTCCGGCACGGGGTGCGCGGCGACGGTGTACCCCGAGGAGTCGAGGTCCAGGGTCTTGAGCACCGACGGGAGCCAGGTGCCGTCCATGGTGATGCCGGCCTGGCCGGCGGCGAACTGCTGCCGGGTGAAGTTCTTGTCGTTGTTCCCCGGCGCCAGGTAGCCCTCCTTCTTGAGCTCCTGGATGAACGAGAACACCTTCTGCGCCTGCGGTGTGTTGAGCGAGAACGTGCCCCGCTTGTAGTCGAAGTACCAGTCGTTCACGGTGTACTCGCCGGCGGCGAGGGCGTAGAAGGTGCGCTGGAGGTCGACGTCCTTGCTGGGCGCTGCGAGGCAGTACGCCTTGGTCTTCTCCTTGATGGCCGCGCAGGCGCTCTTCAGGTCGGACCAGGTCTTCGGCGGCTGCGCGGTGTCGAGCCCCGCGTCCTCGAACACCTTGTTGTTGAGGTACATGTAGCCGGGGCCCCAGTAGTTGCTCTCCGAGAAGGGGAACGCGTAGGTCTTGCCGTCGAGTTGGTTGACCCCGTTGATGAACGAGCCCTCGGGCCAGCGCTCGGTGAAGCTCGCGGGCAGTGCCGCGCCCTCGTTGAGGGGCTGGATCCACTTCTGGTCGAGCAGCTGGGACATGGCCAGCGGGCCGTTGTCGCTCCAGTAGAAGACGTCCGGGCCCTGGCCGCTCTGGAACGCCAGCGGGAGCGTGCGCTTGTACTCCTCCTGCGCGATCGACTGCCATTCGATCGTGATGTCCGGGTGCTGCCGGTGGAACTCCTCGGCGACCTGCTTGTGGAAGTCGGTCTGCTCCGCCGAGTAGTCCCACACCTTCAGGGTGGTGCCGGAGTCGCCGGAGCCCCCTCCGCACGCCGCGAGCAGTGGCCCCACCAGCAGTGACGCGAGCGCCACCCTGCCGATCCGGGATGTTCTCCGTGCAAGTCCTGTGCCCATGGTCGGCTCCTGCTCTCTGGGGATGGCGGCTCTGCCCGCCCTGGCTGCCGTACTGGTCCGGACCGAAGCGCGGATGACGTTAGGGCGAGCGAGCGGCCTGAGCAAGCGTTTTCACACGCCGAATTTCAAGCCCGGCGGGCTGGAGCCGACCCATGTCCGCACTGAGCTGCGTATTCGTGCAGACCCATCGACTCCGATTGCAGGGAGGGGTAGGTTGAGGGAGCGCTTTCACAGAGTGGAAGTCGGCCGCCGAGACCGGCGCCGCCACCCGAGCCACCGGAAACGGAGCATGTCGTGCGGGTCCTCGTGCTGACCAAACCGTTCGGCGCCCTGTCGCCGCAGACCCTCGCCGACCAGCTGGTTCAGGCGGGCGCGGACGGTGCCGACCTGCTGGTCAGGGACGGTCAGACGGTCACGCCGGACACACCGGAACGGATCGCCGAGACGGCCCGGGCACTGCACACGCACGGCTGTGAAATCGGTTTCCTGACCACGGATCTGACGTCCGCGGGCCGCGAGGCCGACCGTGTGCTGGGGCACTGCGCCGACGCGGGCGTGACCCGTATGCGGGTGGGCTTCTACCGCTATGACGCGGGCTCGGACCACCCGGCCGACCTGGACCGGGCCCGTCGTGACCTCGCCGGTCTGGCGGATCTTGCGGCCCGCCACGGTGTGCGGCCCGTGCTCGCGCTCCACCACGGCACACTGCACCCGTCGGCCGCGCACGCGATGCGGCTCCTGGACGGCCGTGACGACGTCCTCGTCCACCCCGACCCGGGAAACCAGGCCAAGGAGGGCAGCGAGCACTGGCGTCTCACCCTCGACACGCTCGGCGGCCCGGACCGCGTCGGCTGTGTCGGCGTGAAGAACGCCCTCTGGGAGCAGGGCGGTTCGCCCGAGGACTGGACGTGCCGCTGGCAGCCGCTCGCCGACGGCGGAGTCGTGCCCTGGCCCACGATCCTCGCCGGGCTCACCGGACTCGGCTACTCCGGCCCGCTGTCCCTGCACGTCCACTATCCGGCCGCCGACCCGTTCGCGGCCGTGCGCCGGGACGTGCGGTACCTGCGCGGGCTGCTGACAGCCGCGGGCGCCACGCCGTCGGACCCGACGACGACACCGACCGGACCGGGGACCACACCCACCGACCCGGCCACCACACCGACCGGACCCGGGACCACACCCACCGACCCGGCCACCACACCGACCGGACCCGGGACAGAGCCGTCCTGGAAGGCGACTCGGCCGACCAGCCCCCGGACGACACCGACGGGACCCGGCACGACACCGACGGGACCGACGACCGCACCGACCGGACCGGCGACCGCACCGACCGCGCCCGGAACCACACCCACCGACCCGGCCACCACACCGACCGGACCGGGGGCGGAGCCCTTCGCACGCTGAGCGACGGACGAACTACGCTGGCGAGGGACCATGGGCGACTGGGAGCTGGGATTGGCTACTTCGAAGGTGCCGGGCACAACGGGCAGCGCGAGACCGTCCGCGGAGCCGGCCGCTCCACCCGACGGATCCGGACCCGGAGCCGGGCTCGTGGGCGCGGCTCCGGTCCCCGCCGTCCGCAAGGGCATCAGGCAGCGGCGCGTGACGATCACCGACGTGGGCGCGGTGGCCGGGGTCTCCACCTCCACCGTCTCCCGCGTCCTCAACGGCACGGCCCGGGTGGACCCGGAGCTGGCGCGGCGGGTGCAGAGCGCGGTCGCTGAACTGGGCTACCGCCCCAACGCGGCCGCCCAGGGACTCGCGCGCGGCGAGGCCGGCGCCATCGGTGTGCTCGTCCCCGACCTGGCCAACCCGTACTTCCCCGACGTCCTCAAGTCGGTCTCCGCGGTGGCCCGTTCGCACGGGCGGCGGGTGATGGTGATGGAGTCGGACGAGGACCCGGCGAGCGAGCACGAGCTGGCCGAGGACCTGATGCGCTGCTGTGACGGCGTACTGCTGTGCTCGCCCCGGATGGACCGGGCGGCGATCGTCGACCTGACCCTGCGCGGCCACCCGCTGGTGCTCGTCAACCGGACCGTCCCCGGCCTCGGCATCCCCTCGGTCTCCGCCGACTTCTACGGCGGGATGACCCTGGTCTGCGGTCACCTCGCCCAGCTCGGGCACCGCCGCGTGGCCTATCTGAGCGGCCCCGAGGCGTCCTGGGCCAACGCGGAACGCATCCGCGCCTTCGACGCGGCCGCCGCGTTCGGCGTGGAGGTCACCGTCATCCCCTGCGGCCACACGGCACGGCAGGGCTACGGGTCGGCGGACGCCGTACGGGCCGCCGACGTCACCGCCGTCGTCGCCTACAACGACCTGGTGGCGACCGGTGCCGTGACCGCGCTGGAGGAGGCGGGACTGCGGATCCCCGAGGACATGTCGGTGATCGGCTGCGACGACATCTCCCTCGACGACCTGCCCGGTTCCCGCCGCCTCACCACGGCGTCGATGGCCCGGCACGAGCTGGGCACCCGGGCCGCGCGGCGCCTGGAGTCCCTGATGGCCGACGGCGACGACACGGAACCGCACTACATCCCGATGGAGCTCCGGATCCGCCACACCAGCGCACCGCCCGCGGCGCTGCCGCACACGTCGGGCTGACACGACGTGAACGCGAGGAGGGCGTGAGGACGGAAAGGGCGTGAAGGCGGGATGGGCGTGAAGGCGGGATGGGCGTGAACCGGCCCTTCCCGCAAGGCCGTTCCGGCAAGGCCTTTCTGACGTTACCGTTCGGTAGAAGGAGTGCTACCGGAGGTGTCCCGCATGACGCTCGACCGCACGGACCAGGCCGAGAACGCCGATCGGGCCGCCGGCCTCGCGGAGACCGCGCGTGCGCTGGCCGACGGCGAGGTGACGTCCCGGGCCCTCGTCGAGCGGACGCTGGCGCGGATCGAGGCGTCCCGGTCCTCGCTCAACGCGTTCCGGATCGTGCGGGCCGAGGCGGCGCTCGCCGAGGCCGACGCCGCCGACCGGGACCTGGCCGCCGGGACCCGCAAGCCGCTGCTGGGCGTGCCGGTGGCGGTGAAGGACGACACGGACGTGGCGGGCGAACCGACCGCGTTCGGCTGTCCGGGCCCGTTCCCGAGGGCCGCCGAGGACAGCGAGGCGGTACGGCGGCTGCGCGCGGCCGGAGCGGTGATCGTCGGCAAGACCAACACCTGCGAGCTGGGCCAGTGGCCGTTCACCGAGGGGCCCGCGTTCGGCGCGACCCGCAACCCCTGGAGCCCGGACCACACCCCGGGCGGCTCCTCCGGCGGCTCCGCGGCAGCGGTCGCCGCGGGCCTGGTCCCGGCGGCGCTCGGCTCGGACGGGGCGGGCTCCGTGCGGATCCCGGCCTCCTGGACCGGCCTCATCGGCATCAAGCCGCAGCGCGGGCGCATCTCGACCTGGCCGCGCGGCGAGTCCTTCCAGGGCATCACCGTCAACGGCACACTCGCCCGTACGGTCGCGGACGCGGCCCTGCTGCTGGACGCGGCCGCCGGAAACCACCCGCACGACCCGCACCGGCCGGCTCCCGTACGGCTCCTGGACGCGGCCGGGCGCGACCCCGGCCGGTTGCGGATCGCGCTCGCCCTGAAGCCGCCGTTCACCGCGCTGCCGGCCCGGCTGCACCAGGAGGTCCGGGCCCGGGTCGTCGAACTCGCCGACCGGCTGGCCGCGTTGGGCCATCACGTCGAGGAGGCCGACCCGCCGTACGGGCAGATCGGGCTGACCTTCGTGCCGCGCGCCACCGTCGGGCTCGCCGAGCGGGTCCGCGAGGTGCCCTCCCCCGCGCTGCTCGACCGGCGCACCCGGGAGGCCGCCCGGCTCGGCCGGCTGCTCGGCGGGGTGCCGCTGCGGGCCGCCCGGCGCGCGGAGGCCGGCCTGCACCGCCGTATCGGCGGCTTCTTCGGCTCGTACGACGTGGTCCTCGCGCCGACCACGGCCACCGCCCCGCCCCGGATCGGCGCGATGCTGGAGCTCGGTGGGCTCGCCACCGACCGGGCGATGATCGCCGCGTGTCCGTACGCGTGGCCGTGGAACGTCCTCGGCTGGCCCGGGGTGAACGTCCCGGCCGGGTTCGTGACCGGCGGGCTGCCGGTCGGCGCCCAGTTGCTGGGGCCCGCCGAGAGCGAGCCACTGCTGGTGTCGCTCGCCGCGCAGCTGGAGGCGGAGCTGCACTGGCACGAGCGTTGGCCGCCGCACCGGCTCGCCTCGGATTCCCCGGCCGCGTAAGGAGGTTCGCCCCGTAGGCTGTGACCATGGACGATGTCTCGATGGTCGGGCTCATGGGACGGGTCACCGGCACGATCGGTCCCGGGCTCGTCGGCGAGGTGATCGTCCGGGTGCGCGGCGGAGCCGAGCACTTCCTGGCGTACGCGGCGACCGGCGCGGACCGGATCGAGCGCGGCACGGTGGTCACGGTGATCGAGTACCTGCCGCCGCGCACGGTCTACGTCTCCGCCGTGTACGGGAGTTGAGGCGCCCGGCGCGTCACGGCGGCGTACCGGAGTCACGGTGTTCGGCACCCTTCGCACCAGCCCCGCGACAGGGCTGTCCCGGACCGGCAACAGCGGTCAACCTCCCTCTGTACAGGGCGCGTTGACCGCCCACACACTCCCTTTACATTCGGTGCCCCGACCGGGCACCGGGCAACAGGGGGTGCTTGCCGATGGCTGTCGGCCTTCTCGTGGGGGCGGCGTTCGCCGCCGTCCTCGTACTGATCGGCGTGTTCAAAATGATGTGGCGTGTCGCCGAGCCCAATGAGGCGCTCATCATCTCCGGCTCCAAGCACACGGTCGAGGGCCTTGAGGAAGGGATGGGATTCCGTATCGTCACCGGGCGCGGCACGATGGTGCTGCCCGGCGTGCAGGCGGTACGCAAGCTCTCGCTCGACCTCAACCAGACCGAGTTGCACGTCGACTGCGTGACGCACCAGGGGATTCCGCTGAAGGTGCGCGGCGTGGTCATCTTCAAGGTCGGCGACGACTTCGTGTCGATCGCCAACGCGGCCCGCCGCTTCCTCGACCAGCAGAAGCTCATGGCGGAGCGGGTGCACACCGTGTTCGCCGGCCATCTGCGGGCCATCGTGGGCGGGTTGACGGTCGAGGACATGATCCGCGACCGGGAGAAACTGACCGGACAGGCCCGCGCCGCGTGCGGGACGGAAATGGAGAAGCTGGGACTGATCGTGGACTCGCTCCAGATCCACGAGATCGAGGACCCCACGGGGTACATCAAGAACCTGTCCGCCCCGCACATCGTGGCCGTCCAGCGTGACGCGCGGATCGCGCAGGCGGAGGCCGACCGGCTCGCCACCGAGGCCGAGCAGTTGGCCATCGGGCGGATGGCCGAGGCCACCCGGGACAGCGAGATCCTCAAGGCCGGCTACCAGGCCGAGCAGGACAAGGCCGCCGCCACCGCCCGGCAGGCGGGCCCGCTCGCCGAGGCCGGGGCACGTCAGGAGGTCGTGGTCCAGGAGACCCGGGTCGCCGAGCTGGAGGCGCAGCGGCGCGAGCAGCAGCTCCAACTGGAGGTCCGCAAGCCGGCCGACGCCAAGGCCTACGAACAGCGCACCCTCGCCGACGCCGACCGCGACGCCAGGATCTCGGTCGCGGAGGCCCGCGCGCAGGAGACCCGCAGCGCCGGTGAGGCCGAGGCCGCCGCCGCGAAGGCCAAGGGTCTGGCCGAGGCGGAGGCCATGCGGGCCAAGGGGCTCGCCGAGGCCGAGGCGATCAAGGCGCGGGCCGCCGCGCTCGCCGAGAACCAGGAGGCCGTGGTCGCCCAGCAGCTCGCCGAGAAGTGGCCGGAGATCGTCCAGGCCGGCGCGTCCGCCTTCGGCAACGTCGACAACATGGTGCTGCTCAACGGCGCCGACGGCATGGGTGAGTTGTTCGCCAAGGCGCTCACCATGGGCGGTACGGGGCTTGGGCTGGCCCGCCAGCTGCTCTCCTCGATGAACGAGAACGGGGCGGGCAAGAACGGGAGTTCGGGTGTGACGCCGGTTGTGGAGCCGGTGCCGGTGGCCGTGCCGGTACAGGTGCCCGTCGACAAGGGCTGAGCGCCCGCGTCACGACCCCGCGGTGGTAGCGGTCGCGGGTGTACCCCTTAGGGTGCCCCCGTGACCGCCTTCACCGACGAGAACGTGCCGGGGCGATTCGGCCCCACCGCCACGACCGAGGCCGACCCCCGTGAGGTCGGCCGTGTGCGTACCGAGTACTCGCCCGCGCACGACGGGGATCCCGATCCCGGCGAGATCGTCTGGACCTGGGTGCCCTATGAGGAGAACGACGGGCGGGGCAAGGACCGGCCGGTGCTTGTTGTTGCCCGGGAGGTCGGCGGCACGTTTCTTGCCGTGCAGCTTTCCAGTAAGCGGCATGACAGTCAGCGGGACTGGGTGGCGATCGGCAGTGGGCCGTGGGATCGGAGTGGGCGGGACTCCTGGGTCGATGTGGATCGGGTGCTTCGGCTTCACGAGGAGGGGATGCGGCGTGAGGCTTGTGCGCTGGATCGGATGCGGTTCAACTCCGTTGTGCATCGGTTGCGGCTTCGGTATGGCTGGGAGTAGGTCGTCTTGAGGGCGCGGGCCGTCGTGGCTGGTCGCGCAGTCCCCCCGCGCCCCTAAGAGGTCGGCCCGCCGAATGTGCGTTCGAATGCACTCCGCGTTGTTGTCTGCTCGGTGCGGTCCAGGATCGCGAACGTGACCTGTTCGAAGTGGGCCTTGAAACCGTCGTCCAGCAGGGCACGGAACGTGGTCGCCACCATCTCCGGATCGTTCTGGAAGACGCCGCAGCCCCACGCCCCGAGCACCAGCCGGCGATAGCCGTGGGTCGCTGCTACTTGCAGGACTCGTTCCGCTCTGCTGGCGAGGGCTCCCGGGATCTCCGTCGACCGTTCCGGTGTTGTGCGGCGGATCACTCCCGCGTTCGGGGCCGCCGAAGTGAGGAAGGCCGTTGTGTACGGGGTGTCCAGCAGGTGGCCCCTGTCGTCCCGGAATACGGGCACCGCCGGGGAGTGGATCACGCGGTCCGTGTAGAACGCGTCACGGTGGGTGCGGTGGTGGGCGTAGAACTCCGGGGCCCGCAGCAGGCACGTGTACAGCGCGGAGGCGCGGCACAGGGCCTCCTCCTGGGCCTGGGCGCCGTTGAGGTAACCGCCGCCCGGGTTGCGGGCCGAGGAGAAGTTCAGGACGGCCGTGCCGGGGCCGAGACGGCGGGCGGCCTCCAGGCTGCTCTCGCCCGTGACCTCGACGGACGTGGTCAACGGCGGGACGGACGGGACGTCGAGCGGTGCCGGGCCGTGCATACGTGTGCCGTCGGCCGCCGCCTCGACCGCCGCGGCGATCCGGATCTCACGGCCGTCCGCGGAGCGGTAGCCGCCCTCGGCCACGATCCGCTCGGTCTCCTTCGCGATTCCCCGCAGGCGCGCGCTCATGGCGCCACCCCCGTGAGCGCCATGAACGCGCCACCCGCGGTCTCCCCCGTTGTGCTCATGCACCGATCCTGAGCGATGCTGGACGTGCGGTGCAACGGAGTTTCCCTCACCGGAACGATCTCCGAACCAGAGATTACGAGGGTCGAACGTCCCGATCCGTACCCTTGTGCGAAACGGCGGAAAGGTCTTGGGTGGTTCGGGTGTGCCGGACCGGACCGACCCGGTCCCGGAACGGCGACATGGTGGAATCTCAGGAGGATCCCCCACATGTCAGATTCGGTCAGTGACTGTACGAAACCCCGCACCGTTGTCACGGAACCCGAGGTGGAGGCGCTGGTCCGCGGTATCTGTTTCAAGACCGGACCGCCTCGTACCGTCGGCGTGGAAGTGGAGTGGCTCGTCCACGGGCTGCGATCGCCGCAGCTCCCCGTGACACCCGAACAACTCGCGGCGGCCTACGCCGCACTGCGGAACCTGCCTCTGAGGTCGGCGCTCACCACTGAGCCCGGCGGCCAGCTGGAGTTGAGCTCGCCGCCCGCCGCCTCCCTGATGGAGTGCATCGGTACCGTCTCCGCCGATCTCGACACCGTCCGCGCACAGCTGCGCGAGCACGGTCTCGGACTGGCGGGTTTCGGCCACGATCCCTGGCATCCCCCGCGCCGGTTCCTGCACGAACCGCGCTACGACGCCATGGAGCGGTGCCTGGACCGTACCGGCCCCGCCGGGCGCGCCATGATGTGCTCCTCCGCCTCCGTCCAGGTCTGCCTGGACGCCGGGTACGAGGAGCCGGGGCCGCTCGGACACGGGCGGCGCTGGTGGCTCGCGCACCAGCTGGGCGCGGTCCTGGTGGCCGCGTTCGCCAACTCCCCGCTGGCCGGACGCACTCCCACCGGCTGGCTCTCCACCCGGCAGCTGAACTGGATGGAGATCGGCCCCGGCCGCGCCGGCGCCCCCGGCCTGGACGGGGACCCCCGCGACGGCTGGGCCCGGCACGTGCTGGACGCCCCGGTGATGTGTGTGCGCCGGGACGCCGGGCCGTGGGACGTGCCGGAGGGGCTGACCTTCCGGGAGTGGACCCGGTCGGCGGCACCGCCGACGCGGGACGATCTCGACTACCACATCAGCACCCTGTTCCCGCCGGTCAGACCGCGCGGGCACCTGGAGCTGCGCATGATCGACGCGCAGCCCGGTGAGGACGGCTGGGTGGTGCCGCTGGCGGTGACGACGGCGCTCTTCGACGATCCGGCGGCGGCCGAGACCGCCTACCGGGCCGTGAAGCCGCTGGCGGAGCGTGCCGGGCCGCTGCCCGCGCCGCACAACCCGCTGTGGTCCGCCGCCGCCCGGCACGCGCTGGCCGATCCCGAGCTGCACGAGGCGGCCCGGATCTGTTTCGCGGCGGCCGTGGAGGCACTTCCGCGGCTCGGCGCCACCACCGAGGTCATGGACGCCGTACGGGCGTACCAGGACCGCCATGTCATACGGGGCCGTACTCCGGCCGACGAACTGCTCGACCGGCTGAGCGGCACGGAAGGCCGCCCGCACGGGAAGGACATCCGAACATGACCGACCCCGACTTCGACGTCGAGGCGTTCCGCGTGCGGGCGCTGACCACCCTCGTCACCGCCAGGGAGCGCACCACACTGCTGACCTCCTGCGTGGAGGAGCCGGACCTGACCGCACAGCACTCGCCGCTGATGTCGCCGCTGGTCTGGGACCTGGCGCACATCGGCAACCAGGAGGAGCAGTGGCTGCTGCGGGCCGTCGCCGGGCAGGACGCGATCCGGCCCGAGATCGACAGCCTCTACGACGCCTTCGAGCATCCCCGCTCGGAGCGGCCCTCGCTGCCGCTGCTGTCGCCGCGCGAGGCCCGCGGTTACGCGGCGGACGTGCGCAACCGCGCCCTGGACGTGCTGGAGTCGGCCGCCTTCCACGGCACGACCCGGCTGACCGAGGCCGGATTCGCGTTCGGGATGATCGCGCAGCACGAGCAGCAGCACGACGAGACCATGCTCATCACGCATCAGCTCCGCAAGGGCCCGCAGGCGCTGCACGCCCCCGACCCCGGGCCGGCGCCGCTGCACACCGGGCCGGCCGAGGTGCTGGTGCCGGGCGGCCCGTTCGCCATGGGCACCTCCTCGGAGCCGTGGGCCCTGGACAACGAGGGCCCGGCGCACGTCCGTGAGGTGGCGCCGTTCTACATCGACACCGCGCCGGTGACGAACGAGGCGTACCTGGACTTCATGGAGGACGGCGGATACCACGTCGAGCGGTGGTGGTCGCCGGCCGGCTGGGCGCACATCACCAAGCACCGGATCGACGCCCCGCTGTTCTGGCGGCTGGACGGCGGGCAGTTCCTGCGGCGCCGCTTCGGTGTCACCGAGCCGGTGCCGTTCGACGAGCCGGTGATGCACGTGAGCTGGTACGAGGCCGACGCGTACGCCCGCTGGGCCGGGCGGCGGCTGCCCACCGAGGCCGAGTGGGAGAAGGCGGCCCGCCACGATCCCCTCACCGACCGCTCGATGCGCTACCCGTGGGGCGACGAGGACCCGACCCCCGAGCACGCCAACCTGGGCCAGCGCCATCTGCGCCCGGCACCGGCGGGCAGCTACCCGGCAGGCGAGTCGCCGCTGGGAGTGCGGCAGTTGATCGGTGACGTGTGGGAGTGGACGTCGAGCGACTTCCAGCCGTACCCGGGGTTCCGGGCGTTCCCGTACAAGGAGTACTCGGAGGTGTTCTTCGGGCCGGAGCACAAGGTGCTGCGGGGCGGTTCGTTCGCCGTGGACGAGGTGGCCTGCCGGGGCACGTTCCGCAACTGGGACCTGCCGATCCGGCGGCAGATCTTCTCCGGTTTCCGCACCGCGCGCTCGGGGGCCGTCTGATGTGCCGCCACCTTGCCTATCTGGGCCCGCCCCGGCCGCTGGGCGCACTGCTGTCGGAGCCGCCGCACAGCCTGTACCGGCAGTCGTGGGCACCGCGGCGGCAGCGGCACGGGACGGTGAACGCCGACGGTTTCGGCGTCGGCTGGTACGCGGAGGGCGATCCGGTGCCGGCCCGCTACCGCCGTACCGGACCCGTCTGGGCGGACCAGTCCTTCGTCGACCTCGCGCGGGTCGTCCGGACCACGGCATTGCTCGGTGCCGTACGGGACGCGACGCTCGCGGGCGCCGACGGGGAGGCCGCGGCGGCCCCGTTCGCCGGTGACCGGTGGCTGTTCAGCCACAACGGGGCCGTGGCGGGCTGGCCCGACGCGCTCGCGCCGCTCGCCCCGGAGCTGCCGCCGGTCGCGCTGCTGTCCATGGAGGCGCGCACCGACTCGGCGTTCCTGTGGGCGATGGTGCTGCACCGGCTGCGCGCCGGGGACGACCTGGGCCGGGCGCTTTCGGACCCGGTCCGCGCGGTCGCCGCGGCGGCCCCGGCGTCCCGGCTCAACCTGCTGCTAACCGACGGCGTCTCGATCGCCGCGACCACCTGGGGCGACAGCCTCTGGTATCTCTCCCGGCCCGGTCAGGGCACGGTCGTCGCCTCCGAGCCGTACGACGACGACCCGCAGTGGCAGGAGGTTCCCGACCGCACGCTGCTCACCGCACGCCGCGCCGAAGTGCTGCTCACGCCGCTCAAGGAACCGAGCACCGAGCCGGTCACCGCACCCCGCAAGGAGCCCTGCACGTGAGTCCGTTCCGAGTCACCCGCACCCTGCCCGAGGACGCCACGGACGCCGCCCTGCGCGCGGACGTCCTGCGTGGCCTGACCGGCTCGCCCAAGACACTGCCGCCGAAGTGGTTCTACGACGCGCGCGGCAGCGAGCTGTTCGAGGAGATCACCGAGCTGCCCGAGTACTACCCGACCCGGGCGGAGCGGGAGATCCTGATCGCCCGCTCCGGTGAGATCGCGGCCGCGGCCGGCGCCCGCACCCTGGTCGAACTGGGCTCCGGTTCCTCGGAGAAGACCCGCCATCTGCTGGACTCGCTGACCGGGCTCGGCGTGTACGTCCCGGTCGACGTCAGCGAGAGCGCCCTCACCCAGGCCGGTGAGGCGCTCGTCGCCGAACGGCCCGGTCTGGACGTGCACGCCCTGATCGCGGACTTCACCGCGGCGATCGCCCTGCCGGACACCCCGGGGCCGCGGCTCATCGCGTTCCTCGGCGGCACGATCGGCAATCTGCTGCCCGCGGAGCGCGCGGAGTTCCTGGCGTCGGTGCGTGCGCTGCTCTCCCCGGGCGACGCCCTGCTGCTCGGCACCGACCTGGTGAAGGACGAGGGGGTGCTGGTCCGGGCGTACGACGACGCGGCCGGGGTGACGGCCGCGTTCAACAAGAACGTCCTGAGCGTGGTCAACCGGGAACTGGGCGCCGACTTCGATCCCGGCGCCTTCGACCATGTCGCCCTGTGGGACGCCGGCAACGAGTGGATCGAGATGCGGCTGCGGTCCCGCGTCGCGCAGACCGTGAAGGTGCCCGCCCTCGATCTCGCCGTGGACTTCGGTGCGGGCGAGGAGCTGCGCACCGAGGTGTCGGCGAAGTTCCGGAAGGAGGGAGTGCGCGCGGAACTGGCCGCCGCCGGGCTGGAGCTGGCCCACTGGTGGACGGACGCGGAGGGCCGGTTCGCGCTGTCGCTGAGCGTGGTGCGCTGACGCCGTAGCAGGGTCATGGGTGAGGCCCTCGCCGCCGGTCGTGCGGCGAGGGCCTCACTGTGCCGGGGCAGCCGCTATGAGAGGGACAGCGCCTCGGTGATCAGTTCGGAGGCCTTGCGGGCCTCCTCCTCCGGGTCGCCCCCGGTCAGGACCTTCGTCATGTACGCCTTGATGGGGTTGTCGGCCTCGACCTTGGCCCACTCGGGAGTGGTGGGGGTCGCGCGGCCCTGTGCGGCGCCCGCCGCCATGGCGGCGACGCCCTCCTCGCCGGCCACGGCGGTGGCGAGCTTGGCCTTGTTGGGCACGTAGTTCATGGTCCGCGCGAGGTCGGTGTTCCACTTGGCGCCGGCGAGCGCCTCGACGACCGCGATGGCGCCCTCGTTGTTGTCGGTGTGCTTCGGGATGATCAGGTCGGAGCCGCCGGTGAAGACGGCGCCGGGGGTGTCGGCCGACTCGCCGGGCACCGGGAAGTAGCCGAGCTGGTCCTCCAGTTCCGGGTTCTTGTCCAGGATGGCCTGGGCGCTGCCCGGTACGGCGATGATCTGCGCGACCTGTTCCTCGGCGAACACGTCGGTCAGCGGCGGCTTCTGCTCGTCGGAGTCGACCGGGCCCTTGCCGAGTTCCTGCAACTGCCCGTAGAACTCCATACCGCGCAGGGCCTCCGGGGCGTCCAGGGTGCCCTCCCAGGTGCCCCCCGCCTCCGTGGCGAGGTCGCCGCCCTCGTCCCAGATGAAGCCGGCCAGGGTGTACCAGTCCTGTCCGGCGAGGTAGATGCCCTGGTTCCCGTCGGCGTTGAGCTTCTCGGTGGCGGTGAGCCAGTCGTCGCGGGTCTTGGGCGGGTCGGTGATGCCGGCCTGCTCGAAGAGGTCCTTGCGGTAGATGACGACGCGGTTGGCCGCGTACCAGGGGATGCCGTACTGGTGGGAGCGGAGCTGGCCGGGCTCGGAGAGGCCCGGCAGCCAGTCCTTGCTGCCCCAGTCGCGCACCGACTCCAGGGTGAGGTCGACGAGCCGGCCGCCGTCGACGTACTGCGGGACCTGGGTGTTGCCGACCTCGATGACATCGGGTCCGTCGGCGGTCTCCTCCTCCAGGGCGGCCGTCACCTTGGGGCCGATGCCGGTCCACTCCTGGATCTTGAAGTCCAAGGCGATGTCGGTGTGCTCGCGCTCGAAGTCCTCGGTGAAGCGGTCCAGGAACTCCTGGGACGCGCTGTCCTTCATCAGCCACACGGTCACGGTGTGGCGATCTCCGTCGGAGCCGGGCAGTACGCCGCAGCCGCTCACGAGAGAGGCGGACACACACACTAAGGCCAGTAGGCGAGGTCTCACGGGGGTCGGTCCTGTTCTGTCTTGCGGACAGGGAAAAGGGGACCCGACATGGGGGGACGAGCAGATGCTCGTACGGGTGTGCCGATTTTGGTATGGACCAATGCGGAGGTCAAGGGGCGACAGGGCACAAGTCCGATGTCTCGCGCTCCGCACCAGCTTGGGGCACGGTGGAGTGACGCGTGACACACCCGTCACGGCGGAGGTCAGCGCGGAGAGGAGCACCCGTATGTCCGACCACGTCTACCGGATCACGGAGATCGTCGGCAGCTCGCACGAGGGCGTCGACCAGGCGGTGCGCAACGGCATCGCCCGCGCGTCCCAGACCCTGCGCAATCTCGACTGGTTCGAGGTCACGCAGGTCAGGGGGCAGATCGAGAACGGGAACATCGAGCACTGGCAGGTCGGTCTGAAGGTGGGCTTCCGGCTCGACGACGAGGACTGAGCGGGCCGCGTCCGTCCTCAGGTCCGGCCCTCCTGCTCCTGGGCCGTCTCCAGTTCGGCGGAGGCGTCCGCCCAGCGGGCCCGCACCACGGTGAAACCGGCCCGCTCGACGGCGT
This sequence comes from Streptomyces sp. NPDC088387, assembly GCF_044753385.1. NCBI lineage: Bacteria > Bacillati > Actinomycetota > Actinomycetes > Kitasatosporales > Streptomycetaceae > Streptomyces > Streptomyces sp. NPDC088387. Next base: position 173,203 of record NZ_JBIVNC010000002.1, read on the forward strand.
CACAGACCAGTTCGTCGTCGTCGACCAGCATCCGCACGTCCCGGTCGCGGGCGAGCCTGCGCAGGGCCTCCGGCTTGGTCTGCCGGGCGGGCCGCCGGTCACCTCTTCCCCCACCCGCCGGCCCGGCGTCGCGCCGCATGTACAGGCGCCCTTCAGGGAGTCCGTGTGCGGCGAGCCAGTCGACCGTGTCCCGCCGGCAGCGTTCGGGCCGTCCGGTCAGATAGACGACCTCGCACTCCTCGGCGCTCGCCAGGGCCAGCGCGACCCCCTCGGCGAGCGGCGGGTCGTGCGGCGCGGCGGCGAAGAAGGCGTCCCAGTCCCGCGGCCGGGTCTCCAGGAAGCGCCGGCGGTGGGCCGTGTCGGCGAGGGTGTTGTCCAGGTCGAACACGGCGAGCGGGCGTCGGCTGTCGGCAGTCACGCGGCCCAGCGTAGACAGCGGGTCGGACACGGGGACTCCCGAGCGCGGAGAGCGTCTTGGTACGGGGAGCGGGCACGGGGAATGCCCCGCCACCCGAGGTGTTGAACCCGGTGTGAGTTCAGCGATCGCACGGACCCGTTTCTCCGTCCTCGACCGTTCCCGCACCCGCGAGGGGCGTCCGGGAGCGGAGGCGCTGCGTGACACCGTGCGGCTGGCGACGGAGCTGGAGCCGCTCGGCTACCACCGGTTCTGGGTGTCGGAGCACCACGGGGTGCCCGGCGTCGCCGGATCCGCGCCGACCGTACTGGCCGCCGCGGTGGCCGCCGCCACCAGCACCCTGCGGGTCGGCACCGGCGGTGTGATGCTGCCCAACCACCAACCACTCGTCGTGGCCGAGCAGTTCGGCGTCCTGGAGTCACTGTTCCCGGGCCGCGTCGACATGGGCCTCGGCCGTTCGGTCGGCTTCACCACCGGGGTGCGCAAGGCGCTCGGCCGGGACAAGGACATGGCCGACGACTTCGAGGGACAGCTCGCCGAACTCCTCGGCTGGTTCCGCGGCACCTCGCCGACCGGTGTGCGTGCCCGCCCCTCGGAGGGCCTGACCGTCCCGCCGTTCGTCCTCGCGATGGGCGAGGGCGCGGAGATCGCCGCCCGCGCGGGCCTGCCGATGGTCATCGGCGACCTCAGGAACCGGGAGAAGATGCGGCGCGGCATCGACCACTACCGCGACCACTTCCGCCCCTCCGAGTGGGCCCGGGAGCCCTACGTCGTCATCTCCGGCACGATCGCGGTCGCCGCGACCCCCGAGGACGCCCGGCGGCTGCTGGTCCCGGAGGCCTGGTCGATGGCGTACTCGCGCACCCACGGCACGTTTCCCCCGCTGCCGCCCGCCGAGCGCGTCGAGGAACTGAGCATGACCGACAGGGAACGCGGCTTCTACGAGTCCGGCCTCACCGGACAGCTCGCGGGCACCGAGGAGCAGGTCGCCCACGAACTGGAGACGGTACTGAAGGAGACGGCGGCGGACGAGGTGCTGGTGACGACCAGCACGTACGACCGCGCGGCCCTGCTGGACTCCTACCGGCGCCTCGCCGCGGTCGTCGGCCGCGCCCGGGCCGTGTCCTAGCGCGGGTCGAGGGCGGGCAGGAGCCGGGTCAGCGGTCGACCAGCCGTGGACGCGGGGCCTCACCCCTGGATTCCGCGCCGGTGCCGTCGGTGTCACCGGCGCCCACCGGGCCGCGGGGAAGTATCCGGTCCAGCCACTTCGGCAGCCACCAGTTGGCCCGGCCGAGGAGTGTCATGGTCGCCGGTACCAGCACCATGCGGACGACCGTGGCGTCGATGAGGATCGCGGTGGCCAGGCCGAGCCCGAACATCTTGGTGGAGGGGTCGTCGGCGACGGCGAAGGACAGGAAGACCGCCACCATGATGAGGGCGGCCGAGGTGATGATCCGGGCGGTGCGCGAGACGCCCTCGACGATCGCCGTGCCGTTGTCGCCGGTGCGCAGGTACTCCTCGCGTACCCGGGACAGCAGGAACACCTCGTAGTCCATCGACAGGCCGAACAGGATGGCGAAGAGAAACATCGGGATGAACGACACGATCGGAACCGTCGTCTCCAGCCCGATGAGCGCGCCGCCCCAGCCCCACTGGAAGACCGCGACCATGACGCCGTAGGACGCGCCGATACTCAGCAGGTTCAGCAGCACCGCCTTGAGCGCTACGACGACCGAGCGGAAGACCAGCATCAGCAGCAGGAACGAGAGCGCCAGCACGGCGGCGACGAACAACGGCAGCCGTTCGCTGGTGCGTTGGCCCACGTCGGACAGGCTCGCGGCGGCCCCGCCGACGTGCGCCTCGGCCGGACCCTGGCCGATCGCCGCGGGCAGCACGTCGGCGCGCAGCCGGGTGATGGTGTCGGCCGTGGCCTCGTCCTGCGGGCCGGTGGTCGGGAACACCACGAGGGTCGCGATGCCGGTGGCCCGGTCGGTGCGGGCCGGCGCGACGGACGCGATCCCCGGATCCGCGGCGACCGTCGCGACGAGCCGGTCCACCACTCCCGGATCACCGGCGGGGTCCGCGGCGACGACGAGGGGGCCGTTGGTGCCCGGGCCGAACCCCTCGGCGACAAGGTCGTAGGCCCGGCGCTCGGTACGGCTCTGCGGCTGTGAGCCGTCGTCGGGCAGGCCCACGCGCAGGCCGAGCACGGGCAGCGTCGCCGTCAGCAGCAGCACCGCGGCGCCGGCCGCGTACGGCGCCGGGTGCCGGCCGACGTGCCCGAGCCAGCGCCGCCACCCCACGGCGGGGACGGCGTCCGCCGCCGTGTCCCGCCGTCGGCGGAGGCGGCCCGGCCGCCGGGCCCGAAGTGCCCGGCCGATCCCGGCGATCCGGCCGGCCCGGCCCAGCCGCGGGCCCGCCGCGCCGAGGAAGGCCGGCAGCAGCGTCACCGACGCGACCACCATCGTCAGGACGACGATCGAGACGGCGAACCCGCCCACCGTCATGAACGGCACGTTCGCCACCGCCAGGCCGAGGATCGACACGACGACGGTGCCGCCGGCGAAGACCACCGGCCGCCCCGCCGTCGCCACCGCCCGTCCGGCCGCCTCCTGCGGATCGAGACCGCACGCGAGGTACTCCCGGTGCCTGGCGAGCACGAACAGCGCGTAGTCGATGCCCACTCCCAGCCCGACCATGCTGCCCAGGACCGGGGCGAAGGTGGGAACCTCCGTCACCCCCGCCAGTACCGTCATCGTGGCCACCCCGACGGTCAGCCCGAAGACCGCCATGCCGATCGGCAGCGCGGCGGCGACGAGCGAACCGAACGCCAGGAACAGGATCGCGGCCGCGGCGAGGAGGCCGATCAGCTCGCTCACACCGCCGTCGGCGCCGGAGAAGGCGTAGAAGAGGTCCCCGCCCATCTCGATGCGCAGCGGCAGCTCGGCGCGCAGCCGGTCACCGAGACCCACGAGGGCGTCGAGGTCCTCGCCCGACAGCCGGCTCTGGTCGGGGTACTGCACCCGGACCACCGCGATCCGCCCGTCGGCCGAGACGAGGCCGCCGCGCACGGCGGTGTCCCCGCCCGCGTCGAGCGCCCCTGCCGGGTCGCTCGCGCCGAGCACGTGCGGCAGCCGCGTCACCTCGGCCCGCAGCCGGGTGAGAGCGGTGCGCGCGCCGTCGTCGAAGAACGTCGCACCGCCGTCGAGGGGCGTGACGACGACCTGGGCGGTCATCCCCTCCTGGCCGGTGCCCGCCCGCTCGATCAGTTCCGCGGCCCGTCCGGAGTCCAGTCCCGGAGCGGTCATCGAGTCCGCGGTCCGCCCGCCGAAGGCGACGGCGGCGAGGACGGCGAGCGTGGCGGCGACCAGCCATGCCGCGATCACCCGCCAGGGATGACGGGCGGCACCTGCGCCCAGGCGCAGCAGGGCTTTCGAGAGCATCGGGTCCTCCAACCACCTCGGCGGCCGTCCGTGTACGGCCGCCGAGGGAGAGGCTCGTCGCCACGGCGCTCCGCGGCATCGGCCCGCCGGCCGCGGTTGCGTCGGCCCCGGGGTGGAGTGACGTCCCGTCCTTTCGGCCGATGCGCGGCACGCCGTGGTCCGTAGGCTGAGAACCGTGCTCCGAGACGACCTGCGAACCCTGTGGACCGAACCCCGGCCGCCCGACGCGCCCGCCCGGGTGCGGCGGGACTGGGCGCTGCTCGCCGTGGGCCTCGCCGCTGTGGCGCTGGAGGCCGGCCTGCGCGAGGACGTCGTGTGGCGGCCGGTGGCGCTGGTGTGCGCCGTAGGGCTGTGCCTGCTGCTTCTGTGGCGCCGGACCCACCCGCTGGCGACGGTGACGCTGGCGTTCGGCTCGGTGGCCGTGCTACAGGTGGCCGCGCTCGCCGCCGGGCCGCGCGAGACCGTCGGCCTGGACACCGGCGCGGTGGTGCTGGTGCTGGTGTACGCGCTGCTGCGGTGGGGATCGGGACGCGAGATCGTGCTGGGCGGCGCGGTGATCCTCGCGACCGGCGTGCTGTGTTCCGTCACGGACGAGACCCCGGTCGTCGAGAACGCCGTGGGCCTGGTCTTCCTGTTGGTGCCCGGCGCGGTCGGGGCGGCCGTGCGGTTCCGGGTGACCGCCCGCGAGCGGCAGTTGGAGCAGGTGCGCTCCCGTGAGCGCGAGCAGCTCGCCCGGGAACTGCACGACACGGTGGCCCACCACGTGTCCGCCATGGTGATCATCGCCCAGGCGGGCCGGGTGCTCGCGGGCCCCGACCCGTCCCCCGCCGTCGACGCGCTGGAGGGGGTCGAGGAGGAGGGGGCGCGCACGCTGGAGGAGATGCGTGCCATGGTCGCCGCGCTGCGCGACCGCGGGGTCGGCGCCGAGCTGGCGCCACCTGCCGGAGTCGCGGACCTGGAGCGCCTGGTGCGCGCCCCGGGTGGTCGCCTCAGGGTCGATCTCGGGCTCGACGGCGAACTGGACTCACTGCCCCCGGCCGTGGACGCGGCCGTCTACCGGATCGTGCAGGAGTCGGTGACCAACGCCATGCGCCACGCGGTCGACGCGACCGAGCTCGTCGTCCGGGTCACCGCGGAACGGCACACGGTACGGGTGAGCGTGCGCGACAACGGCCACCGCACCGGCCGGGGCCGTACCGGATACGGACTCACCGGGCTGCGCGAGCGCGCGACCCTGCTGGGCGGCAGACTCCAGGCCGGCCCCGGCGCCGACCGGGGCTGGCAGGTCGAAGCCGAACTGCCGACGGCGAGGAGCGCGAGCGGTGCCCATCCGCGTGCTCGTCGCTGACGACCAGACCATCATCCGCACCGGCCTGCGGATCATGCTGAACGCCCAGCCCGGCATCGAGGTGGTCGGCGAGGCCGCCGACGGACACGAAGCGGTACGTCTGGCCCGCGAACTGCGCCCCGACGTCTGCCTGTTCGACATCCGCATGCCCGTGATCGACGGGCTGGAGGCCACCCGGCTGGTCGCGGGGCCGGGCGTCGCCGACCCGCTGGCCGTGGTCGTCATCACCACGTTCGACCTCGACGAGTACGTCTACGGCGCACTGCGGGCCGGCGCCCGCGGATTCCTCCTCAAGGACACCGGACCGGACCTGCTGGCGCAGGCCGTACGGTCGGCGTCCGGCGGTGAGGCGCTCATCGCGCCCAGCGTCACGGTCCGGCTGCTCCAGGCGTTCGCGGACCTGCCCGCCGGCCGGCCCGTGGCCCAGCCGGTCGCCCCCGTCACCGCCCGCGAGGAGCAGGTGCTGCTCGCCGTCGCGCGCGGGCTGACCAACACCGAGATCGCCGACGCACTGCACATCAGCCTCAGCACGGTGAAGACACATCTCGCCAGCCTGATGGCCAAACTCGGCGCCCGCAACCGGGTCGAGATCGCGATGTGGGCCTACGAGACACGCCGGATCCTCCCCGGAACCTGAGCCGGGTGCGCCTCGACGCCACGGCCGCGGACCGGCCGCCCGCCCGCCCGCTCGCGGGTTACCGTGACCAACATGCACGCCCCGCACCCCGCCACCCCCCATGACCAGTACGTCCGCGTCCGCGGCGCCCGTGAGCACAACCTCCGCGACGTGGACGTCGACGTCCCCCGGGACGTGCTGGCCGTGTTCACCGGAGTGTCCGGCTCCGGGAAGTCGTCGCTGGCGTTCGGCACGATCTACGCGGAGGCGCAGCGCCGCTACTTCGAGTCGGTGGCGCCCTACGCGCGCCGGCTGATCCACCAGGTCGGGGCGCCGAAGGTCGGCGAGATCACCGGGCTGCCGCCGGCCGTCTCGCTGGAGCAGCGCCGCTCGGCGCCGACCTCGCGCTCCTCGGTCGGCACGGTCACCAACCTCTCCAACTCGCTGCGCATGCTGTACTCCCGCGCGGGCGACTACCCGCCGGGCGCGGAGCGCCTCGACTCCGACGCGTTCTCCCCCAACACCGCCGCCGGGGCCTGTCCGCGGTGCCACGGTCTGGGGCAGGTGCACGGTACGACCGAGGAGTTGCTGGTCCCCGATCCGTCGCTGTCGGTCCGCGACGGCGCGATCGCCGCGTGGCCGGGCGCCTGGCAGGGCAAGAACCTGCGCGACATCCTCGACGCGCTCGGGTACGACGTGGACCGGCCGTGGCGCGAGCTGCCCGCCGGGCAGCGGGAATGGATCCTGTTCACGGACGAGCAGCCGGTGGTCACGGTCCACCCTGTGCGGGACGCGGACCGTATCCAACGCCCCTACCAGGGCACGTACATGAGCGCCGAGCGCTATGTGCGGAAGACGTTCGGTGATTCGAAGAGCGCGACGCTCAGGGCGAAGGCGGAGCGCTTCCTCACCACGTCGCCGTGTCCGGTCTGCGGCGGCTCCCGGCTGCGGCCCGAGGCGCTCGCGGTGACCTTCGCCGGCCGTACGATCGCCGAACTGGCCGCGCTGCCCCTCGCCGAGCTGGCGTCCGCGCCGGACGGCACCACGCCGACGGCCCGGGTTCTCACCGACGACCTGAAGTCCCGTATCGGACCCGTCCTGGAACTCGGCCTCGGCTACCTCAGCCTGGACCGTCCGACCCCCACGCTGTCGGCCGGGGAGCTCCAACGCCTGCGCCTGGCGACCCAGTTGCGCTCCGGCCTGTTCGGTGTGGTCTACGTGCTCGACGAGCCGTCGGCCGGGCTGCACCCGGCGGACACCGAGGCCCTGCTGACCGTCCTCGCCCGGCTGAGGGCGGCCGGGAACTCGGTGTTCGTGGTGGAGCACCACCTGGACGTGATGCGCGGCGCCGACTGGATCGTGGACGTGGGTCCGCTGGCCGGGGAGCACGGCGGGCAGGTGCTGTACAGCGGCCCGGTGCCCGGTCTCGCGGACGTCCCCGCGTCGGCCACGGCCCGGTATCTCTTCGATCACTCCCCCGCTCCGGTACGGCCGGTGCGGGCGCCTCGTGGGCAGCTGAAGGTCGGGCCGGTGAACCGGCACAACCTGCGCGGAGTGACGGCGGAGTTCCCGCTGGGTGTCCTCACGGCGGTCACCGGGGTCTCCGGTTCCGGCAAGTCCACGCTGATCGGGGAGATCACCGCGGACCTGCCGGGGGTGGGGCGGGTCGTCTCCGTCGACCAGCGGCCGATCGGGCGCACCCCGCGGTCCAATCTGGCCACGTACACCGGGCTGTTCGACGTGGTGCGCAAGGAGTTCGCGGCGACGGACGCGGCGCGGTCGCGGGGGTACGGGGTGGGCCGGTTCTCCTTCAACGTGGCCGGTGGGCGCTGCGAGACCTGTCAGGGCGAGGGGTTCGTGAGTGTGGAGCTGCTGTTCCTGCCGAGTACGTACACGCCGTGCCCCGACTGCGGGGGCGCCCGGTACAACCCGGCGACGCTCGAAGTGACGTACCGGGGGCGGAACATCGCGCAGGTGCTGGACCTCACGGTCGAGGGTGCGGCGGAGTTCTTCGCGGACACTCCGGCGGTGGCGCGCAGTCTGTCCACGCTGGTGGACGTGGGGCTGGGGTATCTGCGGCTCGGTCAGCCGGCGACGGAGCTTTCGGGGGGTGAGGCGCAGCGGATCAAGCTGGCGAGTGAGCTTCAGCGGGGGCGGCGGGGGCACACGCTGTATCTGCTGGACGAGCCTACGTCCGGACTGCATCCGGCTGATGTGGCGGTGCTGATGCGGCAGTTGCACGGGCTGGTGGAGGGTGGGCACACGGTGGTGGTCGTCGAGCACGACATGGCTGTCGTCGCCGACGCGGACTGGGTGATCGACCTTGGGCCGGGGGGTGGGGAGGCCGGGGGCCGGATCGTGGCGACGGGGCCTCCGGCGGGGGTGGCGGATGTCGTCGGAAGCGCGACAGCACCGTATCTCTCGCGAGCGCGGAGGGGTGGTTAGGGGTGCGTGGTCGGGTGCGGGTGCGTGGGGGCTTGTCGCGCAGTTCCCCGCGCCCCTGAGGCCGGCTGCGGCCAGGTCGGCCGAGCAGAGCCGGCACTCCGGGGGGTGCGTGGTCGGGTGCGGGTGCGTGGGGGCTTGTCGCGCAGTTCCCCGCGCCCCTGGGGTCGGCCGAGCGGGGCCGATGCCCCCGGGGGGTGCATGGGGGCTGGTCGCGCCCCTGAGGTGCAGGGCGGCTCCGCCGCGCGGGCACGACAACCCCGGATCCTCCGGAACGCCGGCACCGCCGGCCGACCCAAGGGGCGCGGGGAACTGCGCGACCAGCCACGACGGACCCGCACCCGACAACACACCCCTGGGAGGCCGAAGCCGGCCCAAGGGGCGCGGGGAACTGCGCGACCTGCCGCGGCGGGCCCGCGCCCGGCAGGTGGTTGGCTACGAGGCCTTCTTCAGGAGGGCTGGGCGGGTGCGGGGTGGGTGTTGGGTGATCAGGGTGGCGTGGGGCCAGTGGGGTTCGCCCACGCGGCCGGACTGGGCGGCGTGCGCCAGGGCCCGGCGGTCGGGGTGGATGCCGGGCGGGATGACGGGACGGACGTCCACCTCGGCCACGAGCCCGCGGGTCGACACCACCCGCCAGATCGAGGCGACCAGCGAGTCCTGGCCGATGAACGCGGGCACGGTGGAGGCCGTACCGCCCTCGATCCGGTAATGCAGCCGCACCGGCTGCACGGGCACACCGGCGTCGATGGCCGCCTGGAACGCGGCCCGCCGGAAGGTGCCCTGGGCACGGCCGCACCAGGTGCTGCCCTCGGGAAAGACCCCGATCGCGGAGCCGCCCCGCATCGCCTCGGCGAGAACCGCGACCGTCTGCGGCAGGGCCCGCAACCGGTCGCGGTCGATGAACAGCGTGCCGGCGCCGGCGACGAGCGGCCCCGCCACCGGCCACCCGCGGATCTCGGTCTTGGCCAGCATGCGGCCGGGCCGGACGGCCGCGAGCAGCGCGATGTCGAGCCAGGAGATGTGGTTGGCGACGACCAGCAGCCCGCCGGCCGGCGGCGCGGCGCCGGTCAGGTCGAGCCGGACCCCGGCGGCCCGGACGAGGGTCCGGCTCCACCGCCGTACCGTGGCCGCGGGTATCCGCCGTCCGACGGGCAGCAGGACGACCGCGAGCAGTACCAGGGCCACGACCGCCACGAACCGGAGTACGGCCCGAGGCACGGTCGCCGCCCGCCCCGTCGGATCGATGCACGCCGCCGGGGTGCACGGCGCGCTCGGCAGCCAGACGCTCATCAGGCCGGGACGAGCGAGAGGAAGTGGTTCAGGTAGCGCGGGTTGACCCGGCGCATGGACAGCAGCACGTAGAGGTCGGCGACTCCGAAGTCGGGGTCGTGGGCGGCCTCGCCGCAGACCCAGGCGCCGAGCCGGAGGTAGCCGCGCAGCAGCGGCGGCAGCTCGGTGCGCCCGGCGGGCCGGGTGACGCCCTGCGCGCTCCAGGGCAGCAGCGGGCGGACCCGGTACTCCTCGGGCGCGAGGTGCTTGGCCTCGACCCGGTCCCAGGTGGCGGCGGCGAGGGCGCCACCGTCGGCCAGCGGGATGGAGCAGCAGCCGGCCAGCCACTCGTGGCCGTTGTCGACCATGTAGCGCGCTATGCCGGCCCAGATCAGTCCGATGACGGTGCCGTCACGGTGGTCGGGGTGGACGCAGGAACGGCCGACCTCCACGAGGCCCGGCCGGATCGGGTCGAGCCCGGCGAGGTCGAACTCGCCCTCGGAGTACAGCCGTCCGGCGACCGCGGCACGGTCGGGCGGCAGCAGCCGGTAGGTGCCGACGACCTCGCCGCTGAGTGTGTCGCGCACCAGCAGGTGGTCGCAGTACGCGTCGAACGAGTCGATGTCGAGTCCCGGCTGCGGGGTGGACAGCAGGGCGCCCATCTCGCCGGCGAAGACGTCGTGCCGCAGCTTCTGGGCCGCGCGCACATCGGCTTCGTCACGGGCGATGGTGACGGTGTAGCGGGTGGGGGCCGCTGGCTGCGGGGGACGGTCGAGCGTGGTGACGCCGGTCATGGCTCTCTCCTGGTCACGGGCCGGGTTCGGCAGAGCGTCGAGCGGGGCCGGTCCCGTTTGTCCGGCCGCCACAGTTCTTCCGATGCAGGGCGTCCGGCGCGTTACCCACGAAGGGAGAGCGGGTGTGAGCTTGTTGAATGCCAGGGGTGCCTGGCGGGACCGGGAAGAGCACCACCCCGGTCCCACCCGTCCGCACCCTGTCGGCGAACGTTTCGCGAGCTGCGGGCCTTACCGCTTGGCCACCTTGCGAGTCGCCCGCAGCCATTCCTTGTTCATGCTCGTGATGGACATCAGCGGGATGCCCTTGGGACACGCCGTGGCACACTCTCCGGTGAGCGTGCAGCCGCCGAACCCCTCGTCGTCCATCTGCGCGACCATGTCCAGCACCCGGGTCTCACGCTCGGGCGCGCCCTGCGGCAGCACGTTCAGATGGTTGACCTTGGCCGAGGTGAAGAGCATCGCGGCGCCGTTCGGGCAGGCGGCCACACAGGCGCCGCAGCCGATGCACTCGGCGTGCTCGAAGGCGAAGTCCGCGTCCGGCTTCGGTACGGGCGCCGCATGCGCCTCGGGGGCCGCACCGGTGGGTGCGGTGATGTAGCCGCCGGCCTGGATGATCCGGTCGAACGCCGAGCGGTCCACGACGAGGTCCTTGACGACCGGGAACGCCGATGCCCGCCAGGGCTCGATGTCGATGGTGTCGCCGTCCTCGAAGGACCGCATGTGCAGCTGGCAGGTGGTGGTGCGCTCGGGTCCGTGGGCGTCGCCGTTGATCACCAGGCTGCACGCACCGCAGATGCCCTCACGGCAGTCGTGGTCGAAGGCGACCGGGTCCTCGCCGCCGAGGATGAGTTCCTCGTTGAGGGTGTCGAGCATCTCCAGGAACGACATGTCGGTGGAGATGCCGTCCACCTCGTAGGTGGACATGGCGCCTTCGGCGTCGGCGCTCTTCTGGCGCCAGACGCGCAGGGTGAGCTTCATGCGTAGCTCCGCTGGGTGGGGTGGACGTACTCGAAGACCAGGTCTTCCTTGTGCAGGACGGGAGCCGTGCCGGTGGTGGTGAACTCCCAGGCGGCGGCGTAGGAGAACTCCTCGTCGCGGCGGGCGGCCTCGCCGTCGGGGGTCTGGGACTCCTCGCGGAAGTGGCCGCCGCAGGACTCCTCGCGGTGCAGCGCGTCGAGGCACATCAGCTCGGCGAGTTCCAGGTAGTCGACGATCCGGTTGGCCTTCTCCAGCGACTGGTTGAACTCCTCGCCGGTGCCGGGCACCTTGATCCGCCGCCAGAACTCCTCGCGGATCTGGGGGATCCGCTCCAGCGCCTTGCGCAGTCCGGCGTCGGTGCGGGCCATACCGCAGAACTCCCACATCAGCTCGCCGAGTTCACGGTGGAAGGAGTCGGGCGTACGGTCGCCGTCGACGGCCAGCAGCAGGTTGAGCCGGTCCTCGGTCTCGGCCAGCACCTCCTGGACGACGGGGTGTTCGTCGGTGACGGGCTCGTGGTGCGGGTTGCGCGCGAGGTAGTCGTTGATGGTGGCCGGGAGGACGAAGTAGCCGTCGGCGAGGCCCTGCATCAGGGCGGAGGCGCCGAGCCGGTTGGCGCCGTGGTCGGAGAAGTTGGCCTCGCCGATCGCGAACAGGCCCGGGACGGTGGTCTGGAGGTCGTAGTCGACCCAGAGTCCGCCCATCGTGTAGTGCACGGCCGGGTAGATCCGCATCGGCACCTCGTACGGATCCTCGTCGGTGATCCGCTGGTACATGTCGAAGAGGTTGCCGTACTTGGCCTCGACGGCCGCGCGGCCCATCCGCGTGATCGCGTCGGCGAAGTCCAGGTAGACGCCCTGGCCGCCGGGGCCGACCCCGCGGCCCTCGTCGCAGACGTTCTTCGCGGCGCGCGAGGCGATGTCGCGCGGAACGAGGTTGCCGAACGACGGGTAGATGCGCTCCAGGTAGTAGTCGCGCTCGTCCTCGGGGATCTGGTTCGCGGGACGGGTGTCGCCCTTGGCCTTCGGCACCCAGATCCGGCCGTCGTTGCGCAGCGACTCGCTCATCAGCGTGAGCTTCGACTGGTGCTCGCCGGTGCGCGGGATGCAGGTCGGGTGGATCTGTGTGAAGCAGGGGTTCGCGAAGTAGGCGCCGCGCCGGTGCGCCCGCCACACGGCGGTGGCGTTGGAGTTCATGGCGTTCGTCGACAGGTAGAAGACGTTGCCGTACCCGCCGGAGGCGAGCACGACGGCGTCCGCGTAGTACGTGTCGATCCTCCCGGTGATCAGGTCCCGGGCCACGATCCCGCGGGCCCGTCCGTCGACGACGATCACGTCGAGCATCTCGGTACGGGCGTGCATCTCGATGTTGCCCGCCGCGATCTGCCGGCTGAGCGCCTGGTAGGCGCCGAGCAGCAGCTGCTGGCCCGTCTGGCCACGGGCGTAGAACGTGCGGGAGACCTGGACGCCGCCGAAGGAGCGGGTGTCGAGCAGACCGCCGTACTCGCGGGCGAAGGGCACACCCTGCGCCACGCACTGGTCGATGATCTCCACGGAGATCTGCGCGAGCCGGTGCACGTTGGACTCCCGGGCGCGGAAGTCGCCGCCCTTGACGGTGTCGTAGAACAGCCGGTGGACGGAGTCGCCGTCGTTGCGGTAGTTCTTCGCCGCGTTGATACCGCCCTGCGCGGCGATGGAATGGGCCCTGCGCGGGGAGTCCTGGTAGCAGAACTGCACAACGTGGTAGCCCTGTTCGGCGAGCGTGGCCCCGGCGGAACCCCCCGCGAGCCCCGTGCCCACGACGATCACCGTGTGCTTGCGGCGGTTGGCGGGGTTGACCAGCTTGGCCTCGAAACGGCGGGTGTCCCAGCGCTCGTTGACCGGTCCGCCGGGCGCGGTGCCGTCGGCGACCGGCGTGCCGGTCTCGTAGTCCAGGAATGAGGTCATCTCAGCTCACCAATCCGGTCATGACGCCCACGGGTACGGCGATGAAACCGGCCGTCAGCAGCACCGCGAGGACGTTGGCGGTGGTCTTCAGGGCGCGGTCACGGGTGCGACTGCCGGCGCCGAGGGTCTGGGCCGCGCTCCAGAAGCCGTGCTGGACGTGCAGGCCGAGCGCGAGCATCGCGACGATGTAGATGACGTTCCCGTACCACGTCGAGAAGGTGTCGATGATGTTCTGGTACGGCTTGAGGTGCTCGTAGCCGCCCGGGTGCACGGTGCCGGTCGTCAGGTCGAGGATGTGCCACACGATGAACAGGGCGAGGATGACCCCGCCCCAGCGCATGGTGCGGGTCGCGTAGGACGAACCCGCCTTCTTGTGCACGTACTTGCTGGGCCGCGCCTTGATGTCACGGCGGCTGAGCTGGTAGGCGGAGACGGCGTGCGCCACGACGGCGACGACCAGCACGATCCGTACGAGCCACAGGGCCCACTCGTAGTGGAGCACCGGCTCGCCCATGGTGCGCAGCCAGTGGGCGTAGTGGTTGATGTCCTCCGGGCCGAAGAAGATCTTCAGGTTCCCGATCATGTGCGCGACCAGGTAGAGCAGCATCACCAGACCGCTCACGGCCATGACTGTTTTCTTGCCGACGGAGCTGTCCCACACGGTGCGCGCCAAGGACGGCCGTCGGTCCGTCCGCGTAGCCAGAGCCATGCCCTGCACGGTATGGGTGCAGAGGCCAATCGGTCCAAGACATGGTCTGCCTCGTTTCGATAGCCCTGGCCTATCATTGCTGGATGCAGTTCCAGCAGCTCCAGTATTTCGTGGCCGTCGCCGAGACCCGGCACTTCACCCGCGCCGCCGATCTGGTCCATGTCGCGCAGCCGTCGCTGTCCCAGCAGATCAAGGCGCTGGAGCGGGAGCTGGGCGCGGACCTGTTCCTGCGTGCGCGGGGCAACATCACGCTCACGGACGCCGGTGAGGCGCTGCTGCCGCTGGCCCGGCGGATCCTCGCGGACACCGACACCGCGCGCCACGAGGTGCAGGAGCTGGTGCAGCTGCGGCGGGGGCGGGTGCGGCTGGGGGCGACGCCGAGTCTGTGCACGGGGCTCCTGCCGGACGTCCTGCGCGCCTTCCACGACCGCTATCCGGGGATCCAGCTCCTCATCGAGGAGGGCGGCTCGCACGATCTCGTACGGCATCTCGCACGCGGTGCGCTGGATCTGGCCCTGGTGGTGCTGCCGCTGCCGGCGCCGGCGCCCGCGCTGACCACGGTGGAGCTGTTGCGGGAGGACCTGGTGGTGGTGTCCGCTCCCGACGCGCCGCGGCCGGGCGGGGACCGGCGTGGTGTGCGGATCGCCGACCTCGAGGGGGAGCGGCTGGTGATGTTCCGGCACGGGTACGACCTGCGGGAGCTGACCGTGGCCGCGTGCCGGGCCGAGGGGTTCGAGCCGGACTTCGCGGTGGAGGGTGGGGAGATGGACGCGGTGCTGGGATTTGTGCGGGCGGGGTTGGGGGTCGCGGTGGTGCCCCGGATGGTGGCGGCGCGGTCGGGTCGGGGGCTGAGGGTGACGCCCCTTGCCCGTCCGGGGCTGCATCGGGTCATCGCGCTGGCCCACCGCAGCGACGTGGCTCCGCCCCGGGCCGCACGAGAACTCCAACGGATGCTGCTGGAACGCTGACCGGGGACACCGAACGCGGTTCCGTACCAACTGATCGCGCAGTTCCCCGCGCCCCTGACCCCGATGCCGAGTACCGGTCGTGGGTGGTACTCGCGCAGTTCCCCGCGCCCCCTGAACAACCCGGGGTACCGGCAGCGCCCCTTCAGGGGCGCGGGGAACTGCGCGAGCAACCACGGACGGCCCGCGGGCTCAAGACCACCTCACCCACCCCAGGGGCGCGGGGAACTGCGCGACCAGCCACGACGGACCCGCACCCGGCACCGGGACCCGGCACCGGGACCCGCGGTCAGCCGCTTGCGTCGACCAGGGCCAGATCGTGGAGACGGTCCGGCGGGCCCGGACGGGCGTAGTACCAGCCCTGGGCCGTGTCACAGCCCAGTATCCTCAGCTGCTCCGCCTGCGCCCCCGTCTCCACCCCCTCCACCGTCACCGTGAGATCAAGACTGTGCGCAAGGGATACGATCCCCTCCACGATCTTGAGATCGACCGAGTCTGCCGGAAACTGCTGCATGCTCTGCGTGAACGACCGGTCCAGCTTGAGGATGCTCACGGGCAGCCGCCGCAGATTCGCCAGGTTCGAGTACCCCGTACCGAAGTCGTCGAGCGCGATGTCGACACCCATCTCCGCCAGCCGCCGAAGCGGCTTGAGCAGATCGTCGTCGGCACCGATCAGCGCGGACTCGGTGACCTCAAGGCACAGCGCGTCCGGCGCGACACCCGCCGACTCCAGGATCTCCACCGTGTCCTGGACGAGCCCGGGATGGGTCAGCTGGCACGGCGACAGATTCACGTTGATCCGCAACGGCACCGTCGCCGAGGCGGCGTACCGTTCCCTCCACTCACGGGCCTGCCGTACCGACTGTTCGAGCACCCAGCGCCCGAGCGGCACGATCAGCCCGGTGTGCTCGGCGAGCGGGATGAACCGGTCGGGACCGAGCACACCGTGCTGCGGATGCAGCCAGCGGACGAGCGCCTCGGCGCCGCGCACACTGCCGTCGCCGAGATGCACCAGCGGCTGGTACTCGATGAAGAACTCGCCCCGGTCCAGCGCGGTCGGCAGCGCGGTGGTCAGCCCGTGCCGGGTGATGGCGCGGGCGTCGGCCTCCGGGTCGGCCAGCTCGTAGCGGTTGCCGCCCGCCGACTTCGCCCGGTACATCGTGATGTCGGCGCTGCGCAGCACCTCGGCCGCGCTGCGCTCCCCGGCGGGTCCCTCGACGATGCCGATGGAGCCCCGCACGGTCAGCTCGCGGCCCTCGATACGGATCGGGGCGAGCAGCGCGTTCATGATCCGGCCGGCGAGTTCGTCGACCTCGCGCTGGGTGTCGCGGCCGGTGGTCAGCGCCACGAACTCGTCGCCGCCGAGCCGGGCCACCATCTCGCCGGGCGCGGTCGCGCAGGCCTGGAGCCGGTCGGCGACCTCGACGAGCAGCCGGTCGCCGGCCGCGTGGCCGAGGCTGTCGTTGATCGTCTTGAAGCCGTCCAGGTCCAGGTAGCAGAGCCCGAACCGCTGGCCGTCGCCCGCGCCGAGCGCCTTCTCCAGGCGTTCGAAGAACAGCGTCCGGTTGGGCAGGCCGGTGAGCGCGTCGTGGGTGGCCTCGTAGCGCAGCCGGAGGTTGAGCAGCCGGCGCTCGGTGGTGTCCTCCATCAGCGCCAGCTGGTACTGCGGGTTGCCGTCGGGGTCGCGCAGCAGGGAGACGGTGAGGTTGGTCCACAGGACCGTTCCGTCGGGCCGGTAGAAGGCCTTCTCGACGTGGTAGTGCTCGCGCTCGCCGCTGACCAGCTCGTCGTAGAGCCGCCACACCTGGGGGGCGTCCTCGGCGTGTGTCCAGTCCCTGACGTTGCGGCTGCGTACGTTGTGCTCGCCGCCGCCGAACATACGCGTCAGGGCGGCGTTGGTCTCCAGCACGTTGCCGTCGAGGTCCGCGATGCCGATGCCTATGGCGGCGCCCTCGAAGACGGCACGGAAGCGGGCCTCGCTGGCGTGCAGCGCCTGCGCGACCACACCCTGGGCGCGCAACGCGGCCTGGGCGATGGACTCCTGCTCCGCGAGCGTGCGGCCGCGCAGCGCGTGCGCGAACCCGGCGGCCATGGCGTGCTGAAGCCGCGCCGAGCGGGCCCGCTGGTCCTCCTGGGAACCGTCGTCGCCGCAGTAGAGCACCAGGTAGGCGTCGACGCAGTCGAGGGTGCGGCTGAGTGCCTCGGGGTCGGTGCAGTGCGCGTCGACCAGGGCGGCGCCGATGGCCCGCGCCTCGGCCCCGTCGAAGGCCCGCGCCCGCAGCGCCTCGCTCAACCGCCGTGCCAGCGGCAGCAGTTGTTCCTCGAACTCGGGCCTGGTCAGCGAGGTCGGGGAGACCGGGAAGACCGCCCGGCTCCAGATCGTCGCGAACCGCCGCAGTCTGTCCTCCGGCCCGTCCGGCTCCGCGCTCACGCCGTGCGTCCCACGCCTGCGAAACCGGAGAAGGCGTAGGGATCCTCGTCCTCCGGTGCGGTGTCCGAACGCCAGGAGGGCATCGGCACCAGTCCGGGTTCCACCATGTCGTACCCCTCGAAGAACCGCGCGATCTCCTCGCGCGAGCGCATGATCAGCGGGTTGCGAATGTCCTTGTATACGTCCACCGCGCCACCGGCCCGCTCCGGTGACAGCGGGATTCCCTCGTACGAGGCATGTGTCAGAACGAGCAGACTGCCGGGCGCCAGTGCGTCGCGCAGCTGTGCCACCGCCGCGTACGGGTCGTCGGCGTCCTCGACGAAGTGCAGGATCGCCACCAGCAGCAGCGCCACCGGGCGGTCCGGGTCGATCAGCCGCTCCACCTGGGGGCTGCGCAGAATCTCCAGGGGCTTTCGGAGGTCGGCGGCGACCACGTCCGCGTCGGCGTTGCCGGCCAGGACCTCCTGGCTGTGCGCGACGGCGACCGGATCGTGGTCGACGTAGACGACATGGGCGCCCGGGCTGGCCTCCTGGGCCACCTCGTGGACGTTGCCGAACGTCGGGATGCCCGACCCGATGTCCAGGAACTGTGTGACGCCCTGGTCGACGGCGAAGCGGACCGCGCGGCGCATGAACGCCCGGTTCGCCTGCATGATCTTGGGAAGTCCCGGCATGAACTCCATGGCCTTGCGGGCCGCTTCCCTGTCGACCTCGAAGTTGTGCGAACCGCCCAGGTAGTAGTCATAGATACGCGAAACGCTCGGCACCGAGATGTCGATGCTGCGTGGGGCCCAGGCGGGACGCTCCATCTAGCTCTCCAAGGCATTGGCGATCCGGTGTTCGAGCTGAGGCTACTGATCGCCCGCCAATGGAGCGAGTCAAAACGGAAATTGACCATCCGTTCCCGGTCACTGCCTGCGGCACGTGCCCAATTGGAGCCGCGCGGTGGCCTCACGAAAAGTATCCGACGCGTTCCTCTGCGTACGGAAACGTGGCGCGTTTCACGGGGACTTCCGGGTGAAGCGCGGCAAACACGCCAAAGCAGTCCACCTCTCCCTGGAACGTGGAGAGATGGACTGCACTTCGGGGCGTGGGGGGCCCTGGAGGACTACTCCTTGTCGGGCGCTCCCACGGGCTTGCCGTCGGGGGCCACCGCGTACCAGGTGCCGCCGACGCCCTGGCCGTTGGTGTCGCCCGGCGCCTTGTCGTTGGCGAAGGTGTAGATGGGCCAGCAGTTGATCGTCTGCTGCTTCTTGCCGTCGGGCCGGGTGAAGCTCATCAGGCCCTTCTTCTGCACGTCCTTGGTGTCGTTGGTCTCGACCGGCGCGACGACCGGCCACTTCTCGACGCAGGTTCCGGCACAGTTCGAGACGGGCTCCGGCCAGGCTTCGTCCTTCATGAAGCGGTAGACCGTCATGCCGTTCTTGTCGACGACGATCTCGCCGAGCTTGGCGTCCTTGCGGGTGGACAGACCGGGCAGGTCGGCCAGCTTGGCCTTCTTGCCGTCGGGGGCGAGCGCGTACCAGGTGCCGTTCACCGCCTGGCCGTTGACGTCTCCGGCGTTGACGTCCTTCGCGTAGCGGTAGGCGGGCCAGCCGCCGATCGTCAGCTGCTTGGTGCCGTCGGGACGGGTGATCTCGCCGATCAGTTCGGCGTCGACACCCTCGCCCGCGCTGGCGTCGTTCGCCGGGACGGGCGGCCATGCGGTGGCGCAGTCGCCCTCGCAGTTGGTCTTCGGGGGTTCGGCCGTGTCCTGGTCGAACCGGTAGAGCGTGCGGCCGTCGGCGTCGGTGAGCACGTTGCCCAGCTCGGCGTTGACGGACACGGCCAGCTTGCCCGCCGGGGTGTTCGGGGCCGCCGCGTTCTGGGCTCCCTGGGCGCCGACGCCGGTGTCCGTACCGGTACCGGTGCTGGCGCCGCCGTAGCCACCCGCGGGCGCCGTGGCGCCCACGTTCTGGGCCGGCGACTGGGCCCCGCCGTCCTGACCGCACGCCGTCGTCAGCGCCAGTACGGCCACAGCGCTCGCCGCGAGAGAGGCGCTCCGCCAGGTGTTCATCGTCAACTCCCCACAATCACACTGGTGTTGCAGCGCCCTGCTGAGCCGCCGCACGACCAGCAGTACGCACGGACCGGGTACCCGTGTTCAACGTGGGGCGAGATTTCTTTCGAAACCCTGTGGAATCGCCCCCCGGACACCCGCCCAACCCCTCGCGGACACCCGGCCGTCGACCACGGCGCCCGGTCAAACCCCGGGGCACGCAACATCCCTCTTTCGGACCAATCACCCGTTACCCGCGCGTGCCGCGGCGGACGGGCCCTCATGATCTGCGTCGTGCATGGACCCGAACGGACCCGATCCGCCGTCGCCCCACGGGTGGCGGCCGTGCTGACGCTGACCTGGGCGCTGGCCGGCGCGCCCGCGGGGCCGGCCGCGGCCGACGCCTGCGCGTGGGCCTCGACCGGACCCGGCGGCACCAGCGCGGTGGCGGTCGCCGGGAGCCGGACGTGGCCGTCGTGCCCGCCGAAGCCCACGCCGACGCCGACTCCCACCCCGACTCCGACCCCGAAGCCGCCCAAACCGCCGCCGCCCCAGCCGACCCCACCGCCGCCACCGCCACCGCCCGCTCCGCCGAAGCCCCAGCCGACCCCCACCCCGGAGCCGCCGCCTCCCCCACCGCCACCACGGCCCGCCCCGGCACCACCGGCCCGACCGGCACCGCCCCCACCGCCACCACCGGCACCCACGCCCAGGCCCACCCCGAGGCCGGCTCCGCCGCCCGCGCCGACGCCGAGTCCGAGTCCGAAGCCCACTCCGCGGCCCTCCGCGACGCCGGTGGAGTACCCGCCCTACCGGGCCGCGGCCCAGCGGCGGCCCACCCACCACCGGCAGTCCCCGCTCACCTTCGTCCTGCTGATCACCGTGCCCGCGGTGGTCGCCGTGGCCGCGCTGCGGCCGCGCTGATCCTGGAGGCATCCCTTGCCGGAATGGCTTGTTCTCTCCCTCGCGATGCTGGCCGCCTGTGCCGTGGTGGTCGTCATCACCCTGATCCGTCACCGTGCCGCGTCCGAGGACGAGGACCCGTCCGAGACCCCGGACGTCATCGAGTACATGACGATGTGGATCGGTGTGGTGTACGCCATCGTCCTGGGCCTGGCCATCGCGGGTGTCTGGGAGGCCCGCAGCGTCGCGCAGGAGCACGTCCGCGCGGAGGCCCAGGCGCTGCACGAGATCTCGGAGCGGGTGCGGGTCTACCCGGCGGACGTACGCGACCGGATCCGGGCGGATGTCAACTCATATGTCGGACACGTCACGACCACCGAGTGGAAGTCGATGGCCGACGACGGCCGGATGACCGGGCGCGGCGACGAGCTGATGGACCGCATCCGGGTGGACGTGACGGACTACCGGCCGCGCGACGACTTCGAGGCGCAGGCGTACCAGCCGCTGATCGACCAGGTGACCGCCGCCGACCAGGCGCGCAGCTCCCGCGCGGACTCGCTGGGCGCGACCATGCCGGGCGTGGTGTGGTTCGGGCTGCTGGGCGGAGGGATCGTCACCATCGGCATGGTCCTCGCGCTCCAGATCCGGCGTACCCCGCGCGAACTCGTCCTCGCGGGACTGTTCTCGGCGCTGATCGCGTTCCTGCTCTTCCTCATCTGGGACTTCGACGCGCCCTACAGCCGTGGGGTCACGGCGTCCGCGGAGCCGTTCCACAACCTGTTCCCAGGGGTCGGGGACTGACCAACACGCCGCCGTGTCCCCCGACCGGCCCACAACCGTGCCCCATTCGCGCGACAGCGTTCGCGCGCCTGTGCGGACCTTCCTAGCGTTTCGCACATCGAGGTGCATTTCTGGCGTATGCGGAACAGGTCCGCGTGCTGCTCCTCGGGGACCCGGAGGATTCACCATGCGCGCGATACGCGTCGTCGCCTCGGCCGCCGTGCTGGCCGCCGGCGCCCTGACCTTCACCGCCCAGACCGCGCAGGCGGTCGGCGACGAGTCCCGCTTCCGGGTGTCGGTCTCCCCCGAGACCGTCGCCGCGGGCGGTCGCGTCACGCTGCTGGCCACGGGGTGCGACCGCAGCGTCCACGTCTCCTCGGGTGTCTTCGACGACATCACCATCCACCGCACCCAGACCACGGTGTCCACCACGGTCGACTGGGACGCACGGCCGGGCGCGGTGTACGAGGTGACGTTCCAGTGCGGCACCTTCTGGGACAACGCCGATCTGACCATCGCCGCGGGCCACCGGCCCGAGCCGGTCCGGCCGGTCCATCCCGAGCACGGGGTGCACGCCGGTGAGGGCGGCACTCTGGCCGGCTTCGACATCAAGGAGATCGGCCTCGGACTCGCGCTGATCACCGCGTCGGTCGGTGCCGCGTACCACTTCTCACGGCGCCGGCCCGAGGAGGACGCGGGCTGACGGCATGACACCGCACAGGGCTTCGCCCCGGTTCCCGCGAGGGACCGGGGCGAAGCCCTGTGCACGTGCGTCTCACGAAGGGGCCCGCGGCCGGAGCCGCCTGCCGTCAGATGCGCCGCTCGGCGCGGCGCCGCATCCAGAACACCCCGCCGCCGACGACGGCCGCGGCGACCAGACCGCCGCCGATCGCCATGTCGGTCGGCGTTGCCCCGCTCGACGTGGAGCCGCCGATACCGCCGCGGACCCCGCCGATGACGGTGAAGGCGGCCGGGCGGGTGAGGGTACGGCCGTCGCAGTTGACCGTGATGTCGAACGAGCCGGCCCGCGCGTTGGTGTCCACGGTCGCGGTGCCCTTGGACGTCTCGTTGGCGCCGTTGATCGGCGAGAGCGTCGTCGGGCGGAACGCGTCCGAGGTCGCGGTGCCACCGCGGCGGCAGCCGTCGACCGTGATGGTCAGCTGGCCGCCCCGCGCGATGACGCTGGGCATGGCGACGATGTTGCTGGGGCTGTCCCAGGCCACGGCCGCGGGGGCGGCGAGCCCCAGGGCGGCGACCGTGGCGGCACAGACCGCCAGGGTTCGAGAGTTGCGCATGTGATCCTCCGCGGAAGGCGCCCCGGGACCCGTCCCCGGTCTTTGAGCGAGAAATCGCCTCCCAGAAAGACCCTCAGATGCCGTGCGCGTACCCGCATTTCGGCAATGGTCCGTCCTGGTGAGGCAACACGCCGAGCGAAAACCGCACAATCGGATATTGCCGCAGGTCACGGACCGTCAGAAAATTCCTGTTCGTGGCAACTCGGATGGCGCACCGGTAAAGGCGGGGGCCACCCATTCGCATCTGCCCTGTCGCCGGTTTCCGCGCCGGAACTTAGCGTTTTGCCATGCGCGACTGACGTGGCGACGGCCGTGTCGAGAGGGGATGGCCCATGTCTGCTTCCGAGCTGGCCGAGGTGGAGGAAGAGGAGGAGCGGCGCAAGAAGCGCGCTCCTTGGGGCGTAATAGCGCTGGTTCTGCTGACCGGTCTCGCGCTCATTCGCAATGGTTCCGGGGAGTTCGACGTGGGGCCGCCTCAGCCGGCGTCCGCCGCGGCCGACAGCAGCACCACGGCGCCGGGCACCACCTTCGGCAAGGGGGTGGCCCCGCTGCCGTACGCGCTGCCCGACCGGGTGCGGATTCCGGCGATCCAGGTGGACGCGCCGATGATGCCGGTGGGTCTGGACGCGGCCGGCTGGGTCGACGCGCCGCCGCCGGAGGACCCGAATCTCGCCGGATGGTTCACGGGTGCCGTCTCCCCCGGGGAGAAAGGCACCGCGGTGGTCGTCGGCCATGTCGACAACAGCCGCGGCCCCGCCGTTTTCTACGGCCTCGGCGCCCTGAAGCAGGGAAATCATGTCGAGGTGGCGCGCAAGGACGGAAAGACCGCCGTCTTCGAGATCTACGGCATCGAGGTCTTCGAGAAGAACAACTTCCCCGGCGACCGCGTCTACGCGTCGAAGGGCTCGCCCGAGCTGCGGGTCATCACCTGCGGCGGCGGTTTCTCGAAGCAGAACGGCTACGACGGGAATGTCGTCGCCTTCGCCCGCCTGGTCGAGGTCCGCTGAGCGGTCCCCGGCCGGGCGGGCGGCCCGCCGCACAGGCCTTCCGACGCACTGTCGGACGAGCTGTCAGGCGTGCCGGCGGCGGGGCACGGTGACGTGGTAGCCGGCGTCCAGGAGCCGCGGCAGATAGTCGCGCAGGGCCCACACGCTCTGCGAGCGGTCGCCGCCCGCGTCGTGCGACAGCACCACTACGCCGGGGGCGGCACCCTCGGCGACCCGGTCGACGATGGTGCCGATGCCGGGGGTGGTCCAGTCCAGGGTGTCGACGGTCCAGGCCAGCGGTTCCATGCCGAGTTCGGCGCCGAGCTGGAACGCGGCCCGGTTCCAGGCGCCGTAGGGCGCGCGGAACCAGCGCGGCCAGTCGCCGCTCGCCTCCTCGACGACCTCGCAGGTGCGTTCCATCTCGCGGTGGATCCGGGACCGGCTGAGGGT
The DNA here is from genome assembly GCF_044753385.1 of Streptomyces sp. NPDC088387. Taxonomy (NCBI): domain Bacteria; kingdom Bacillati; phylum Actinomycetota; class Actinomycetes; order Kitasatosporales; family Streptomycetaceae; genus Streptomyces; species Streptomyces sp. NPDC088387. The sequence continues at coordinate 197,011 of NZ_JBIVNC010000002.1, forward strand.
GGTGAGCAGCGGGTGGGACCAGGTGTGGTTGCCGACGACGTGTCCTTCGTCGGCCATCCGTTCCAGCAGGTCCCGGTTGTCGGCGGCCATCTCCCCGCAGACGAAGAACATCGCGCGGACGTCGTACTCGGCAAGGGTGTCGAGGATGTCCGGGGTATAGCGGGGGTCGGGTCCGTCGTCGAAGGTCAGCACCATGGTGCGGCCGGTACCGGACACACTCAGCAGCGGTTTGCGGCGCACCGGGGTGCGGCCGGGCACCGCGCGCGGCGGGGCGTTGCCGGTGAGCGGCTGGAGGCGGTAGGCGGACGGCTTCATGGGGCGGCGGGCCGGGGGGCCCGCGGCGCCCACGACGGGCGGTGCGGGCTCACCCCCGGAGCCGAGGGTGGTGAACAGGCCCGCCGTGCCGGCCGCCGTACCAACGGCGGCGGCGCCGGCGAGCAGGGCCCGGCGCCGCGTGAGGAACTGATCCTTCGTCATGACTCATGGGTCGCCCAGAGCGGCCCCGACGCACCAGCGCGACACCGGTGCGGCGGCGGGAAAACACCCGCCCGGCCCAGTGCCGGGCGCCTCAGCGGCGGCGTACGAGGGGGAAGGGGAGGGTCTCGCGGATGCCCAGCCCGGTGAAGACCGCGTGGGCGAGGTTGGCGCTGACCGGGACGACGACCGTGTCCAGGGTGCGCACGACCGGGCGCAGCAGGACCCGCAGCGGCGGGAGGAGGGCCGGCAGTACACAGAACAGGCCGGGCGTGCCGAAGAACGCCGCGAACACCTCCGGGGTCCGGCCCGGACGGCCGCTCCCGGGCGGCCGTCCGCGGCCCGCGCGCCCGTCGGGACGCGGCCGGCGACCGGACCCGGGGCTTCCGATAGCCTCTGCACGTGACGGAACACAGCTCCCGGTTCGAGCGGGGCACGGACGGTCCGAAGGTCATCGTCGTCGGCGTGGACGGCTCCGACTCCTCGTGGCGGGCCGCGTCCTACGCGGGCGGTCTGGCCCGCCGGCAGCGCGCGCTGCTGGCGATCGTGTACGTGCAGCCGGTGATGGCGGCGGGTGCGGCGCTCGGCGCTCCGGTCGCCGACACGACCGACCAGATCGCCGAGGGTCTGGTGGCGGAGATCCGGGAGGCCACGGAGCGCCTCAAGGGGATATGGGACGTGCGGTGGGAGTTCCACACCTTCCCCGGTGACGCGTACAGCGGTCTGGTGAAGGCGGCGGACGACCTCAAGGCGGACGCGGTGGTGGTGGGCGCGTCGGAGCAGGCGGGCCACCGGATCGTGGGGTCCGTGGCGGTACGCCTGGTCAAGGCGGGGCGCTGGCCGGTGACCGTGGTGCCGTAGGCGCCGAGGAGCCGGGCCGGGCGCAGTGGCCGAGGGTCTTGGCAACCGGGGTGTCATGATGGCGGCGTGAACGCGATCGACGGCCCCCCGCCCGTGGACGGTCCCCTGCCTCCCGCCGGTTCGCTGCCCCCCGGCACTCCCCTGCCTCCGGACGACCTCGGTCTGCGGCTGAGGGAGGTGTTCGATCTGGTGGGTCCGCTCTACCGGCGGGTGCACCGCAAGGTCGAGCAGTCCGAGGCGGTCGAGGGGCTCTCCGTCGGGGTGCGCGCGGTCCTCGATCTGCTGTACCGCAACGGGCCGTCGACCGTGCCGCAGATGGGCCGGGCACAGGCGATCAGCCGGCAGTTCGTGCAGCGGATGGTCAACGAGGCGGCGGAGCGGGGGCTCGCGGAGGCCGTCCCGAACCCCGCGCACCGGCGGTCCTCGCTGATCCGGCTGACCGACGACGGCCGGTCCGCGATCACCGCCGTCCTCGCCCGCGAGCACACCCTGCTGCGGGAGGTCGGTGGTGAACTGACCGGGGCCGATGTGACGGCCTGCGTCCGGGTCCTCGGCGAGGTCCTCAGGATCCTCGACGACGTGGACGTGAACTGACCGCCTCCGCCGCGGCCTACTCCCCCATCACCAGACCGTCCTCACCCGCGCCCCGGCTCAGCACGACGTCCCGGATCCGGTCGCGTACGGCGGTCAGTTCGGCGCCCTGGCCGATGGCCCGGTTGAGGTCGACCACGCGGCCCGCGTCGATGTCGAAGAGCTGCGGCACGAACTCCGCCCTGTCCACCTCCCAGCGGGCGCCCGGCCGGACCGGCGGCGCGAAGGTGAAGCGGGCGACGGTGGACTGGTTGCCGCGCGGGTCGGCCGCGCCGTCGTGGTTGGTCATCTCACCGGCGACCTGGTCGCCCATCCCGTAGACCACCCAGGTCCCGTTGACCTTCTCGTACGCCTGCGGGACATGGGCGTGGGTGCCGAGGATCAGGTCGATGTCGGGGCGGGAGCCGGTGCGCGACGAGGTGAGCCGGGCGGCGAGGTCGAGCTGGGACCGGTCCGGGTCGTCCTGCCACTCGGTGCCCCAGTGCAGCGAGACCACCACCACGTCGGCGCCGGCCTTGCGGGCGGCACGCGCGTCGGCGACGATCCGCTGCTCGTCGATCAGGTTGACCGCCCAGGGCTGCCCGGCGGGGAGCGGGAAGCCGTTGGTGCCGTAGGTGTAGGCGAGATGGGCGACCTTGGCGGGACCCGCGTCGAAGACGGTGGCGGTGCGCGCCTCGGCCTCGGTGCGCGCGGTGCCGGTGTGCCGGACGCCCTCGCGGTCCAGGGCGTCCAGGGTGCGGCCGATCCCGGCGGCGCCGTCGTCGAGGCTGTGGTTGGAGGCCGTGGAGCAGCCGTCGTAGCCGGTGGCGGCGAGGCCCTTCGCCACCTCCGGCGGGGACTTGAAGGTGGGGTAGCCGGTGTAGACGCCGTTCTCGCCGTAGACGGTCTCCATGTGACACAGCGCCAGATCGGCGCGCGAGACGACCGGTTCGATGCCGGCGAACATCGGCCGGAAGTCGTAGCCGGAGCCGCCCGCGTCGAACCTGGCCCGCTGGATGATCGAGTCGTGCGGGAGGACGTCGCCCGAGGCGACGAGGGTGAACCCGCCGGGGCCGGCGCCCAAGGGCGCCGGATGTCCGGCCGGCTCGTGGTGCTTGGCCTGGCAGGCGGCGCCCGCGGCGAGTACGGCCGTGAGGGCCAGGGCAACCTGCCGACTGCGTGCGATCATCCGGTCACCTCAAGATTGTCGTATTTACCTATGAATAGGTATGAAGGTGATCCGTCCCGCAAACGGTCCCGGCGTCCGGGTTAACCCGTCCGGTGTGCGCGAGCGGGCGCCGGGGACCGTTCGTCGTACCGTTCGCCGACGGGTTCGACCGTCCGCCGCAGGAGCGTGTCCCTCCTCTGTGCCGACCGGGAACCCTGGGGTGCCATACGGCCATGACGGCCGGAACCACTCTCACGAACGGGACGACCGCCGAGCACGAGCTCGCCGCGGTGCAGCGCGAGCACGGGCGGCCGCTGTTCGCCCTGCTCCTCAGGCTGTGCGACGGGGACCGCCAGCGGGCCGAGGACCTGGTCCAGGAGACGCTGGTGCGCGCCTGGCAGCACCCCGAGGCGCTGCGCGCCGAGACCTTCGACTCCGTACGGCCCTGGCTGCTCACCGTGGGCCGGCGGCTCGCCATCGACGCGCGGCGGGCCCGGCAGGCCCGGCCGCCGGAGGTCGGTGACGCCGTCCTGGAGAGCGCCCGGGTCATCGCGGACCACGCCGAACGGTCGGCCGCCACGGTCGATGTGCGCGAGGCTGTGAAGACACTCACTCCGGAACACCGTGAAGTCCTGGTGCTCGTGTACTTCCAGGGGGCGAGTGTGGCGGAAGCGGCGGCGGCCCTCGGAATCCCTCCCGGTACGGTGAAGTCCCGCGCGTACTACGCGTTGCGCGCCCTGCGCCGGGTGCTTCCGGGTTATGCGGCCGACCTGCGGTGAAACCGAATGTCGGGTCAAGCCTCCGTAAAGCGCCTTGCTGAGGACCCCTGTTGGGTAATGGGCTGTCCTCATGCGTGTTCCGGAGCGGGGGAGCCGGGTGCACGACTGGGCCTGGCTGGACTTGGGCGACGCGCACGCACCGGAGGAAGGCAGGAAGGGATGCAGCACAGAGGTCATCAGAGTACGGAAGGCACCGACGGCGGTGAACTGACCGTTCCCATGGCGTGGTTGTACGCCGAGTACATCGCCGACGAGCTGCTGCGGACCGGCGATCTCATGCCGCCGACCTCGTTCGAGTTCCGGGCCGGGCGGGACGCGCTCGCGCTGACCGTCTTCCTGTCGGACACCGAGGGCGAGCTCTCGGGCATCCGGGTCGTCACCCAGCTGGAGACCTGGCTCTCCCTGACGGCGTACGACCAGCCGTGGCAGGACTGGGTGCGCGAGCGGATGGACCAACTCGCCGCCGAGGCCGCCGAGTCCGAGCGCCCGGCGCCCGATCTGGAACTGGCCGAGGCGGCCTGGCGCTGGCTCCAGGAGACAGAACTGCTCGCCCCCGACCTCAACGCCGTGCCCGGCGGCGGGGCGCTGGTGGGCGAGGACGACGGGCCCAAGGTGTGGACGCCGGCCTGGCAGCTGGGGCTGCCGCTCGGCCATCTCGCGATCCACCTCTTCTAGCCCGGGGGCCGTCTCGGCGGACCCCGGGCCCGGCCCTGTCACGGTTTCCGGGATCCGGGCCGGAACTCGACCAATCCGCGGGCCGGGCCGCTCCGAATCCTGTGGTTCACGATTCTGTGAGCGGCTTGAGTGATTCGGCTGTCCGGTGCGTACCGGTGGGAGCAAGGAGTGACACCACCCGCACCCAACGGCACGAGGATTCTGCATGAGGTCCCTGGAGAGGCATCGCGACGTCGCCGCGTACGCGCTCGGCGTGCTGAACGAGGCGGACGCGTTCCGCTTCGAGGACCACCTCATGGAGTGCCCCAGTTGCGCGGCACACGTGACCGAGTTCGGTCCTGTCTCGCGACAGCTGATGCTCTACCGCCGGGCCACCCCGCGGTTCGTGAACCCGATGGCCACACCCGGACCGCGGATGCTGGACCGGCTGCTCGCCGAGGTGGCCACCCGGCACCGGGCGGGTCGCCGCCGGATGCTGTTCGCGGTGGCCGCCTCGGTCGTGCTCGCCGTGGGCGGACCCGCCCTCGCCGTGATGGCGGGCGGCGGCGAGAGCGCGGTGGTGGTCGAGGCGACCGACGCACGCTCGGGCGTCTGGGCCCAGGTCACCGCCGAGGACGAGGTCTGGGGCGCCAACATCGAGCTGAAGGTCAAGGACGCCGCGGGCCCGCGCCCGTGCCGGCTCGTCGCGGTCGGGCACAACGGCGCGGAGGAGACGGTGACCAACTGGACCACTCCCCCGCGCGACGCCCGGCCCAACACGATGCAGGGCGGCGCCGCGATGCACCCCGACGACATCGACCACTACGAGGTCCGCTCGACGGACGGCGAGACACTGGTGACGCTGCCGAACCCGACGTAGGACGTGTCCCGTCCGCTACTTCAGCAGGCGGGACATCCTGCGGTCCGCGAGCGGCTTGCCGCCCGTCTGGCAGGTGGGGCAGTACTGGAGCGAGGAATCGCTGAAGGAGACCTCGCGGATGGTGTCGCCGCACACCGGACAGGCCTCGCCGGTACGGCCGTGCACCCGCAGCCCGCTCTTCTTCTCGGCCTTCAGCCGCCCCGCGGCCACCCCCCGGGACCGCTCGACGGCCTCGGTGAGGGTGTCGCGCAGCGCGCTGTACAGCCGGGTGGTCTCCTCCGAGGTCAGCGACCCGGCGAGCTTGTACGGCGACATCTTCGCGGCGTGCAGGATCTCGTCGCTGTACGCGTTGCCCACCCCGGCGATCAGGCTCTGGTCGCGCAGGGCGCCCTTGAGCCGGCGCCGCTCGTCCTTCAGCAGGGCGGCGAAGGCCGCCTCGTCGAAGTCGTCGGCGAGCGGGTCGGGGCCGAGCCGGGCGATACCCGCGACCTCCCCCGGGTCCCGTACGACGTAGACCGCGAGGCGCTTCTGGGTGCCGGCCTCCGTCAGGTCGAAGCCCTCGCCGGTCTCCAGGGCGACCCGCAGTGCGAGGGGGCCCTTGCCGGGCTTGGGCGGACCGTCCGGCAGCCGGTCCCTCCAGTGCAGCCAGCCGGCGCGCGCCAGATGGGTCACGAAGCGCGGGCCGCCGCCGGTCTCCAGGTCCAGGAACTTGCCGTGCCGGTGCACGGCGACGACCTCGTGGCCCTCCAGGGCGGAGAGCGGCGGGTCGTACGTCTTCAGGACGCTGATCGCGGCGGGCAGCACGCGGACGATCTCATGGCCGACCAGGTGCTCGGTCAGGAAGTCCCTGAGCGCCTCGACCTCGGGAAGTTCCGGCATACGTCAAGAGTGCCACCACCGGTTCGGTCGCGTCCGGGCGCGACGTCACCGGCGTTCCGGCACCACGAACTCGCACCACACGCACTTGCCGCCGCCCCGCGCCTCCACACCCCACACGTCGGCCAGCAGCTCCACCAGCATCAGCCCCCGCCCCGACACCCCGGACTCACCGGCCTCACGGCGCCGCGGCAGGGCGCTGGAGGAGTCCTCGACCTCGACGCGCAGCCGCCGGTCGGCGCCGCCCAGGACCCGCAGGGTGACGATCGCGGCGCCCTCGGTGTGCATCAGGGCGTTGGTGATCAGCTCGTCGGCGACCAGCTCGATCTCGTCGGCGCGCTCCCCCGAGCCCCATGCCCGCACGGCCGCGCGGATCAGATGCCGCGCCTCGGTGAGCGCCTCGGGGTCGCCGGGGGCCACGTGCTGCTGGAGCCGGCCGCCGGACTGCGGGGCGTCCTGGCCGCGGCGGCGCAGCAGGAGCAGCGCCACGTCGTCGTCGCCGCCGCGCTCCTCGGCCCCCTCGATCAGCAGGTCGGCGAGTCGGTGCACGTCCTGGGGGCCGGAGGCGACGACGGCGGTGAGCGCCTGCAAGCCGTCGTCGAGGTCGGCGCCGGGCTGTTCGACCAGGCCGTCGGTGCAGAGCAGCAGTGTGTGGCCGGGATCCAGCTCGACGGTGCCGACGGGGTACTCCAGGCTGCCGAACTCCGCGGACAGGCCGAGCGGCAGACCGCCCTCGACGGGAATCCGGCGGCAGCTGCCGTCGGTGGTGCGCACCAGCGGGTCGATGTGACCGGCCCGCACCACCTGCACGACCCCGGTGGTCAGGTCGGCCTCGGCGTAGAGGCAGGTCGCGAACCGGTCGGTGTCCAGCTCGTGCAGGAAGACCGAGGCGCGGGCCATGACGGTGGCGGGGGTGTGGCCCTCGGCGGCGTAGGCGCGCAGCACGATCCGCAGCTGGCCCATGACGGCGGCGGCGTGGGTGTCGTGGCCCTGGACGTCGCCGATCACCGCGCCGACCCGGCCGCCGGGAAGCGGGATCAGGTCGTACCAGTCGCCGCCGATGTCGCGGCCGTTGGAGCCGCCGATGGCGGCCGCCCGGTAGCGGACGGCGACGTCGGCGCCGGGCACGCTGGGAATGGTGCGCGGCAGCATGGCCTGTTGCAGGCCCTGCGCGATGTCCTTCTCCTCCTCGTAGAACATCGCCCGTTGCAGGCTCTGCGCGATGCTGCTGCCGAGGGCGACGAGGATGTCGCGTTCCTCGTCGGTGAAGCCGCGCCGGTCGCTGTAGAGCAGGCCCATCGCGCCGATGGGGCGGGCCTGGACGATCAGCGGGAGGTAGGCGGCGGCGGTGATGTCCAGGTCGGTGATGTGCGGCCACAGCAGCGGATACCGGTCGGCGAACTCCTCCGGTGAGCCGATGAAGCGCGGGCTGAGCGTGCGCACGACCTCGCTCATCGGGTAGGGCTCGTCGATCCGGGTGACCTTGGTGCCGGGTACGAAGCTGCCCTCGGGGCCCTCCGCGATCAGCCGGATCCGGCCCGCCTCGACCAGGCCCATGACGAGGCTGGTGGCGCCGAGGTGGGTGACGCCGTCGGTGTCCTTGAGGACGTCGATGACGTCCTGGACGGTCCGGGCGTGGGCGAGGGCGGCCGTGGTGACCTGGACGACGTTGGTCCGCCGGCGGGGCACGTCGACGGGCGCGCCCCGCTCGTCGCGGGCGGCGAGTTCCGTCAGTTCCTCGGTGGCGTCCCGGACGACGCCGATGATCCTGCTCGGGCGGCCGGTGGCGTCCCGGCGGATGTAGCCCTGGGTGTGGGTCCAGCACAGGGTGCCGTCGCGGCGCCGGAGGCGGAAGTAGGTGCCGTAGTTCTCGCTGCCGTCCTTGATGGCCTGGGAGACCAGGGTGTCGAGCCGCCGGCCCTCGTTCGGGGGCACCCGCACGGCGAGGGACTCGGGGCGGCCGTCGAACTCCTCCGGGCGGATGTCGAAGATCTCGTACGCCTGGGAGTCCATGTGCAGCAGACCGGCGTCCAGGTCCCAGTCGAAGCTGCCCATGCGGTTGAGCGCCAGGATCGGATCCGGGTGGGAGGGCCAGTCGTCCGGGAGTGACAGGGCACTCGCTCCCCGATCAACCATGCGCCCACCTTGCCAGGATTTGCCCGATTAATCGAGTTCGACCGGAGTACCGAGGACGCTCCTGGCGTCATCCAGCTCGTCCGGATCGTCCGGGATCAGACCGCCCCCGTCGGGCGGGTCGGGAAGCTCCGGCACGCGCTCGGGGCCGATCTCGTCCGTGGCGCCGGGGTCGAGGGAGTCGTCGGCGGTGCCGGACTCCTCCAGGGCGGGGTCCTCGACGGCGGGCCGGGAGAAGCCGGGCTCGTACAGCCGGGACTCGTCGAGTCCACCCACCTCGTCGACGGTCGGCTCTCCGGGGACGGCCGTGTCGCCGTCGACCGCCTGCTCTCCGGGAAGGGCCGCGCCATCGGCCGCCGGCTCTTCGGAGAGCGACTCGGTGTCCTCCGTGGAGGGGATCAGCCGCCAGTCGCGTTCCGTGTCCGCGTCCATTGGAGTGACGGAGCGCCCCGAGTCCGCCGACCCGTCCCCGGGCGGTGCGAAGGGGTCCTGGACCTGGGTCAGGACCGGTTCGAGGAAGAGTTCCCCGCCCGGCGCGGAGCCCTGTGCGCCGTCGCCGTTGCCGGTGCAGGTGGCGGCGACGACCAGGGCCGCCGAGAGGGCACAGGCGGTGAGAACTCCGCCGGATCCCTGCCTGCTGGATATGTGTTCGCTGTCCTTGCGCACCACGTTCTCCCGCATCCTCGGGACATTTCGTCACTATTGTCTGCTTCACTCTCCTGGGTTACGCAAGTGGACCGGCCGGGCACGCGCAGTGACAGGCGGAGGGCGAGCAGAGGAGGGGCGCGGGGTCGTGGACTGGTTCACCGCATCCGACTACTGGCTGAGCCGGCTGGTCTTCCAGCGGGCGCTGGCCGGGGTGTATCTCGTCGCGTTTCTGACGGCGGCGCTTCAGTTCCGCGCGCTGATCGGGCGGCGGGGTCTGCTGCCGGTGCCCCGCCATGTCGAGCGGGTGCCGTTCCGGCAGGCGCCGAGCCTGTTCCAGCTGCACTACTCCGACCGGTTCTTCGCGGTGTGCGCCTGGTCCGGGTGTGTGGTGTCGGCGGCGTTGCTGGCGGGCGCGGACTCCCTGGTGCCGCTGTGGGCGGGGATGCTGCTGTGGCTGGTGCCGTGGCTGCTGTACCTGTCGATCGTGAACGTCGGCCAGACCTGGTACGCGTTCGGCTGGGAGTCCCTGCTCCTGGAGGTCGGCTTCCTGGCGGTGTTCCTCGGCAACGACGAGGTGGCCCCGCCGGTCGTGGTTCTCTTCCTGCTGCGCTGGATCCTGTTCCGGGTCGAGTTCGGCGCCGGACTGATCAAACTGCGCGGGGACGTGTGCTGGCGCCGGCTCACCTGTCTCGACCACCACCACGAGACACAGCCGATGCCGGGCCCGCTGAGCTGGTTCTTCCACCATCTGCCGAAGCCGCTGCACCGGGTGGAGGTGGCCGCGAACCACGTCACCCAGCTCGTCGTGCCGTTCCTGCTGTTCGCGCCGCAGCCGATCGCCTCGGCCGCCGCCGCGCTGATGATCGCGACCCAGCTGTGGCTGGTGCTGTCCGGGAACTTCTCCTGGCTGAACTGGGTCACCGTCGTGCTGGCCCTGTCCGCGATCCGCTTCCCGTCGCACGCGCCCACCGTGCCGGACACCCCGCTCTGGTACGTGGCCGTGGTGCTCGCCGTGGCCGCGCTGCTCGTGTTCCTCAGTCACCGCCCGGTGACCAACATGGTCTCCCGCCGCCAGGTGATGAACCGCTCCTTCGACCCGCTCCACCTGGTGAACACCTACGGCGCCTTCGGCACCGTAGGCCGGGTGCGCCACGAGGTCGTCATCGAGGGCACGGCCGACCCGGTACCCGGTCCCGGGGCCGAGTGGCGGGAGTACGAGTTCAGGGGGAAGCCGGGTGATCCGCGGCGCTGGCCGCGCCAGTTCGCCCCGTACCATCTGCGGCTCGACTGGCTGATGTGGTTCGCCGCGCTGTCGCCGGACTACGCCGGGCCGTGGTTCGGCACCCTGGTGGAGCGGCTGCTGGAGAACGACCGCGCCACGCTCCGGCTGCTGCGCCGCTCCCCGTTCCCGCCCGACGCGCCTCCCCGTTTCGTCCGGGCCCGGCTCTTCCGCTACCGCTACACGACCTGGCGCGAGCTGCGGGCGACGGGCGCCTGCTGGGAGCGGACGTTCGTACGCGAGTATCTGCCGCCGACCCGGCCGGCCGGGTCGGCGGACCGCTCGTAGGGCGGGTCAGAGGGCGTAGGTGCGGGTGGCGGTGGTCTCGAAGACCAGGGTGCGCTCGTCGCGGCTGAGGTCCGCCGTCAACTCGTCGGTGGCCGTGACCACTTCGCCGTAGGACGCGGCGAGAACGCACACCGGCCAGTCGGAGCCGAACATCAGCCGGTCGGGGCCGAAGGCGTCCAGGACGACATCCGTGTACGGGCGCAGGTCGGCGACCGTCCAGGTGCGGGGGTCGGCCTCGGTGACCAGGCCGGACAGCTTGCAGACGGTGTTGGGCCGCGCGGCGAGGGTGCGCAGGGAAGTCGCCCAGGGTTCCGGTTCTCCCGCGGCGATGGGCGGTTTGCCCGCGTGGTCGAGGACGAAGGTGAGGCCGGGCAGGTCCGCCACGGCCTTCGCGGCGGCCGGGAGCTGGTGCGGCTGCACCAGCAGGTCGTAGACCAGGCCGGCGTCGGCGACGGCGGCGAGGCCCCGGCGGACGTCCGGGCGCAGCAGCCACTCCGGGTCGGGCTCGCCCTGGACCTGGTGGCGGATGCCCTTGAGGTATCCGCCACCGGGGAGTTCGGCGAGCCGGGCGAGCTCGTCGGCGATGTCGGGGCGGGTGAGGTCGGTCCAGCCGACGACCCCGGCGATCAGCTCGTGCTCTTCGGCGAGGGCCAGGAACTCGGGGGTCTCCTCGGGCACGGTGATGGTCTGCACGAGGACCGTGCGGTCGACTCCGGCGGCATGGGCCTCGGGTTCGAGGTCGGCGACGGTGAAGTTCCGCCGCAGCGGTGCCAGGGCGGGCCCGGTGATCCAGTCCTGGTCCCGTACGGACAGGTCCCAGACGTGGTGGTGGGCGTCGACGGTCATGGCAGCTCTCCTGGGACCGTGGGGTGCGGGGTGGTGGTCATGCCGGCAGTCCCGGGACGCCGGGCGGGAGCAGGCCGGTGTCGCGCAGCTCCTGCCAGAAGGCGGCGGGCACGGGGGTGCGGAACTGCTCGGCGCAGTCCTCGACCTCGGCGGCGGAGCGGGCACCGACGAGGACGCTCGGGACGGCCGGGTGCGCGGCGCAGAAGGCGAGGGCGGCGGCACGCAGCGTGGTGCCGTGCCGCTCCGCGGTCTCCTTGAGACGCAGGGCGCGGTCGAGCAACTCGGCCGGGGCGGCGGCGTAGTTGTAGGTGGAACCGGGCTTGGGGTCCGCCAGCAGGCCCGAGTTGAAGGCGCCGCCGATCACCACCTGGACGCCGCGTTCCTGCGCGGCGGGCAGCAGTGCGTCGAGGGCGCTCTGGTCGAGCAGGGTGTAGCGGCCGGCGCACAGCACCACGTCGACGTCGGTGTCGCGGACGAAGCGGGTGAGCATCTCCGACTGGTTCATACCGGCGCCGATCGCGCCGACGACACCCTCGGAGCGCAGTTTCTCCAGGGCCGGGTAGCCGTCGCGGAAGGCCGCTTCCTCGTGGTCGTCGGCATCGTGCAGATAGACCGTGTCGACGCGGTCGAGGCCGAGGCGTTCGAGGCTGCCTTCGATGGTGCGGCGGATGCCGTCGGCGCTGAAGTCCCAGACGCGGCGCAGGGTCGCGGGGACGGCGAAGCCGTTGGCGAGGTCGTCGCCGGTGCCGTCGGACGGCTCCAGCCGGCGGCCGACCTTCGTCGAGACGGTGAACGCGTCGCGGGGGTGCTCGCGCAGGGCGGCGCCGAGCCGGCGCTCGGACAGGCCGAGTCCGTAGTGCGGGGCGGTGTCGAAGGAGCGGATGCCCTGCCGCCACGCGGTATGGACGGTGTCGTACGCCTGCTCGTCGGTGACCGCGGTGAAGAGGTTGCCGAGCGGGGCGGCGCCGAGGGCGAGGGCGGCGGGGCCGGTCACGAGGCCGCCGGGCGCAGCCGCAGGCCCTGCATACCGCCGTCGACGGCGAGGGAGGTGCCGGTGGTGGCGCCGGAGAGCGGGCTCGCGAGGTAGGCGACGGCGTTCGCGACCTCGGCGGCGGAAACCAGGCGGCCGGTGGGCTGGCGGGCCTCCAGGGCGCTGCGCTCGGCGGTCGGGTCGGCGGCGGAGTCGAGCAGCCGGCCGACCCAGGGGGTGTCGACGGTGCCGGGGTTGACGCAGTTGACGCGGATGCCCTCGCGGACGTGGTCGGCGGCCATGGCCAGGGTGAGCGAGTACACGGCCCCCTTGCTGGCGCTGTACAGGGCGCGCTGCGGAAGGCCGGCGGTGGCGGCGATGGAGCAGGTGTTGACGATCGCCGCGTGCGAGGACTCGCGCAGATGGGGCAGACAGGCGCGGGCGGCGCGGACCATACCGAGGACGTTGACGTCGAACACCCGGTGCCACTCGGCGTCGTCGTTGGTCTCGACGGTGCCCTGGGCGCCGATGCCGGCGTTGTTGATCAGGATGTCCAGTCCGCCGAGGCCGGCGACGGCGGCGGCGACGGCCTCGCGCACGGACGCGTCGTCGGTCACGTCGGCCCGGTGGCCGGCCAGTGGCTTCTCCACGCCCGACGGGTCCAGGTCGAGGACGGCGACCTGGGCGCCCCGTTCGGCGAGGAGTTCCGCCGTGGCCCGGCCGATGCCGGAGGCACCGCCGGTCACCAGGGCCCGGAGGCCCTCGAAGTCGCTCATGCAGCCTGCCCCTTCGCTTGTGTCTGGAGGTCGGCGGCCCAGAAGGAGCCGTCGGGGTACGTGTAGCGCTCGATGGACTCGGGCCGCATGGTGGCCGAGAACCCGGGTGCCGTGGGTGCCCGGTAATGACCTTCCCTGATGTGTACCGGATCAAGGAAGTGGTCGTGCAGATGATCGACGTATTCGATGACCCGGTCCTCGGTGGTGCCGGTGACCGCGACGTAGTCGAACATCGACAGGTGCTGGACGAGTTCGCACAGGCCGACGCCGCCCGCGTGCGGGCAGACCGGGATGCCGAACTTGGCGGCGAGCAGCAGGATCGCGAGGTTCTCGTTGACCCCGCCGACCCGGGCCGCGTCCAGCTGGAGGACGTCGATGGCGCCCGCCTGGAGGAGCTGCTTGAACACGATGCGGTTCTGCACGTGCTCGCCGGTGGCGACCTTCACCGGGGCGACCGCCTTGCGGATCGCGGCGTGCCCGAGCACGTCGTCGGGGCTGGTGGGCTCCTCGATCCAATAGGGGTCGAACTCGGCGAGGGCCCTGGTCCAGCGGATGGCCTCGTCGACGTCCCAGCGCTGGTTGGCATCGATCGCCAGCCGGATGTCCGGGCCGACGACGGAGCGGGCGACCCGGCAGCGCCGGATGTCGTCCTCCAGGTCGGCGCCGACCTTCAGCTTGATCTGCCGGTAGCCGTCGGCGATCGCCTCGGAGGCGAGCCGGGTGAGCTTCTCGTCGTCGTAGCCGAGCCAGCCCGCGGAGGTGGTGTAGGCGGGGTAGCCGTGCTCCAGGAGCCGGGCGGTGCGCTCCTTCGCGCCCTCACGGCCGCGGCGCAGCAGGTCGAGGGCGTCGTCGGGGGTGAGCGCGTCGCTGAGGTAGCGGAAGTCGATCTGCCGTACCAGCCACTCGGGTTCGGCGTCGGCGAGCAGTTGCCACAGGGGCTTCTCGGCGCGTTTGGCCGCGAGGTCCCAGACGGCGTTGACGACCGCGCCGATCGCCATGTGCATCACGCCCTTCTCGGGCCCGAGCCAGCGCAGTTGGCTGTCGCCGATCAGGTCGCGGAAGAGCACACCGGGGTCGGCGCACAGTTCGTCGACGTCCCGTCCGACCACGTGGTGGCGCAGGGCGTGGATCGCGGCGACCTGGACCTCGTTGCCCCGCCCGATGGTGAAGGTGAAGCCGTGCCCCTCCGGGCCTCCGTCGGCGTCGGTGCGCAGGACGACGTAGGCGGCCGAGTAGTCGGGGTCCGGGTTCATCGCGTCGGAGCCGTCGAGCTCCCGCGAGGTGGGGAACCGGATGTCGTGGGTGTCGACGGCGGTGATGCGGACGGGCGTGGGGCTCACGAAGGGCCTTTCGTTCAGCAGGGACAACGCGGTCAGTCCTGGGCGCGGCCCGTGGTCACGCGGGCGATCATGAGGGCGACGAGGATGATTCCGCCGTAGATGGCCTGGATCCAGAACGACGGGACCTGGGCGAGCGTGAGCAGGTTCTGCACCACACCGAGCAGCAGTACGCCGGTCAGGGCGCCGAACATGGTGCCCTTGCCGCCGTCGAGGCTGATGCCGCCGATGACCGCAGCCGCGAACACGGTGAAGATCATGTTGTTGCCCTGGTTGGCGCTGATCGCGCCGACGTACCCGGTCTGCATGATGCCGCCGACCGCGGCGAGGACACCGGCGACGACGAAGACGCCGAGCATCACGCGCTCGACCCGGATGCCGGCCGCGCGGGCCGCCTCCGTGTTGCCGCCGATCGCGTAGAGGGCCCGGCCGATCCGGTGGTACTTGAGGACCAGTCCGGCGACCGCGAAGGCGATTCCGGCGAGCCACACCGACATCGGGATGTTGAGGAAGGTCGTGGTCGCCAGTGAGTAGAAGGAGTCGGGCATCCCGAACAGGGTCTTGCCCTCGGTGGCGCCGACCAGCAGTCCGCGCAGCACGATCAGCATCGCCAGCGTCACGATGAACGCGTTGAGCTTGAACTTGACGACGAGGATGCCGTTGAAGGCGCCGACCAGTCCGCCCGCCACGAGGATGGCCAGCAGGGCGACGACGGCCGGGAACTCGGTGCCCCAGCCGGAGGCCGCGGCGGGCAGCACCAGGAGCGCGCCGACGGCGGGCGCGATGCCGACGACCGACTCCAGGGACAGGTCGAACTTGCCGGTGATCAGCACCAGTGACTCGGCGAGCACCACCATGGCGAGCGCGGCCGAGGCGCCGAGGATGGAGATCAGGTTGCGCTCGGTGAGGAACGAGTCGTTGACGACCGCGCCCAGCACGAGCAGCAGCAACAGGGCGGGCAGCAGGGCGAGTTCACGGGCCCGGCGGAGGAGCACGGTCCTGGCCGAGGCGGCGGCTGGGGCGCTGGTGGGCGCGAGGGGTTCGGCCGCCTTGGTGTCAGCCATGGTCCACTCCTTCTATGGAGGCGATCAGCTCGTGGTCGTGCCAGCCGGCCGGATGTTCGGCGACGACACGGCCGTGGAAGAGGACGAGGACGCGGTCGCAGCGGCGCAGGTCGTCGAGTTCGTCGGAGACGACGAGCACCGCGATGCCGTCGTCACGGGCGCTGTCCATCCGCGCCAGCAGGGACTGCTTGGACTTCACGTCCACCCCGGCGGTGGGGTTGATCAGGACGAGCAGCCGGGGGTCGGAGGCGAGGGCGCGGGCCATGACGACCTTCTGCGCGTTGCCGCCGGACAGGTCGGAGACGGGCTGGTCGGGGCCCTCGGTGTGGATGTCGAGCCGGTCGATCAGATCGGTCGCGAACCCGCGCCGCCGCTCGCTGCCGACGAACCCGTACCGCCCGAGCCGGTTCAGTACGGTCATCGTGGCGTTGTCGCCGACGGTCATGCCGGAGACCAGCCCCTGGTCGTGCCGGTCGCGCGGCACCCAGCCGACCCCGGCGTCCAGGGCGGCCCGCACGTCCCCGAAGGGCAGCGGCGCGCCCTCGACGAGCGCGGTCCCGGCGGTGGGCCGGTGCAGGCCCGCGAGGGTCTCGGCCAGCTCGATCTTGCCGCTGCCGCTGATCCCGGCGAGCCCGACGACCTCCCCCTTGCGCACGGTGAGGTCGATGTCCGTGTACGACGGTGAGGTCAGCCCCCGGACGTCGAGCAGGACCGGCGCGTCGGTCGCCGTCGGGGCCGTCTGCTGCCGCTCCGCCTGCTCGGCGACGCTCTCCCCCGCCATCGCCTCCACCAGTGCCTGGCGCGGGAGTTCGGCGACCGGCGCGGTGGTGATCCAGCGGGCGTCGCGCAGCACGGTGACGGTCTGGCAGACCTCGTAGACCTCCTGGAGGTGGTGCGAGATGAACAGGAAGGTCACACCGGAGTCCTGGAGCGCCCGCATGCGGGTGAAGAGCCGCTCGATCTCGCGGTTGTCGAGCTGCGCGGTGGGCTCGTCGAGGATGATGAAGCGGGCGCCGAAGCTCAACGCCCGTGCGATCTCCACCATTTGACGGTCCTCGACCTTGAGGTCCGCGGTGCGGGCCTCGGGGTCGACGTGCACGTCCCAGGTGGCGAGCAGCTCCGCGGCCTCGGCGCGCAGCCTGCGCCAGCTGATGAACCCGCGCTGGAGCGGCTGCCGGTTGATGAAGAGGTTCTCGGCGACCGTCAACTCCGGTACCACCGTGGGCTTCTGGTAGACGCAGGCCACCTTGCGGCGCCAGGCGTCTCGGTCGGCGAGCGCGGGCGCCGGCTCGCCGTCGAAGCGGACCGTGCCCTCGTCCGCCGCCTGGAGGCCGGTGAGGATGGACACGAGGGTGGACTTGCCGGCGCCGTTGCGTCCGACGAGGGCGTGGGACTCGCCCGGCAGTACGGTCAGCCGCCCGTCGCGCAGGGCGACGGTGGGGCCGTACCGCTTGACGATGTCCCGCGCCTCGACCAGGGGAGGAGTACTCATTTGACCGTGTTGCCCCACAGCTTCGGGTCGTCGACGTTCTCCTTGGTGACCAGCGGGGCGGGCAGTTGGTCCTCAAGGATGCCGCTGGGCAGCTCGACGATCTCCGAGTCGTGGTCGGTCGGGCCGGGCTTGAAGGTCTTCCCCTCCATCGCGGCCTTGATGTAGTACATGCCGTACTGGGCGTACAGGTCCGCGGGCTGGGAGACGGTGGCGTCGATCTCGCCCTTGCGGATGGCGTCGAACTCCTGCGGGATGCCGTCGTTGGAGACGATCGTGATGTGGCCGTCCTCGCCGGTCTTCTTCAGCATGCCCTTGGACTTGAGGGTCTGGAGGGTGGGCGCGAGGTAGACGCCGCCCGCCTGCATGTAGATGCCCTTGATGTCCGGGTTGGCGTTGAGCAGGGTGTCCAGCTTGGACGCGGCGGTGTCGGACTCCCACTTGGCGGGGATCTCCAGGACCTGGAGCTTGGGGAAGTCCTTCTTGACGCAGGCGCGGAACGCCTCCGAGCGCTCGCGGCCGTTGACCGAGGCCAGATCGCCCATGATCTGGACGACCTTGCCGGAGGGGATCTGCTCACCGAGGTACTGGCAGGCCTTCTCGCCGTACGCCACGTTGTTGGCGCGCACGACCATCGCGACCTTGCCCTTGTCCGGGGCGACGTCCACGGCGACGACCGGCACGCCCTTGCGTTCGGCCTGGTCGAGGCCGGCCTCGATGGCGGCGCTGTCCAGCGGCGCCACGACCAGACCCTTGACGCCCTGGTTGAGCTGGTTGTTGATGTCGGTTATCTGCTGCGAGGGGTCACTGTTGGAGTTGACCGTCTTCAGCGCGTCGACTCCCTCGGAGTCGGCCATCTTCGGCACGTAGTCGTTGTACGACTGCCAGAACGGCGAGGTCAGCAGGGGCAGGATCACCCCGACCTTGCCCTCCCCGCCGCCGGCCGCGTCCGCGGACCCGGTGTCCTTCGTGCTGCCGCACGCCGTGAGTACGAGGGCGGCGCAGGCAGCCGCCGCCAGCGCACGCGGCGCGCGTGCGAGTGCGCCTGTGGGACGTCGCCCGCCCAGCCATTCGTTCCGCCGTGTTCCGTCGGCCATCTGCCAGCTCCTCATCGAGCGTGATCGAGCAGTTGCCCGCATATTTATCAGACCACTTCGGCTCGTCAACACCCTTCGGCCGGGAAATTCATCGATTCTTGGCCGAAGTGGTCCGACCACCTCCGTAGTGGTCGGACCACTTCGGTGGATAGACTTCGGCGCACCCGGCGACAGGAGGAGCGGCGTGAACGAGACGGCGACAGCGGGGACCGGGGCCGCACCCGAGCCGGGCGCGGCGGCGGCCAAGGGCACGGTGACGCAGCGCGCCATCGAGCAGATCAAGGCGATGATCACCGAGGGGCTGCTCGAACCGGGGCAGCGGCTGCCCACCGAGCGTGATCTCGCGGTCCAGCTGGGCATCTCCCGCAGCTCCATGCGCGAGGCGATCCGCGCCCTGACCGTCCTCGGTGTGCTGGAGGCCCGGCACGGCTCCGGCATCTACGTCACCCAGCTCCAGGCCGGCGATCTGCTGGAGACGTTCGGTGTGGTGGCGGACCTGTCCCGCGGCCCGCGTCTGGTCGAACTCCTGGAGGTGCGGCGCATCCTGGAGTCCACGGCCACCGCGCTGGCCGCCGCCCGGATCACCCCGGACCAGCTGGCCGAGGTCGAGAAGCATCTGACGGCGATGAACGCCACCGACGACCCCGAGCAGATCCTCGCCCACGACCTCGCCTTCCACCGCGAGATCGCCATGGCGGCGGGCAACGAGACGATGGCCGCGATCCTGGACGGCCTGTCCTCGCGCACCTTCCGGGCCCGCGTCTGGCGCGGCTACCAGGAGGAGGGCGCCTTCGAACGCACCCGCCGCGAACACGCCGCCATCCACCGCGCCCTCGCCGCCCGCGACCCGGAGGCGGCCCGCGCGGCCGCCGCTGCCCATGTCGGCGAGGTGGAGGAGTGGCTGCGGGCGCAGCTACGGACGTGACCGGGGTCCGCCGGGCCGCGTCGAGCGGAACCGCTCCCGGTATGCGCCCGGGGTGATCCCCAGCAGCCTCCGGAACGTCCGCCGCATCGTCTCGACCGAGCCGAAGCCGCCGGCGCGGGCCACTGTGTCCAGCGGGTCGTCGCCGCTCTCCAGCAGGGCCTGTGCCGCCTCCAGCCGGACGCGTTCCACGAACTCGGCGGCGGTGCCGCCCGTTTCGGCCCGGAACAGCCGGGACAGATGGCGTTCGCTGACGCCGGCGGTCCGGGCCATGGAGGCGAGGGTGTGCTCGGCACGCGGTTCGGCGGTGACGGCGTCCAGGACCCGCCGCAGCACCGAGTCCGGCGGGTACGTCGCGCTCTGCCGCACCGAGAACTGCGACTGCCCGCCGGGCCGGGCCATGAACACCACCAGCTGCCGGGCCGCCGCCCGCGCCACGTCCGGACCGCAGTCACCCTCGACGAGCGACAGCGTCAGATCGATCCCGGCGGTGATGCCGGCCGACGTGATGAACCGCCCGTCGCGTACGAAGATGGCGTCGCTGTCGACCCGGACCTCCCGGTAGCGGGCCGCGAGGTCGGCGGCGAGCCGCCAGTGGGTGGCCGCGCGCCGCCCGTCGAGCAGCCCGGCGGCGGCCAGCGGGAAGGCGCCGGCACAGATCCCGGCCACGGTACGGGCCTCGCCCGCGAGGTGGGTGACCCCCTCGATGAGCGGGACGTCGGCGACGGCCGCCCACCAGTCGGGCCGCCCGGGCACCATCAACGTATCGACGGCAAAATCGACATCCTTCAACGCAAGATCAGGCACAAGCCGCACCCCGGCGGTCGCGGTGACCGGCCCCCCGTCCACGGAGGCGGTGCTGATCCGATAGTCGGCCCCATGCTCATTGGCGGCGGCGTACACCTCCAACGGCCCGGTGACGTCGAGGATCTGCACCCCCTCGAAGACGATCATCAGGACCTGGTGGGGCGGTGCCGTGCGCATGGAGGGATCCTCGCGGGGCGAAGCGGCGGGAGCAAGCGGACGCGGCGCGAACCCCCGTCGGAGACGCGCCACACCCCCAGGGGCGCGGGGCTGTATCGAACCCGCGGCTCGACCGCGACCAGCCCGCACGCGACATCCGACCGCCACACCCCCAGGGGCGCGGGGAACTGCGCGACCAGCCACAGTCCACCCGCACCCGAACACGCACCCCCCGACCGGGCTCAGGCGCGCCGAACCCGCAGGGTGACCAGCTCGAACGGCCGCAGCCGCACGGCGATCCGCCCCCCGTCGACCTCCGGCGCCACCGCCTCAGCCAGCGGACGTTCGAGCAGGTCCGTCACGGTGACGCCACCGACCTCGAACCCGGCGGTCAGAGTGGCCCTCGACCGCCCCCCATGAGCCTCATGGAACCGCACGACCACGTCCCCGCTCCCGTCGTCGGCCAACTTCACCGCGGTGAGCACCACCGCGTCCTCGTCGACCGACACCAGCGGCACGACCTCACCCGCCCCGGCCACCTCCCGCTCCGGCTGGTTGATCCGCCACCCCTCACGCACCGCGTCCCCGATCGACGCCCCCGGCACCAGCGCGTGCCGGAACCGGTGGACCCCCTGGTCGGTCTCGGGGTCGGGGAACCGCGGAGCCCGCAGCAGCGAAACCCGTACGGTGGTCGTCGTACCGAGGTCCCCGTCCTCCCGGACCGTCCGCGTCACGTCGTGGCCGTACGTCGAGTCGTTGACGACGGCGACACCCCACCCCGGCTCGGCGACATGCACAAAGCGGTGGTTGCAGGCCTCGAACTTGGCGGCCTCCCAGGACGTGTTGGTGTGCGTGGCCCGGTGGAAGTGCCCGAACTGCGTCTCGGACGCGTACCGCTCGGCGTGCACGTCCAGCGGGAAGGCAAGCTTGAGGAACTTCTCCGTCTCGTGCCAGTCGACCTCGGTGTCCACCAGCAGCCGCCGCTCCCCCGGCGGCAGCGAGAGGACCTGCGTGACCCGGGAGTCGCCGAAGGTCCGCACGATCCGCACGGACGCCCCGTCGTCGCCGGGGACGATCTCGTCGGCGTCGGTCAGGTCGGTGACGGTGTTGCGGTAGAACTCGTCGACGTCCCAGGCGTCCCACATGTTCGGGAAGTCGGGGTGGAGCTGGAGGAGACCCGCGGCACGGCCCGGCGCGACGGTCTCGCGGCCGGCGTCGAGGTCGTAGGCGGAGACGACGAGCCCGTCGGCGTCGATCTCGATCCGCAGCAGCCCGTTGTGCAGGACGTGCCCGCCCCCGGGGCGCGGGGTCAGCTCGGTGCGGCCCTCGCCGGCCGCGGTCGCCGCGCCGCCCGCGGGGACACCGTTGCGGCGGTGGGGCGCGGCGTTGAACACGAGCCGGGTGTCCCCCTCGCCGGCGAGCGCCCGCTGGGCCGAGCCGATGATCGTGTCCAGCTCACCGGCGATCCGGTCGTAGGTCGCGCGGGCCTCGCGGTGCACCCAGGCGATGGACGAGCCGGGCAGGATGTCGTGGAACTGGTGCAGCAGCACCGTCTTCCAGATCCGGTCCAACTCCTCGTAGGGGTAGGGGAATCCGGTGTGTACGGCGGCCGTCGCGGCCCACAGTTCGGCCTCGCGCAGCAGGTGCTCGCTGCGCCGGTTGCCCTGCTTCGTCCTGGCCTGGCTGGTGAGGGTGGCGCGGTGCAGTTCGAGGTAGAGCTCGCCGACCCAGACGGGTGGTTCGGGGTACTCGTCCTGGGCCTTGGCGAAGAACTCCGCCGGGGTCTCCCAGGTGACGGTCGCCGAGCCTTCGAGGTCGCGCAGACGGGCGGCCTTGGCGACCATCTCGCGGGTGGTGCCGCCGCCTCCGTCGCCGAAGCCGGTGGGGGCGAGGGAGTGCCGGGCGACGCCCTTGTCCTTGAAGTTGCGGGCGGCGTGGGCGATCTCGCTGCCCTTCATGGAGCAGTTGTAGGTGTCGACGGGCGGGAAGTGGGTGAAGATCCGGGTGCCGTCGATGCCCTCCCAGCGGAAGGTGTGGTGCGGGAACTTGTTCGTCTGCGACCAGGAGATCTTCTGGGTCAGCAGGTACTTGGAGCCGGCCGCCTTGATGATCTGCGGGAGTCCGGCGGCGAAGCCGAAGGTGTCGGGCAGCCACGCCTCGTTGTTCTCGATCCCGAACTCGTCGAGGAAGAACCGCTTGCCGTGCACGAACTGCCGGGCCATCGCCTCGGAGCCGGGCATGTTGGTGTCCGACTCGACCCACATGCCGCCGGTGGGCACGAACCGCCCGTCGGCGACGGCCTTCTTCACGCGCGCCCACACCTCGGGCCGGTGCTCCTTGACCCACGCCCACTGCTGGGCCTGCGACATGGCGAAGACGAACTCGGGCTCGTCGTCGAGGAGCGCGGTCATGTTGGAGGTGGTGCGCGCGACCTTGCGGACCGTCTCGCGCAGCGGCCAGAGCCACGCCGAGTCGATGTGCGCGTGTCCGACCGCGCTGATCCGGTGGGCGGAGGGGGTGGCGGGCGTGGAGAGGACGGTTTCGAGGCGGGCGCGGGCCTGGGCGGCGGTGCCGTTGATGTCCTGGAGGTCGATGGCGTCCAGGGCCCGGTCGACGGCCCGCAGGATCTCGTGGCGGCGGGCCGCGTCGGCCGGCAGCTCGGCCATGAGTTCGCCGAGCACCTCCAGGTCGAGGACGAGCTGCCAGACGGTCTCGTCGAAGACGGCCAGATCCATCCGGGTCAGGGTGTACTGCGCCTCGCTGCCCGCGGTCTCCTTGTCGCCGAGCTGCGTGGGCAGGAAGGGGTGGTAGTCGAGGATGACGGGGTTGGAGGCGGCCTCGATGTGCAGGCGCACCTCCTCGCCGCCCTCGGCGGGCGCGCCGATCCGCACCCACTGGTTGCGCGGGTTGAGGCCCTTCACGGGGGTGCCGTCGGGCCGGTAGACGAGGCCCTCGCACTGGAAGCCGGGCATGTTCTCGTCGAAGCCGAGGTCGAGCAGGGCCTCGACGGTCCGGCCCGCCCAGGCCTCGGGAACGGTTCCGGTGACCCGGAACCAGCTGGTGCCCCACGGAGCACCCCACTTGTCGCCGACCCGTATCGGGCCGGGCTCGGCCGCGAGCCCCTCGGCGACCGGGACCGGCTCGTCGGGGGCGTGCCACACCGCGACGTCGAGCGGTACGGACTCGGGGTACACGGCGGGGCGGATGCGTTCGTCGAGGACGCGCTTGAGACGGCCTTCGACGAGGCTGCGGTCGTCATGCATGCGGGGTGCTCCGTAGTTCGGTGGTTCGGGTGCGGACGGTTACCAGGAGTGGATCACAGTGACGGGGGCCGACGATGTGTACAGCTCCCCTACCGAGCGCACTTCGAACCGTGCTGTCGTCTCGCCCTGCGCGGGCGTCAGTCCGCCGGCGAAGTGGGCGAGCTGCCCCGTGCCGCCGAGGAAGCGCCGGGTGCCGTCGGGCAGCACACGGTGCAGGGTGTAGTGGCGTACGGCGCCGGGCGCGGCGTTCCAGCCGAAGCGCAGGTCGCCGCCGGCGGCCGCGGTGATCCGCAGACCGGTCGGGGCGGCCGGGGTCTGCACGGCGTCGCGTACGGCGAGCCCGCCGAGCCGCCAGCGGACGGTGCCACTGCCGGTCGGGGTGAGCCGGACACCGAGGGCGCGTATGGTGCCGCTGAGCCCGGTGAGCTGCCTGACCACGCTCTGCCAGCTGCCGGCCGAGGTCACGGGCAGATAGGTGTACGGCGGTGTCGCACCCGGTGCGGCCGGTTCCGCGGTGGCGACGGCCAGTTCGACGTTCACACTCCCGGCGTCGGTCCGATGGGTCAGCTCGACAACCGTGTTCGCGCCGATCGCGAGCCGGGTCGCGTACAGGTCGATGATCACGGGTGCGGTCAGTGCGCCTTCGACGAGCACGCTGCTGCCGCCGCGCCAGGCGTCCGTGAAGTCGAAGGAGACGGCGGGCCGGGTGCCCGTGGTGCGGGCGACCCACTGCCGGGACGGCAGCCGGTCCTGGAGCCCGAGGTGGTTCCAGGGCGTGTCCGAGGTGACCGCCCCGTTCTCGTACCAGCGCAGTCCGTGTCCGGTGTTGAAGACGCTCGCGAACGGCACGGACGTCACCGTGGACCGGTCCGCGACGACCGTCGCCGGTGCCCGCCACGGGTCGGCGGTGTCCGGGCGCACCGGGTCGAGGGACCGTCCGGTCCAGAACCGGTCGTCGGCGGCGTGGAAGTCCTTCGGGGTGCGGGCGTTGGCCGGCAGGTGGTTACGGGTCCACTCCGGCCGGTAGAGGCCGAGGGAGGTGACGTGGGCGGTGGTGCGCGGCACGATCGCGTCCCAGTTCACGGTTCTGTTCGAGCCGCTCGACTCGACGTCGACACCGGCCCACAGTTCGTAGCGGCTGCGGCCGAGCTGCTGGGCCCGGTTGCCGGAGGAGACCAGGCTGCTCGCGGACCAGCGGAAGTCGACGAACATGTCGTCGGCGGCCTGGAAGAACGGCTCGTTGCTGGAGTTCAGCGCGCCCTGCCAGCTCACCGAACCACTGGTGGTCATCGAGTCGTACCAGGTCACCCGCTGTCCCTGGGCCGCGGCGAGGGACTTCAGCTCCCGCATGAAGCCCAGCATGGCGGTGCCCAGCGCCGCGTTCCCGCCGCCGGTCTCCGCGTTGACGAACCAGCCGTCGAAGCCGTACGCCGTGGCCACCGCGACGAGCTGTGCGGCGAGCGGGTAGCGGCCGGCGGCGTCCCGCTGGGCCAGGTCCCGCGTCCACTGCAACTGCCCGCCGTAGGCGACGGGCGGCAGGAAGATGTTGCCGAGGACGCGTACGCCGTGCCGGTGGGCGGCGTCGACGATCGGCGCGTTGGGGGCGAGGATCAGGCCCTCGCCGGAGGAGCCGCCCCAGAAGACCAGCTCGTCGACGTAGGCCCAGTGGGTGGGCGCGTAGTAGTCGGCGGTCGCGGAGCCCTGGGACGGGTTGCTCGCGGTCGGGCCGAAGGAGACCAGTGACTGGATGCGGGCCTGGTCGGTACGGGCCGTGGAGTTGGCCGGGGTCGGGGTGAAGCGGGTGGCGAGCGGGACGCGCGAGGCGTTGAAGGCGAGGTCGGTGTCGCCCGCCGCGGTCCAGGCCTTCAGGCTGCGCCAGGTGATGCCGGCGCCGGGGGTGCCGGAGGGCAGCGAGTCGGGGTACCAGTACGAGGCGTACGGCTGGAGCGGGCCGGCGAGCGGCGCGGTGGCGTCCGCCGGGGCCGCCGCGGCGGTGGTGGCGGGCAGTGCCGGCAGCAGGGCGGCGGTCGCGCCGGCCATCAGCACGGTGCGTCTGGTGGGGTTCACGAGCGGGTGCCTCCTTGTGGGGTGGGGAGTACCTGGTCGGACGTGACGACCTCGGTGATGCCGCGGGCCGCGAGGTGGTGCGCGTCGGCCGCGTGGCTGTCGAGGACGGTGGTGGGGCGGGCGCCGTCGGCGGTGAGCCGGAAGAAGGCCTCGAAGACATCGCCGCCGGGGGCACAGCGGGAGCGCACGGACGGGTCGGCGGGCACGGCGAGGGCGGTGGTGCGGGTGGCCGGCGCACTGGGCGCGGCAGCCTGGTCACGGGCGGCGCGGGCCAGGACGTACGCGGCGTCCTTGGGTTTGCGGTCGTTGGTCAACAGCCCAAGACCGTATTCGAGTTCGGGGAAGTCCGCGAGATCGCGCGACACGTCGTGGGAGCACCACCAGGTGATGCCGAACAGATCCGGACAGTCCAGGGCGTGCTCGACGGTGGCCTCGGTGAAGGCGGCGGCGTGCTCCGCCGGGATCAGCGGGGCGGGCGCGCCGACCTCCTGGAGCCAGACCGGCCGGTGCGGGTCTGCGGCCCAGGCCTTGCTCAGCTCGATCAGATAGGCGGCGTGGTGCTCGGTGGGTGCGGAGACGCGGCCGTGGCGCTGGGCGGTGCCGTTGAAGACCCAGGAGTGCACGGCGGTGACGGCACCGTGCCGGGCGGCCTGGGCGGGGGTGAACGGCTGGTCGTCCTGGTACCAGGTGGCGTCGTACTCGGCGTGCAGGTGCAGCTTGCCGGGGGCGCCCTCCTCGCAGGCGGCGAGCATCCGGGTCAGCCAGGTGTCGATCTCTTCGGCGGTGGCCCGGTCGGGGTCGGGGTGCGGTCCGGCGGAGAACTGGTTGACCTCGTTGCCGAGGGTCATGCCGAGGAAGTTGGGCCGCCCGGCGAGCGCCGCGGCGAGGGTGCGCAGCAGGTCCGCCTGGCCCTCGATGACGTCCGGGTCGGTGAAGAGGTTGCGCCGGTGCCAGGTCCGGGTCCAGGCGGGCAGGAAGTCGAAGCTGCTCAGGTGCCCCTGGAGACCGTCCACGTTGACGTCGAGGCCGCGCTCGCCGGCCGCGTCCACGAGCGCGCCGAGCTGCTCGACGGCGCGCGGCCGGATCAGGGAGCGGTTGGGCTGGAAGTAGGGCCACAGCGGGAAGACCCGGACGTGGTCGAGGCCGAGCGCGGCGATCGAGTCGAGGTCGGCGCGTACGGAGTCCAGGTCGAAGTCGAGCCAGTGGTGGAACCACCCTTCGCTCGGGGTGTAGTTGACGCCGAAGCGCACGGCAGAGGGCATGCGGGATCCTTGCGAATCGGGACGGGGTACGAGGTGGGGTCAGCCCTTGACCGCGCCCTCGCCGACCCCGCGGAAGAAGTACCGCTGGAGGCAGGCGAACAGGAGGATCAGTGGCGCGACGGCGATGATGGTGCCCGCGGCGACGAGCCGTTCGTCGTTGGCGAAGGTGCCGTGCAGATAGTTGAGCCCGATGGTCAGCGTGAACTTGGACGGGTCGCTCAGCACGATCAGCGGCCACAGGAAGTCGTCCCAGGCGCCCATGAAGGCGAAGATCGCGACGACGGCCAGGGTGCCCTTGACCGACGGCAGGGCGATCCGCAGGAACCGCTGCCAGACGTTGGCGCCGTCGACGAAGGCCGCCTCCTCGATCTCGTAGGGCAGGTTGAGGAAGGCGTTGCGCATCAGGAGCACGTTCAGCGAGCTGATGGAGGCGGGCAGCAGCACTCCGACGAGGGTGTTGTTGAGGTCCAGTTCCCGCATGGTGGTGAACTGGGCGATGATGATGCTCTCCACGGGCACGAGCATCGCCAGCACGAAGGCGAGGGTGGCCGCGCGGCGGCCGCGGTAGCGCAGCCGGGCGAGCGCGTAGCCGGCGAGGGCGGCGCCGACGCAGTTGGTGACCACGTTGGCGGCGGCGACCTTCAGGGAGTTGAAGGCGTAGTCCCAGACCGGGATGGTGTCGGCGACCCGTTCGTAGTTGTGCAGGGTCGGGTCGCCCGGCAGGAACCTGGGCGGTGAGCCGAAGATGTCCTCGGTCGGCCCCTTGAGCGAGGTCGACAGCTGCCACAGGAACGGGCCGACGGCCAGCGCCAGGACGGCCAGCAGCAGCAGGTAGCGCAGGACGAGTTCCCAGACGGCGATCCGGCGGCCGTTCTCGTCGGTGAAGCGCCGGCGTGGTGCGCGCCGGACGGCCGGCGGCTCCGCGGCGGGGGCCGGGGCCTTCTCGGTCACGGTCATCGGTCCTCCTTCCGGTCGGCGCGCAGCACGAGCAGCATCAGGGCGACGGTGACGACGAAGACGACCACGGAGATGGCGGAGGCGTAGCCGACGCGGCCGGTGAGGCCGGTGCCGGTGCGCTGGACCAGCATCACGAGGGTGGTGTCCTCGCCGGCCGGTCCGCCGCTGGGCCCAGCCATCAGATAGACCTCGGAGAACACCTTGAAGGCGGCGACCGAGGAGAGCGCGGCGACCAGGACCATGGTGGAGCGCACGGCGGGCACGGTGACGCTGAGGAAGCGGCGGACCGCTCCGGCGCCGTCGACGGCGGCGGCCTCGTGCAGTTCGCGCGGTACGTTGCCGAGCGCCGCCAGGTAAATGATCATGTAGTAGCCGAGGCCCTTCCAGACCGTGACGGTCATGGCGCTGAACAGCAGCAGCCACTGGTCGCTGAGGAAGCCGATCCGGCCGACACCGACCGTCTCAAGCAGCGAGTTGACCAGGCCGCGCTCGTCGAGCAGCCACACCCAGATCAGTCCGACGACGACGATCGAGGCGACGACCGGGGTGTAGAAGGCGGACCGGAAGAAGGTGATGCCGGGGATGTTCTTCTGCACCAGGAGCGCGAGCAGCAGCGGCAGGATCACCAGGGCCGGTACGACCCCGAGGACGTAGAGCGTGCTGTTGCGCAGGCCGATCCAGAACATGTCGTCGTTCAGCAGTTCGCGGAAGTTGTCCAGGCCCACGAACTCGCCGGGGACCAGGGTCCGGCGGTCGGTGAACGCGTTGATGAGCGTGGACACGAACGGGTACAGCACGAACGCGCCGATGATCAGCAGTCCGGGCGCGGCGAACAGCCAAGGGCTGGTCGGCAGTTGACGCCGCACCCGGGACACCACGGGAGAAGCCATGGCTGGTCAGCCCTGCTGCTGGAGCAGCCTGTCACAGGCGCTGACAGCGTTGTCGAGGGCTTCCTTGGGGCTCTCCTTGCCCTGGAGCGCGCGGGCGACGGCGTTGCGCAGCTCGACCTTCATCTGCTCGCTGAAGAGCACCGGCGTGTAGTTGACCGCGTTCTTCAGGGACTTGGCGGCGGCCACCCGCACCCGGGTCTCGTCGGTGCCGTCCTCCTTGGTGAAGTACGGGTCGTCGAGGGAGCCGGCGGTGCTGGGGAAGATGGCGACCTGCTTGGCGAAGGACATCTGGTGCGCGGCGTCGGTGACGAAGTGCGCGAACGCGACGGCGGCCGGCTTCTGCTTGGTCTGCGCGTTGACCATCACGCCCATCACGTACATGTTGGCGTGGCCGGTGCTGGTGATCTGGTCGGTGATGCCGATGTTCTTGTACAGGTTCGGCGCCTGCTTCTTGAAGTTGCCGAGGTCCAGGGCGCTGCCCGGGTTCATGGCGACGGCCTCGGTGAGGAACTTCTTGCCGGACGACTCGGGGGTGGCGGTCAGCGCCTGCGAGTCGAGCGCCTTGGCGTCGTACAACTCCTTGTACTTGGTGAGGAGTTCGACCCCCTTGGCGTCGTTGAAGCTGAAGCCGGTGCCCTCGTCGTTCATCAGCGGGACGCCGTAGCGGCCGAAGTCCTCGATGGTGGGCACGTTGGCGAGGGTGGCGACGTCGCCGTTGGTCCTCTCCGCGATGTGCAGCGCGTCCGCGAAGAGGTCGTCGTAGGTCTTCGGCGGCTGGGCGGGGTCGAGCCCGGCCTCCTCGAAGAGCGACTTGTTGTAGAAGAGCGGCCCGGTGTTGAGGTACCACGGGAAGGCGTACGTGCCGGTCATGCCGGGTATCTCGTGGCTCGCCCAGGCGCCTTCCAGGTACTCCTTCTTGTACTGGGCGGCGTCCTTGTCGAGGTCGAGCGCGAGGCCGGCCTTGGCGAGCGGGGCGACCAGGTCCGGCGAGACGTTCACGACGTCGGGCAGGGTGCCGCCGGCGGCGTCCGCGCTGATCTTGTCGGCGTAGCCCTCGGCGGGCTGGTCGACCCACTTCACGTCGGTGCCCGGGTACTTCTTCTCGAACTCCGCGACCACGCCCTCGAAGTAGTCCTTGAAGTTGGCGCGGAGGTTCCAGGTCTGGAAGGTGATGTCGCCCTCGATCTTGCCCGAGGCGTCGGTCGAACCGCCGTCGTCTCCCCCGGAACCGCAGGCACTGAGCGGCACGAGGACTGCGGCGACGGCAGCGGCGGCGAGGGTCCGGCGGGAAAAGCGCACGACGGTGTGCTCCTTCGGTGCGGTGGGGTCCGATGACGGCCCGGGTCGACGGGTGCGTCGGGCAGACCTTGCACTTCCGTCCGGCGACAAGTCAATGGATTCGACTCAACTAAAGCCTTCAGTCAGAGAAAACAGCAGGTCAGACGCACATGCACAGAACCTTGCAATGGATCACTAATGCGCTTTAGGGTGATCGCACTCAAGCGCATTAGTGCACCGCTGATCGCACCGCGCCTTTCGAATGGGAGCAGCACGTGACGGGCAAGCGGTCTCCCGCACGCCGACCGACGATGAAGGACATCGCGCGGCGGGCCGGAGTCTCCGAGAGCGCGGTGTCGTTCGCGCTCAACGGACGTCCGGGGGTCTCCGAGGTGACCCGGGACCGGGTGCGCCGGGTCGCCGAGCAGCTGGGCTGGCGGCCCAGCACCGCGGCGCGGGCCCTGTCCGGCGAGGGCGCGGCGACGGTCGGCTTCGTGCTGGCCCGGCCCGCGGACACGCTGGGCGTCGACTCGTTCTTCCTGCAACTCGTCTCCGGCATCCAGGAGGTGCTGGCCGAGCGGCATCTCGCGCTGCTGTTCCAGATCGCCGAGGACATCGCCGACGAGTGCGCGGGGTACCGGCGCTGGTGGGCCGAGCACCGGGTGGACGGGGTGCTCGTGGTCGACCCGCGCACCGACGACCCGCGCCCGGCGCTCCTGGACGAACTGGGCCTGCCCGCCGTGGTGATCGGCGGCGCGCCCGACACCCGCCATCCCGGGCTGTCCACGGTGTGGGCGGACGACGCGGGCGCGATGGCCGCGGTCGTCGACGAGCTGTACGCCCTCGGTCACCGGCGGATCGTGCACATCGCGGGGCTCGAAGGCCTCGCGCACACCGAGCGCCGGATCCGCTCCCTGCGCGCGGCGGCCGGCCGGCGCGGGCTGAGCGAGGTGCGGTCGGTGACGACCGACTACTCGGACGCCGAGGGCGCCGCCGTGACCCGCCGGGTGCTGTCCGCGCCCACTTCCCCGACGGCCCTGGTGTACGACAACGACGTGATGGCCGTCGCGGGTGTCGCCGCGGCGACCGAGCTGGGCTTCGCGGTGCCGGGCGACGTGTCGGTGGTGGCCTGGGAGGACTCGGCGCTGTGCCGCATGGTCAAGCCGTGGCTGTCCGCGCTGTCCCGGGACACCGTGGAGTTCGGCCGCACGGCGGCCCGCGAGCTCACCGCCCTCCTCGACGGCGGCCCGGCCCGCACGGTCCAGGTCCCGGTACCGGCACTGATCGAACGGGAGAGCACGGGGGTGGTACGGCGGGGCTGAGGAACCCGGCGGCACGGCGCGGCACCCCGCCGGGCGGACCCGGAAGGGGCGCCCCACCACACGCGGGACGCCCCAACCGGCTTACGGGCGCCCTCGACCGTCGTACGGGACGCCCGACCGCCCTTCCGTCAGCGCCAGTCGACCTTGAACACCCAGACGTGCTCCCCGGCCTTCCGGGCCGACTCCGGCACGTCGATCACCAGCGCGCCCCCGCGGACCGTCCACCCGAGCGGCCGGTCATGGCCGAGCATGGTCACCCGGTCGCCGCCCCGGATCGGCACCGGCGCCTCGACGGTGAGCCTGGCGCCAGGCCTGGCCAGCGAGTGGATGTAGAAGGCCCGGTCCGGCCGGACGGTGAACCTGAGGTCCTCGCCGAGCTGCGCCATCTTCGACCAGTACGTGGTGTCGTAGACCGCCTCGCCGTTGACCTTCAGCCAGCGGCCGGTCTCGCGCAGCCGGCGTTCCATGATCTCCGGGATGGTGCCGTCGGCGCGCGGGCCGATGTCGAGCAGGAAGTTGCCGTTCTTGGAGACGATGTCGACGAGGGTGTGCACCACGTCCTCGGCGGTCATGTACATCGCGTCCGGCGTGGCCCTGTTGTATCCGTAGCTGCGCGGGTCGAGCCCGCGGCTGGCCTCCCACTTGGCGACGACCGTGTTGTCGTACGTCGCGTACTCGGGCGTCGTGAAGTCGTGGAAGCCGATCCCGGAGCGGTCGTTGACGGCCACCTCGATCGGCCTGCGCCGGTTCTTGGCGTGGTTGAAGTACTCGGCGAGCACGTTCACGCTGTCGTTGGCGCCGCCGATGTCGCACCAGATGACCTCGGGGTCGTACCCGTGGACCAGCTCCAGCATCTGCGCGGCCTGGAGGTCCTTGACGTAGTCCTGGCCGGCGAAGTGCCCGGTGTACGGCACCGGTTCCAGGGTGTAGGGATTGCGCGGGGCGTGTCCCATCCACGGGTTGTCCGGGTTGAACCACTCCGGCATCGAGAAGTACAGACAGCGGTGGAGTTCGGGCGTGTACCGCCGCGACGCGTCGAACAGCTCCTTGACCAGGTCCCGGTGCGGGCCCATCTTCACGGAGTTGCGGTCGGACACCTTGGTGTCCCAGAGCGCGAAGCCCTCGTGGTGCTTGGACGTCAGTACGTGGTACTGCGCGCCCGCGTCCCGGAACAGCTCGACCCAGGACCGCGGATCGAACTTCTCCGCGCGGAACATCGGGATGAAGTCGTCGTAGGCGAAGTCCTCGCCGTAGGTCTCGCGGTGGTAGGCGTACACGGCGTTGTCGGGCCGCTGGAGCCACTCCCAGTACCACTCGGCGTACTGCTCACCGGGCGGCGACCAGGCCGGCACCGAGTAGACGCCCCAGTGAATGAAGATGCCGAACTTGGTGTCCTGGAACCAGTACGGGGCCTGGTGCCCGGAGAGCGAGGCCTCGGTCGGCTCGTAGTCGGCGACGCCGAGGGTCAGTGCGGTGTCGCGCCGGGCGGCCGTCGCGCCGCGCCCGGTGACCGTGACCGTGCCGTCCTGCGTGGTGCCCGGGGCGGTTCCGGTGCGGTTGCGGACGGGAATGCGGACGCGGGCCTGCTCGCCGGGGTCGAGGCGGCGGATCCGGACGGGCTCGACCGTACGGGCCCCGGGGACGGTGACGTTCACGCTCACGGCGTCGCCGGCCAGGATCGCCGTGGTGCCCGCGTTGAGGACGGTGGCCTCGACGCTCTGGGCGCCGGTACGTTCAAGGAGCGAGTTGGTCGAGTGCGCGTCCCGGATCGTCAGGGCGCGGCCGTCGGCCGGGGGTTGCAGGGACAGGGCGAAGACGTGCAGCGACGACCTGCCCTCCTGGGCGGGGTTGGTGGTCGGCAGGGTGAGGGCGATCGCCTCGCGGGCGCTGTCGACCCACACCTCCGCGACGCCGATCCCCACGCTGTGCTGGTCCTTGCCGCCGTCGGGCCGGTAGCGGTACGGCGCCGAGACTCCGGAGCCGCCGCCGGAGTACCAGTCGGCGCCGCCGAGGCCCGCGGTGCTGGTGGTGCCGTCGGCGTAGTGCACGGTGGCGGTGCCCGAGGCGCTGCCGTAGCTGCCGGCGGTGAGGAACAGGGCGGACAGGTAACGGCCCTTGGGGAGTTCGATGCGCTGGCCGAGCGCGACAACGTTGTTCTTGGCTCCGGCCCCGGCGGACGGGAAGAGGAAGGGGATGCCGTCGGCGACGATCGGGCCCGCGGGCAGCTCCTCGCCGGGGAAGGTGTAGCCGGAGCCGTCGAAGTCGCCACCGCGCGCGTCCGCGGTGTCGATGCCGTCGTTGTCGAAATAGGAATCCAGGGGCACGGGCACCGGATCGGGGACGGGAACCCACTGCTGCCGCACGCGCTCCGCCTCCTCGTCCGCCGCGTGCGCCCCGCCCGCGGTGGCGAGCGGGAGGGCGGCGACCGCGGCGGCGCCCGCCGCAGCACCCAGCACCGTACGTCTTGGATACATGGCCATGAACGGCTCCAAGCGTCTCGATTCATCGGACGTCTGAAGCGTGGAGTCAGTTCGAATGACTGTCAACGGGGTGCGCAAGGCCAAGAGTTGACGAAGTCGTCGGATGTCAGCCGTGAGGTGTGGGGAGCTGCCCCGACGTCCGGCTCAGAGGGCCCGGTACATGACGTGCAGGCCGACCAGCCCGTCACGCGGGTGCTCGAAGGCGTCCGGCACCGTGCCGAGGACGGTGAAGCCGAGGGAAGTCCACAGCCGGACGGCCGGGTTGGTCTCGACGACGGCGTTGAACACCATCGCGCGGAATCCGGCGGCCCTGGCCGCGGTCAGCACGTGTTCGGCGAGGGCGCGGCCGATGCCACGGCCGCCCTGGCCGGGGTCGACCATAAAGGCGGCGTTGGCGATGCCGGCGGCGGGGCCGCCGTAGTTCGGCGTGACATACGCGGAGCCGACGACGGCTCCGAAGCCGTCCTCGGCGACGTAGACCCGCTTGCCCGGCCCCATCCACAGGGCGCGGGCCGCCTCCTCGGAGGTGTCCGGGTCCCAGGCGTAGGTCTCGGCGGCGGCGACGATCCGGTGCCAGAACGGCCAGATACGTGGCCAGTCGTCGGCGACGGCTTCTCTGATCAGCATGGGCGTGAGTCTCGCACGCCCATGCCGGGCGATCGCGAGGTGTCCCGCGCCGGTCCGGCGCGGGCGGCACCCGTCTCAGTCCACGCTGGGCAGGATGTGCGGCTCGGCGAGGTCGTCCTCGTAGCCCGCGAGTCGGATGGGGGCGGACCGGGCCCAGACATCGAGGCTACAGATGTCTCCGGGCCTGCGGCCCGCGCGTTGTGGACCTTCGGTGCTGCCTTGTTCGCGTTTCGTCTTCTCCGGTGTCACCGCGCACTCCTTATGTGTCGGGTCACCCTCGGGCGTTACCGGCCACTTTGCGCTCCGGCACCTGACGCCCGCTCGGGTCTGGCTTGAAGGTCGGTCGCGGTGGCGCCGGCAACTCGGGTGGGAGCAGGCCGTGGTGACCGGCATGTCCCGGGACGGACCATGGGTGTGGGTGGGACCCCTTGGTGCTGTCCGTCGGCTCCAGATTAACCAAATGAGCGGCCCCCCGCTCGATGGGGCTGAAAACAACGTGTAACTATCCGACGTCGCCCCGTGGTCAATAAATCCATTTCTACACCTGTTTGTAACTCAATGCGTCATTTTGGAGTCACCCGATCGGCGCAGCGTCACCACCCGGACCGTGACCTGGTCGCGCCGTTCAGTTGCCGTTGGCCGGGGCGAAAGCCGGCCATGCTGTGCTGCCTGTCCGTACGGCCTGTCTCGCGGGAGGACGGACGCATGGAGCTGCGCGGCGTCGAGGAGCTGATGGACCTGCTGCGCGCCTGCCGGGGCGCCTGGGACACCCCGGACGGCAGCGGGGACCCGGTCGATCTGCACGACCACGCGTTGCAGACGGCCGCGCTGCTGCGCCGAAGTCGCCCCGCGGACAAGGAACTCCAGGTCGCCGGGCTGGTGCACGACATCGGGCATCTGCTGCGCCCCGGCGACGACGCCGGGCACGCCGACCACGCCGCCGACGCGGTCCGCCCCCTGCTCGGCGAGCGCGTCTCCCGTCTTGTACGGCTGCACGTGCCGGCGAAGCGCTATCTCGCCGCCGTCTCCCCGAGCCGTGGTCTGTCGCCGCAGAGCGCGCTGACCCTGCGGGCGCAGGGCGGGACGATGAGCCCGGCGGAGGCCGCCGCGTTCGAGCGCGATCCGCTCGCCGAGGACGCGGTGGCGCTGCGCCAGGCCGACGACGCGGGCAAGGTCGTCGGCCTCGACGCCG
Organism: Streptomyces sp. NPDC088387; assembly: GCF_044753385.1. Classification (NCBI taxonomy): domain Bacteria; kingdom Bacillati; phylum Actinomycetota; class Actinomycetes; order Kitasatosporales; family Streptomycetaceae; genus Streptomyces; species Streptomyces sp. NPDC088387. The sequence continues at coordinate 232,423 of NZ_JBIVNC010000002.1, forward strand.
GGGTGATGGAGGACTGGCGGACGGTCCTCGAACTGGTCGCGGCCCGCCACTCACGGCTGGGCGCCGGCGGGTGACCGGTCCGGCGACGGCAGGCCGAGCGCATACGTGGCAGATGGGTCGCGCATGGCCGGCCAGTGGCTCGTGCGGCACCCGGTCGCGCCTGACAGGCCGGGCGGGCGTGGCAGGCCCGTGCGTGGCAGGCCGGGCGTGCGTGGCAGGCCCGTGCGCGGCAGGCCGGGCGTGCGTGGCAGGCCGGGGCGGCCGGTGCGATCGTGGGATCAGCGTTCGCCGGCACGGCACACCCCGGCGCTTCGGCCGGGACGCTCCGGTGGACCGTTCGCGGAGGTGCCCCCCACATGAGCGAGACCACACCGCCCCCGAGCACACCGTCCCCGGCCGCGCCCCCTCCCCCGCCGCCCCCGCCGGCCGCACCGCCGCGTCCGCGGGCCGACCACCGGGACCTCTCCCGGGTCGTCCTCTACTACGCGCTGGCGCTGGCCGTCATCCTGGTCGGCGTCGCCGCCCTGCTGATCGGCATCGCCTGGTCGGACCTCGCCGACATCGCGGACAACAACCGGGGCGGCTGGTGAGCGCGGCTCACCACTTGCCGGGCGCGTAGTCCTTCAGGAAGACGCCGAAGAGGTCCTCGCCCTGCTCGCCGCGGACGATCGGGTCGTAGACCCGGGCCGCGCCGTCGACCAGGTCGAGCGGGGCGTGGAAACCGGCCTCGGCGAGCCGCAGCTTGTCGTAGTGCGGGCGCTCGTCGGTGATCCAGCCGGTGTCGACCGAGGTCATGAGGATGCCGTCGGTCTCGAACATCTCCTGGGCGCTGGTCCGCGTCACCATGTTCATGGCCGCCTTGGCCGCGTTGGTGTTGGGGTGCCCCGCGCCCTTGTAGCCGCGGCCGAACACCCCCTCCATCGCCGAGACGTTGACGACGTAGGCCCGCTTGCTGGTCGCTCCGCGCGCCGCCTCGGCCATCGCCGCCCGCAACTTGCTGATCAGGATGAAGGGCGCCGTGTAGTTGCACAGCTGGGTCTCCAGCAGCTCCACCGGGGAGATCTGCTCGATGCTCTGCACCCAGGTGTTGCTGTCGACGACGTCGGGTACCAGACCGCCCGCGTCGATGGCGGTGCCGTCGAGGTGCCGGGCCACGCTGGCGTTGCCGGCGACCAGCGCGAGGTCGGCGACCTGCTGGGCGTCGAGTCCGGTGCCCGCGCCGAGCGGCAGGGCGGCGAGACCGTCGACGGCACCGGAGTTGAAGGCGCCGATGACCTCGTGGGCGGGCAGTTCGCCGGCCGGCAGCGGGGCGCTCTCGGCCTCGACGAGCGCGGCGTAGGCCGAGGGCAGCCGGCGTACCGTCTGGGTCGCGTTGTTGATCAGGATGTCGAGGGGGCCCTGCGCGACGACCTGGTCGGCGAGGGCCACGGCCTGCGCCGGGTCGCGCAGGTCGATGCCGACGACCTCCAGGCGGTGCAGCCAGTCCGCCGAGTCGTCCATGGCCTTGAAACGCCGGACGGCGTCCTTCGGGAAGCGTGTGGTGATGGTGGTGTGGGCGCCGTCGCGCAGCAGCCGCAGCGCGATGTACATACCGATCTTGGCGCGGCCGCCGGTGAGCAGGGCCCGCTTGCCGGTGAGGTCGGCGCGGGCGTCCCGCCGGGAGCGGTTGGTCTCGGCGCAGTCCTGGCAGAGCTGGTGGTAGAAGTAGTCGACCTCGACGTACCGCGTCTTGCAGGTGTAGCAGGAGCGCGGGCGCTGGAGTATCCCCGCGATCCGGCCCTCCTCGGTGCGCGAGGACGGCAGGATGCCCTCGGTCTCGTCGTCGATCCGCTGCGCGGAGCCGGTCGCGGTGGCCTCGGTGACCGTCTTGTCGTGGGCGGTCTTGGCGGCCCGGCGCTCCTGGCGGCGGCGCTGCTTGACCGTGCGGTAGACGCCGGCGGTGGCCCGGCGCACGGCGATGGCGTCGGGGTGGTCGACCTCGATCTTGTCGAGTTCCTCCAGCACGCTCAGGCAGACGGCGAGCCGTTCGGGGTCGATGCCGGGCCCGTGGACCACCTCGTCCGGGGTCGTTGTGCCGTCCTCTGTCACCGTCATCGCCGCTGCCGTTCCCTGCTGCCCTGGCGGCGCTCCGTCCGCGTCCGCTGTCCGAAGCGCGAATTTTACGGAGCGCCGGGCCGTGGGACCAAACCCGTCGCCGGGGCGACGGACGGTGACCGGACACTCACGCCCCACGGGCCACGGGGCACCGGCGAGGTGCCCCTCCGTCCGTGACGCGCGCGGCGCGTCCTACGCCTCGCAGGCGGTGATCAGTTCCGCCACCTCGTCCGAGACCGCGCGGGCCAGTACGTCCAGGTCCGGCACGGCCCGCGCGTCTGCGACCAGCCCGAAGTGGACACTGCCGCGGTACGTCGACATGGCGACCGCGAGGGAGTGGCCGCGCGCGAGCGGGGCGTAGGGGTGGACGGCGGCGAGCGGATTGCCGCCGAGCTTCATGCCGAGGCTGGGCAGCGGCACGCTGGTGACGAGGATGTCGAACCAGAGCCGGGCCGCCTGGCCGACCAGCGGTCCGCCGAGCCGGTGTCCGAGCGCCGGGACGTGGTCGGCGAGCAGGGCGACCGCGCCGGCGCCCCGGCCGGGCCCCGCGTCCTTGTTGCGGTCCATCGCGGCACGCACCGCGTCGAGCCGCCCCAGCGGTCGCGGATCGTCGACCGGGAGCCGTATCAGGTAGCCGGAGAGCCGGTTGCCCTGCGGGTGCGCGCTGCGCGGGCGGCGCTTGGAGACGGGGATCAGGGCGCGGGGCGCGACCCCCTCGCTGCCGTCGCCGCGCTCGTCGAGCCAGCGGCGCACGGCTCCGGCGACCACCGCGATCAGTACGTCGTTGACGGTGCCGCCGACGGTCTTGCGGACGCGGTGCACGTCGTCGAGGTCGATGACGACCCCGGCGGTACGGCGGGTGCCGCTGGCCTCGGCGGTGAGCGCCGGCGAGGAGCGGGTGGCCAGGGTGGACACGGCGACGGAGGCCCCGATGTCCAGGGCGCGGCCGACGTCGGACAGGGCGCCGCGGACCAGGCCGGGCAGTCCGCGCACGTCGGGCAGGAGTCCGCGGCGGGGCTCCTCGCGGGGCGGACGGCGGGCGGGCAGGTCGACGGGGTCCAGCACCGCGGCGGCGAGCGTCAGCGCGCGCAGCCCGTCGGCGAGGGCGTGGTGGAACTTGAACAGCACGGCGAACGAGGTGCCGTCCTCGCCGGGCAGTACATGGGCCTCCCACGGCGGCCGGCCGCGCCGCAGCGGGCGCTCCATGAGCCGGCCGGCCTCCGCCTGGAAGTCGGCGGTCGGGGCGTGCAGCCGGACGTGGTCCAGCGGGTCGAAGTCGGGGTCGGCCTCGCGGGCCGCGCCGCCGAAGGCGAGCGGGTGGCGCAGTCCGGGCGGCTGCCACACGTCCCGGATCCGCATCCGCAGTCCGGGGACTCCCGCGGCGCGGGCGGCCAGCAGGTCGGCGGCGTGGGCGCCCGCGGTGGGCGAGTGGGCGGTGAAGACACCGAGCGCGCCCAGGTGCATGGGGTGCCGGTCGGTCTCGATGTTCCAGAACGCCAGGTCGAGGGGAGCGAGCAGGTCAGGGGTCAACGGCTTGCCTCGCGTCGACAAAGGGTGAGCAAGCAGTGAACAACGTTCGGGCGATTACGGTCAAGTACGATCAAGCTACACACAGTTAACAGTGGATTAAGTCGCACTGTGCCCGGCCCCGCTCACCATCGGGACCCCGGCCGTCGGGACGGCGTCCGGCTACGACACCAGCTGGCCCTTCCCGAGGGCGATCACCCCGCCCTTGGACACGGTGTACAGCTCGGCGTCCCGGTGCGGGTTGACCCCGATCGTCGCGCCCGGCGGCACCTCGACGTTCTTGTCGAGCACCGCCCCGCGCACCACCGCACCCCGCCCGATGTGCACGTTGTCGTGCAGGACCGAGCCCTGCACCACCGCTCCCGGGTCGACCAGCACACCGGGCGACAGGACCGACCGGGTGACCTGGCCGCGGATCAGGCACCCCGCGCTGATGATCGACTCACCCGCGATGCCGCCCGCGTTGAAACGGGCCGGGGAGAGCTGGCCCGAGTGGGTGTAGATGGGCCACTGCCGGTTGTAGAGGTTGAACGCGGGGCGCTCGGCGATGAGGTCCATGTGCGCCTCGTAGTACGCGTCCAGCGAGCCGACGTCCCGCCAGTACCCCTGGTCGCGGGTGGTCTCGCCCGGTACGTGGTTCTCGCTGAAGTCGTACAGCTGCGCCTCGCCGCGGTCGGTGAGCTGCGGCAGGATCGAGCCGCCCATGTCGTGGACCGACCGCGCGTCCTCCGCGTCCCGCTGGAGCGCCTCGACCAGCGCCTTGGTGGTGAAGATGTAGTTGCCCATCGAGGCGAACACGCAGTCGGGGTCGTCGGCGAGGCCCGGCGGGTCGGCGGGCTTCTCCAGGAACCGGTCCACGGTCCTGCTGTCGGAACCGGGTGTGATCACACCGAACGCGGAGGACTCGGTGCGCGGCACCCGGATCCCCGCGACGGTCACCCCGGCGCCGCTCTCGATGTGCTGGGTGAGCATCTGCCGCGGGTCCATGCGGTACACGTGGTCGGCGCCGAACACCGCGACGTACTCGGGCTGCTCGTCGTGGATCAGGTTCAGCGACTGGAGGATGGCGTCCGCGCTGCCCAGGTACCAGCGCGGGCCGAGCCGCTGCTGGGCGGGGACCGGGGTGACGTAGTTGCCGAGCAGGCTGGACATCCGCCAGGTGGTGGTGATGTGCCGGTCCAGCGAGTGCGACTTGTACTGCGTGAGGACGCAGATGCGCAGGATGTCGGCGTTGACGAGGTTCGACAGGACGAAGTCGACGAGCCGGTAGGTGCCGCCGAACGTGACCGCCGGTTTCGCCCGGTCCGCGGTCAGCGGCATCAGCCGCTTGCCCTCGCCACCCGCCAGTACGATCCCCAGTACGGAAGGCCCTCCACGACGCATGGCCGCTCCCCTCACCCTGACTTGACCCATCAATGCCCCCGTGCCGGGTGCCCTACGCCTGTTCGACGATCTCCCCGTAGAGCCGGGCCGTGCGCCGGGCTACGGCGTCCCAGCCGAACTCCTCCACCGCGCGGACCCGCCCGGCCTCGCCCATGGTCCGGGCGGCCTCCGGATCGGCGAGCACCGAGTCGAGGGCGGCGGTCAGGTTCGCCTCGAAGGCCCCCTCGGTGTCCACGAGCAGTCCCGTCTCGCCGTGCGCCACGACCTCCGGGATACCGCCGACCCGGGAGGCCACGACGGGCGTACCGCAGGCCATCGCCTCCAGGTTGACGATGCCCAGCGGCTCGTACACGGAAGGGCAGACGAACACGGCCGCGTGGGTGAGGAGCTGGATCACGTCCGTGCGCGGCAGCATCTGCGGGATCCAGTGCAGGCCGGCCCGCACCCGGCCGAGTTCCTCGAAGAGGTCGCGGAACTCCTTGTCGATCTCGGGGGTGTCGGGGGCGCCGGCACACAGCACGACCTGCACGGCCGGGTCGATGTCGCGTACCGCGCGCAGCAGGTGGGGGACGCCCTTCTGCCGGGTGATGCGGCCGACGAACAGGACATAGGGGCGGCCGAGGTCGAGCCCGATGCGCTCCAGGACGTCGGTGCCGGGGTCGGGCCGGTACATCGTGGTGTCGATGCCGTTGTGCACGACGTGGACCTTCGCCTTGTCCAGCGTCGGGTAGCAGCCCAGGATGTCCTCGCGCATGGCGCCCGACACGGCGATCACGGCGTCGGCGGCCTCGATCGCGGTGCGCTCGGCCCAGCCGGACAGTTGGTATCCGCCGCCGAGCTGCTCGGCCTTCCAGGGGCGCAGCGGCTCCAGCGAGTGGGCGGTCATCACGTGCGGGACGCCGTACTGGAGCTTGGCGAGGTGGCCGGCGAGGTTGGCGTACCAGGTGTGGGAGTGGACCAGCTCGCGGTCCTCCAGGGCGGCGGCCATCGACAGGTCCACGGAGAAGGTGCGCAGGGCGTCGTTGGCGCCGTCGAGGGCGGACCAGGACCGGTGGCGCTGTACGCCCTCGGTGCGGCCCTCGCCCCAGCAGTGCACGTCGAGGTCGACGAGGCCGCGCAGCTCGCGCGCGAGGAACTCGACATGGACGCCCGCCCCGCCGTACACGTCCGGGGGGTACTCCCGGGTCAGCAGTCCCACACGCACCCGGATGCCCCCTGTTCGCCGTGGCCGGTTCGCCACCATGGTCACCCAGATGCGCCGCGTGGGGAAGAGCGCGGGGGTCTCGTGAAGCAGCAGTCGCCGCAGACGCCACCTCCGGGGACCCGGTAGTAGAGGCAGCAACTGCGGCGGCGGAAGGCCGTGCCGGTGAGGGTGCCGGTGGCGGCGAGGCGGGGGTGGGCGAGCAGTTCCCGGGTCAGTTCACCGGCCCGTACGGCGATGTCCGTACGGCCTTCACCGCGCGCCCAGCGGTCCAGTTCGCGTCCGGCTCCCGCGAGCGCCGAGGCGGCGTTGCCCCACAGCAGTCCGGCGGCCGGGCCGTGGTCCTCGCGCAGGACGTCCGTGAGGGGTTCGAGGTGGCCGTCCAGCACCGCGGCGGCGAGGCCGGCGGCGTCGCCGGGCAGTGGGCGCACCTCGGTGAGCAGCAGATCGTCGGGGGCGCTCGCGTCGGCGTCCCAGTGCAGCAGCCGCGGGTCCAGGTCGGGGATCGCCCCGTACAGGGCAGCGCAGCCCAGCGCCACCGACCAGAGCCGGGCGGCGAGGCCCAGCTGGGCGATCGAGGCGGCGATGCGGGTCTCGGGCGCGTGCAGGGCCCGCTCCACCTTCCGAATACGGAAAGTCATCGGATTTCGGTAAACATCCGATGTGGTGTTTCCGTACACTTGTGCCAGGGTCGGCACCGGTGGTCCGGAGGGCTCCGCCGGGGCTACGACCGTGCGCAGGACGAAGAAGCCGCCGAGCGGCCGGAGCGCGGCGAGATCGGGGTCGAGTTCCACGAAGAGCAGTAGTACCAAGGGCCGTAGGGGTGATGACCTCAGGGTGTACCCGCGAAGTCGCCCACCCGTGGGAGGACGGCGGGCCTGGCGTACTCCATCGGCAGTAGGACCCAATGCCTGCTCAGGCATGACGACGGGAAGCATTTCAAAGGGCATCGTGTTTGCCATGGAAGCCGATCGTTCGCCGCGCAGGGCGTCACGCCCCCGCCAGACGCAGAGGAGCAGCCGATGAGCGCCCTTGCGTTGTCCGTGCTGCTGTCGCTGGTGTCCGCGGTCGCCTACGCCGGCGGAGCGATCGTCCAGGAGCGCGTCGCGGACTCCTCCCACGAGGAGCAGTTCGCCCCGCTGCGCCGGCCCGCCTGGTGGGCCGCGGTGGCGCTCAACGGCCTCGGCGGCATCCTGCACGTCGTCGCGCTCGCCTTCGGCCCGCTCAGCGTCGTCCAGCCGCTGGGGGCCCTCACCATCGTCTTCGCCCTGCCCATGGCGGCCATGTTCGTCGGCCGCAAGGCGGGGGCGACCGCCTGGCGCGGCGCCCTCATGGCGACGCTCGGTCTCGCCGGTCTGCTCTCGCTCGTCGGCACGGCGGACTCCCAGTCGCTGAGCAGCGCCCAGCGCATCGGCGCCTTCGCGGTCACCGCGGCCGGGGTCGTGGCCCTGATGATCGCCGCGCGTGCCGCGTCCCGGCACCCGGCGGTCCGCAGTGTGCTGCTGGCCCTGGGGTCCGGCATAGCGTTCGGCATGTCCTCGGTCTTCACCAAGACCGTCGCGGTCGACTGGACCGGCGGTGTGTCCCTCGCGGACATGCCGTCCCTGCTCGCGATCGGTGTCTTCGCGATCGCCGGACTGCTGCTCTCCCAGGCCGCCTACCGGGGCGCGGGACTCGCCGCCCCGCTGGCGATCCTGACGGTCGTGAACCCGGTGGTCGCCGCCGCGGTCGGCATCACGATGTTCGGCGAGACGTTCCGCTACGGCACCACCGGTACCGCCCTCGCACTGAGCTTCGGCGTGGTCGCGGCGGGCGGCCTGATACTGCTCACCACGGAGCGCCTCCAGCACGCGCCCAAGGAGCGGTCCGCGGCCTCGGAGGCGGACGCGTTCGGCGAACCGGCCGACCCCGAGCGGGCCGTGCTGCGGACCGAGGACGCCCTGGAGGCGTTTGTGCCGGCTCCGGCCGGGGACGGCGACACGGCGGACGGCACGGCACGCGCGGCACGGACCGCGGCACCGGAGAACCCGCCCGTGCCGGACACCCCGGCCGACCTGATGAAGCACCCGACGCCCGTCTACGGCGGGCCGTACGTGCCGCTGCCCCTGCTGGACCGGCACCGCTCCAGGGTCAGATCCTGACCCCTCCGGCCCGCAGATAGGCCAGGGGGTCGATGTCCGTACCGAAGCCGGGCCCGGTCCGCACCTCGAAGTGCAGATGCGGGCCCGTGCTGTTGCCCGTGGAGCCGGAGCGCCCTATGCGCTGGCCCGCAGTCACGCTCTGGCCGTCCCGCACGCTGATCGCCGAGAGATGGGCGTACTGGCTGTAGCGGCCGTCGGAGTGCCGGACCACGACCTCGTAGCCGAAGGAGCCGCCCCAGCCCGCGCTGACGACCGTGCCGGCGGCGACGGACTTCACGGACGTGCCGGTGGACACGGGGAAGTCGACGCCCGTGTGGTAACCCTTCGACCAGGACGAGCCGGTGGCCCGGTACCGGGTGCCGGTGGCCGCCTCGACGGGCGCGACCATCGACTTGTCGCTGCGGCTCGGCCGGGTGCTCTCGGTGCGGTCGTCGTCCGTCGAGGGGGACGCCTTGGGCTTGGGCCGCGGGGCGGCCTTCTTCGGGGGCGCGGTGGCCGTCGCGGCGGCCGCCTTGCCGGTCAGGCTGAGTCGCTGGCCGGGCAGGATCAGGTCCGGGTCCCCGCCGACGGTGGCGCGGTTGGCGGCGTACAGGCCCTGCCAGCCGCCGCGCACCTTCTGCTCGCCGGCGATCGACGACAGCGAGTCGCCGCGCACGACCGTGTACATCTCCGCCTTGCCCGCGCGGGACTGCGGAGTGGTCTGCGGCTGTACGTCCTGCGCGGAGGTCCGGTTCGTCGCGGGGCGGGCCTTGCGGGGCGCCTCACCGCCGTCCGGATCGATGTCCGGTTCCACCCCGTCCCGGGTCAGCCCGGCCTTCTTCGAGCACACCGGCCACGCGCCGGGTCCCTGGCCGTCGAGCACCTTCTCGGCGACGGCGATCTGCTGTTCCTTGGTGGCCAGGTCGGCGCGGGCCGCGTACGCCCGGCCGCCGTAGGCCTCCCACGTGGACTGGGTGAACTGGAGCCCGCCGTAGTAGCCGTTGTCGGTGTTGATGTCCCAGTTGCCGGTCGACTCGCAGGCGGCCACCTTGTCCCAGGTGGCCACGTCCGCCGCATGTCCGACGCCGGCGCCGACGAGCGGGAGGGCGATCCCGGCGCCACCCGCCGTGACCGTCAGCGAGGCGCGGTTGATCCTGTTCGGCTGGTACCGGCGGTGCCGGCCGCGTACGGCCATGGGGTTCCCCCTCGACATGCGTCAGAAGGGCCAAAAGTAAGCGGGCCCAACAGGCCATGACAAGACGCCTATCGGCCCCCCGCCGGGTCAAATGGCGCGGAACAGCCCTTCGTTGGCCGGTTCCCTAGCGAGTCGGCTGAGGCGGACGGGCCCCGGTTTACGTACTGGGACGTGCACGACCCCGAAGGTGCGCCCCGCGTACCGGCACGTCAGGATGGCGGGGAGACGATACTGACGGGCACGACCGGCAGCACCCCGCAGGAACAACGGGCGTCCCGTCCGTTGCTGGATCAAGAGCAGCACCTTGTGCAGGATCAAGGGATCCGACCGAATCTTTGAGGAGCAGGCGGAATGAGCAACACAGCCCAGATCGGCGTCACGGGTCTCGCGGTCATGGGCCGCAATCTCGCCCGCAACTTCGCCCGCAACGGCTACACCGTCGCGGTGCACAACCGCACGGCCGCGCGTACGCACGCGCTGGTGGAGGAGTTCGGGAGCGAGGGCGAGTTCATCGCGGCCGACACCGCGAAGGACTTCGTCGCGGCCCTTGAGCGGCCGCGCCGGCTGGTCGTCATGGTGAAGGCGGGCGACCCCACGGACGCGGTGATCGAGGAGTTCGCGCCGCTCCTGGAACCCGGTGACATGATCATCGACGGTGGCAACGCGCACTTCGCGGACACCCGCCGCCGTGAGCGCGAACTGCGCGAGAAGGGCATCCACTTCGTCGGCATGGGCGTCTCCGGCGGCGAGGAGGGCGCCCTGCACGGGCCGAGCATCATGCCCGGCGGCCCCGCCGAGTCCTACGACTCCCTGGGCCCGATGCTGGAGAAGATCTCCGCGAAGGCCGCCGACGGCGAGCCGTGCGTCACGCACGTGGGTCCCGACGGCGCCGGGCACTTCGTGAAGATGGTCCACAACGGCATCGAGTACGCCGACATGCAGCTGATCGGCGAGGCGTACCAGCTGCTGCGCGACGTCGCCGGCTACTCCCCCTCCCAGATCGCGGACATCTTCCGCACCTGGAACACCGGCCGCCTGGACTCCTACCTGATCGAGATCACGGCCGAGGTGCTCTCGCACGTCGACGCCGCCACGGGCAAGCCGTTCGTGGACGTCGTCGTCGACCAGGCCGAGCAGAAGGGGACCGGCCGCTGGACCGTGCAGATCGCCCTCGACCTGGGCGTCCCGGTGTCCGGCATCGCCGAGGCGGTCTTCGCGCGGTCGCTGTCCGGTCACGCCGCCCTGCGGGAGGCCTCGCGCGGTCTGGAGGGTCCCAAGGCGTCGCCGCTGAGCGAGGCCGAGGCCGGGGCGTTCGCCGACCGGGTCGAGCAGGCGCTGTACGCGTCGAAGATCGTGTCGTACACGCAGGGCTTCCACGAGATCGACGCGGCGCGTGACGAGTACGGGTGGGACATCGACCTCGGGAAGGTCGCGTCCATCTGGCGTGGTGGCTGCATCATCCGGGCCGCCTTCCTGGACCGGATCCGGTCCGCGTACGACACCCGTGCGGATCTGCCGAGCCTGCTGTCCGACGAGACGTTCGCGCAGGAGATCGCGGCGGCGCAGGACGACTGGCGCGAGGTGCTGATCGCGGCGACGCGGCAGGGGGTGCCGATGCCGGGGTTCTCGGCGGCGCTGGCGTACTACGACGCGCTGCGTGCCGAGCGGTTGCCTGCGGCGCTTACGCAGGGGCAGCGGGACTTCTTCGGGGCGCACACGTATCGGCGGGTGGACCGGGAAGGGGCGTTCCACACGTTGTGGGGTGGGGATCGGGGCGAAGTCTCCGCGTAGTCCTTGGGCGGACGGCGACGGGTTCGTTGGGTGCGGGTGCGTGGGGGTTTTGCGCAGTTCCCCGCGCCCCTGTCACCGGGTGGGGCGTCGGGTGCGGGTGCGTGGGGGTTGAGCGCGCAGTTCCCCGCGCCCCTGTCGTGCCAGCGCCTCGTCCGTACGTGCGGGTGTGGGGGGCTGAGCGCGCCGTTCCTCGCGCCCCTGTCCCGCCTGGGTGGGCGGCTCGTTGCGCGTGCGGGTGTGTGGGGGGGGAATTGCGCAGTTCCCCGCGCCCCTGGCGCCGGGGGGGGGTGGGGGCGTGGGTTGCTGCGTCTCTGCGCTGTTGGGGCTGCTGTGTGTCTAGGTGAGGGGTGGGCCCGGTTCTGGGGTTGGGGTGGGCTCCGGGGACGGTGGGACCGGGGACGGGGCGGGTTCTGGTGTCGGGGTCGGGGGTGTGGGGACCGGCGGGGGTTCCGGGGTGGGTACCGGGCCCGGGGTGGGGCCCGGGTGGACCGGGTCGGGGAACGGGGTTGTCATGGGCGGGCCCTCCAGCCTGTTGGTGAACGTCGGCTCTGGACTACTCCCCCGCGTACCCGGGGCACGGACGGCCACTCACCCGTGCGGCCGCCGCCAGGCCTGGACGTGGGCTGGACAGCACCGGTACCGCCGTCGCCGTGAGCCGCTCCGCGGGGGACATCGAGGCCTGGGCCAGGACTATGGCGTCGGCGTCGGTTACCGCGTCGGCCGCCTCGGCCACCAGGTGGGCGTACTTCGTCCGGTCGCCGGCCGCGAAGCACTCCCACGCGCCGTCGACGAGCCGGGTCCGGACATGCACCGGGCGCCTCGCGCGACGGGCTTCCTCCTGTACCAGTGCCGCCGTCGGGGACAGGGTGCTTTCCACTGTGGCCAGGACGACGATCCGGGGGCCCGCGGTCACCGCGGCGGCGGCCATCGGCCGGTCGACCCGCAGGACCGGCACCGGGGCGCCGACCGCCTCGGCGACCGCGCCGATCGTCGAGCAGGTGCACAGCACGGCGGTGGCACCGGCGTCGACCGCGCGGGTCACGGCGTCGCGCACCTCACCCGTCACGGCCTCCGGCCCCTCGCGGCGGGCCCGGTCGAGCAGGTCCTCGTGGACAAGGTGCGTGAGGACCAGCCCGGGGTGGTCCTCGTCGCGCAGCGCGTCGAAGACGGGGACGTGGACGGGTGAGGTGTGCAGCAGCGCGAGCACCGGCGGCTCAGAACCCCTCGGGGTGCGCCTCGAGCCACTTCATGGCGGCGCCCCGCAGCGCGGGGTCGGCCGCGGGAGCCTCGTCGGGGTGCCGCTCCGCCCAGCGGACGACGTACGGGCAGAGCGGGGCGACGGTGACGCCCTCGCGGCCGGCGATCGCGTACAGCTCCCGCGCGAGCGAACCCGCGATGCCCTGCCCCTCGTGCGCGCGCTCGACGACGGTGTGCACGGGCACCAGCGCCCGCTGCGGCGATTCGAGCACGAAGTACTGGATGTGGCCCACGACTTCGCCGTCCTGCACGGCCTCCAGGCGGCCCGCCGCCCGGTCGTCGCGGATCTCGGTCTCGCTCATCGGCACTCCTTGTCGCACAGGGGACGGTTCAGACCGCTCCGGCGGCCTGCGGGCTGCGTCGCTGGCCGGAGCCCGGCACCGGTTCGCCCGGGTCGGCCCCCAGCGCCACGATCCGGTTGCCGCCGTCCACATGCACCACCCGCGGCACCAGCGCCCGCGCCTCGGCGTCGGTGACCTGAGCGTAACTGATGACGATCACCAGATCGCCGGGGTGCACGAGGTGCGCGGCGGCCCCGTTGATCCCGATCACCCCGGACCCGCGCTCGCCCTCGATGACATACGTCTCCAGACGGGCGCCGTTGGTGACGTCGACGATGTGCACCAGCTCACCGGGCAACAGATCGGCCGCGTCGAGCAGTTCCGCGTCGATGGTCACCGATCCCACGTAGTGCAGGTCGGCCTGGGTGACGGTGGCCCGATGGATCTTGGACTTGAAGAGGGTACGCAGCATGGAGTGCTCCCGGAATCCGCTCCCTGCCCGCTTTCGCGGGTCAAGGGCTGTTTCTCACGTGTGGCGCCGATCGTACGCGGGGCGTGAAGGTCCTGCGCTCCCCTGCCACACCCGGTTCCGGGGCCGTGGCCACCTGCCATGATGGGGGCGGACGGACACCTACCCGTTCTGTGTCTCAGTGGGGGGCGAGGGGCAGTGGCACATCGGAATTCGGCCGACGACCACCAGCAGCAGCTGCATCAGCAGGGCTGGGAGGCCGCGGTCTCCCTGCACCGGTATCTGAGCGGCGGAGGCGAGTTGGCCCCGGTCCCCACTCCGGGCATCCTGCTCGAACAGGGGGAGATCGCGTACGGAGACGTGTCGGCGCACTACTCGCGCTTCTACGGCACGAACGCGTCCTACAACCACCACTCGGGGTTCTACTTCGGGTCGCCGATGTTCGTCGCCGCCGGGCTGATCGGGGAATCGGTGGTGAACAGCAGCAACCGCAACCGGGCCCAGGCGGCGGCCCAGCCGCAGTGGCGGGACTTCTCGCCCTGCCGCGCGATCCTGACCGAGCGCCGCATGCTGCTGCACGTCGCGGCCGAGAACCGCTGGGTCACGGTGCGCCACCACGAGCTCGTCAGCTTCCTGCCGGTGCTCGAACAGTGGGCGCTGTTCACCGACTACCAGCAGTGGGAGCCGATGCGGCTGGCCGGGCCGAGCGTGCCCTGGCTGACCGCGGCGACGATCTCCGTGCTGAACCGGGGCCGCTCCGAGTACCAGCAGCTTCCTCCCCTGCCGCTGCCGGGCTGACGGCCGGGCGAGCGGGGCGCGCCCGCGGGTCAGCCGGCGCGCTTCAGCGTGCCGGTGTCCTCCACACCCTTGACCTCGTAGCGCAGGCTGCCGTCGCCGAGCGAGGTCAGGACGACGTCGACCTCGTCGAGGCAGCTGGTCGGGCTGTCCTCCTCGGTGATCTCCTCGTGGAGCTGGATCGAGTGCCCGGTGTCCATGGTGAGGGTCCACCGGCCGCTGCACGCCAGTGACGGGTACGCGACGGTGGCCACCCGGTCGCCGAGCTTCCCGCCGGTGTAGTCGACCGAGACCGAGTACTGGCTGCTGCCCGAATTGCTCACGTTCCCGGTCCACTTGCCCTTGTAGTCGGCGAGCGGCACCTTCGGGGACTCCGTGGAGGAGCCCGCACCGGACGCCCCCGAGTCCGCCGGATCGTCCTTCCCGCGCAGGCCGGGAATGATCATGGAGAGTGCCACGGCGACCACGGCGAGGGCGGCACAGGTGACCAGCACGGGGCCGACCCGGCCACCACGGCGGTCGCCCGGCCGACGGCCGCCCTGAGGGAAGCCTCCTCCCGGGACCGGCGGCATCGGCGGTGTGGCCGTCGTCGTCCAAGGCGTCGGCGTGGGCGTCGGCGTCGGCATCGGTGGCATCCCCGGCACGGGGGTGGGTACGGGCGGCATCGGCGTCGGCGTCGGGGTGCCCGGCGGCGGAGGCGGGACGTGCCCGCCGTGCATCGTCGGCATGGCGTGCACGTCGTCCCCCGCACGGCCCGTGGCCGGGTTGACGACCTGGGTGGGCGACGGCTCCTCCAGGTCGAGGAGGCTGGAGGCGTGCCGGCCGAGCTCCGCCATCAGGCTGCCGGGCAGCCAGGCGTCCGGGTCGGCGTCCGCCGTGGCCGCCTCGGCCATGGTCACGATCTCGGACGGCGGGATCCGGTCCTCGGGCCGCTTGGCGAGGCAGCGCGCCACCAGCGCGGCCAGCGGCTCGGACATCCCGTCCAGGTCCGGTTCGTCCTCGGTGACGCGCAGCATGATCGCGTGGGCACTGCTGTCGGGACTGCCGAACGCCTGCCGGCCGGTGGCCGCGAACACCAGCACCAGACCGAGGCTGAACACGTCGCTCAGCCCGGTGATCTCCCGGCCCAGGATCTGCTCGGGCGACATGTACGCCGGGGAGCCGACCATCGCGCCGGTGCGGGTCAGCACACCGCCGTCCGCCGCGCGGGCGACACCGAAGTCGATCACCCGGGGTCCGTTGACGGTCACCATGACGTTCGACGGCTTGAAGTCCCGGTGCACCAGCCCGCAGCCGTGGATGCTCTGCAACGCACGCGCCAGGCCGGAGGCCAGGTGCCAGACCGACCGCTCCGGCAGCGGCCCGCCGACCCCGGTCACCGCCTGGTGCAGTGTGGGGCCGGCGACGTATCCGGTGGCGACCCAGGGGGTGTCCGCGTCGGTGTCGGCGTCCAGGACCGGTGCGGTCCACTCGCCGCCCACCCTGCGCGCGGCGGCCACCTCGGCGCGGAACCGCTGGCGGAACTCCGCGTCGTACGCGAACTGCGGGTGGACCAGCTTCACGGCGACCGTACGGCCGCGCTGGGAGCGCCCGAGGAACACCTGCCCCATGCCTCCGGCGCCGAGCCGCCGGAGCAACCGGTAGTCCCCGACCCGTGTCGGATCTCCGGGCCGCAAGTTCTCCATGATGGTCCTGTCCCCCGTATCCCCTCGTCCGAGGGATGCGACTGCCGCGCCTTGCGCGCCGCCCGACGCCGGGTCGTTCGACACGGCACGGCGGCGCGACGCTCATTACAACATCAAGGTTGCGACGCGAGGTTACTCGCTCAGTTCCGGCCGCCGGGCCCGTACGCCCTTCGTCACCTCGGCAGGCGGTCCTGGAGGCGGCGGTAGTGGTCGCGGACCGGTTCCGGCAGGGCCGGCTCCGGGCTCGCCCTCGCCCAGCAGTACCTCCTCGGCCGCGTCGAGGAGACGGGCGCGCGGCGCGGGGGCGGTGGGCTCCGGTACGGGCACCACCGCGCGGGGCCGCGGCAGCGCGCCGCGTTTGCGGGCCCGGTACGCCTTGGCCTGGCAGGCGCGTGAGCAGTAGACCGGCGGGCGGCCGCGCCCCGTCGGCGCGGTCGGGCCGCCGCACACCGCGCACGCACTCATCGACGCCTCCAGGCTTCCTCACGCGTGACGCAGAACGTAGTCCCTCATGTGACGAAAAGGACAGGTCTCCCGGCGCACGGGGCACCGTCGACACAGGGCCGCAGCCCGTCCGTAAGCAGCCGTCCCCACACCCGCAACCCGCAGTTGATGCGGTACGGAAAACCTCTCCGAGTGTGACAGCCGTACAGACACCACCCGGAAGCGCCCCCCGGACCTCCCGGTTCTCCCGGGCGCTCCGGCGTCTTCCGGTTCGCCGGATACTCGTACTGCTTCCGCTCGCGCTCGTCGCGGTGGTGGCGGTGCGGCACCGTGCCGTGCTCGTCGAGGGCTTCGGGCATCTCGCGACGGCCAAGTGGCCCTGGCTGCTGGCCGCGGCCGGTGCCACCTGTCTCACCTGGGTCGCGGCCGCGGTGACCCGGCAGGGCGCGGTGGTGGACCGGCTGCCCGCGCTGCGGCTGCTGGTCACGCAGTTCGCGGCCGGCTCGGCCAACCATCTGCTGCCCACCGGGCTCGGCGCGAGCGCGGTCAATCTGCGGTTCATGACGGTGTGCGGGCTGCCGCCGGCCCGCTCCTCGGCCGCGGTCGCCCTGTATCTGATGGCCGAGTCCGTCGCCCGGGTCGGTCTGCTGGCGGCGCTGTTCATCGCCTTCCCGCACGCGCTGCGGCTGGACTCCCTGCTGCCGGACGGCGCGGTGCTCCCGCTGCTGGCGGGTGTCGGAGGCGCGGCCTTGGTTGTGGTCGTCGTCCTTGCCCTCGTACGGCGGCTGCGGACCGCCGTCTTCACCTTTGTGCGCAGCGCCCTTGGCGAGGCGCGCTCGGTGCACACGCGTCCCTCGCGGGCGCTCGCGCTGTGGGGCGGCTCGCTGGCGTTCCCCGCGCTCCAGGCCGCCGGGCTCGCGGCGGTCGGGACGGCGCTGGGGCTGCCGGTGTCGCCGTGGCACATGGCCCTCGCCTATCTCGCGGCGACGGTCGCCGTGGCGGTGGTGCCCACGCCGGGCGGGATCGGCTCGGTCGAGGCCGCGCTGATCGTGGCACTGGTCGCGGCCGGCGGCCCGGTCGCGGTGGCGACGGCCGTGGTGCTGGCCTACCGCGTCATCACCGTGTGGCTGCCCCTGCTGCCGGGGGCACTCACCCTGGGCGCCCTGGTCCGCCTGAAGGTGATCTGAGGCGCGGGCGACCTCTCACCCCCGGTGCTCACCACGGCACCCGCACCCCGTCCCGGAAGAAGCCGCCCGTCGGCCCGTTGTCCGGCAGGGTCGCCGCCCAGACGATTCCGGCGGCGCCCTCGCGGACGGGGCGGCCGCCGTGGCCGCCCATGTCCGTGGCGACCCAGCCGGGGCAGATGGCGTTGACCAGGACGCCGTAGCGGCGCAGTTCGCCGGCCAGGAGGCAGGTGAGGGCGTTGAGCGAGGCCTTGGAGACGCTGTACGCGGGGGTGCCGCCGCTCATCGAGGCGAGCGAGCCGCCCTCGCTGCTGACGTTGACGACCCGCGGACGCGGGCTGCGCTCCAGCAGCGGCAGCAGGGCCTGGGTGACCCGCCAGGCGCCGAACAGGTTGGTGTCCAGGGCCCGTTGGACCTCCGCCAGATCGGCGGTACGGGCCTGGGCCCAGGTGTCGTAGAGGATCGCCGCGTTGTTCACCACGACGTCCGCGCGGCCGTACCGGTCGGCCACCCACTCGCCCATCGCCGTCACGCTCGCCGGGTCGGCGACGTCCAGCTGTACGGCGGTGACGCGTTCGCCGCCAGGGTCGATGCGGGCCGCGGCGGACTCGCCCTTGGCCCGGTCCCGGGAGCCGAGGACCACCAGGTGGCCCCGGTCGGCGAGTTGGCGAACCACCTCCTCGCCGATGCCCCGGTTGGCGCCGGTGACCACGGCGACCGGCGCCGCCTGCTGCTGTGCCATCTGGAAACTCCCCCAGTAACGTGCGGACTCGCGGAGTCGTACGGAAGGGGATTTCACCATGTCGGTCCGTGTCGAGCGTCAGGGGCCCGTCACCACGGTCGTGCTGTCCCGTCCGGAGGTCCGCAACGCGGTGGACCGGCCCACGGCCGACGAACTCACCGCGGCCTTCCGGGAGTTCGACGCCGACGACGAGGCGCGCGTGGCGGTGCTGTGGGGCGAGGGCGGCACGTTCTGCGCGGGCGCCGATCTCAAGGCGCTCGGGACCGCGCGCGGCAACCGGGTGATCGAGGACGGCGACGGGCCGATGGGGCCGACCCGGCTGCGGCTGGGCAAACCGGTGATCGCCGCCGTGGCCGGGCACGCCGTCGCCGGGGGTCTGGAGCTGGCCCTGTGGTGCGATCTGCGGGTGGCCGAGGAGGACGCGGTGTTCGGGGTGTTCTGCCGCCGCTGGGGTGTGCCGCTCATCGACGGGGGCACGGTACGGCTGCCGCGGCTGATCGGCACCAGCCGTGCGCTGGACCTGATCCTCACCGGCCGCCCGGTGCCGGCCGCCGAGGCGTACGAAATCGGCCTCGCCAACCGTCTGGTGCCCACCGGCACGGCCCGTGCCGCCGCCGAGGAACTGGCCGCCGGCATCGCCCGTTTCCCGCAGTCCTGTCTGCGCTCCGACCGGGCGTCCGTGCTGGAGCAGGACGGACTGCCGGAGGAGGAGGCGATGCACGGTGAACTGCGTCACGGCTCCCGGGTGCTTGCGGAGAGTCTGGAGGGCGCCGAGCGGTTCGCCTCGGGTGCGGGGCGGCACGGGTCGTTCACCGACGTCTGACCCGGGTGTGTCTCCGGCCGTACCTACGGAACTCCTACCGCAGCCGTCCACGGCGGCGGCGCACAACCGGCCGAACTGTCCGTCAGAACCCGCTGAGCCGCAGCTCACGTCGTCGCGCGGGTACGAACTGGTGTGCCGGATACGGCAGGATGAGCGGTCGTGCCCCGCCGTGCGGGCGGGTGCCCTGGCACATCCCGGAACCGAACAGGTGACTACGTGACGAGACTCCCCATCCGGCCGTCGGCCGTGCCGTCCGCCGCAGAGCCTCTGCCCGGAGGTGAGCGGTGACCCGCGAGCTCACCCTGGACGATCTGATGCTGGCCGGCATCGCCCTCGTCGCGGGCATCCTCGCGGCGTTCCTGCTGCGGCTGCTGCTGCGCTGGCTGGGCCGGCAGGCCGACCGGACCCGCTGGGACGGGGACGACGTGATCGTCTCCGCGCTGCGCACACTGGTGCCGTGGGCCGCGGTGTTCGGTGGCGCGTCGGCCTGTACGGCGCTGCTGCCGCTGACGAAGACCGTGCAGCACCACACCAACCAGACGCTGACCGTGCTGCTCATCTTCGTGGTGACGGTCGCGGCGGCGCGGCTGATCGCCGGCATGATGCGCTCGGTGACGCAGTCCCGGTCCGGGATCGCGAGTTCGGCGACCATCTTCGTCAACATCACCCGCGTACTGGTGCTGGCGATCGGTTTCCTGGTGGTGCTCCAGACGCTGGGCATCTCGATAGCCCCGATGCTCACCGCGCTGGGCGTCGGTGGTCTGGCCGTGGCGCTCGCGCTCCAGGACACCCTCGCGAACCTCTTCGCGGGGATCCACATCCTCGCCTCCAAGACCGTGCAGCCCGGCGACTACATCAAGCTGAGCAGCGGCGAGGAGGGCTATGTCGAGGACATCAACTGGCGTCAGACGACGGTCCGCAACCTCTCCAACAACCTGGTCGTCATCCCCAACGGCGAGCTCGCCAAGACGAACATGACCAACTACATGCGTCCCGAGCAGGAGCTGACGATCCTGCTCCAGGTCGGTGTCGCCTACGACAGCGACCTCGACCAGGTCGAGCGGGTGACGAACGAGGTCATCGCCGAGGTGATGAAGGACGTCGAGGGCGCACTGCCCGACCACGAGCCGATCGTCCGTTTCCACACCTTCGGCGACTCGCGGATCGGGTTCACGGTGATCCTGGGTGTCGGCGAGTTCAGCGACCAGTACCGGATCAAGTCCGAGTTCATCAAGCGGCTGCACCGGCGGTACCGCAAGGAGGGCATCCGGATTCCGGCGCCCGCGCGGACGGTGGCGCTCCAGCAGGGCGCCGTGGTCATCCCGCAGCAGCGGGGTGCGGAGAACGAGCCCGGCGACATCCACTCCGCCCGCGTCGACTGAGGTTCCCGCGGTCCTTTCCACCGAAGCCCCCGGTCCCGACATCCGCCGGGACCGGGGGCTTCGTCCTGCTGCTTCAGAGAGGGGAACCGAACCCGGCTACAGCGTGGCCGAGTTGTCGTGGTGGTTGCTCCTGCGCCGCTCGGGGGCGATGGAGGCGGACGACTTGACCGGGGTGACGGTCCAGTCCGGGTGTCCGGGCATCCGCGGGGTCTTCGTGCCGTAGAGCCAGTCCCGCAGGAAACCGGTCACGTCCCGGCCGGAGGCCTCGGAGGCGACGGCGATGTAGTCGTCCGTGGACGCCGAGCGGTTGCGGAAGCGGTCCAGGAAGGTGCGCTCGACCGTGTTGAACGCCGCCTCGCCGATCTCGTTGCGCAGCGCGTAGAGCACCAGGACGCCGCCGAGGTAGCGCTGGCTGTCGAAGAGGTTCACCGCGTTCGGGGCGGCGACCGGACCGGAGGTGTGGCGCCACTGGTCGCCCTGCGCGTAGGTGTTCTTCATCCGGGCCTCCAGCGTGGTGAGGCCGATGGAGTCCGGCCAGCCGCGCTCGTAGCGGTACAGCAGCCCGTAGAAGTCGGCGTGGCCCTCGTTGATCCACAGGTCGGCCCAGGTGGCCGGGGAGACCAGGTTGCCGAAGTAGGTGTGGACCAGCTCGTGCATCATGTGCGAGCCGATCTTGGACTCCTCCTGGAGGAGGTAGCCCGGCCGGTACACCGTGAGGGTCTGCGTCTCCAGGCCGGTGAAGCCGCCGGGGAGTTCGGAGACGTCGGCGTTGACCGGCAGCAGACCGTAGGTCTCGAACGGGTAGGCGCCGAGGCGGTTCTCCAGCCAGCTCACCAGGTTCGGGGTGAGCGCGAGCGCCGGTTCGAGGGCGGTGGCCCGGGAGACCGGGACGACGTCCCGCAGCGGCAGCCCGTGCGGGCCCTGCCGGTCCTTGATCACGTAGTCGCCGACGGTGATCTGCACGACCTCGGTGGCGATCGGCGAGCGGGAGCGGTACGTGTACGCGGTCCGGCCGCCGGCGAGCTTCTCGGTGCGGACGAGCTGTCCGCTGGCCACCCCGCGCACCGCGTTCGGGACGGTGAGGCGGAAAGTGAAGTCGGCCTTGTCGGAGGGGTGGTCGTTGCACGGGAAGACCGTGTGCGCGGAGTCGGGCTGCGGGCAGATCGCGTAGCCGTCCTCGGTGGGTATCCACGCGGTGTGCGCGAGGGCGCGGCGCGGGTCGGCGCCGTAGGTGACGCAGACGGTGAGCGAGGCGCCGGAGGGCAGCGACTTGGCCGGGGTGACGCGGAGCTTCTCACCGGCCTGCTCGAAGGCCGCCGTGCGGCCGGCGACCTTCACGCCGCGTATGTCGAGGCCGAGGGCGTCGAGCGAGAAGCGGGACAGGGCCTGCGTGGTGGTGATGCTGAGGGTGGCCACGGCGTCGACGAGGCGGGTCGTCGCGTCGTAGGCGAAGTCGAGGTGGTAGGCGGAGACGCGGTACCCGTCGTTGCCCAGGCTCGGGTAGACGGTGTCGCCGAGGGTCTCCGCGCCGGGGGTGCCGGCGCTCTTCGCGCTGCGCTCCCCCGTGGCCGCGTATGCCGTAGAGCCCCCGGTCAGTGCCGCGGCGGTGCCGATCAGTGCGGCTGCCGGTGCGGTCACTCTGCTGCGATATCTCATGTTCAGCTTTCGGTCGGGCGGCCGGGTGGTCAGTCCCGGTCGTCGTCGGATCGGAAGACGATCTACTTCCATGACCATCACAGCGGTGATTCGGTTGCACGGAGAACGACTTGATTTCGCTCAACCTCGTGCGGCCCCCCGCCGGAGGCACATTTGGTGTCCGGCCGCTGTCGAGGCGCGGCCGGTCACGAGATATCTTGATGTCGAGCAATGTTGCAGACGTGGAGCGGAGCACCCGGTGACTGACTCGACCATCATCTACACGCACACTGACGAGGCCCCGGCCCTGGCAACGTATTCCTTCCTGCCGGTGGTCCAGGCGTACGCCTCGCAGGCGGGTGTCGACGTGGAGACGCGTGACATCTCGCTGGCCGGGCGGATCATCGCCGTGTTCCCGGAGTACCTCCAGGAGGGGCAGCGCATCCCGGACGCGCTGGCGGAGCTGGGCGAGCTGGCCAAGACGCCCGAGGCCAACATCATCAAGCTGCCGAACGTCTCGGCGTCGATCCCGCAGCTCAAGGCCGCCGTGGCCGAGCTGAAGGAGCAGGGTTACGCGCTTCCCGACTACCCGGACGACCCGAAGAGCGACGAGGAGCGCGAGATCCGCGCCCGCTACGACAAGATCAAGGGTTCCGCCGTGAACCCGGTCCTGCGCGAGGGCAACTCCGACCGCCGCGCCCCGGCCTCGGTCAAGAACTACGCGAAGACCCACCCGCACCGCATGGGCGCCTGGAGCGCCGACTCCAAGACCAACGTGGCGACGATGGGCGTGGACGACTTCCGCTCCACCGAGAAGTCCGTGGTGATCTCCGAGGCGGGCTCGCTGCGGATCGAGCTCAAGGGCGACGACGGCTCCACCACCGTGCTGCGCGAGTCGGTACCCGTCCTCGCGGGCGAGGTCGTCGACGCCTCCGTGATGCGGGTGGCCGCGCTGCGCGAGTTCCTGACCGCACAGGTCGCCCGCGCCAAGGCGGAGGGGGTGCTGTTCTCCGTGCACCTGAAGGCCACGATGATGAAGGTCTCCGACCCGATCGTCTTCGGCCACGTCGTGCGCGCCTTCTTCCCGAAGACGTTCGCGCGGTACGGCGCCCAACTCGCCGCCGCCGGTCTGTCCCCGAACGACGGCCTGGGCGGCATCCACAAGGGCCTCGAAGGTCTGGCCGAGGGCGCCGAGATCCGGGCGTCCTTCGACGCCGAGCTCGCCGAGGGCCCGGCGCTCGCCATGGTCGACTCCGACAAGGGCATCACCAACCTGCACGTGCCGTCCGACGTGATCGTCGACGCCTCGATGCCGGCCATGATCCGCACCTCCGGCCACATGTGGGGCCCGGACGGCCAGGAGGCCGACACCCTCGCGGTGCTGCCGGACTCCTCGTACTCCGGCGTCTACCAGGCCGTGCTCGACGACTGCCGCGCCCACGGCGCCTACGACCCGTCGACCATGGGCTCCGTCCCGAACGTCGGCCTCATGGCGCAGAAGGCCGAGGAGTACGGCAGCCACGACAAGACGTTCGAGATCCCGACCACCGGCACGGTCCGGCTGGTCGACCAGAACGGTGACGTGGTCATCGAGCAGACCGTCTCCGCCGGTGACATCTTCCGGGCCTGCCAGACCAAGGACGCCCCGATCAAGGACTGGGTGAAGCTCGCCGTCACCCGCGCCCGCGCCACCGGCGACCCGGCCGTCTTCTGGCTGGACGA
The DNA here is from genome assembly GCF_044753385.1 of Streptomyces sp. NPDC088387. Lineage (NCBI taxonomy): Bacteria > Bacillati > Actinomycetota > Actinomycetes > Kitasatosporales > Streptomycetaceae > Streptomyces > Streptomyces sp. NPDC088387. The sequence goes on from NZ_JBIVNC010000002.1 coordinate 256,153, forward strand.
AACCCGTGCGCACGACGCCAACCTGATCGCCAAGGTCGAGGCCTACCTGCCGGAGCACGACACCGAGGGCCTGGACATCCGCGTCCTCGCGCCGGTCGACGCCACCAAGCTCTCCGTGGAGCGCATCCGCCGCGGCGAGAACACCATCTCGGTGACCGGCAACGTGCTGCGTGACTACCTCACCGACCTGTTCCCGATCCTGGAGCTGGGCACCAGCGCCAAGATGCTGTCCGTCGTGCCGCTGATGGCGGGCGGCGGTCTGTTCGAGACGGGCGCCGGCGGCTCCGCGCCCAAGCACGTCCAGCAGCTGGTCAGGGAGAACTACCTGCGCTGGGACTCGCTCGGCGAGTTCTTCGCGCTGGTGCCCTCCCTGGAGCAGTACGCGAAGACCACGGGCAACGCGCGTGCCCAGGTCCTCGCGGACACGCTGGACCGCGCCACGGCGACCTTCCTCAACGAGGACAAGTCCCCGACCCGCCGGGTCGGCGGCATCGACAACCGCGGCAGCCACTTCTTCCTGTCCCTGTACTGGGCGCAGGAGCTGGCCGCGCAGACCGACGACGCCGATCTCGCGAAGGCGTTCGCGCAGCTGGCGGAGACGCTCGCGGCGAACGAGCAGAAGATCGTCGACGAGCTGAACGCCGTCCAGGGCTCCCCGGCCGAGATCGGCGGCTACTACCAGCCCGACCCGGCGAAGGCGGCCGAGGTCATGCGCCCGTCCGCCACGTGGAACACGGCCCTCGCGTCCCTGAGCTGACCCTCACGGGCCCCACGCCCCACGAACCGTCTCCGCCCCGACCGGCACATGGCCCGGCCGGGGCGGAGGCGTCCGCGCCGCTGCGGGTCCGCTGTGGCTGTCCGCGCAGTTCCCCGCGCCCCCAGGTGCGTGAACTGACCGGCCGCCATCAAGAGCCCCCGCCTCGTCCGAGGCACGTGCGGGTCCGCTGTGGCTGATCGCGCAGTTCCCCGCGCCCCTACGTGCGTGGCCTGACCGGCGGCCATCAAGAGCCCCGCCTTGTCCGAGGCACGTGCGGGTCCGCTGTGGTTGATCGCGCAGTTCCCCGCGCCCCTGGGTGGGCGATCTGAGCGTCGGCCCCACCGGGTTCGGCGTCATCCGCCCAGGGGCGCGGGGAACTGCGCGACAAGCGGCAACGCCGGGGCCCTGGTGGCCGACGGCCGGATCCCCCACCCGTACGCCACTGACAACGCCCCCGGAGCCGCCCCATGGCCACCGCCCAGCCGCCCTCCCACGAGCTGCTGCCCGGCGCCGCCGACTCCCCCGTGCTGCTCCACGTCCCCCACTCGGCGCGCGAGATCCCGTCCGACGTGCGCGGCGGCATCGTGCTCGACGACGCGGCGCTGGAGCGGGAGCTGGACCACATCACCGACGCGCACACCGCGCGGATCGCCGCCGAGGCCGCCGGGCTCGCCGCGCTCACACCCTGGCGGTTCGTCAACCGGCTCTCGCGCCTGGTCGTCGATCCGGAGCGGTTCCCGGACGAACGGGAGGAGATGCTCGCCGTGGGCATGGGGGCCGTCTACACGCGGACCACCCACCGGGAGCCGCTGCGCGCCGACGACACCGACCCCGGGCCGCTCGTCGAGCGCTACTTCCACCCGTACGCCCGCGCGATGGCGGCGGCCGTCGCGGACCGGCTGGCGGCCACCGGACGGGCCGTGATCGTCGACGTCCACTCCTACCCCGGCGCCGCGCTGCCCTACGAGCTGCACGGCGCCGGACCGCGCCCGGCCGTCTGTCTGGGCACCGACGCCTTCCACACCCCGCCCGAGCTGCTCACGGCGGCCCGCCGGGCATTCGCGCGCTGCGGCGAGACGGGGCTGGACAGCCCGTTCGCCGGTACGTATGTGCCGCTGGAGTTCTACGGCACCGATCCGCGGGTCGGCGCGCTGATGGTGGAGATCCGGCGGGACTCGTACATGACGGAACCGGGCGGGCCCACGACGGACGGTCTGCCGCGGCTCGCGGCGGCACTGGCGGAACTGATCGACGCCGTACCCCGGTGAACGCCATTGAGCCATGACCTCGTAGGCCTCCGCTCCTTCTTTCGGCTCCTCCTGGGGCGCCCCCGCGCGACAGGCGGGCGGGGTGAGGAGAGGGTGAGGTCATGACCGAGGAGACCACCACGCTGACCGGGCAGGCACCGCCGCCGGTACGGGACTGGCCCACGCCCGACCTGGACGGGACCGCCTTCGACCCGGTCCTCGCCGACCTCATGCGCGAGGGCCCGCTGAACCGCATCCGGCTGCCCTTCGGCGAGGGCTGGGCATGGCTGGCCACCCGCTACGAGGACGTGAAGGCGATCACCAACGATCCGCGCTTCGGCCGCGCGGAGGTGACACAGCGCCAAGTGACGCGGATGGCACCGCACTTCAAGCCACGGCCCGGTTCGCTCGCCTTCGCCGACCAGCCGGACCACAACCGGCTGCGCAAGGCGGTGGCCGGCGCGTTCACGGTCGGCGCGATGCGGCGGCTGCGCCCGCGCGCGCAGGACCTCCTCGACCCGCTGGTGGAGGGTGTCGTCCAGGACGGCCCGCCCGCCGATCTCATCGAGCGGGTCCTGGAGCCGTTCCCGATCGCGCTGGTCAGCGAGGTCATGGGGGTGCCGGCCGGCGACCGGGAGAAGGTGCACGCCTGGACGCGGCAGATCATCTCCACGTCCGGCGGCGCCGAGGGCGCCGAGCGGGCCAAGCAGGGGCTGTACGGCTGGATCACCGAGACGATCCGTGCCCGCGCCGCCGGGGGCGACGAGGACGTGTACTCGATGCTGGGCGCCGCCGTGGCCCGTGGTGACCTGGCCGAGGAGGAGGCGATCGGGCTCGCCGGGCCGCTCCAGATCGGCGGCGAGGCCGTCACCCACAACTGCGGGCAGATGCTGTATCTGCTGCTCACCCGGCCCGAGTTGATGGCGCGGATGCGGGACGGCACGGACGGGCGCGGGGAGCTGATCGAGGAGCTGCTGCGCTTCGTTCCGCACCGCAGCTCGGTGGGGCTGGCGCGGATCGCGCTGGAGGACGTCGAGGTGCGGGGCACGCTGATCCGGGCCGGTGACCCGGTGTACGTGTCGTACCTGGCGGCCAACCGCGACCCGGAGGTCTTCCCCGACCCGGACCACATCGACCCGGACCGGGCCGCCAACCCCCATCTGGCGTTCGGCAACGGGCCGCACTACTGCACCGGCGCCGTACTGGCCAAGCTTCAGACGGAGCTGCTCCTCACCACGCTGCTCGACCGGCTGCCGGGTCTGCGGCTCGCGGTCCCGGCCGACCAGGTGATGTGGCGGAAGAAGACCATGATCCGGGGGCCGCAGACCCTGCCGTGCACGTGGTGAGGCGCCGCTGAAGGGGCGCGGGGAACCGCGCGACCGGCCAGGGCGGCGCCGCGGCGGACCACCGCGCGCCACCGTGATCCACAGCGCGCCACCACGCGCCACCGTGATCCGCCGTGATCCGCCGTGATCCGCCGCGGACAGGGTCCTAGGCCCGGAGCCACTCCGTCACGACGACGTCCGCGTCGGTCCGCAGCCGCAGGGCGAACGGGCCGATCGGCGGCGCCTGGCTGGTGAACCGGCCGAGGGCGTCGACGGTCAGGACGTCCGGCGTGGCGGGCCGGGGCCCGCCGAGCACCTCGATCCGGGCCGGCTGGGGCGGCAGCACCTGACCCATGAGTCCCTGGGACGTCACCTCGACGTCCACGGTCAGCTCACCGGTGCGGAAAGTGAGCATCCGCGGCGGGTCCGTCACCCCCCTGACCGGGATTCCGTCGACCAGGGAGTCGAACGTCAGCTCGGCGATCCGGGCGTCGAGGTCGTGCAGCACAAACGCCTCGACGGCGAGCCTGCGCAGCTCGACCGGGACCGGGTCCAGGACGGCGACCGCGCGGCGGAGGTCCGCCTCCAGTGGGCGGATGTCGAACTCCTCCTCGTCGGCCTGTTGGTTCTGTTCGTCGAGGGGCTCGTCGCCGTAGCCCTCGAAATCGTCGTCTTCGTGGCGGTTCACAGTGCTCCCCGTGCTTCGAGTCGGGCCCGCAGGCGACGCAGACAGCGCTGGCGCAGTGGCCCGATGCTGCCCACGGCGATGCCGAGTGCGGCCGACACCTCCTGGTAACTGGGCGGCGGCGAGGCCATGAGCACGCGCAGCAACTGCCGGCAGCGCTCACCGAGTTCCTCGAACTCCTGCCACACCCGGCGGATCCGCTCGCTCTGCGCGGCGGCCTCCTCGGAGTCGAGCAGCGACTCCTCCGGTGTGGGTTCCTCGCTCACCCGGTCCAGCACGTTCGGGTCGTCGGTCGGCGTCAGCCGCCGCAGGCTCTTGATGACCTTCAGGCTTTCGTGCCGCGCGGTGCTCGCCAGCCATGATCCGGCCTTCTGCGGCTCCCGGATCCGGCCGAGATGCTGGGCGAAGCGGAACCACACGGTCTGGTAGACCTCGTGTGCGTCCGCGTCCGACAGGCGGTGCGCGCGCACCACCGACCACACCAGCGGGCTCAGCCCTTCGACCAGCGTCTTCCATGCCGCCGCGTCGCCGTCGACGGCGGATTGAACGAGCACGCCGACATCTGCACGATCCACGGACCCACCCCTCGTGTACGGCATGTCATCGTACGCCGTGACAGGGGTGGCTCCCGCACTCGAGCGGAATCCGGCGTTCAGTGTGGATCTCATCCGTCGATCGTGGGGTTCGCGACCGGAACCGGCTGCCACGTGGACGGCAGCAGCGCGGGCACGTGTCCGCCCCGCACCTCGGCCAACTCGGTGTTCTTCTCCAGGAGTTGGCGGGCGGCCTCGCGCGGGTCGCGCTCGCCCTCGGCGGTCATGTGGGCGGCGACCATGGCGGCGACGACGGGGGTCGCGAAGGAGGTGCCGCTCCACTGGGCGAGGCCCTCGAACATCACCTGGTCGGGCTTGCCGGAGGTGGTCTCGCGCTCCTCGCTGAGCACGCCGCAGTGCCGGGGGTGGGTGCAGGTGCAGCCGTAGGTGTAGCCGTAGCGGCAGTCGTCGTACGTCGAGTGCTGGTACACGTAGGGGCGCGGGGCGTCGAAGCCGGTCAGGGCGCTGGTGACGCGCTCGCCCGGGGCGAAGACGCGGACCCAGGGGCCGTGGTTGCTGAAGCAGGCGGCGTACTCGCCGTCGCTGCGCAGCGCGCCGACGGACAGCACCGCGTCCTCGTAGCCGGGCCGGGTGGCGTAGGCGGCGGGCCAGAACGGGGTGGCGCTGCCGTTGTTGCCGGCGGCGGCGACCAGCAGGGTGCGCTGCTCGCGCAGAGCCTGCACAAAGCCCTCCAGGCCGAGCAGGCCGTCGGTGCGGCCGTTGGAGGTGCCGGCGGACAGGCTGAGGATGTCGGGCCAGCCGCTCTCGTCGACCGCGTCGAAGAGCTTCTCGCCGAACTCGGACTCCAGGATGGCGCCCACGTCGTTCAGCGTGTTGCGCACGGTGACGTCGGTGTTGGGGGCGACGGCGGCGACCAGGCCCGCGATGAACGTGCCGTGGCCGACGTACAGGCGCAGCAGGCCGTCCGCGCCGGTCTCCTGTATCTGGAGATCGCCCTCCGCGCGGGCGATGGGCGGGTAGGAGCGGTAGTCGTGCACGAGGCCGTTGTCGATCACCAGGACGCCGACGGCGCCGGCGGGGTCGTAGGCGGTGTCGGCGACGGCCGGGTTGGGCTGCGGGCTCTCCAGGGCGGGCACCGGCTCGTCGCCGGGGCAGGAGTTCACCGGCGCGATGTGCACCACGTGGTTGCGGCTGATCAGACGGCGTCCGGTACGGCCCTCGGGGCCGCGCAGCGCGCGCAGGGCGCCGGCGACGGCCAGGTCGCCGCTGCGGCCGCCCTGGGCGGGGTCGCCGACCTGGATGCGGGTGATGCCGGAGCGGTTCGTCTGCGGGCTCGCGCGCCGCACGTGGTCGGGGACGAGGCCCTCGGTCGCGGTGAAGTGGGTGCGGACGGCGTCCTCGACGGCGACGGCGTCCTCACCGTCGCGCGCGAGGACCACACCCTTCTCGTAGATGAACTCGGCGGAGTCGTCCGGGCCCATCGCCAGCGGTACGTCGGGCAGGGCGCGCTGGATCTCGTCGAACTGCTCGTGGAATCGCTGTAGTGCCATGGCGTGTCCTCCCACTGAGGCGGCGGTCGTCAATCAGAGCCGGTTGATGGCCGATTGATACAGACCCAAACCCGTGTGACGTGGTTCCGCGCGCACTACCATCCCAGGGGTGACAGCGGGAAGCGACTCGGTTCTCGAACTGCTGCCGATGGTGTTCGCGGCGCCGAACGACGCCCTGGCGGGGGCACGGCGTGTGCTGGGTGCCGAGGCGGCGCCGTTGCACGCCTCGGTGGCCCATCAGGTGATCGGGATCTGGCAGCGGGACTTCGGCGACACCCGGCTCGCCCTGCACCATCTGCGGCGCGCCCGGGACTTCGCGGTGCGCGCGGACTCGGCCGAGCGGGAGGCGGACGTCCTCGGCACGCTCGGGGTGGCGCTGATCCACGCGGGGCAGACCCGGCAGGGTCAGGAGGCCCTGGAGCGGGGGGTGGCGCGCGGCACGGGGCACACCCGCGCGCGGGTGCTGTACCGGCGGGCCTACGCCGGGTGGGTGCTCGGCCATCATCGTGCGGCACTGGAGGACGTACGCCGGGCGATTCCGGTGCTGCGGCAGGCGGACGACGTCATCTGGACGGCGCGGGCGCTGACGCTGCGGGCGACGGTGCATCTGGCGCTGGGCGCGGTGGACCGCGCGGACGCCGACTTCACGTCGGCCGAGGCGCTGTGGGAGACCACCGGCCAGGAGCACGACAAGGCGGACGCGGTGGAGAGCCGGGGACTCGCCGCGTTCCGGTCCGGGGACGTGCCTGCGGCGCTGCGACTGCTGGCGGAGGCGGAGGAGCGGTACGCGAAGCTGGGCACGCCGACGTTCATGCTGAACATCCGGCGGTGCGAGGTGCTGATGGCGGCCGGTCTCGCACCGGAGGCGCTGGCCGAGGCGGACGCGGCGATAGCGGAGCTGGACGGTATCGGCGGCCAGTCGACCCGCAAGGCGGAGCTGCTGCTGACGGCGGCCAGGGCCGCGCGGCTGGCGGGTGATCCGCACACGGCGATCGCGCGGGCCGCGCTGGCGGTACGGCTGTTCGCGGGGCAGCGGCGCAGCTGGTGGGAGACGCATGCCCGGCTGGTGCTGATCGAGGCGCGGGTGGCGACCGGGCGGCGTTCGGGACGGCTGGTCGCGGACGCGGCGGCGGTGGCGGAACGGCTGGCCTCGTTCGGGGCGCCGGCCGCTCCGGAGGCGTCGCTGCTGGCGGGGCGAATCGCGCTGCGGCTGGGCTGGCGCACGGACGCGGAGCGGCATCTGGCGCTGGCCGCGCGCAGCAGGCACAGCGGGCCGCCGCTGGCGCGGGTGACGGGCTGGGCCGCGCACGCGCTGCGGGCGGAGGCCGCGGGTTCCCGGCGGGGTGTGCTGGAGGCGTGCCGGCGTGGCCTGGACGTGCTGGACGACCACCGGATGACGCTGGGCGCCTCGGAGCTGCGGGCCAGGGCGACCGAGCAGGGTGCGGAGCTGGCGGCGCTGGCGCAGCGGGCGAGTCTCGCGCACGGCGGGCCGCGGCGGCTGCTGGTGTGGAGCGAGCGCTGGCGGGCGACCGCGCTGAGCGCGCCGCCGACCCGGCCGCCGGCCGACCCGGAGCTGCTCGGCGATCTGACCGCGTACCGGGAGATCGCCGCCCGCGCGGAGGAGGCCCGCAGGGACAGCCGGCCCGTGCCGGCCCTGGACCGTGAGCAGCGGCGCCTGGAGCGGGCGATCCGCTCCCGGACGCTGCATCTGCGGGGCGAGACGCCGGGCGGGAACGACCGCTTCGACGTGGGCCGGCTCCTGGACCGGCTGGGCTCGACGCTGCTGGTGGAGCTGGCGGTGGTCGACGGGCGGGTGCAGGTGCTGCTGTGCGGGCAGGGTCGGGTACGGCGGTTCGAGGCGGGGCTGCTGGCCGAGGCCGAGCAGGAGGCGGAGCACGTACAGGCGGGGCTGCGGCGTCTCGCCCATCCCGGCGCGGACGCCCGGCTGCCGCTCGTGGAGGCGATGGGGGCGCGGCTGGAGGAGCTGCTGCTCGGCCCGGCAGCGGCGCATCTGGGCGGCGGCCCGGTGGTGGTCGTACCGCCGGGACGGCTGCACCGTGTGCCCTGGGCGCTGCTTCCGGCGCTGCGGGAACGGGTGGTGAGTGTGTCGCCGTCGGCGACCAGCTGGCTGCGGGCGCGGGAGACCGAGCCGCCGCCCGGTGGCCGCCATGTCCTGGTCCGTGGTCCCGGTCTGTCGACGGGGGGCGCGGAGGTGCCCGAGGTCGCCGACCGGTACAGCGAGCCGACCGTGCTGGAGGGCGACGACGCGGGGGTGTCCCGGGTCCTTGAGGAGCTGGACGGGGCGGCGCTCGCGCACATCGCCGCGCACGGCGCGTTCCGCGCCGACAGTCCGCTCTTCTCGTCGCTGCGGATGTCCGACGGGCCGCTCATCGTGCACGACTTCGACCGTCTGGACCGCAGCCCGTACCGGATCATCCTGTCCTGCTGCGACACCGCCCGCTTCGCCTCGGTCGGCGCGGACGAACTCCTCGGCCTGGTCACGGCGTTGCTGCCGCACGGTACGGCGGGTGTCGTCGCGTGCAGCGCGCCCGTCAACGACGCGGCGGTGGTCCCGCTGATGCTGGCCCTCCACAAGGGCCTGGGTGCGGGCCTGTCCCTGGCGGAGGCCCTGCGGGACGCGCGGGCGGCGCTGCCCGGTGACGCGACGCATCAGGCCACGGGGTGGGCGTTCACGGCGTTCGGGGCGGCCTGAGGGCGCGGCGCCCCTAGGAGGACGTGGCCGTGGCCGTGGCTGTGGTTCCGGGGAGCGTGAAGGTGGTGCGGCCGGTGGCGAGGTCCCACAGCCTGGCCGTACCGTCCCAGCTGCCCGTGGCCAGGGTCTTCCCGTCGGGGCTGAACACCACGTGCGCCACTTCTCGGTTGTGTCCGGTGAGGGTGGCCTGGGTGCGGGTGGTGGCGAGGTTCATCAGCACAACGCTGCCCGCGTACTCGCCGAGGGCCAGGGTCTTCCCGTCCGGGCTGAACGCCGCCGAGAGGACTCCGCTGTCGCTGTCCCCGGCGGTGGTGGACCGCTTGGTGGCCACGTCCCACAGCGTGACGAACTGTTCCCCGGCGACGATGGCCAGGGTCTCGCCGTCCGGGCTGAACACCACCGAGGCGACAGGACGCTTGAGGCCGGTGACCGTGGCGAGGGAACGGCCGTCGGGCACGCTCCACAGGCCTGCGGTCTTGTCGGTGCTGCCACTGGCGACCGTCTTGCCGTCCGGACTGAACGCCACCGCGTAGACGTTGTCCGTGTGGTCCGTGATGGTCACCGTGTTCCGGCCGTCGGCGACGTTCCAGAGCCGGACCGTGTAGTCCGCGCCTCCGCTGGCGAGGGTCTTGCCGTCGGGGCTGAACGCCACCGCGAGGACTCCGCCACCGCCGGTCTCGCCGTTGTGGCCGGTGAGTGTGGCGGTGACCCGCCGGGTGACCGGGTCCAGGAGCCGGATGCCGTTGTCCCCGCAGCCCATGGCCAGGGTCTTGCCGTCCGGGCTGAACGCCAGGGAGTACACCCCGGTGTCGTCGCCGGGGTTGAGGGTGGCGGTCCGTCTGCCCGTGGCCGTGTCCCACAGCGGGACTTCCGGCGTGAGGTAGCCGGCGGTGGCGAGCCGCCCGCCGTCGCGATCGAACACCACCGTGGTGACCGGATCGGGTGACGCCGAGGCCGAGGTCCCGCCGTCCTTGTCGCTGCCGGACATCGACATGACGATTCCGGTGGGCACGCCAACCGCGGCGACGGCGGCGAGCCCACCCAGCAGAATCGTCCGACGCGGGACGTCTGGCCAACGGGAGGGAGGGGTCTCGGCCGGGGTACGCGGGCCGGCCGGCCCTTCACTCACCTCTTGCGGGACACAGACAACGGGGTCGGGCGGGCTGGGGGGTTCAGCGGCCGGTTCGGGGCGCTCCGCGTGCGGGGCGGGTGCCTCGGTGACCGGCTCCGGTGGCTCGGCCGGGGCGGGGGCCACGGCGGTCGGCTCCGGTGATTCGACGGCCGGGGCGGTCGGCCCGGCTGCCGGGGCGGGCATCTCGACCACCCGGGCAGCCGGTTCAGCAGCCTGCTCCAGGGGCTCGGTCCGCGTGGGCGCAAGCGTCCGCAGCAGTGCCGCCGCCGCCTGCGACACCACCCGGCTGTCGTCGTCGGCGAGTCGTCGGACCTCCTCGCGCACCCGCTCGCGGACCGTGTCGTTGCCGATCCGGTGCAGGTCGGTGAGCCCGTCCAGCGCGGCGAGCCGGCCCGTGGCGATCGGGCTCTCGATCGCGTGCCGCAGATACGTCGGCAGCTCCCAGTTGATGTTCCTGGCGACGACGATGCGGCCCTCGACGTTGTCCTGCCGCTTCGGCCGCTGCTGGGGCATCTCCTGTACGACCCGGTCGTGGACGTAGCCGTACAGCTCGTCCAGCGTGATGTCGCCGTCGCCGTCCAGGTCCGCGCTGCCGTCGCGCAGCCCCTCCACCAGGAAACGAGTGAACACCGACTGGGCGGCCTCGCCGTGCGCCTGGTTGCCCTCGAAGGAGTACTGGGTGGCGTCGGAGGCGGTCAGCACCGTACGACCGTGGCCCTGGAACCGTTCCAGGGTGTGCACCGCGGTGTCGGCCTTGGTGATCCGCCCGGCGGGAAACGCCCCGCTGTAGCAGCAGTCGAGGATCAGCACCTTCTGCCGGGACATACAGGCGGACATCGCCCGGTCGACGTGCTCGGCGGGCAGCCCGGTGAACAGCAGGCTGTCGCGGCGGGTGTTGCTCATCGCCAGGTACAACTGGCCGTCGTCGTCCTTGAGTCCGTGCCCGGTGAAGTACAGCAGGGTCAGGTCGTCGCGGCGCCGGTCCCGGTAGAAGTCGCCGATGGCCTCGCCGACCCGGTGGTGCGGCTGGTTGGTCAGCGACGTGACCTCGAACCCCGCGATCCGCGGATCCCTCAGCACCGCGGCGAGCGCCTCCGCGTCGTGCGCCGGTGCGGTCAGCCGCCGCAGCCCGCTGTCCTGGTAGTCGTACGTGGCGATGAGCAGCGCGAGGCGGCGTCCCATGGTCAACTGCCCGAGTGGCGGCGGATGTACGCGTCGACCAGGTCCCGGCGCTCGGCCTCGCTCGCCCGCTCCAGCTCGATCGTGTCACCGTCGATGGTCACGGAGACCCGGTGGCGGGCGGTGGACCGGCCGAGCCAGTCGCGCACGGTCTCGACGAGGAGCGCGAACACTCCGCCGGAGGCGCTCAGCGCGACGACGATCGCCCCCACCGTGACCGGATCGGTGCCCTTCGCACGATCGGGCGCCGCGCCCGCCGGAGCCGTGCCGTCGGCGGCCGTGCCGACCGGGCCGGGGCGGACCGACTCGACGTCCAGTGACGTGATCTCGGCCCGCAACTGCCGTACCGGCCGCTCCGCGGCCTCCGCGTCCAGCTCCGGGTCCGGCGCGACGACCAGCCGCACCTCCATCAGCCCGTCCGCACGGCCGGGTCTTGTGGGAACGTCGTCCTGCATGTCTCTTCCCCCGATTCCCCCGATGGTGAGTTGCCGCGGAGCCGCACCACCCAGTGTGGGGCCGCGGGCCTGTCCGCGGCAGCGTTCCGGGGGACGTCGCACGGGGCCGACCCGTTGCGGGCGGGTCAGGCCGAGCGGGTGTCCGGCTGTTCCATCAGCCACGGGAGTGCGGTGCGGTCGCTCGCGCCGAGGCGGGCGTAGGCGCTGTACAGGTGGTTGCCGACGGTACGGACGGACAGCGTGAGGCGTTCGGCGATCTGGCGGTTGCTGAGGCCGGCCGCCGCGAGGGCGACGATCTGGCGCTGGCGGGTGGTGAGTTCACCGAGGGCGAGTCCGGACAGGGCCGGGGTGCGGGCGCCCTGGCAGTGCCGGGCGAGGGCGATGGCCCGGGTGCGGGAGGTGCGGGCGGCGCTGGGGTCGCGGTGGGCGCCGGCGGCCTGGGCGTACGCCTCGGCGGCGAAGAGGAGGTAGCCGCGCTCCTCCAGCGCCGTCGCCGCCTCGTCCAGTGCGGGCCCGTCGGCCGCGGCGAGCGCCTCGGCGTGCCGGGCGAAGGGGGTGCCGGGCGGCAGCTGGGCGAGGGCCGGGTCCGGAACACCCCGGCGTACGGCGTCGTACGCCTCCTCCGCCCTGTCCAGGCCCTCCGCGTGTCCGCGGTCCGCCCGCGCCCCCGCCCCCCGGTCCACCGCACCGGCTTCTCCCGACTGGACCGCGGACAGGGCGAGTTCGGCCAGGCAGGGCTCGTCGTCCGGGGTCTCGCGCAGGCCTTCGCGGGCCCAGGCCGCCGCTTCGCGGAGCTCGCCGCGCAGACGGGCGTACCGGGCCCGGCAGGAGGCGTAGTCGGCGGGTACGGTGCCGCCCTCCGCCACGAGCCACTCCCCCACCGGCGTCGACGCGTCGCGGACGTCGGACCTCTCGATACGGTCCTGGAGCACAACCGCCTCGGACTTGAGGGCGGGGGCCAGCTCGTCGGCGGTGCGGGCGAGGCGGCGGGCCCGCAGCGAGCCGGCGGCGGCGCGCAGCACCGGGCCGTAGAGCGGGCTGGTGAGGTGGATCGCGCCGGTGTCGTCGAGGGCGATCAGGCCGTCGGACTCGAGGCGTTCGAGGATCGGGAGCTCGAACTCGTCGAGGTGCGGTGCGAGGGGTTCCGCGAAGGCGACGCGGTCGAGTGTCTCGCGCTCCTCGGGGCGGACGCGGCCGAGGACGGGCGCGGTGCGCAGCCGGACCGTCTCGGTCAGCGGGACGGGGCCGCGCCAGGCGAACAGGTCCGTGCCGGGGACCGCGCTGAGCGGCCCGTGTTCGCCAATCGCGTGGGACAGGTCGCGCAGCAGCCGCAGATCGCCCTCGCACAGGCGGCGCAGCCGGTTCACGGTGAGCGGTTCGAGTGTGCCGCCGGTGCCGGTCGTCAGGAGCTGGGTCATCTCCTCGTCGGGCAGGGGTTCGAGGGCGAGGCGGGGCAGCAGTTCGCCGGTCCAGAGGCGGGAGACGGCGCCGGGGAGCGGCGCGCTGTCGCGGGCGACGACCATCAGCCGGGTCCGGCCGTGCACGGCCAGGTGGTGCACGAGGGCGGCCGAGGCGTCGTCCAGCAGATGGGCGTCGTCGACCAGCAGCAGCCTTACGCCCGAGAGGAGTTGGACCGCGCGGTGCAGGGACACCGACTCGGGCAGCAGGTGCGCGAACGCGGCGAACGGGATCCGGTGCGTGCCGGGGGTCCCGGCGACCCGGGCGCAGTCGGTGCCGCGCAGCGCCTCGGTGGCGAGCCGGGTCTTGCCGCAGCCGGCCGGCCCGGTCACGACGATGCCGTGGCGTCCGGCGGTCAGCGACCGGCGGACCAGCTCCAGTTCCTCCTCCCGGCCGGTGAACGGCCAGGGCAGCTCGAGCGTTCGCGCGTCCCGTTCGAATGTCGTCACACAGGCATGAGCGCGGCTACTCAGATCTGATACACGGCGACTTGAGTAGACCTCGACTCAAGTCGCCGGGCCCGGTTGGCGGCAGTCTGGGTGCATGACCGGTCGCTACTGCTCGCTCCCGCAGCAGCCGGCCCCCGCGTTCGCACCGGGGCTGGCCGCGGAGCGGCTCAGCGCGCTCATCGGCGGACGGCCGATGTGGGTCAACGGCACGGTCCTGCACTACTACTTCTTCGACGGCGACGGCGACGGCTCGGTCATCCCGGTGCCGGGGACCGGGGAGACCCGGCGGGTGTCGTGGGTCGGCGCCAAGGAGCAGCAGGACGTGGTCCGGGGCTGCTTCGAGGAGTGGCAGGGGCTCGGCCTCGGGGTGTCCTTCGCGGAGGTCTCCGACCGCTCGGAGGCGGAACTGCGGATCGGGTTCCAGCTCGGCGACGGCTCCTGGTCCACGGTGGGCCGCGACGCGCTCCGGCTCGGCCAGAACGAGCGGACGATGAACCTCGGCTGGGATCTCACCGCGCCCGGCGAGCGCGCCACCGCGCTGCACGAGATCGGGCACGCGCTGGGGATGCTGCACGAGCACCAGAGCCCGTTCGCGGGCATCCACTGGGACGACGAGGCGGTCTACGCCGACCTGGCGGGCCCGCCGAACTTCTGGGACCGCGACACCACGTTCTTCAACATCCTGCGCAAGCTGGACCGCGACGAGGTCAACGGCTCGCTGTGGGACCCGCAGTCGATCATGGAGTATCCGTTCTCGTCGGGCCTGATCCTGGAGCCGGAGCGGTTCCGTGCGGGGCTCACCCCGCCGGGGACGCTGTCCGCGCTGGACAAGGAGTTCGCGCTCCGCTGGTATCCGTCGCTCACCGCGCCGCCGGCGCCGGAGCTGGTGCCGTTCCGCTCGGCGCCGCTGCGGCTCGGACCGGGCGAGCAGGCGGACTTCCGGATCGAGCCGCCGCAGACCCGCGAGTACACGGTCGCGGTCTTCGGCGCCGGGGACGCCGTGACCGTCCTGTTCGAGGAGCGGGACGGCGAACCGCGCTTCGTCGCCGGTGACGACGACGGCGGCGCACCGCACAACGCCACGCTCACGGCCCGGCTCGTCAGGGGCCGCCGCTACTTCGTCCGTGTGCGCCTGTACTCCGGCTGGGGTTCGGGCGAGACGGCGGTCATGTGCTGGTGAGGCACACGACCGCGCCACGCGGGCGGCTGGACCACTGTCCGGCACCGGGGGAGCGGTGGGGTCTCGTTACCTTCGGGGGAGGGAAACGAGGCCCCACCTCGCCACACCGGGCCCAGGGCTTCAGGAGGCCGCGCGCCCGACCGACGGCTCGTCCGGGTGCGCGAGCCCCAGGTGGTCGCGCAGGGTCGTCCCCTCGTACTCGGTGCGGAACACCCCGCGCTCCTGGAGCAGCGGTACGACCGTGTCGGCGAACGCGTCGAGGCCGCCCGGGGTGATGTGCGGGACGAGGATGAAGCCGTCACTGGCGTCGGACTGGACGTACTCGTCGATGGTCGCCGCGACCGTCCGCGCCGAGCCGACGAAGTTCTGCCGGTTGCCGGTCTCGATGACCAGGTCGCGGATCGACCAGTTGTGGGCGGCGGCCAGCTCGCGCCACTCACGGGCGGTGGCGACCGGGTCGCGGTACATCCGCACCTGGGCGCGGCCCCGGGCCACGGTGTTCTCGCCGGGCAGCGGGTCGATGTCGGGCAGCGGGCCGTCGGGGTCGTAGGCGGACAGGTCCCGGTTCCAGACGAACTCCAGGTGCTTGATCGCGGTCGCGCCGCTGACCTGCTGCCGGCGCACGTGCCGGGCGAGTTCCTCGGCGTCGGCATCCGTGTCGGCGAGGACGAAGCTGGCGGCGGGCAGGATCAGCAGCTGGTCGCCGCGGCGGCCGTACTTGGCGAGCCGGGACTTCACGTCGGTGTAGAAGGCGCGCCCGGCGTCCAGCGTGGCGTGCCGGCTGAAGATGGCGTCGGCGCCGGCCGCGGCGAACTCGCGGCCCTCCTCGGAGTCCCCGGCCTGGAAGATCACCGGCCGGCCCTGCGGGCTGCGCGGCACGTTGAACCGGCCGTGGATGTCGAAGTGCTGCCCCTGGTGGACGAAGGCGCCCGCCTTGGCGTCGTTCAGGAAGATCCCGGCGGCCTGGTCGGCGACGATCTCGTCGCCGCGCCAGGAGTCGAACAGTTCGTGTGCGGTGGCCAGGAACTCCTTGGCGCGGGAGTAGCGCTCGCCCTGCGGCAGGAAGCCGCCGCGCCGGAAGTTCTCGCCGGTGAACGCGTCCCAGGAGGTGACGACGTTCCAGGCGGCGCGGCCGCCGGAGAGATGGTCGAGGCTCGCGAACTGGCGGGCCACCTCGTAGGGCTCGTTGAAGGTGGAGTTGATGGTGCCGGTGAGGCCGAGGTGCTCGGTGACGGCGGCGAGCGCGGTGAGCACGGTGAACGTGTCGGGGCGGCCGACGACGTCGAGGTCGTAGATCCTGCCGCCCTGTTCGCGCAGGCGCAGGCCCTCGGCGAGGAACAGGAAGTCGAACCGGGCGCGTTCGGCGGTCCGCGCGAAGTGCGCGAAGGAGCTGAACTCGATGTGGCTGCCGGCCTCCGGGTCGCTCCACACGGTGGTGTTGTTGACGCCGGGGAAGTGGGCGGCCAGATGGATCTGCTTCTTGGGCTTGCTCATGGTCGGTCGTCCCTCCGGCTCAGACTGCCGTGGCTGCGGCGTAGCGGTTGGCGGGGCGCGCGAGCCCGAGCAGACCGCGCAGGGTGTCCGCCTCGTAGGCCCGGCGGAAGGCGCCCCGGCGCTGGAGTTCGGGCACGAGCCCGCGGCTGATCAGGGGCAGGTCGTGGCCGACCACGGCGGGCCGCAGCCGGAACCCGCTCAGCCCCGCCGCCCGGAACTCCTGGAGCAGGTCGGCGAGTTGGGCCGGGGTGCCGGCGAAGACCCGGGCGTCACTGGTGTACGGCTCCCCCGCGAGCGCGTCGAGCCGTTCCCGGCGTGCGTGGGCCGCGGCGGCGGCGTCGTCGAGGAAGACCACGAGGTCGGCGAAGACGTGCAGGGGTTCGTCGGCGCGGCCGGCGGCGACCTGTTCGGCGCGGATCTCGGCGACGATGGTGCGGGCGTGGTCGGTGTCGTGCGGGGTGACGTACCCGACGTCGGCCTGGCGGGCGATGAGCCGGTAGGGCACGGTGGCGTGCCCGAGGGCGGTGACCGGCGGCTGGCCCTGCGGCGGGCGCGGGGTGATGGAGGGGCCCTTGACGCTGAATCGGCGGCCCTCGAAGTCGATGTAGTGCAGCTTGTCGCGGTCGACGAAGCGGCCGGTCGCCTCGTCGCGGATCTCGGCGTCGTCCTCCCAGCTGTCCCACAGCCGGCGCACCACCTCGACATGGTCGGCGGCCTCGTCGAACAGGTCGGCGACCAGCTCCTGGGTCTCCGGGGCCTCGTACGCCTCGATCCTGGGGATGGTGCGGCGGCCGAAGTGGGCGGCCTCGTCGGGACGGGCGGTGATCTGCACCCGCAGTCCCGCTCGGCCGGTGCTGACGTAGTCGAGGGTGGCGATGGCCTTGGAGATGTGGAACGGCTCGGTGTGGGTGGCGACGACGGTCGGCACCAGGCCGATGTGCCGGGTCAGCGGGGCGACGCGGGAGGCGATCAGTACGGCGTCGAGCCGGCCGCGTACCTGGTCGGTGCGGTCGTCGGGGTCGAGGAACCGGGAGGTCTGCGGGCCGAGGCCGTCCTCGATCGTGACGAAGTCGAGCAGCCCGTGCTCGGCCTCGGCGACCAGGTCGGCCCAGTAGTCGGCGGTGAACAACTCCCCCGGACGGGACACCGGTTCGCGCCAGGAGGCGGGATGCCAGCCGGTGCCGTCCAGGGCGACGGCGAGATGCAGCGGGGAGTCGGCGGAGGGATCGGCGGAGGGGTCAGCGGACACGAGGGGTGCCTTCCTACTTGCCTGCGGGCGGGTCAGGAGTTGTCCAGGGGCAGGCCGGGCGGGTCCACCTCGGACTTCTCGACGGCCTCGGCGGAGAGGTTCCAGGCCTTCAGCCACTGGGCGTACTGCCCGTTCTCGATGAGGTGGTTGATGGCGGCGGCGAGGGGTTCGGCGAGGCCGCTGCCCTTCTTGGCCGTCGCGGCGATCAGGCCCTGGAGGGTCTCGCCGGCGCCGGAGAACTGGCCCGCGATCCGCGTCGCGTTGGGTGTGCCGGCGGTCTTCGTGGCGTGGTAGCTGAGGCTCGGGTTGGGGCCGAAGTAGGCGTCGACCTTGCCGCTGGTGAGGGCCAGGTAGAGGCTGTTGGTCTCCTGGTAGTACTTGACCGTGAGGTCCTTGCCCTCCTCGGCGAGCTTCGCCTTCCACTCCAGGAGGATCTTCTCCTGGTTGGTGCCGTTGCCGACGGTGACGGTCTTGCCGGCGAGGCTGCGGTAGTCGCCGTCGAAGTTCCAGTCGCTGTCCTTGGGCACCTCGAAGGCGAGGTCGTCCTTGCGGTAGGAGGCGAACTCGTACTTCTTCTTGCGCTCCTCGGTGACGGTGACGTTGGAGATCGCCACGTCGACCTTGCCGCTGTCGATGCCGATGAAGAGGTTCTCCCAGGTGGAGTTGGACACCTCGGGCTTGAGGCCGAGCACCGCGGCGACCAGCCGGCCGAAGTCGGGCTCGGAGCCGGTGAGGGTCTTCTGGTCGTCGCCTATGTAGCCGAGCGGTGGATTGCCGGACGGCAGGGAGCCGGAGCCGACGACCAGGGTGCCGCGCTTTCTGACGGCGTCGGGCAGCAGGGCGCTGATCGACTTCACCTCGGCGACCTTGAGCGAGGTCTCCTTGGCGGCCCCGTTGGAGAGCCGGCCGATGGTGACCGTACCGGCCGCGTCGGTCGTGGTGGCGGCGTCGCTCTCGCCGCCGCAGGCGGAGAGGACCGGGGTGAGCGCGGCGAGCGCGGAGGCGGCGGTGAGTCCGCGCAGGAGGTGGCGGCGGGAGAGGGCGCTGGGCATGACGGTTCCTGTCTGTGGAGTCTTTACGGTCTTGGCGGGAGGGGGCGCCGGGCAGCGGCCCTTGCTTCAGAGGACCTTGCTGAGGAAGTCCCTGGTCCGTTCGTGCTGCGGTTTGTCGAGCACCTCGGAGGGCGGGCCCTGTTCGACGATGCGGCCGGCGTCGAGGAAGACGACCCGGTCGGCGACCTCGCGGGCGAAGCCGATCTCGTGGGTGACGACGACGAGGGTGGTGCCGCTGGTGGCCAGGTCCTTGATCACGGCGAGCACCTCGCCGACGAGTTCGGGGTCGAGGGCGGAGGTCGGCTCGTCGAAGAGGATCACGCCGGGGCGCAGCGCGAGGGCGCGGGCGATGGCGACCCGCTGCTGCTGGCCGCCGGACAGCTGGCGCGGATAGGCGTCCGCCTTGTCGGCGAGTCCGACCCGGTCGAGGAGCGAGAGCGCCAGCTTGTACGCCTCGGCCTTGCCCGTGCGGCCGGTGGCGACGGGCGCGGCGGCCACGTTGTCGACGGCCGTGAGGTGCGGGAAGAGGTTGAAGTTCTGGAAGACGAAGCCGATCCGCCCGCGCTGGCCGAGGATGGCCCGCTCACTCAGCTCCTTGAGCCCTTCGCCGTGGCGGCGTACGCCGATGAGTTCGCCGTTGACGCTGACGTACCCGATCTCGGGCTTCTCCAGGTGGTTGATGACCCGCAGCAGGGTGGACTTGCCGGAGCCGGACGGGCCGAGGATGACGGTGACCTCGCCGGGCCGCACGGTCAGGTCGATGCCGTCGAGGACCCGGTGGGCGCCGTACCACTTGTGCACCCCGTGCACCTCGACGGCGGCGGGCACGGCGGAGACGGTGGTGTTCGTGGAGACGGTGGCGGTGGCAGCGGTGGCAGTCATACGGCGGTCTCCCTGCGGGCGCGTTCCCGTACGTCGCGCACGGCGGTACGGAGTCGTTGCAGCGGGGTCGGCGGCAGGGTGCGGGTGGCTCCCCGGGCGTAGTACCGCTCGACGTAGAACTGGATGACGGAGACCACGCTGGTCAGGATCAGGTACCAGACGGTGACGACGAGCAGCAGCGGGACGATGTCGCCGGGGTAGGTGGCGCCCATGGTCTGCGCGGAGCCGAAGAGGTCGAGCAGTGAGACGTAGAAGACCAGGGAGGTGCTCTTGATCAGGCCGATGAGCTGGTTGACGTAGTTGGGGGTGATGGAGCGCAGGGCCTGTGGGAAGACGATCCGCCGGAACTGGTAGCGCTTGGGCAGTCCGAGCGCCGAGGCGGCCTCGTGCTGGCCCTGGTCGACGGAGAGGATGCCGCCCCGGACCACTTCGGCGGCGTAGGCGGCCTCGTTGAGGCTGAGGCCGATGACGGCGACCACCATGTCGGTGGCGAGCCGTGACTCGTCGAAGGTGAGGAAGGCGGGTCCGAACGGGACGCCGAGGCTGAGCGTGCGGTACAGGGCGCTGAAGTTGTAGAGGAAGAGCAGCACCACGATCAGGGGGATCGAGCGCAGCGCCCAGATGTACGTCCAGCTGACCGCGCGCAGCACCGGGCTCCTGGACAGCCGGGCGAGGGCGAGCAGGATGCCGCCGAGCAGTCCGAGGACAGCGCTGTAGGCGGCGACTTCGAGGGTGATCAGCAGGCCGTCGAGGATGGTGGGGCGCAGGAACCAGTAGCCGAAGCGGTCCCACTGGTAGAAGGGGTTGGTCGCCAGGCCGTGCACGAACTGGGCGACCACCACGAGGACGACGGCGGTGGCGATCCACCGCCCGGGGCGGCGCAGTGGCTGAACCCGCTGTGCGGTGAGGGGTTTTGACGGGGTGTCGGGTGGCGTCGGCGCCTCGGCGAGGGACACGGCGGCGCCCGGGGGTTCACTCATGGTGGACTCCGGCTCGGAGGGAACGCCCCGGAGCCGCGGCGGGTCACGCGCGCCCGCGCCGCACCGGCGGCCCGGAGGAGGGCCGCGGTACGGGTGGACGGCGCGCGGGGCGCACGGGACCGGGGGTTCGGGCGGGCGGGGACGGCTCACCGCGGTGCGGTGGCCGTCGGGTGCGAGGCCGGGGAGGGTGTGGTCAGACCCGGCGGCGGGCTCGGCCCGAGGCGGTACACAGTGCGCTGCTGACGCGGAGCAGATCTACGGCGCGATCGGCGACCAGACGGTTCGTACGCGGGCGTACGCAGCCGTGGGAGCGGCGTGCTGCCGTCCTCGTCGCTGCGTGCATGTCCGTCGTCCTTCGTGGTCGCGGCCCCGGAAGGGACCAGGTCAGGCCTGGTACCGAAGTCGGGGCAGGTGTCCGAAAGTTAAGGCCGACGGTCGAGCGGATGTCAATGCCGGTCCACTGGGTGGGACGGGTTCAGGACCGGTCGGCCCGCAGCCGCGCGCCCCCCGCGCCGGTCGCGTGGACGGCCCAGTCCAGGATCTGGACGGCCGCTCCGGCCCCTTCCAGGCCGCGGCAGTGCGCCTGGTGGCGGCGGGCGATGCCGTCGAGGTCGAGGTGGGCGCCGAAGGCGGGGTGGGCGGTCAGCCGGCGCGCGTGGTCCCACAGCGCGGAGTGGCCGGCGACACGGTGCACGACCCCGGCGTCGAGGTGGTGCCGGTGCACGGTGTCGAGCTGGACCAGGGTCACCCACAGCACGACGTCGGCGGCGGTGAGCCGGTCGCCGAGGAGATACGGCTGTACGGCGAGCCGTCGCTCCAGCTCGGTCAGCGAGGTGAGCAACGCCTCGGCGGCGGTGGCGCGTTCGGCGGCGTCGGTGCCGGCCTCCCCCGCGTACTGTGCGGCCGCCTCGACGCCGTCCGCGCACAGCCGCTCGACGTCCTCGATGGCCGCGTCCAGCCCGCACGGGTGCAGGGCGGGGCGGTCGGCGCCGAAGTGGCGGGCGAGGTCGCGGACGATGTCGGGGGCGTGGGAGCTGACGATCCGGCCGGACCAGTCGTCGACGAGCACGGGCGCGAGGGCGGGTCCGGCGTACCGGTGGGCGCTCGCCTCGTACAGGGGCTCCAGTTCCGCGTGGCCGCCGCCGGGGCGGTCCGGGACGGCGGGCAGCAGGGTGACGGGACAGCAGTCGGCGAGGCCGAGCAGGGTGTGGGTGACGGCGACGCGCAGTCCGGCGGGGTCGGCGGGCGAGAGGTGGAGCCGGTAGCGGCGCGGCACGGCGTAGTGCCCGCTGCGTGCGTCGCGGCCGATCCGGCCCCGGAACGCGGGGGTGGTACACGCGGTCGAACGGGTGGCTGCGGACGGTGTGACAGTCATGGGTCTCCCCGGAATCGGGCGCGCGGACGGACGCGCGACGGGCTCGACGCGCAGTACGGGGGGCCTGTGTGCGGCCAATGTGGGGGCGGTGAGCGGCCTGTTGGGGTCGCCGGCCCCCGGTGGCGGACGTCTCTCCGGGCTCAGCCCCGGTGGCTGATCGCGCTGCACACACGCAGCAGGTCGATGTGACGGCGGGAGGTGAGCAGGGGCGACCGCCGGGGCCTGTGACTCGCCCGGCCGGCAACCGCTTCAACGCGCCCCATGATTCCCTACCCGTTCGCTAGGATTCCCTACTGGAGTGTCGATCGCCCCTCGTCCGGCGTCAAGACCGCGTCCACGGACCGGTCGTGTGCGCTCACCTCCGGCGTCCGGCACGGCAACGCCCCGGACCCCCTTGGAGGGGAGCCCGGGGCGCGTTTCTCACGCCGTCGTACGGATGACTCAGCCGGTCGGGAACGAGTCCGGCGTCCGTATGCGGTCTCGGATCCAGACACCGGCCTGCTTCAGGGACGAGGTGCCGGTCCAGGGGCCGCCGGAGTTGCACGTCCCCTCGTTGAAGACGGCGCCGGAGCGTCCGTCGTCGGAGAAGTTCCAGTTGACCCAGGAGATCTTCTTGCTGGCCATCAGATCGATGTACCGCTGGGACATGGAGAAGTCGTTCGAGCCCTCGCCCGCGTAGTTCTGGGTGCCGAACTCGGTGACGAACATGGGGATCCGGTCGGCGGCCCGGGAGAGGGTGTTGAGGTAGTCCTCGCGGTGCGAGAACGCGTAGAAGTGGAAGGTGTACATGATGTTGGAGGCGTTGACGGGGTTGTTCACGACCTCCGTCTCGTTGCCGCCCTCGGAGACACCGAGGGAGGACCAGGCGCGCGTCCCGACGAGGACCGGGGCGTTGTTGTCGATGTTGCGGATCACCGGGATGATCTGCTCGGCGTAGGACTTGATCGTGCTCCAGGAGACGCCGGACGGCTCGTTGGCGATCTCGTAGAGGACGTTGGGCTTGTCCTTGTGCCGGTTGGCGATCTCGGTGAAGAAGGTGCGGGCCCGGGACAGGTTGGCGTTGGGGTCGCCCGGGGTGAGCATGTGCCAGTCCACGATCACGTACATACCGCGGCTGGTGGCGTCCTCGATGAGCCGGTGCGCGAGGTCGGTGAACTTGCGCGGGTCGGTCTCGTAACCGCCTTCCTGGACGTACGTCGACACGCGGAGCACGTCGGCGTTCCAGTCCGTGGCGAGCGCGTTGAGCGAACCGGACGTCAGACACTGCGCGTACCACTGGGTGCCGTGGGTGGACATACCGCGCAGCTGGATGGGGTTGCCGGACTGGTTACAGAGCTTGGTGCCGCAGACCCTGAGCTGGCCGTTGGCGCCCACGGGGGTGGTGCCGGGCGGCACCGTGCCTCCGATGTCGACGGTCAGGTGGTCGACGTTGGGCCCACCGTTGGAGGTGGTGGCGGTGGCGCGGATGGTGTTGTTGCCCGCCCGGAGTGCGGCGGTGAGGGTGCTGGTGTTCCAACTCGTCCAGGCGCCGGTGGAGTTGAAGGCCCTGCCGGTGGAGACGAGGGTGCCGTTGACGCGGATGTCCATCGCGCGGTTGGCGGTGGTGCCGTTGGCGAAGCGCAGCGCGAGGGTGGCGTTGCCCGCCGTGGCGGCGTTGACGTTCCACTCGACGTAACTGCCGGTGAGGTTGTCGTAGTTGACGAAGCCGCTGCCGGTGAAGCCGGTGTGGTTCGACTCCACGACGCCCTGCGAGACGGTGGCACTCTCCGCCTCGTAGGTCTGGACCGCGGCAGCGGCGGGTGGTGCCGCGGGGGGTGGCGCGGCGGCGGTGTCGGCGGCCGCGCTGGGCGCGACCAGGGCACCGGTGAGGGCTGTTGCGAGGAGAACGGACCGTGCCCAGAAGCGCGGTCGGGTGGTGCGTGGGGGTCTCACCATGATCTCCATCTCGTTGACGACGAAGCCGGATTGGTAAGGAAACTTTCCTAACAATGAGAAATAGCAGTGGCGGTGGGACGGCGGCAAGAGGTGT
This sequence comes from Streptomyces sp. NPDC088387, assembly GCF_044753385.1. NCBI lineage: Bacteria > Bacillati > Actinomycetota > Actinomycetes > Kitasatosporales > Streptomycetaceae > Streptomyces > Streptomyces sp. NPDC088387. Next base: position 279,898 of record NZ_JBIVNC010000002.1, read on the forward strand.
GACAGCGCGGTTGTGGGGCGGGCGCGGGTCCGCAACTCCCCCGTGACGTACGGCTGTCGGGTGTCCGGCCCGGTCAACCTGGCCTTGTGGAGCTTCCCGTGGGCGTCGGCCGCGGACAGGACGGCTGTGAGGTTCTTCGCGGCGGCAGACGTGTGGTGCTGCGGGCGGACGGAAGAGACATGCGGGTGCGGCTACCGGGAAGCCGAAGTATGCGGCGGCGAGGAATCCGCGGAATTGTCGTCGGCCCGCACCCCGGGGACCGCGCGGTCGCCCAGGTCGAACAGCCGGTCGCGGATCTTCCGCTCGAACTGGCTCTGCGTGGTGGCGATGTGTTCCAGCATCCGTTCCTCGGCGAGTGCGGCCTCCCCCGCGGCGACCGCCTCCGCCACGGCGAGATGCTGCCGCCCCGCGACCTCCAGCGACCCGGGCGCGTCCCCGTGGAAGAGCAGCACGTCGGACTGTCCGGCCAGCCGCCGCACACCCGCGACGCTCGACCGTAGGAACACGTTGTGCGAGGCGGCGCCGACCGTGTCGTGGAAGGCAGCGTCGGCCCGCGCGAAGGCGTCCGCGTCATTTTGCGTGGCGGCGTCCAACGTCGCCCGGGCGTGGTCCTTGATGGCCCGCACCTGCGCGGGAGTGGCAAGGCCGGCGGCACGGCGGGCCGTCTCCGCCTCGATCACCGACCGGTAGTCGAGGAGCATCAGGACGTCTTCCATACTCGTCGGCCGGAACCGGAGGAACTGGTCGTCCACCGGACCGCCGGAGCCCTCCGCCACGAAGATGCCCGCACCCCGCCGCACACTGAGCCGGCCGATCGCCGCCAGGACCTTCACGGCCTCCCGCGTGACATTGCGGGTCGCGCCCAGGATCTCGGCGAGGCCCCGCTCGGTGGGGAGCCGGTCACCGGGCTGGAGGCCCTGCTCGGTGATGTACTCCAGCAGTTGCTCGGCCACCAGCTCGTACCCCGGCCGGTAGGGGCGTGACGCCTCGTCCTCCGCCTGCCCCGACACGCGCGACGACGGATCGGTCACGATGCACTCCCTCTCGCCGACGGAATGAGTCCGGTTCATACGGTGGGTCACTCTGGCATCGACGTAAAGCGCTGGACAGACGTTGACGCCTGAACGCGGCCCGCGACATACGAAAGGCCGCCCTCTCCTTGTGGAGAGAACGGCCTCCGACGGCTTCTGTGCACCGTCGGGACGACAGGATTTGAACCTGCGACCCCTTGACCCCCAGTCAAGTGCGCTACCAAGCTGCGCCACGTCCCGTTGCCCGTCACGCCGTTGACGCGTGATCGTGCAGGTCAACCCTACCGCATCCGCGGGACCGCCCCGTGCGGCCGCGGCCTGCACGGGGCGGCCTGCACGGGGCGGTCGGGACGGCGCCCGGGTCCGTCAGGTCCGCGGCCCCGAGGCCACCGTCGCCGCCTCCCCCTCCACGGAGGTGACGTCCACGGACCTGACCTCGGCCGTCACCGGTTGCCCGGCGGCGCGGGCCTTGGCCCCGGACCGGGTGGCCGGCACCAGGAACGCGGCCAGGGCGGCGGCGAGGAGCAGCACCGCGAGCAGGGTGAAGCCGTGGGTGTACCCGGAGTCGTAGGGCAGACCGCTCGGCTGGACGTGGCCGGTGACCAGGACCGAGGTGACGGCGGCGCCTATGGAGCCGCCGATGGTGCGGATGTTGGCGTTCATGCCGGTCGCGGCGCCGGTCTGGGCGGGCGGCACACTGCCGACGATGAGGTTGGCCATGGCGGCGAAGGCGAGACCGATGCCGAGGCCGAACACCCCGGCGACGAAGGCGACTTGCCACTGCGCGTTGTGCCAGAGGGCGAGGAAGCCGCAGGCCACTGCGCCGAGCGAGGCGCCCGTGATGAGCAGTGCCTTGGCGCCGACGATCGGCTCCAGACGCCCGCTGAGCACCCCGGAGAGGAACATCGCGAGGAGCATCGGCAGCATCAGCAGTCCGGCGGTGGTGACGCTCGCGCCGAAGCCGTATCCGGCCGAGGACGGTGTCTGGACGAACCCGGGGAGGAAGGTCCAGATCGCGTACATGCCGGCGCCGAACAGCAGGGCGGCCGTGTTGGTGGTCCACACCGCGGGGAGCCGCATGACCCGCAGGTCGATCAGCGGGGTGCGGGAGCGCGCCTCGGCGTAGAGCCACAGCACGAACAGCACCACGGCGGCGGCGAACAGGCCGATCACCCGGGCCGAGCCCCAGCCCCACACGGTGGCCTGGCTGAGCGGCAGCAGCAGGGCGACGAGCCAGGCGGAGAGCAGCACGGCACCGAGCCAGTTCACACTCCCCTCGGCCCGGCTGGGCGACTCGGGCACATGGCGGGCGGCGATGAAGACGGTGGCGGCGACGATCGCGACCGGGATCCAGAACAGCCAGCGGTAGTCGAGCGCGGAGACGATCGGGCCGGCGGCCACGATGCCGACCCCGCCGCCGGCGGCGATCACGGCGGACAGGTTGCTGATGCTGCGGCTGACCATGCCGGGCGCGAACTCGTCCCGGATGATGCCGAAGGACAGCGGGAACAGCGCGCCGCCGACACCCTGGACGACCCGGGCGACGATCAGCATCCCGATGTTCGGGGCGAGCGCGGCGAGCAGACAGCCGACCAGCACGGTGACCAGGACGGCCACGAGCGTGCGCTTCTTCCCGATCAGGTCGCCGACCCGGCCGAGGATCGGGGTGAAGACCGAGGCGGACAGCAGATACGCCGTCATCACCCAGGTCACGGTGGTCTGTGAGGTGTCCAGTGCGTGCTGGACGGTCGGCAGGGCCGGCGCGATCAGCGACTGGAGCATGGAGAAGACGCCCGCACCCGTCGCGAGGACCGCGAAGGTGAGGCGGGAGGACGTGCGGGACATGAACAGCCTTCCCGATCGGTGGGTACACCGACGGCCGCTCGGTGGCGGTCGTGAACGTTGGGGGATGCGCGGACGGGGATGTCGTCTCGTGGGCGGGTGCGGCCGCACTCGCCCACGGCGGAATCTCCCCGCACTGCTAAAGTGGAGGTACGCCTCCACTCTACCGGAGGCCACCCTCCGTTTCAATCCGGGTCGCTCGGGAGGCCGCCATGACATCGCCGACGTACGCGCTGAGCGAGTTCGTGGCGTCCCGGCGGCCGCAGCGCAAGGACGCCGCGCGCAACTACGACGCCCTGCTGGCGGCGGCGCGCGACGCCTTCGCCGAGCACGGCTCCGAGGCCTCCCTTGAGGACATCGCGCGGCGGGCCGGCGTGGGCATCGGCACCCTCTACCGCAACTTCCCGACCCGCCGGCACCTCTTCGAGAGTGTGTACGCGGAGGAGGTCAACGAGCTGTGCCGGGCGGCCGAGGAGGTCGCCGACCGGGAGCCGTGGGAGGCGCTGACCACGTGGCTGGAGCGGTTCGCGGCCTACATGGTGACCAAGCGGGCCATCCGCGACGCGCTCGACAGCGAGTCGGACGTCCTGCTGACCTGCCGCGACTCGATGTACGCGGCGGGCACCCCGCTGTTCGAGCGGGCCCAGCGGGCCGGTGTCGTCCGTCCCGACATGGACTTCGGCGACCTGGTGCGGATGGTCGCGGGCATCACCTCGACGGCCTTCGTGGACGACGCGCAGCGCGACCGTGTGATGGGCATCGTGCTGGACGGCGTACGCACGTCCCGCTGAACGCCGAGGGGGGCGGCCCGCAGGCCGCCCCCCCTCACCTCGCCACCACAGGAACCCTCGTCAGTGCGCGTCCCCGGGAACCTCACCCCGGTAGAAGGCGATGGTCCGGTCGGCCATGGCGCGGGCCGCCCCCGCGTCCTCGCCGGCCGCCACGCTCGCCTCGTACCAGCCCTCGCCCGCGGCCGTGACGAACGCCTTGCCCTCGTCGGACAGGCTCCACGCCTCGGCCTCGGCGGGACCGACCTGCGGCTGACCGGCCAGGTGCCGGAAGAGGCCCATGACGGACAGGTCCCAGCCGATGCCGACCGCGCCGGGTCCGAACCGGGCCCACCGCTCGTCGTCGACGTGCGCGATGTGGTCCAGTTCGAAGCGGGTACGGTCCTCGCTCTCCGGTGTCAGCCGCAGCTCGACCCAGCTGACCTCGCCGCCGTACTCCCAGGTGACGAAGAAACCCTTGGGCGGGTCGCAGCGCTCGACGGTGCCGGAGGCGTTGCCCTCGATCGCGTACCGGCCGCCGAGTGCGAGTTCGCCGGAGACCGGCGCGAACCAGCGCGGCAGGCGCTCGGTGTTGGTGCAGGCGTCCCAGACGTCCTCCAGCGGGGACTCGTAGGTCTGGCTGACGGTGACGATCCGCGCCTCGCCGGCCTTGAAGAGGCGGGTGCCGACCTGGCGGTGCACGGCGTTGATCTGGTGGGTCACGTCGATCACGGGTTGCTCCTCGGTGGTTCCTCGCCGCCCAGGCGGCGCTCGCGTCTGCCGCGGGCCAGTTCGGTGCCCAGGGCGTCCAGTCGGGGGGTCCAGAAGCGGCGGAAGCGGTCCAGCCAGACGTCGACGTCCCGCAGCGGTGCGGAGTCGACCGCGTAGAGGCGCCGGGTGCCGTCGGGGCGCACGGTCGCGAAACCGTTCTCCCGCAGCACCTTCAGATGCTGCGAGACCGCGGGCTGTGAGATCCCGAACTCCTCGCGGATGACCTCACTGACCGCCCCGGACGTCATCTCGCCGTCCGCGAGCAGCTCCAGGATCCTGCGGCGCACGGGGTCGCCGAGCACATCGAAGGCGTGCATGGCGCGACAGTATCACCGGTCGCTTATATAAGTCACTACTGATGCTTCGTGGGTGGCCGGGCTTCCGGCCTCAGCCCGCCCGGTAGAGGGCCGTCAGCAGTTCGACCACCGCGGGGGCGGCCGGGTGCGGGTCGTCGCGCCACCAGGCGAGGCGTACGGCGACGGGTTCGGCGTCCCGGACCGGGCGGTAGGCGATGCCGGGGCGGCGGTACTGGTGGGCGGTGGAGTCGGCGGTCAGGCCGATGCAGCGGCCGGTGGCGATCACGGTGAGCCAGTCGTCGACGTCATGGGTCTCCTCGGTCTCGGGCCGGCCGTCGGGGGGCCACAGGTCGGGGGTGGCGGTGCCGGTGCGGCGGTCGATCAGGAGTGTGCGTCCGGCCAGTTCGGCGAGCCGTAGCGAACGGCGGCGGGCCAGCGGATCCTCGGAGGACAGCGCGCACAGCCGTCGCTCCAGGCCCACGATCACCGAGTCGAACCGCCGCACGTCCACGGCCCGGCGGACCACCGCGAGATCGCAACTGCCCTCCAGCAGACCGGCGGTGGGCGAGTTCGAGCGCACCAGGTGCAGTTCCGTGTCCGGATGCGCGGTGCTCCAGCGGCGCTGGAAGGGCAGGGTGTGCCGGCCGAGCGCCGCCCAGGCGTAGCCGATCCGCAGCCGGGCGGGCCCGGAGGTCGCCTCGCCGACCAGTTCCTCGACCTCCGCGAGCACCCGCCGGGCGTGTGCCACGACCCGCAGTCCGGTGGCGGTGGGTGCCACTTCGCGGGAGGTGCGCCGCAACAGCCGTACGCCCAGGGCGTTTTCGAGCGATGCCAGGGTGCGGGAGACGGCGGCCTGGGAGACGCCGAGGGAGTGGGCGGCGTCGGTGAAGGTGCCCTCGTCGACGATCGCGACGAGACAGCGCAGCTGCCGCAGTTCCAGATCCATACGCCCAGCGTATAGATCGGTCGACCTATTCATTTTGCGCAATCGCGGGCCGCGCGCACGATCGGGCCATGCGAACCGCTCCCGTACGCACACGGACCGCGCACCCGCTCCCCCAGGAGCACTCCGAACGGCCGCTGGCCGGGGCCCTCGCCATGACCGGCAGCGGTCTGTCCAACCAGGTCGGTGCCGCGATCGGCGCGCTGGCCTTCCCGGTGCTGGGCCCGGTGGGTGTGGTGGCCGTGCGCCAGTACGTGGCCGCCGCCGTACTGCTGACCGTCGGCAGGCCGCGCGTACGGGAGTTCACCTGGCGGCAGTGGTGGCCGGTGCTGCTGCTCGCGCTGGTCTTCGGCACGATGAACCTCAGTCTGTACACCGCGATCGACCGTGTGGGTCTTGGTCTCGCGGTGACCCTGGAGTTCCTTGGCCCGCTCGCGATCGCCCTGGCGGCCGCGCGCCGCCGGCTCGACGCGTGCTGTGCGCTCGTCGCGGCGGCGGGTGTGGTGGTCCTGATGCGGCCAGGACCGTCCGCGGACTACGTCGGGATGGGCCTGGCCCTGCTGGCGGCCGGCTGCTGGGCGGCGTACATCCTCCTCAACCGCACGGTCGGCCGACGGCTGCCCGGGGCGACGGGGTCGGCGGCGGCGGCCGGGGTGTCGGCGCTGATGTTCGTGCCGGTGGGGGTGGTGGTGGCGCTGCACCGGCCGCCGAGCGCGCAGGCGGTGGCGTGTGCGGTGGTGGCGGGGGTGCTGGCGTCCGCGGTGCCGTATCTGACCGATATGTTCACGCTGCGCCGGGTGCCCGCGCAGACATTCGGGCTGTTCATGAGTGTCAATCCGGTGCTCGCGGCGCTCGTGGGCCTGGTGGTGCTGGGGCAGGGGCTGGGCGCGGCGGAGTGGGCGGGGATCGGGGCCGTGGTGGCGGCGAACGCGCTGAGCATGGCGGTACGGCGGTGACCGGTCCCCCGAGTGCTCTCCCGTGCGCCGGGCACCCGCTTATGAGTACGGCTACTCACGACTCGGCCGGTGTGCCGGGCCGACGATGGACACCTGATCACGTCCCCGCTCACCGGGAGTACCGATGGACCGTCGTGCCCTTGTCCGTCTGACCGTCGCCAATCCCGCCTCGGCGGTGTACCTGACCGCCGTCGGGGCCTCGATCGCGGTGTGTGTCGCCACGCCGTTGCTGAACGAGACCGGGGACGCGGGGCTCGTCTGGGTCTGGCCCGCGTTCTTCACGGCGCCCACCTCCCTGGTGCTCGCCCGGCCGCTGGCGGCGACCGGGACCGATGTGCACATGGCCGGGTACGTCGGCTGGATCGCGGTGAGCGCGCTGGTGCAGTCGTTCGCTCTGGGCTCGCTCTACTCGTACCTGCGCCGGGGCCGGCCGCGCCGCGGGGCCCGCGGGATGCGTACGCAGTGAGCCGTGGGCCCGGCCGCGACGGAGTGTCCGCCCGGGGCCGCCGATCCCGCACACTCTGTCGGCGTCACGCGCGGGTCGCCGCTGGCTAGGGTCGCCGTATGGACCACAGCTTTGTTGTGCACGTGCCCGACGCCGAACTCGAACCGGAGCCGCTCGAACCCGGGCAGGTCGTCTCCGGGCTGCCGGAGGTGACCGGCAAGGTCGTCTGGGAGTCGGAGGACGGCCGGCAGATCCGGGGCGTCTGGCAGATCACACCCGGCGTGGTCCAGGACATCGAGGCGGACGAGCTGTTCGTGGTGCTGAGCGGCTCGGCCACGATCGACGTCGAGGACGGGCCGACGCTCACGGTGGGGCCCGGCGACATGGCGGTCCTGCGCGAGGGCGACCGTACGACGTGGACCGTGCACGAGACGCTGCGGAAGGTGTACTCGATCAACCTGTGACGTTCCGGGCGTCCCGCACCGGGCCCGTGGTGCCGCGGATCTCCAGGGTCGGCACGGTCAGCTGGAGCCGTCTGGCTCCCCCGCCCGTCTCCAGCCGGTCGAGCAGACAGCGGGCGGCGCGGCGGCCGACCTCGTGGCCCGCGTTGTCGACGGTGGTGAGCCACACGTGGCGCAGGCGGGAGATGCTGGTGTTGTCGTAGCCCGCTATCGAGAGGTCGCCGGGGACGTCCAGGCCCAGGTCGGCGGCGGCCGAGAGGGCACCGACGGCGGCGATGTCGTTGACGGCGAGGACGGCCGTGGGCCGGTCGGCGCGGGCGAGGAGCCGGACGGCGGCGCGGTGGCCGCCCTCCTCGGTGAGGTCGCAGGGTTCGACCAGGGCCTCCCCCGCCAGACCGTGCTCGCGCATCGTCGACTCGAAGCTGTTGCTGCGCAGTTCACCGACCGCGCCGTAGCCGGCGAGGTGGGCGATGCGCCGGTGGCCGAGCCGGATGAGGTGCTCGGTGACCAGCCGGGTGCCCCGCTCGTCGTCACCGGCGACGACGTCCACACCGGGCGGCACCTCGTCACGGGCGCCCGCGACGACGACCGGGAGACGGGCGGCGACCGGGCCGAGCGCGGTGGGGTCGGGGAGGGTGCCGACGACGACCACTCCGTCGACACCGAGGTCCGTGAAGGGCCCGGTCAGGTCGTGGCCCGCGCGGCGGTTGAGGCGGGCGTCGGCGAGCAGCATGTGCAGGCCGGCCGCGTGCAGCAGGGAGTTCAGTCCGTCGAGGAGGTCGACGAACCAGGGGTTGCGCAGATCGTTCAGGAGGACCCCGACCGTCCGGGTGCGGCGTTCGCTGAGGCTGCGGGCGGCGGCGTTCGGCCGGTAGCCCAGGTCGCTCGCGGCGCGCAGGACGGCGTCCCGCTTCTCGGGGCTCACCTGGTCGGAGCCGCGCAGCACCAGGGAGACCAGTGACTTGGAGACTCCGGCCTGTTCGGCCACGTCACGGATGGTCGGCGGTCTGCGCATGGGATGGACCGTTCCATGCGGCTCGCCGGGTTGTCAAAGGGGTTGACACCGGCAATTCCGGCGCTGATCGTGGCCTGGACAAGCTTCTGGACCGGTCCAATGAAGGGTTCGTCATGGTGGAGGCGCTCGGGGTAGCCGTGGTCGGTTTCGGCTGGATGGGCCGGGTGCACACCCAGGCGTACGCGCGCGTGCGGCACCACTTCCCGGGTCTGGCGCTGCGCCCCGAGCTGGTGACGGTCGCGGAGGAGGTGCCGGGCCGGGCCGAGGAGGCCGCCGCGCAGTTCGGGTTCGCCTCGACGACCCGCGACTGGCGTGCGGTGGTGGCCGATCCGCGGATCCGCGCGGTCAGCATCACCGCGCCGAACTTCCTGCACCGGGAGATCGGCGTCGCGATGGCCGGGGCCGGCAAGCACATCTGGATCGAGAAGCCGGTCGGGCTGACCGCCGAGGACGCCGGCGCGGTCGCGGCGGCGGTCGCCGGGGCCGGCGTCCAGGGCGCGGTCGGCTTCAACTACCGCAACGCGCCTGCCGTGGAGGCGGCCGGCGCCCTGATCACGTCCGGGGAGATCGGCACGGTCACGCACGCCCGCATCCGCCTCTTCAGCGACTACGCGGCCCACCCGGACGGTGCTCTGACCTGGCGGTACGAGCGGGAGCGGGGCGGCAGCGGGGTCCTCGGCGACCTGGCCTCGCACGGCGTCGACCTGGCCCGGTTCCTGCTGGGCGACCTCGCGGCGCTCACCGCGGACACGGCGGTCTTCGTGCCGGAGCGGGCCCGGCCGACCGGCGCCACCGCGGGCCACTCCCGCGCGGCGGGCGGCGAACTCGGCCCGGTGGAGAACGAGGACTACGTCAGTTGCCTGCTGCGCTTCGCCTCGGGAGCCCGGGGCGTGCTGGAGGCCTGCCGGGTCTCGGTCGGCGAGCAGAACAGCTACGGCTTCGAGGTGCACGGCACCAGGGGCGCGGTCTTCTGGGACTTCCGCCGGATGAACGAGCTGGGTGTCAGCCGCGGCACCGCCTACCAGGACCAGCCCGTCAGCACGGTGTACGTCGGTCCGGGCGACGGCGAGTTCGCCGCGTTCCAGCCGGGCGCGGCCAACGCCATGGGCTACGACGACCTCAAGGTGATCGAGGCGTACCGGTTCCTGCACTCGGTCGCCGAGGGCCGTCCCCACGGGGCGACGCTCGACGACGCCGTGCGCGCGGCGGCGGCGCTGGACGCCATGGCCCGCTCGGCGGAGAGCGGCGCCTGGGTCAACGTACCGGCGTCGTAGGGATGTTGTGGGGCAGGTTGTAGGGCGTCACGACCTGGATCGGGGACGGCAGGGTGGGTCCGGCGGGCGGCAGTGCGCCCTGGGCCCGCATGACGAGGTGGCAGGCCTCGCGCATGTCCTGGCGCAGGTCGTGGTGGAGGACCGCGGACAGCCGGTGTTCGCGCAGCAGCCGGGTGTTGTCGTGGTCGAGGTCGTGCGCGACGAACACGGCGCACTCGCGGCCGAGGTCGGCGAAGGCGCGCAGGGTGGCGATGTTGCCGCCGCCGATCGAGTAGACGGCCCGGATGTGCGGGTCGCGTTCCAGGGCGGCGCGGACCAGGTCGTACTGGGTGGCGTCCAGGCCCTGGCCCTCGGTGATCTCCACCAGGACCCGTTCGGGGTGCCGGGCGCGCACGGCGGCCCGGAAGCCCATCTCGCGCTCCTCCTCATTGCGGAAGAAGCCGCTGCTCAGGCTGGTGAGGATGTTGCCGGGTCGGTCGCCGAGCCACTGGCCCACGAGGTACGCGGCGGTCGCGCCGGCCGCGCGGTTGTCGCTGCCGACATGGCCGAGGCGGGCGCTCGCGGGCAGGTCGGTGACCAGCGTGACGACGGGGACGCCGGCCGCGGTGAGCCGGCCGACGGCCTCGGTGACCTCGGGGACGTCGGGGGCCTTGAGGATCACACCCTGGGAGCCGCGCCGGGCGATCCGGTCCAGGGTGCGCACCAGCTCCTGGACGGGGCCGGTCTCGCGGAAGTGGAAGCGCGAGCGGAGCACGGCCGGGTGCAGGGAGGGCAGTTCGGCCTCCAGGGCGGCCCGTACGGCGGTGCTGAACCGCTCGGGCGCCTGCATCACGATGTCGACCATGAAGGTGCGGCCGACGAGCCGGACCTGGGTGCGCTGCCGGTCGAGGTCGGCGATCGCCCGGCGCACCTCGTGCTCGGTGCTCTCCCGGACCCCTCCCCTGCCGTTGAGCACCCGGTCCACGGTGGCCTCGCTCAGGCCCGCCTGACGTGCGATCTCCCGGATCGGGAACGGGTGGCCCATACGTCGGCTCCTTGAGGGGTTTTTGATGGCTTCCTGCTGGTTGTTCGAGGGGTTTGTACTGACAAGAATGACAGGGCGGCGTTGTGGTTGTCACGGCGTCGCCCCTTGCGAAGAAGGGACGACGATGTCCTCCTCCACCTCAACAGGCCCACGCGTCTGGCTCTCCGGGCAGGACTGCGATCTCGACGCCTTCCGGGCGCTGGTCGAGCGGACCACCGACGCCGCCGACCACCCGCACGCGGTCTCCGTGGACCGGAACGTCCCGGTGTACGACAGCGATGTGCTCACCGCCGACCGCCGCGAGGTGCAGTCCGAGCTGGTGCACGCGCTCACGGACGGGCCGGGCATCGTGGTCTTCCGCGGGGCGCTGGACCCGTCGGTGGTGGACCGCCTGACAGCCGTCTTCGACGCGCTGATCGCGGAGCAGCGGGCCTCGGGTGCGGGCGGCGGGGACCACTTCGCCCGGCCGGGCGCCAACGACCGGGTGTGGAACGCGCTGGAGAAGGCGGCCCTGCACGACCCCGGGACGTTCGCCGACTACTACGCCAACGACGTCCTCGCCCTGGTCTGCGAGGCCTGGCTCGGCCCCGGCTACCAGCTCACCTCCCAGGTGAACGTGGTCAACCCGGGCGGCGCCGCCCAGACCGTCCACCGCGACTACCACCTGGGTTTCCTCTCCGACGCGACGGCGGCCGGATATCCGGCGCACGTCCACCGCCTCTCCCCCGTCCTCACCCTCCAGGCCGCGGTCGCGCACTGCGACATGCCCGTCGAGACCGGCCCCACGATGTACCTGCCGTACTCGCAGGCGTACGAGCCCGGCTATCTGGCGTGGCGGCGGCCGGAGTTCCAGGCCTACTTCGGCGAGCGGCACGTCCAGCTGCCGCTCGCCAAGGGCGACGCCGTCTTCTTCAACCCGGCGCTGTTCCACGCCGCCGGCACCAACCGCTCGGCGGACGTCCGCCGGTCGGCCAACCTCCTCCAGGTGTCGTCCGCGTTCGGTCGCGCGATGGAGACGGTGGACCGGGAGGCCGTGGTGAACGCCGTCTACCCGGTGCTGCTCAAGCGGCGCGCCGACGGTGCCTCCGCGTCCTGGCTGGAGCATGTGATCGCCGCGAGCGCCGAGGGCTACCCGTTCCCCACCAACCTCGACAGCGACCCCCCGGTCGACGGTCTCGCCCCGCCCTCCCAGGCGGACCTGGTCCGCCGGGCGCTGCGCGGGGAGTGGGAGCCCGGGGCGCTGCGGGACGCCCTGCGGGACGCGGCCGGGCGTCGCGAGAGCTGAAAGGAGCTCAGGAGCATGGGACTTCTCGACGACAAGGTCGTCCTGGTGGGCGGCGGCAGCCAGGGCGTCGGCGCGGCGATCGCGCGGGCCGCGGTCCGTGAGGGGGCCGTGGTCGCCGTCTCGAGCCGGCGCGCCGAGCCCGGTGAGGCGCTGGTGGCGGAGCTGGCCGCGGCGGGCGGCAAGGCGCTGTTCGTACGGGCGGATCTGGCCGATCCCGAGCAGGCGAAGGGGTCCGTGGCCAGGGTCGTGGCCGAGTACGGGCGCGTCGACTGTCTGGTGAACTCGGCGGGGCTGACCTCTCGGGGCACGCTCCTCGACACCACGCCGGAGCTGTTCGACGCGCACATCGCGATCAACCTCAAGGCGCCGTTCTTCACGATGCAGGCGGCTGTCGCCGACATGGTGGGGCGTGGGGCGCCCGGCACCATCGTCAACATCATCACGTCCTCCGCGCACGGTGGGCAGCCGTTTCTGGCGCCGTACGTCGCCGCCAAGGCGGGGTTGATCGGGCTCACCCGCAACGCCGCGCACGCGCACCGGTGGGACCGGGTGCGGATCAACGGGCTGAACATCGGGTGGACCTCCACGGAGGGGGAGGACGCGACGCAGCGGGCGTTTCACGATGCCGGGGACGACTGGCGTGAGCGGGCCGCTGCGCGGCTGCCGATGGGGAAGCTGGGGCAGCCGGACGAGATCGCGGACCTTGTTGTCCTGCTGCTTTCGGACAGGTCCGGGGTGGTTACCGGGTCGGTGATCGACTGGGATCAGAACGTGCTGGGGGGGCTCGACTAGGAGAGTGCCACTCGGTGTGTCGTTGTCGTGTGCGGCTCCGTTGTGGCTGGTCGCGCCCCGCGGCGGAGCCGCAAATCGAAACAGCCCCGCGCCCCTGGAGGGCGTTGCAGTCCCCTTCGTTTTCAGCTCAAGGAGTTTCAGTCATGCGTATCGGAATCCTCGGCCTCGGCCGCATCGGCGCCTTTCATGCCGAGACCCTGGCCGGGCTCGATGTCGTCGAGTCGCTTGTCGTGACCGATCCGTTCGTGGACGCGGCCAAAGCCGCCGGGGAGCGGTTCGGGGCCGAGGTGGTGGATTCGCCGGAGGCGTTGCTCGCGGCCGGGGTGGACGGGATCGTCGTCGCCGCTGCCACCGACGCCCATCCGGCGTTGATTCTGGCCGGGGTGGAGGCCGGGGTTCCGGTGTTCTGCGAGAAGCCCGTCGCCAAGGCCATGAGTGAGGGCGTCGAGGTGCTCAAGGCGCTCGCGGGGTCCGACGTGCCGGTCCAGATCGGGTACAACCGGCGCTTCGACACCGGGTTCGTGGCCGCGCGGGCCGCCGTGCGCAGCGGTGAGCTGGGCACCCTGCACACCGTACGGTCGACGACGCTGGACCCGGCGCCGCCGCCCGCCGCCTATGTCGCCGCGTCCGGTGGCATCTTCCGGGACTGCTCGGTGCACGACTTCGACATCATCCGCTGGGTGACGGGCCGCGAGGTGACCGAGGTGTACGCGGTCGGCGGCAACCGGGGTGCCGACTACATCCGGGAGGCGGGCGACGCCGACACCACGGGCGCGGTGCTCACCCTCGACGACGGCACGATCGCGGTGGTCTCCAACAGCCGGCACAACGGCCGGGGGCACGACGTGCGGATGGAGCTGCACGGCTTCGACGACTCGATCGCCGTGGGCCTGGAGGACCGGCTGCCGCTGCGTTCGGTGGAGCCGGGGGTGACGTTCCCGGCGGGGACGCCGCACGACTTCTTCATGGACCGGTTCGCCGCCGCCTACCGGGCCGAGCTGACCGCGTTCACCGAGGTCGTGGCGGGCACCCGGCCCTCGCCGTGCACGGTCGCGGACGCGCTGGAGGCGGGCTGGATCGCGGAGGCGTGCACGCTGTCGCTGCACGACCACCGGCCGGTGCGCGTCGACGAGGTACGGGTCGGCTGACGGCCCGCGTCAGTGGTGGAAGCCCGGCTGCTCCTCGACGTGCGCGGCCGGGCCCGCGGACAGATGCTCGACGGCCTTGCGGATGTCCTCGGCCAGCAGGACGACCTTGTCGTAGCTGATGCCGTGCCGGACGAGGACCCTGGCGATGACCGTGTCGCCGCGGTCGGCGGGCAGCGGGTACGCCGGGACCTGCCAGCCGCGGCGGCGCAGGTGGTCGGTGAGGTCGTACAGCGTGAACGGGCTGTTCCTGGGGTCGGTGAGGGTCCAGGAGACGGCCGGGAGAGCCTCCTGTCCGTCGTGCAGCACGGTGAAGGGGCCCATGTCGCGCAGCTTCCCGGCGAGCATGCCGGCGGTCTTGGCGCAGGCGCCGTGCACCTCCTTGTATCCCTCGTGGCCCAGGCGCAGCAGGTTGTAGTACTGGGCGACCACCTCGCCGCCGGGGCGGGAGAAGTTGAGGGCGAAGGTGGGCAGGTCGCCGCCGAGGTAGTCGACGCTGAAGACGAGGTCGGCGGGGAGCAGGTCGGCCGAGCGCCAGACGATCCAGCCGACGCCGAGGGGCGCCATGCCGTACTTGTGGCCGGAGGCGTTGATGGAGGCGACACGCGGCAGCCGGAAGTCCCAGACGAGGTCGGGCTGGAGGAACGGGGCGACGAAGGCGCCGCTCGCGCCGTCGACGTGGATCGGGATGTCGAGGCCCGTCTCCTGCTGGATGCGGTCGAGTTCGGCCGCGAACTCGGCGACGGGCTCGTAGGCGCAGGTGTAGGTGACGCCGAGGATGGCGACGACGCCGATGGTGTTCTCGTCGACGTAGTCCCGGAGTTGGTGGGCGCGCAGCCCCAACGCGTCCTCTTCGAGGGGGACTTGGCGCAGCTCCACGTCGAAGTAGCGGGCGAACTTCTCCCAGCAGACCTGGACCGGGCCGGTGACGATGTTGGGGCGGTCGGTGGGCTTGCCGGCGGCGCGGCGGCGTTCGCGCCAGCGCCACTTCAGGGCGAGGCCGCCGAGCATGCAGGCCTCGCTGGAGCCGGTGGTGGAGCAGCCGAGGGTGGTCTCCCCCTCGGGTGAGTTCCACAGGTCGGCGAGCATGTGGACGCAGCGGTTCTCGATCTCGGCGGTCTGCGGGTACTCGTCCTTGTCGATCATGTTCTTGTCGAGGCACTCGTCCATCAGCGCGTGCACCTCGGGCTCGGCCCAGGTGGTGCAGAACGTGGCGAGGTTCTGCGAGGCGTTGCCGTCGAGGGTCAGCTCGTCGTGGATCAGGGCCTTGACGGCGCGCGCGTCGGAGACGCCGCGGGGCACCTGGTACTTCGGCAGCGCCCGGCCGCTGATGGGCAGCGAGTAGACGTCGTCGAACGGGAGCGCGTCCTCGTTGTTGGTCTGGTGCAGGGCCATGGGGCCACCCCTTCCTCCAGTCCGCAATCTGGCACAGGGGCGGGGTGGCCGCCCGCCGGGCGCATCCGGACGAGGGCCCGGTACAGCGGACCGCGCCGCTGCCCTGCGCGGCTGCCCTGCGCGGCAAACGACGACTCCGGGCTCGTACGAGGTGCTGTTTTGTCATCCAGGTGCGTAGACGCACATGGGTGTGAACTCCTACGGTCTGCGGGCAGCGCTGAATACGAGTGCCGAACGGGAGTCCCGGATGCGCCGTAGTGCCTCACCCCTCTCCCTGGTTTTGCTGGGCGTCGGTGTGTTCCTTCTTGTCCTCGCGCCGATGCTGGTGTGGTACGTCAAACCGCGTGCGGCGGTGAACCCGATCGACATCGATGTGACCGCCGTCTACAAGGGCAGTGGCGACTACTTCGACGTCGACGAGGCGGAGACGGTCGAGGACCGGCCGATCACGGTCACCCAGCGGGTCCGGGGCGATGTCTCCGAGAGCGAGCACAGCGGCAACGCCGTCTGGGACATCGTGACGACCGTCGACACGGAGAAGTCGCTGCCGGCGGCGGATCCGCACGACGCACTGGACTTCGCGACCGCCCGCTGGGTCACCGACCGGCGGACGAACCGGCCCGTGCACTGCTGCGACGAGCAGCCGTACCACGAGGGCGAGGCGTATCTGAAGTTCCCGTTCGACGTGGAGAAGCGTGCGTACCGGTGGTGGGACAGCACCGGTGACACCACCGTGACGCTCTCCTACCAGGGCACGGAGAAGGTGCGGGGCTACCAGGGGTATGTGTTCACCGGCAAGGTGGCGCCCATGAAGGTGGGCACACGTCAGGTGCCGGGGGCGCTGGTGGACCGGCCGGAGTCGTCGCAGGTGATCGCCGAGGAGTGGTACTCCAACCACGGCATCAAGCTGATCGTCGACCAGGCCACGGGCCGTACGCTCTACGCCGAGATCGGTCCGCGGCGCACGCTGCGGGCGCCGGGGGCGGACGAGGACGCGGTGACGCTGCTGGACGTGGAGAAGCTCGCGTTCACTCCGGCCACGCAGAAGTTCGCCGTGGAGAAGGCGGAGACGGACAGTGGGCAGCTGAAGGCCTTGGGTACGACTGTGCCGGTTGCCGGCGCGTTGGCGGGTCTTCTGCTTGCGCTGGCGGGCGGGGTTCTGCTGGCTCGTGGTCGCCGTGACGGGGGCTCCGGTCCTGAGGATGCCGGGCCGCCGCCGGAGCCGGCACCGGCGCCTCCGGCGGAGCTCACGCCGACGGCCCGCCCCTGAGAAGGTCGTCTTTCGGCTGCGGGCCGGTGGGGCCGTTCGCGCAGTTCCCCGCGCCCCTGAAGAGGCCGTCGTTCGGGCGCGGGCCCGGTGGGGGCTGATCGCGCAGTTCCCCGCGCCCCTGAAAGCCTCCACGCCTCCCGGCATCCCGTCGGCGTCGGGCTGCGCGACGTCCTCACCGCGGCGGAGCGTTCAGGCTCCGCAGGACCTGAGGAACTTGCGGGTGCGGACAGCGATCGGCAGGGGCTTGTCGGGTTCGCAGGGGTACATGTCCTGTTCGACGATCGCGAACAGGTCGACGCCCAGGCGCTGCGCGGCGACCAGCACAGGCGCCAACTCCGGCACACCGGACGGTGGTTCGCACATCACACCGCGTTGGACAGCCGGCCCGAACGGGACCTCGTTCGCCACGACGTCCGCGAGGATCTCCGGGTCCACCTGCTTGAGGTGCAGGTACCCGATCCGCTCCCCGTACGTCTCGATCAGCTTGACGCTGTCCCCACCGCAGTAGGCGTAATGCCCGGTGTCCAGACACAGGTTGACGAGTTCGGAGTCGGTGGAGTCGAGGAACCGCTCGACATGCGCCTCGGTGTCGATGTGGGTGTCGGCGTGCGGATGGACCACGATGTCCAGTCCGTACGTCTCCTTCACCTCGTGCCCGAGCCGCTCCATGCCCTTGGCCAGATGGGCCCACTGCTCGGCCGTCAGCTCCGGCGCCTCCAGGATCTCGGCGGTCTTGTCGTCGCGCCAGAAGGACGGGATGACCACGAGGTGCCGGGCGCCCATGGCCTGGGTGAGCGCGGCGACCTGGCTGACGTGCTCCCAGGTGGACTCCCAGACGGACGGCCCGCGGTGCAGCCCGGTGAACACGGTGCCCGCGGAGACCTTGAGGTCGCGCTTGGTCGTCTCGTCGGTGAGCCGGGCCGGGTCGGTCGGGAGATAGCCGTAGGGACCCAGCTCGATCCAGTCGTAGCCGGCGTCGGCGACCTCGTCGAGGAAGCGCTGCCAGGGCACCTGCTGGGGGTCGTCGGGGAACCAGACGCCCCAGGAGTCGGGGGCCGAGCCGACCCTGATTCGGTCCAGCGCAGCGGGCATTTCAGGACTTCCCTTCGGATGACGCGGGCGGTGCGGGTGTGGCGGAGGGTGCGGTGGTGGAGGGTGCCGTGGTGGCAGGCGCCGTGGCCGTGAGGTCGTCCGCGTCGGGGAGCCCCCCGACGTCGACGCCGCGCACCTGGGACAACTCGTGCTTGAGGGCGGCGAGTTCGGTGCCGCCCGCCATGTGGTTGGTGAGCTCCTCCAGGCTGACCCGGCTGCGGTCGGCGGAGAGTTCGAGGGTGCCGAGGCGGAGCACGCTGAAGTGGTCGCCGACCATGTAGGCGTGGTGCGGGTTGTGGGTGATGAAGATGACGCCGAGGCCGCGGTCGCGGGCGGCGGCGATGTACCTCAGGACCACACCGGACTGCTTGACGCCGAGGGCGGCGGTCGGCTCGTCGAGGATCAGCACGCGGGCGCCGAAGTAGACGGCGCGGGCGATCGCGACGCACTGGCGCTGGCCGCCGGAGAGGGTGCCGATGGGCTGTTCGAGGTCGTCCAGGACGATGCCCATGTTGCGCAGTTCCTCGTCGGCGGTGCGCTTCATACGGGCGATGTCGAGGCGGCGGACCGGCCAGGGGCCGATGGTCATCTCGGAGCCGAGGAAGAAGTTCCGCCAGACCGGCATCAGCGGCACGGTCGCCAGGTCCTGGTAGACGGTGGCGATGCCGCGGTCCAGGGCCTCGCGCGGGGTGCTGAAGCGGACCGGCTCGCCGTCGACGAGGAAGTCGCCCTCGGTGTGCTGGTGCAGCCCGGAGACGATTTTGATCAGGGTGGACTTGCCGGCGCCGTTGTCGCCGAGGACGCAGCTGACCTTGCCGGGGTGGACGGCGAGGTCGACGCCGTGCAGGGCGCGGATGTTGCCGTAGGACTTGCCGGCGTTGCGCAGTTCGACGATCGGGCGGCCGTCCTCGGGGTCCGTGTCCGGGAGGACGGCGCCGTGGGTGCCGGTGGTGTTGCCTGTCATTTCTTCGATCACCTCCGGGTCGCCGTGCGGCGGACCCACAGATTGATGAGCACGGCGCCGAGCAGCATCACACCGAGGAACGCCTTGAACCAGTCGGGGTTCCAACCGGCGTACACGATCCCCTGGTTGACCATGCCGAACATAAAGGCGCCGAAGACCGGGCCGATCGCGGAGCCGTAGCCGCCGGTCAGCAGACAGCCGCCGATGACGGCCGCGGCGATGTAGATCAGCTCCTGGCCGACGCCCTCGCCGGACTGCACGGTGTTGAAGGAGAACAGCTGGTGCATGCCGACGAACCAGGCGCCGAAGCCGACCAGCATGAACAGCGTGATCTTGGTGAAGGTGACCGGGACGCCCACGGCACGGGCGCTCTCCTTGTTGCCGCCGACGGCGAAGATCCAGTTGCCGTACTTGGTGCGCAGCAGCACCCAGGTGGCGAGGGCGGCGAAGACCAGCCACCACACGACCGTGATCTTGATCTCGACGCCGCCGATGTCGAAGGACGAGGCGAAGAGCGATCTGGCCTGGTCGAAGCCGTCCATGTTGCTGATGTCGTCGGTGGCGACGTTGCCGGTGACGAGTTTGGTCACCGCCAGGTTGACGCCCTGGAGGATCAGGAAGGTGCCGAGGGTGACCAGGAAGCTGGGCAACCCGGTCTTCACCATCATCCAGCCGTTGAACGCGCCGACGGCGAGCGAGACCACGAGCGCGACGACCACGCCCACCCAGACGTTGAGGGTGAGCTGGTAGCTCAGCATGCTCGCGGTCAGCGCCGAGGTGATCACGGCGACACCGGCGGAGAGGTCGAACTCGCCGCCGATCATCAGCAGGGCGACGGGCAGCGCCATGATCCCGATGGTCGAGGCCTGGTAGAGGACCGTGGCCATCGAGTTGCCCTGGCGCACCGCGGGCGCGGCGATCAGGAAGAAGACGAACACGGCGACCGCACCGAGGAAGACACCCACCTCGGGCCGGGCCAGCAGCCGCAGCGCCAGGGGGCGTTCGCGGGTGCGGCCGTCGGCCTGCCGGGGGCCGGGGGCCGGCGGTGTCTGCACCGCCGGCCCAGCCTGCTGGGTCATACCCATCACCGGGTGCCCTTCGCGGCGAACTGGGCGACGGCCTTGACGTTGGTCTTGTCGACGAAGGCCGGCCCGGTCAGGACCGGCTGCTCACCGCCGCCGCTGTAGTTGCCGTTGTTCTTGTAGAGCCACAGCCCGTCGACCGCCAGGTAGCCCTGGAGGTAGGGCTGCTGGTCGACCGCGAACTCGATGTCGCCGCTCTCGATGGCGCTGGTCAGATCCTTGTTGAGGTCGAACGTGGCGACCTTGGCCTTGCTGCCGGTCTCGTCCACCGCCTTCACCGCGGTCAGCGCGAAGGGCGCGCCGAGGGTGACGACGTGGTCGATCGCGGTGTCCTGGCGGAGCTTGGCGGTGATGGTCGACTGGACGGACGGCATGTCGGTGCCGTTGACGTTCAGCACCTCGGTGGTGCCGGTGAACGTCTTCTTCACACCGTCGCAGCGCTGGGTGAGGCCGATGTTGCCCTGCTCCTGGATGACACAGAGGGCCTTCTTCGCGCCGTCCTCGTTCAGGCGCTTGCCGAGCGCCTCGCCGGCGACGGTCTCGTCCTGGCCGAAGAACTCCATCAGGCCGAGCGACTTCCAGTCGCTGACACCGGAGTTGAGGCCGACGACGGGTATGCCGGCCTGCTCGGCCTTGGCGAGGACGGACTTGAGGGCGTCCGGCTTGGCGAGGGTGACGGCGATGCCGTCGACCTTCTGGTCGATGGCGTTCTGCACGAGGTTGGCCTGGTTGCCGGCGTTGGGGTCGGCCGAGTAGATGAGCTTGACGTTGTCCTTGTCGGCGGCGGCCTGCGCCCCCTTGCGCACGATGTCCCAGAAGGTGTCTCCGGGGGCCTGGTGGGTGACGAGGGCGACGGTCATCCGGGGCGTGGTGGCCTTGCCCGCCGAGGCCCCGTCCCCGCCCTCCTCGGCCTTTTTTCCGCCGGAGCTGCTGGAGCAGCCCGCGAGCGCGAGGGCGGCTGCCGCGACCACGGCGAGGGCGGGAGTGATTCTGCGCGAGCGAGAAGAGCGGTCCATCTTTCCTGCACCTCACTGTGCGGCCGGGGAAAGGGTGGGGTTTTCGCCGGGACCCGGCCGGGTCCCGGGAGAACCCGGTGCCCGGGATCCAATCCCCTGGCGCGCCCGCTGTCAATACTTTGTTAAGACATCATTTCACAATCAGGTCCGAATGTAAGTACAAACTATTGACAGCGGCCACACCCGGCACCTAGACCTGACCAGGACGCCGAGTACCCCGCAAGGAGGTGCCCCCGTGGCGACGTCCGGAGCCCTGCCCGTCTCCGCCCTCGCTTCCCTGGACTTCGCGCTCGACCGCGCGAGCCCGGTGCCGCTGTACCACCAGCTCGCCCAGCAGCTGGAGGCCGCGATCGAGGGCGGCGCGCTGCCCCCGGGGAACCTGCTGGGCAACGAGATCGACCTCTCCAACCGGCTGGGCCTGTCCCGCCCCACGGTCCGCCAGGCCATCCAGTCCCTCGTGGACAAGGGCCTGCTGATCCGCCGCCGCGGCGTCGGCACTCAGGTCGTGCACCGCCAGGTGAAACGACCGCTGGAACTCAGCAGTCTCTACGACGATCTGGAGGCCGCCGGCCAGCAGCCCGCCACCCATGTGCTGCGCAACGAGGCCGTCCCGGCCACCGACGACGTGGCCGCCGCCCTGGGCGTCCCGGAGGGCACGGAGGTCGTGGTCCTCGAACGGCTCAGACTCACCCACGGCCTGCCGGTCGCGTTCCTGTGCAACTACCTGCCGGCCGCGCTGCTCACCGCGGACACCCTGCGGCTGGAGTCGACCGGCCTGTACCGGATGATGCGCGCGGCCGGTGTCAGCCTGCACAGCGCCCACCAGACGGTCGGCGCCCGCTCCGCCTCCCCCGAGGAGGCCGCCCTCCTCGACGAGCGCCCCGGCGCCGCCCTGCTCACCATGCGCCGCACGGCCTACGACGTCACCGGCCGGGCCGTGGAGTACGGCACGCACATCTACCGGGCGTCCCGGTACGCCTTCGACTTCCAGCTCCTCGTCAGGGGCTGAGAGCAGGGCCTGCGGGGCAAAGGGGGCCGGGGGCAGAGTCAGCGGACCCGGAGGCCCTCACTGAACGGCGTGTGGGGCCGCTCCAGGCGTTCGCCGTCCACGGTGATGTCGACCGCCTCGTTGTAGAACGCGAGCAGGCCCTTCACGGCCGCCACCGCGGGCAGCGGGTCCGGATAGCTCCACAGCACGTTGGGCGGTACGCCGTCCTCCTCGTGCCACGACCAGTACTCGGCGGTGCCCTTGTACGGACAGGCCGTGCCGTGGTCGGTCGGCGCGAAGAGGTCCAGGCGGACGTCCTCGCGGGGAAAGTAGTACCGGGTCGGCAGTGACGTCTCGAAGAGCAGCACCGGGCGGACCGTCTCGGCGACGGTCGTGCCGGCGATCTCGACCAGGACCTGGCGGCCGCTGAGCAGCGCGTCGACGCGTTTGTGCGGGTCGCGCGGGTGGACGAAGACCTCCTCTTCCTCCTCGTACCAGTGGTCGAGTCCGCTGTCCGGGCGCAGGAACCAGGCGAAGGCGATGTGCCCGGCCAGGTCGGCCGCCGGGAACGTCCAGGCCGCGTTCTCCACGACCGCGCCCTCGGCGTGGAGGTCGTAGAAGATCCGCGTCCCGGTGTGGGTGCCGACGGCCGGGTTCCGCGCCGGGCGGAGGAGGTCGGTGCGGACCTCCTCGCGCGGGAAGGCGTACTGCGGGACGGGCAGTTGCGGCTCCCACACGAGGACCGGGTGCCGGCTGTCCACGACGGTGGTCTCGCCCTTGACGCCGCGCACCCGGCGTTCGGAGGGCTCCCACAGGAGGCCTTCGGGCGTGGTCCGGATGGCGCGCTCGGTGGGAAGCATGGAGATGCCCCGCTTTCCTTCGGCTCTCTCAGCAGCCTACTGCGGGCCCCTCCGGGCGGCGCGCGGTCAGTGGACCGCGTCCAGCCGCGCCCGCTGCCCGGCCGTCAGCTCCAGGTCGACCGCCGCCAGGTTCTCCTCCAGCTGCGCCACCGACGAGGCTCCGGCGAGCGGCAGAATGGGCAGTTCGCCGCCCAACTGCCAGGCCAGGACCACCTGGTTGACGGTGGCGCCGGCCTCGCGGGCCACGTCCCGCAGCACGGCGAGGCGGGCCGGGGTGCCGGGGTGGTCGTAGTCGGCGGGGACCGGCTTGTCGTCGCGTACGTAGGCGCCGGCCAGCAGCGGTGAGTAGGCGACCAGGGTGAGGTCCGGCTCGGCCCGCAGATACCCGGCGAGTTCGGCGCCCGCGTGTCCGAGGCTGCCGTCCGGGAAGAGGTCGCTCGGGACGTCGTAGCGGGGGCGCAGCAGGCTGTGCTGGTACTGGAGGACCTCGTAGCGGGGCAGTCCGGCGGCGGTCGCGAGGGCCCGGGCGCGCTCCACCCGCCAGATCGCGTGGTTGCTGACGCCGAGCAGTCCGACGGTGCCCTCGGCGACCAGGTCGGCGAAGCCCTCGACGGTCTCCTCCAGCGGGACCCGGTGGTCCTCGATGTGGGCGTACAGCAGATCGAGCTTGTCGACGCCGAGCCGTTCGCGGCTGCGTTCGGCGGCCTCGCGGATCGTCTTGGCCGACAGGCCCTCGGGGTTGTCGATGTAGCCGGTGCCGGGGGCGAGCGGGCGGGCGCCGAGCTTGGTGGCGATGACGATCTCGTCGCCGACCCCGCGGGAACGCCGCCACCGGCCGAGCAGTTCCTCGCTCTGGCCGCCCTGGCCGCCGTCCTCCCAGAAGGCGTAGTTGTCGGAGGTGTCGATGAAGGTGCCGCCCGCCTCGACATAGCGGTCGAGTACGGCGAAGGAGGTCGCCTCGTCGGTGCGCGACCCGAACAGCATGGCCCCGAGCGCGAGCACGCTCACCTCGCGGCGGTGGGCCGGATCGGTGCCGATGGTGCGGTACTTCATGGGGGTTCCCTCCCGTTCGGGCCCGGGTGTCCGGGCTCGAACGGGAGTCTGCTCGTTGAAGTGCGCTTCAAGTCAAGGGCAGTTCACCCACGGTGGGCGAACGGCCCGTCCAGCGCGGCCCATTGGAGCAGCATGATGGTCTTGGCGTCGGCGATCTCGCCGGTGCGGATCATCTCCAGGGCCTTGCGGAAGGGCAGTTCGAGGATCTCGATGTCCTCGCCCTCCTCGTCGAGGCCGCCGCCCTCGTGGGTACGGGTCGACGGCCCGTACTCGGCGGCGTAGAAGCTGACGCGCTCGGTGACCGACCCCGGGCTCATGTAGACGTCGAAGACATGGCGGACCTCGCCGATGGTGTGCCCGGTCTCCTCCACCACCTCGCGGCGCACGGCGAGTTCGGGGTGCTCGTCCTCGTCGTCGAGCAGTCCGCCGGGTGTCTCGATCAGCAGCCCGTCGGGGTGCCCGTTCACGTACACGGGGAAGCGGAACTGCCGGGTGAGCAGTACGGTCTCCCGCCCGGTGGCGTAGAGCAGCACCGTCGCCCCGTTGCCGCGGTCGTGCGTCTCACGCTCCTGGGTGCGCCAGGTGCCGTCGGCGTGCTGGAGGTCGAAGGTGGTGGTCCGCTCGACGTACCAGTGACTGGACAGCAGTCTCACGTCCCGGACCCGGACGCGTGGGTTGCCGGTGAGGTCCAGTCCGGTGCGGTGCAGGCCGGTGCGGCCGCGGCGGTCGGGGGTGTCGGCACCGGCGGTCATCGGGCACCTGCCGGGCGGACGGGACGAAGGGTGCGGTGGTGCGTGGGTTCCATGCCCGATTTCTAACACCCCGCCCGTGCTCGGCGGCCGTCGCGTCAGCCGGCCCGCGGTTCGGGCTCGGTGGGGGTTCGTCGCAGGGCGCCTCCGAAGTACATCTGGGCGAGCTCCGGGTCGGTCAGGATCGCGGCCGCGGGGCGTTGGGTGACGACCCGGCCGCTCTCCATCACCACGCCGTCCGTGGCCATCCGCATGCCGAAGCGGACGTTCTGTTCGACGACGAGGATCGTCTTGCCCAGGTCGCGCAGCAGCATCACGGAGCTGTAGAGCGTCTGGAGGGCCTTGGGGTCGAGGCCGACCGAGGGCTCGTCGAGCAGCAGGAGGTCGGGGTCCAGCATCAGGGAGCGGGCGAACTCGACCGCGCGGCGCTGACCGCCGGACAGGTTGCCCGCGCTGTCGTCGGCCCGCTGCCGTACCAGCGGAAACAGCTCGGTGACCTGGTCGTAGCGCCGGCGGACGAGCTTGCGGTCGCGGCGGATGATGTACGCGCCGAGCAGGACGTTCTCCCTGACGGTGAGGTTGGGGAAGAGCGCGTCGGCCTGGGGCACCTGGGAGACGCCTCGCTGGAGGATCTCCGCCGACGAGCACCGCTCGATGCGTTGTCCGGCGAGGGTGATCTCACCCAGCCGTGGTGACAGCAGGCCGCTGACCACTTTGAGGACGGTGGACTTCCCGGCGCCGTTGGGTCCCACGATGCACGCGAGGGCGCCCTTGTCGACGTTGATGTCGACGCCCTGGAGGACATCGCCTCCGCCGTAGCCGGCGACGAGGCCGCGGATCTCCAGCATCACTGCACCGCCTCCTGTTCCAGCTGGAAGTCGTCGCCGAGGTAGGCGTCGATGACATGGGGGTCGGTCCTGATGGCGTCGGGGGTGCCGGACGCCATGACCGACCCGCGTGCGAGCACATGGATCGGGTCGCACAGGTCGAGCAGGAACGGCATGTTGTGCTCGACGATGAGGAAGGTCTTGCCGTGCCTGTTGAGCTCACGGATCATCTCGGCCATACGCTCGATCAGGACGGGGTTGATGCCGCCCGCGGGCTCGTCGAGCAGAATGATCGCGGGATCGAGCATCAGGATCTGCGCCAGTTCGACCAGCTTGCGCTGGCCGTAGGAGAGGGCCCGCGCCTTCTGGTCGCGGAACGCGCGCATTCCCACGAACTCCAGCAGTTCGTCGGCCGCCGCCGCCTCCGGACCGCTGACGGCGATGCGCCCGAGCTGCCGCCAGGAGAAGTCCTGCTGGGCGGCGACGACGTTCTCCAGCACGGTCATCTCACCGAACAGGCGGGTGATCTGGAAGGTGCGGCCCAGACCGAGGTGGGCCCTCTCCCAGGAGGGCGTGCCGTCGATCCGCCGGCCGTCCAGCGTGATCGTGCCGGAGTCCGGGGCGATGGTGTTGTCGATCAGGTTGAACACCGTGGTCTTTCCCGACCCGTTGGGACCGATCAGGCCGGTGATGGAGCCCCGGGGCACGGAGAAGGAGCAGTCGTCGACCGCCTTCAGTCCTCCGAAGCTCTTGCGGAGCCCGGAGACCTCCAGCAGCGCCGGGGCCGGCTCGGCCTCGCGCACGGCGGGACGGGTGTGCCGCGCGGAAGCCGGGGACGGCAGCGAACCGCCGGTGCCGATGCGGGCTCCGACGAGTCCGGCCTTCCCCGCGGTGCGGCGCCGGTCGAGGAGGGACTCCAGGGCGGGCAGCACCCCGTTGGGGAGGAGGACGACGACGGCCATCAGCAGGCCGCCGAAGAGGAAGAGCCGGGTGTTGCCGCCGCCGAGGCTGTTGTTGGCGAACTCGTTCAGCGGCTCGATCATGAACGCGCCGATCACCGGACCCCACAGGGTGGCCTTTCCGCCGATCAGGAGCGACAGGATGATCTGCACGCTGATCAGGATGCTGAACATGCCGCGTGGGTCGATGAAGGTCAGGTAGTAGCCGTAGACCGCGCCGGCCATGCCGACGAAGACGCTGCTGGCGACGAAGGCCAGCATCTTGTGGGTGGGCAGGGTGATGCCGATGGTGGCGGCCTTGGTCTCGTCCTCCCGGATCGCGACGAGTCCCATGCCGAACTTGGTCCGCCTGATCCACCAGGTGGTGAGCAGTTGCAGGGCGAGGACGGCGACCAGGGCGTAGTAGAAGGGCCAGTTGATGATGTCCCTGCTCCATGACGGCAGCGGGAGCGTCAGCCCGGCGGTGCCGTTGGTGAGGCCGACCCAGTTGATGGCGACGACCTGGGTGAGGAAGAGGAACGCGACGGTGATGATGACGAAGGAGGGACCGCTGGAGCGCAGCGAGACCAGTCCGAGGAGTACGGCCGCCAGCGCGGCGACGACACCGGCGACCGGGACCCACAGCCAGGGCGAGACGCCGTCGAACCGGGTCGCGAGGATGCCGATGGTGTAGCCGCCGAGTCCGATGAAGGCGCCCTGGCCCAGGGAGACGTAACCGGCGAGGCCGGTGATGATGTTGAGCCCGCCGGCGCCGACGGCGAAGACCAGCGACAGGATGAACATGTTCTGGTAGTAGGTGTCGTCGGAGACCAGCGGAAGGGCCAGCAGGGCGACGGCGCCGATCGCGGCCAGGATCCGTCCGAGCCACAGTGGCCGGGCGAGGGTTCGGGGATCGATGTTCATGTGGCCACCGCGTCCTCACGGAGTCGGGACCCCAGGAGACCCTGCGGCCGGAAGAGCAGGACGGCGAAGACGACGACGTAGGGCACGGCGGTCGCCCAGGACGGCGAGACGTACACGGAGGTGAGGGTCTCGGCGACGCCGAACATCAGGGCGCCGAGCACGGCTCCTCCCATGCTTCCCATACCGCCTAGGACGACGATCGCGAGCAGGCGGGCGATCCACTGGTAGTGCGCCCCGGGTACGAAGGGGTACATCACCCCGACGATGGCGCCGCCCGCGCCGGCCGCCGCGATGCCGAGGGCGAACACGAGCGCGCCGACGGAGGTGACCTTGATCCCGACCAGCTGTGCGCCGGCGGGGTTGACGGCCGCGGCGCGGATCGAGCGGCCGAGCCAGGTCCTGGTGAGGACGAGCCAGAGGGAGGCCAGGACCAGCACGGCCACGAGACCGCCGTAGACCTGGGCCTTGGGGAGGAAGAGGCTGCCGAGGAGGAAGGACTCGTCGGCGTAGGCCGGGCGGACGGCGGTGGAGTCGTTGCCCCAGATCGTGCCCATGGCCGCTTCGAGTACGAGGGCCAGTCCGAAGGTGAGCAGCACCGTGGACGACATGGGCGCGCCGCGGAGCGGGGAGACGACCCCGCGGTAGGTGAGCCAGCCGAGAGCGAAGACGACCGGTGTGGTGATCAGGATCGACACCAGCGGGTCGATGCCCAGGCCGTTCCACAGGGCGTAGGTGAGGTACGCGGAGAGGATCAGGAAGGCCCCGTGCGCGATGTTGATCACGCGCATGACTCCGAAGATGAGGGTCAGTCCCGCGGCGGCGAGGGCGTACACGCCGCTGAGCAGGAGGCCCAGGATCAGGTTCTGGAGCAGCTCGGTCATCCCGTGCCCCCCGGCTTCCAGCCCTGCACGATCCGGGAGGTGGTGGCGACGTTCGCCGGCAGGACGATCTGCACCTGGCCGTTCTGCCACTGCCCGGTAAGGAACGAACCGGTGGGGCTTCCGTCGTCGTTCCAGCCGAGCTTGCCCAGGATGGTCTGTACGTCGTTGGCGCGCAGCCAGTCCGCCATCCTGCCCTGCTCGGAGACGTTGCCGACCTGCTCCACGGCCGCCTGGAGGATCTGGCCGGCCGCGTAGGCGTCGGCGGCGTCCTCGGGCGGGGCGTCCTTGAACATCGCGCGGTACTGGTCGACGAACTCCTGGTTCCCGGGCGTCTTGGCCTGGACGGCGTGGCTGATCGCGAACATCACGCCCTCGGTGTTCTCCGGCCCCACCGCCTTGGCGTACTGGGTGCCGAGGGAGGGTGCGGTCGTCTGGTAGAGCCACTTGGGCTTGAAGCCGGCCTTGACCATCGAGCGGACCAGCCCGACACCGTCCTCGAACTGTGCGCCGTTGACGACGAGGTCGGGTGCGGCGGCCTTCATGGCGCCGGCGATCGAGTCGAAGTTCTTGGTGTCAATCGCGTAGGTCTTCCGGTAGACCGTGCGCACCCCGGCCTTCTCCAGGATCTTCCGGACGCCGTCCGCGGTCGGTCCGGCGAACGGGTCGTCGATCGCGGGGTACGCCGCCGTCCTGGGACGCTGCGCCGCGGGCAGGCCCGCGATCCAGTTGGCGAAGCCGGCGCCCTGCTTGTCCGCGGTGGCCTGCTGGCTGAAGAAGAGGTACTTGAAGCCCCGGCTGAACATCTCCGGGGACCCGCCCGCGGGTTCGATGTAGAGCATCTGGTTGCGCTCCGCGACGGCGGAGGCCGGGAGGTTGAGCAGCGAGGAGAACGTGCCGAGCAGCAGTTCGACCTTGTCCTGGCTGATGAGGGCGTTGTAGTCCGCGACGATCGCGTTCTGGTTGGACCCGTCGTCCTTGATCACCAGCTGGACTTTGCGGCCCAGCAGGCCGCCCTGCTTGTTGATCATTTCCTGCCAGACCTGGTATCCGCGCTTCGCCGCCTGTCCGGGCTGCGAGAACTCGCCGGTCAGCGGGAGGGACGCGCCGATCTTGATCGGTCCGTTCGAGTCGCTTCCGGCCCCGCTGCCACAGGCAGCGGTGACCAGGAGCAGGCAACTCACGGTGGCCACGGCCATGAGCCGACGGCGTTGTGGGCTTGTAGGCATCGTTCCTCCTTGCCGACCGCAATCGATTGCGGTTGCGCGCAGTTTCATGAAGAAAGGCTCACCACGTCAAGGACTAGGGCAAAAATGGTTCTAGTCCAGCCATTGCGGCCCATTGACAGGATTTCGATAGCTCGGTTCGTTCGACTGCACTGCAAACGAATGCAGCGAGGTCAGGCAAGGATCCGCACGGGCTCCTCCAGCACCGCGACGAACGCCCGCATCCACTCGGCGGCGAGGACGCCGTCCACCGCCCGGTGGTCCACCGAGAGCGTCACCCGCAGCACACTGCGGACCACCACCCGGCCCTTGACCGCCACCGGTTCCTCGTGTGCCGCGCCGACGGCGAGGATCGCCGACTGGGGCGGGTTGATGATCGCGGCGAACTCCTCGGTGCCGTACATCCCGAGGTTGGTCACCGTCAGCGCTCCGCCCTCCAGCTCCTCCTGCCGCAGCCGGCCGTCACGGGCCCGGGCGGCGAAGTCCCGCACACCTGCCGAGACCGCGGAGACGGTCATGCTGTCGACGCCCCGCAGCACCGGGGTGACCAGGCCCCGTTCGGTGACCATGGCGACCGAGACGTCGACCGCGGTGAATCGCCGCAGCGCGCCGGGCAGCCACACCACGTTCATCGCGGGCACCAGCGTGTGGGCGCGTGCCGCCGCCTTGACCACCAGGTCGTTCACCGAGATCCGCAGGTCGCCCGGACCGTTGAGCCGGGTGCGCAGCGCGAGCAGCCGGTCGGCTCTGACCGTGGCCCGCAGATAGAAGTGCGGCACGTCCCGTTTGCTCTCGGTGAGCCGGGTGGCGATCGCGTTCCTCATCCGGGAGTGCGGGGTGTCTTCGTGGGCCGCGGGGTGGCGTGGACGGACTGGGGAGGGGGGCGTCGGGGACGGGGACGGGGGCGTCGGACCCGGGGACGGGGGCGTCGGACCCGGAGGCGGCGGGACGGTGCCGGGGACCGGCGGGACGGTGTTCGGGGCCGACGGCATGGTGGCCGAGTCCGGCGGGACGGTTTTCGAGGACTGCGGGGCGGCGTCCGACGGCGACGGGGCGGTGGTCCTCGCGTTCAGGGCCGCCTCCACGTCGCGGCGGGTGATCCGGCCGTGTGGTCCGGTCCCGGTGATCTCGTCCAGCGGCAGACCCGCGTCGCGTGCGACCCGGCGCGCGAGCGGACTGGAGAAGATCCGCCGGCTCCCTCCGTCCGGGGAGGCGACGGCGGGCTCCTGCGGTGCAGCTGCCGCCGGTACGGGTGCCGCCGCGGGTGGGGCCGGATCCGGCGAGGAGTTCCGCGGAGGCGGCTCCGGGACGCGGGTGTCCGGGACCGTACGCCGCTCCGGTGCGGTCCCCTCCGGCGCCACGACCCCGAGTTCCGCCAGGACCGCGTCGACGTCCACGGGCTGCTCCCCCGGGCCGCCCAGCAGCGCGATCGGCGCGCCGACGTCGACCTGGGAGCCGGCCGGCACCAGAAGGCGCAGGACGACTCCGGCGGCCTCGGCCTCGACCTCGACCACCGCCTTGTCCGTCTCCACCGCCGCGATGGGGTCGGCGGCCTCGAACTGTGCCTGGTCCGCGACGAACCACTCGTGCAGGACCGCTTCCGTCACGTTCGCGGCCACCTCGGGCATACGCAGTACGTGCGCCATCTCAGAACCCCGTCATCTCGCGCAGCTTCGCGGCGACTTCGTCGCTCCGGGCGATCGCGGCCCGTTCCAGCACCTTGCTGATGCTCGGGGACGCCTCCCCGCCGGTGACCCGCTCCACGGGGTGGTCGAGCCAGTCGAAGAGCCGGCGCTGGATCTCGTCGGCGAGCCAGCCGCCGTAGGACGTGCCGGGTGGGCCCTGCTCGGCGATGAGGACCCGTCCGGTCTTGCGGACGCTCGCGCCGATGGTGTCCCAGTCGATGCTCGCCCGGTCCAGCCAGCGCAGGTCGATCACCTCGGCGTCCACGGAACCGAGCCGCTCCACCGCTTCCAGGGCGTGCGCGACCATCGCCAGGTAGGTGATCACGGTGACCTCCGAGCCGGTGCGCCGCACCGCGGCCCGGCCGACCGGCAGGCAGTAGTCCAGGTCGTCCACCGGCCCGGCACCCACGGACGTGTACAGGTCGACGTGCTCCAGCACGACCACGGGGTCCTTGCAGCGCAGCGCGCTGTTCATCAGCCCCACGTAGTCGAACGGAGTGGTCGGGGCGACGATGCGCCAGCCCGGCGCGGTGGCGAACACGCCGGCCGGGTCCATCGAGTGCTGCGAGCCGTATCCGGTGCCCATGGCGACCTTGCTGCGCAGGACGAGGGGTACGTCGCCCTCGCCGCCGAACATGTGGCGCGCCTTGCCGATCTGGTTGAACAACTGGTCGGCGGCCACCCACATGAAGTCGGCGTACATGAACTCCACGACCGGGCGGAACCTGCCGTCCAGGGCGATCCCGCCGCCCAGGCCGGTGAACGCGTTCTCGCTGATCGGGGTACCGAGGATCCGGTCGGGGAAGCGCTCCTTCAACCCGCGGGTGGCCCCGTTGGTGCCGCCGTTGAGCCGGTGCACGTCCTCGCCGAGGACAACGACCGACTCGTCGGTCTCCATCCGGCGTCCCAGGACGGCCGCGACGGCGTCGACCAGCCGCTGCTCCGCCAGCTCGCCCTGGTAGGAGTCCGGTTCGGCGAAGCGCGCGTCGGCGAACTCGGTGAGGTCCCCGCGGATCCCGACGTCGGCGAACGCCGGGTCGGGCCACTCGGCCGGCCTGATCCTGCGCTCCCCCGGTTTGCCGCCCGGCAGGGGCTCCAGCAGGATGTCGCCGGTCTCCGCCATGCACCGGGCGGCGCGCGCGGTGGTCTCCGCGATCTCGTCCCGCGTCATCAGGCCACGCCTGACCAGGTGGGCGGCGACCTGGTCGATGGGGTCGCGGGCGCGCCAGCTCCGTTCCTCCTCCTTGGACCGGTAGCCGAAGGAGGAGCCGGGGAAGCCGCCGTTCTGGTGGAAGTACCGGTAGGTGTCGGCCTCGATCATCGTGGGGCCGTGTCCCGCCCTCATGTGGGCGACGGCCTCCCGCATGGCCAGGTGTACGGCGAGGGGGTCCATCCCGTCGACCTTCCAGCTGGGGATGGCGAACCCCTGCCCCCGGGCGGAGAGCCGCGGTTCGCCCGTGGCCTCGGCCACGTTGGTGGACACCGCGTAGAGGTTGTTCTCGATGAAGAAACAGACCGGCAGTCGCCAGGCCGAGGCGAGGTTGAACGTCTCCAGGGTGGAGCCGATGTTGACGGCGCCGTCCCCGAAGTAGGTGACGGCCACGTCCTCGGTGCCCGCCTGCCGGGCGGCCCAGGCGTATCCGGCGGCCAGCGGGACCCCGCCGCCGACGATGGCGTTGGTGCCGACCGCGCCCGCCTCGTGCCACTGGAGGTGCATCGAGCCGCCGCGTCCGTGGCTCCAGCCGCGGTCCAGGCCGCAGATCTCCGCCAGGGTGCGGAGCAGGAGCTCGCGGATCTCGGGAGCGGGGTCGGCCGTCGGGTCCAGGCCCTTGGGCGCCACGTGGTGGAGTGCCTTGGCGAGGAACTGGTGGTGACCGCGGTGGGAGCCGTTGACGGCGTCCGCCGAGGTGAGCGCGAGGACGGAGCCGACGGCGCCGCCCTCCTGCCCGATGCTGGAGTGCGCCGGACCGTGGACCAGGCCGGCTCCGGCCAGTTCGAGTACGTACTCCTCGAAGGACCGGACCAGAGCGAGCTGGCTGAACATGGTGCGCAGCAGCTCGGGGGACGCCGCGTCCCAGTCCGCCTCCGTGGCGACGACCTCGACCCAGGGAGATGCGGGTTCGAGCTTTCGGTGCTGTGTCACGGCCAGCCTCCTCAATCGTTTGCAGTGGCAGGCTGCCACAGGATTGGATCCATAATCCATAGACGTGTAGTACTCAGATCATGATTTTTCTGGAATCATGCGCCATGACCTTCATGGCTACTCAGCAGATGGGATCCAATATGGCCATTCCAGGGTTGAAGCGTCTGGACCACATCGGATTCACGGTGCCCGACCTGGAGGAGGCGACCCGCTTCCTCGTCGACGTCCTCGGGTGCGAGTACCTCTACTCGCTCGGGCCGTTCCGCGGCGAGGACGACTGGATGCGCGACCACCTGAACGTGGATCCCCGGGCGGAGGTGCGGGAGAACCGCTTCTTCCGCTGCGGCGACCAGGCCGTCTTCGAGGTGTTCGACTACACCGCCCCCGACCGCGAGGAGGTCCCGCCGCGCAACAGCGACGTGGGCGGCCACCATGTCGCCCTGTACGTGGACGACCTCGACGAGGCCGTCGCCTACCTGCGCGACCGCGGGGTCCGGGTGCTGGCCGGTCCCACGGCGAGCCGGGGCCCCGCGGAGGGCAACCGCTGGATCTACTTCCTCGCCCCCTGGGGCATGCAGTTCGAACTCGTCTCCTACCCCCAGGGCAAGGCCTTCGACAGGACGCGGCAGCGGTGACCCGCCCGCATCCCGCCGCCGGCGCCCCGGACTCCGTGCCCGCAGCCGCGCCCGCGGCCGCCACGAGCACAAGGGTGGCCGCCTATCTGCGGGAGGCGATCCTCAGCGGCGCCATCGCACCCGGCACCCGCATCCGGCAGGAGGAGATCGCCGAACGGCTCGGGGCGAGCCGGCTGCCCGTCCGCGAGGCCCTGCGGATCCTGGAGGCGGAGGGCCTGACCGAACACGAGGCCAACCGGGGTGCCCGGGTCCCCCGGCTGACCGCGCGGGAGGCCGACGTCGTCTACCGGATGCGCGAACGGCTCGAACCGCTCGCGCTCGCCCAGAGCATCCCGGCGCTGGCACCGGCCGCGGTCGAGCGGCTCGCCGACGTCCAGCGGCGTATCGAGGCGACCACGGATCTCGGCGAGTTCCTCGACCTCGACCGGGAGTTCCATCTGGGTTCCTACGCGGGATGCCCGGTCCAGCAGCTCACCGCGACGGTCACCCGGCTCTGGAACTCCACCCAGCACTACCGCCGGGCGTACGTGGCGCTCAGCGGCCCGGACCGGATGTGGGTGATCAACGCGGAGCACCGGCTCATCCTCGACGCGGTGGAACGCGGTGACACCGACGGGGCCGAGCAGTGCCTCGGCGGCCATATCCGGCGCACCCGGATCGCGCTCGGCCGGCACCCCGAGATCTTCGCGGAGACCTCGCGCTGACGGGTGGAGCCGCTGCCGCGTTCACCAGGCGACCGCGATGTACTTCGACTCCATGTAGTCCAGGACTCCCTCGTGTCCGCCCTCCCGGCCGATCCCGCTCTCCTTGGTGCCGCCGAAGGGCGCGGCGGGGTCACTGACGAGTCCCCGGTTCAGTCCGACCATGCCGGAGTCGAGCGCCTCGCTGATCCGCAGACCACGCGCGAGGTCGCCGGTGTAGACGTACGAGACGAGTCCGTACTCGGTGTCGTTGGCCAGCCGGACGGCCTCCGCCTCGGTCTCGAACGTGACGAGCGGGGCCACCGGTCCGAAGATCTCCTCCCGCAGGATCGGGGCGTCGGACGGCACGTCCACCAGGACGGTCGGCTCGTAGAAGAAGCCCTGGCGGTCGGGGCGCCGGCCACCGACGACCGCCCGCGCTCCGGCGGCCACCGCGGAGCGCACAAGGGAGTCCACCTTGGCGACGGTGTCCTCGTTGACCAGCGGTCCCACCTCGGTGTCCGCGTCGGCACCGGGGCCGATCCGGATCTCCCGCATCCGCCGGGCGAGCCGGGCGCCGAACTCCTGCGCGACGGACGCCTCGACGTAGAAGCGGTTGGCCGCGGTGCACGCCTCACCGCCGTTGCGCATCTTGGCGACCATCGCGCCGTCGACCGCGGCGTCGAGGTCGGCGTCGGCGAACACCAGGAACGGCGCGTTCCCGCCCAGTTCCATCGAGCAGTTGACCACCTGGTCGGCGGCCTCCTTGAGCAGCAGCCTGCCGACCTCGGTGCTGCCGGTGAAGGACAGCTTGCGCACCCGCGGGTCGTGGAGCATCGCCGACACCACCGCGGAGGACCTGCGGGAGGGTACGACGTTGACCACCCCCGGCGGAACACCGGCCTCCGCCAGGATCGCCGCCATCGCCAGGGCGGTCAGCGGAGTGTCGCTCGCCGGCTTGAGGATCACCGTGCAGCCGGCCGCGAGCGCCGGTCCGATCTTGCGGGTGGCCATCGCCGCGGGGAAGTTCCAGGGGGTGACGAGCACCGCGATCCCGACGGGCTGTTGGACGACCAGGATCCGGTTCGCCCCGGAGGGCGCGGTCAGCACCGTGCCGTACGCACGGACCGCCTCCTCCGCGTACCAGCGGAAGAACTCCGCCGCGTAGGCGACCTCGCCGCGGGCGTCCGGGAGTGCCTTGCCGTTCTCCAGGGTCACCAGCCGGGCGAGTTCCTCGGCCCGCTCCGTCATCAGTTCCCAGCCGCGCCGCAGGATCTCGGAGCGTTCCCGGGGCGGGGTGGCCGCCCAGTCCGCCGCGGCCTTCTCGGCGGCGTCGACGGCGTGGAGCGCGTCCGCCGGCGTGCCGTCCGCCACGGTCGTAATGATCCGGTCCGTCGCGGGGTCGCGGACCTCGAAACGGCCGCCCTCCGAGGCCTCGGTCCACTTGCCTCCGATGTACAGCTCGGTCCGGCCCGCCGGGTCCGGGAGTCCGTAGTCCATGGTCAAGCACCTTTCACACGGTCGTGCTCAGTAGGCGTTGGCGACAACCAGGTCCTGGGCCGGGAACAGGGTCAGGACGCGCGGGCCGTCGGGGGTGACGACGACCTCCTCCTCGATCCTGGCGGCCGAGAAGCCGTCGCCGGCGGGGCAGTAGGTCTCCAGCGCGAACACCATCCCGACCTGGAGTTCGACGGGTTCGCGCATGCTGTTCAGCCGGGAGATGACCGGCCGCTCGTGCAGACCGAGGCCGAGCCCGTGGCCGAACTGGAGGCCGAACGCGGCCATCTCGTTCTCGAAGCCGAACTCCTCGGCCCGGGGCCAGACGGCCGCGACCTCGTCCGTGCCCGCTCCGGGCTTCACCGCCTCGATCGCGGCGTCCATCCAGCCGCGGGCCCTGGTGTAAGCGTCGCGCTGGGAGGCGGTGGCACTGCCCACCCCGAAGGTGCGGTAGTAGCAGGTCCGGTAGCCGTTGAAGGAGTGGATGATGTCGAAGAACGCCTGGTCGCCGGGGCGGATCAGCCGGTCCGAGAAGTTGTGCGGATGCGGGTTGCAGCGCTCGCCCGAGACCGCGTTGACCGCCTCGACCTGGTCCGACCCCATCTCGTAGAGCCGCTTGTTCGCCAGCGCCACGATCTCGTTCTCCCGGATGCCCGGCTTCAGGACGTCCACGATGTCCTGGTAGACGCCGTCGACCATGGCCGCCGCCTGGGTCAGCAGCATGATCTCGTCCGGGGACTTGATCTGGCGCGCGTCCAGCATCAGTTGCTGCGCGTCCACCACCCGCAGGCCCTGCCGCTGCATCTCGAAGAGGAACGCCGGTTCGACGATGTCGACGCCGACCGGGGCGTCGGCGACTCCGGCGTCCACCAGCAGCCCCTTGATCTGGCGGACCGCCGACTCCATCAGGCCGGCACTGGGTGCGATGGCTCCGCGCAGGCCCAGCATGCCCGCGTGGCAGTTCGCGGGGTCCAGCCACGGGGCGTACAGCCGGTGGTGGCGGGCCGCGGAGCCGAAGTCCCACAGCATCGGCTCGCCGCCGCGGGTGAGCAGCGCGTAGCGGGTCATCTTGTCGCCGAGCGCCCCGCCGATCCAGGTCTGCGTGGTGTAGCGGATGTTGTAGAAGTCGAAGAGCAGGAAGGCTCCGCACTCGCTCGCCCCGAGCGACTCCCTGACCCGCGCGAGCCGGTACTCCCTGAGCCGGTCGAAGTCGACCCGCTGCTCGTAGTCGACGGCCATGTGCCCCGGCGCCGCCATGGGCGCGAGCTGCGCGGCGCCGGGACCGGCGGTCACAGCGCGACCTCGTCGGCCCCGCCGAGGCCGTCGTCGACGGCCACGTTCTCGGGGCTGAGCTTGAGGGCGGAGTTCTGGGCCTGGAGGTCCAGCAGGATGGCGAAGTCCTCCTCCACCCGTCCGCTGCCGACGCTGGCCTGCACCAGCTGGGCGGTGGCCGCGGCGAGCGGCATCGGCACGTCAAGCTCGCGGGCCGCCGCCAGTCCGAGGTCGAAGTCCTTGCGCAGCAGTACGGGTGTGAACGTCGGCGTGTAGTCCAGGTTCACGAACGCGGGTGCCTTGTACCGGGTGAACTGGGACCCCATGACGCTGTTGTTGAGGAAGTCGAGGAACGCCGCACGGCTGACGCCCCCCTTCTCCGCGAGCACGGTGATCTCGGCCAGGGACTGGGTGACCACACCGAGGAACAGGTTGTGGCAGATCTTCACCAGCCGCGCCACGTCGCCGTCACCGGCGTAGGTCACCGACCGCGCGATCCGCCGCAGGAAGGGCTCCACACGCGCGTACGTCTCCTCGGGGCCGGAGGCGACCATGCTGAGCTCTCCGGCGCGGACCACCCTGCCGTTTCCGCTGACCGGAGCGGCGACGAAGGCGACACCGCGCTCGGTGCAGGCGGCGCGGATCGCCTCCGAGGACGCGGTGGACACCGTCGAGCAGTCGACGACGGTGCCGGGCAGCCGGGTGGTGTCCTGGAGCAGTCCGCCCTCGCCGAGCAGGACCTCCTCCAGGTCGGCCGGTGTCGAGACCATGGTGAACACGATGTCCAGGCCGCGGAGTTCGGCCACCGTGTCGGCGACGGCGCAGTGGTGCGCGGTCAGGGGCTCGGCCTTCGCCCGGGTGCGGTTCCAGACCGTCACGGTCGCGCCGGCGTCGCCGAGGCGGGCCGCCATGGCCGCGCCCATCCGCCCGGCTCCGATCCAGCCGAGTCGCAGCTCGGGCAGGTCGGTCGAGGTGTTGTTCATGAGCCACTCCTGCAATCGATTGCATCGCGGGTCGCAGCAGAGCGCACGACGACCGCTCTGCAAACGACTGCAAGCTTCGACCGAGCGCAAGCTCCGCGTCAAGCGTCGGGAGGCACTGGATATACTGAAGCACCCCGATAACGTCGCCCTCGGTCGGCACACAGGGTGGTCACCAGATGCTGCAAACGACTGCACTCAGCAGGTAAACTCTGCTCGACTGGTGGCCGAGGGATCCCGGGAGACAGCGATGAACACGACTCTGGTGACGGGAGAGTTCACACCGTCCGTGCTGCTCTCACTGGCGGATCGCTCCGGGCGGCTGGAGCGGGCCGGACTCACGGTGGAGCGGGTCCCGGTGACCTCGTCCCCCGCGCAGTTCCGCTCGCTCCTGGCGGGCGAGCTCGATGTGGCGCTGACCAGCCCGGACAACGTGATCGCCTACCGGTTCGTCCCCGACAACCCGCTCGGCGCCCGGGCGGACGTACGTATCGTCTCCGCCGTCGACCGAGGCATGGGCCTGGCGCTCTACGGCCGTCCGGGCCTCGGCGGCGCGGAACAGCTGCGCGGGGCGGTGGTGGGGGTGGACGTCCCCACGTCCGGCTTCGCCCTCGCCCTCTACGCCCTGGCCGACTCCCTGGGCGTGGGGCGCGAGGAGTACGAGGTGACCGCGCTCGGCTCGACCCCCAAGCGGCTGCGTGCCCTCCTCGACGGCGAGTGCGACGCCACCATGCTCAACGCGGGCAACGAACTCGTCGCCGAGGCGGCCGGGTGCCGGAGACTGGCCGCCGTCGCGGACGTCTGCCCGCCCTACCTGGGTACGGTCGTGGGTGTCGCCGGTGAGCGCTGCCTGGCGCCCGCGCACCTGCTGGCCGGCGTGCTCCGGGACACCGCGCGCGCCGTGGTCGCCGGTGAACTCGACGAGGAGGCCACGGCCGAGGCGGCTGGGCTCCTCGGACTCGAACCCGGACCGGCCCGGCAGTACCTGGCCAGGATGAAGGACCCGCGCGAGGGCCTCGTCACCGAGGCGGACGTGGACCGTGCGGCACTGGCGACCCTGGTCGGACTGCGGCAGCGCTACCTGCCGGTGTCGCAGAACGGCACGGACGCGCTCGCCGCCGCGCTCGACCCCGGCGCCGGTCTGATCGCCGACCTGCCCTGACCCCACGAGGTCCCGACCGCCCCGCGGTCACGACCGCCTGACCATGGCCCACCCGACCCGCGGCCCCTCGCCCATTGACCACGACCACCTGTCCCGCGACCGCCACCCATTGACCACGACCACCCGCCGCGCGACCGCCGCTCATCAACCACGACCACCCGCCGCGCGACCGCCACCGATTGACCACGCCCCGGCCACCCGGCGCCCACCCCGCGCCACGACCCAGCACCCGATGGCCGTCACCCGTCACCCGTCCCACGCCACGACCCACCCCCGCCCCGTGCTCGCCACCCACCCCGCACCACGGTCCACCCACCCCGCGCCACGGTCCACCCACCCCGTGTCCGCCACCCCGGCGACCTTGTCGCCTACGACCCCTAGGATTCAGCTGTGCAGAAACCAACGCTCCGGGACGTGGCACAGGCCGCGGGTGTTCATGTCGCCACGGCGTCACGGGCGCTCAACCCCAACACCCGGTCGCTGGTGAACGCCGACACCGCCCGGCGGGTCAGCCGCGCCGCCAAGTCCCTCGGCTACCGCCCCAATCCGATCGCCCGCAGCCTGAAGACGGCGAAGTCGCTCACGGTCGGTGTGGTCCTGCCCGATCTGACCAACCCGCTGTTTCCCCCGATCGTCCGGGGCATCGACGACCTGCTCGGCCCCGCCGGGTACAGCGCGCTCATCGTCAACACGGACAACGACCCGGCGCGGGAGAAGGCCCAGATCGACTCCCTGCGCTCGCGCCAGGTCGAGGGGCTGATCGTCGCCACGGCCCGGCTGAACCACCCGCTGCTCACCGAACTGCACCAGCAGGACGTGAAGATGGTGCTGGTCAACCGGCGCACGGACCATCTCGACGTGTCCTCCGTCGTGCCGGACGACGCGGCGGGGATCGCACAGGCCGTCGCGCACCTCGCCCGGCTCGGGCACCGCCGCGTCCTGCACCTCGCCGGACCGGCCACCACCTCCACGGGCATCACCCGGGCCCGCAGTTTCCGCAACGCGGTACGTGAGTTCGACCTCGTCCAGGACCCGGCGCTGATCGCACCCTGCGACTTCTGGGCCGAGGCCGAGGGCGCCCGTGCGATGCGCGCGGCTCTCGACGCCGGTACCGAGTTCACGGCCGTCATCGCGGGCAACGACCTGCTCGCCCTCGGCGCCTACGACGTCTGCGGCGAGCGCGGCATCGCCTGCCCCGACGACATCAGCATCGTCGGTTTCAACGACATGCCCTTCCTCGACAAGCTGCGCCCCGCGCTGACCACCGTCGCGGTGCCGCACCAGCAGATCGGTGTGGAGGCGGCCCGGATGCTGCTGGAGGCGATCGACGGACCGGCCAGGCCGGCGCGCTCGGTGCTGCTGCCGGTCTCCCTCGTCGTGCGGGCGTCGACGAGGAAGCCGGCGGCCGGCTGACGCTCAGTCCCGCGGCGGCCAGGTGGGGATCTCGCCGCGGCCCGACGGGAACCGGACGTTCTTGGAGCGGACGAACTCGTGGAGTGTCTCCAGCGCGTTCTCCCGCCCGAACCCGCTGCCCTTGACCCCGCCGAAGGGCGAGCCGAGGAAGGCCCGGCGCATGTAGTTGTTCACGAACACCATCCCGACCTCGAGCCGTGCGGCGATACGCCAGGCCCGGGCCTCGTCGGTGGTGCAGATGGCGGCGGTCAGCCCGTACGCGGTCCCGTTGCAGACGTCGATCGCCTCGTCCTCGTCGGAGAAGCGCATCACGCACGCGACGGGCCCGAAGATCTCCTCCTGGGCCAGGGTCATGTCGGCGGTGACGTCGGCCAGTACGGTCGGCGGGACCCAGTAGCCGCCGCTGAGCCGCTCGTCGGTGGGGAGCTTCCCCTGGGTCACCAGCCGGGCGCCCTCGTCGAGTCCGGTCCGCAGATGGGCCAGGACCTTGTCCCGCTGCCGGGCGTCGACCATCGGACCCACGTCCGTGGCCGCGTCCAGCCCGTCGCCCACCACGAGCCGCTCGGTGGCGGCGGCGAACCGCTCCAGGAACGCGTCGTGCACGGAGTCGTGCACGAGGATCCTCGCCGTCGACGTACACGCCTCGCCCTGGTTGTAGAACATGCCCTCCAGCGCCACGTCGACCGCCACGTCCAGATCGGCGTCGGCGAGGACGAGGAGCGCGTTCTTGCCACCCAGCTCCATGGTCGCGTACGTCAGGTTGCGCGCCGCGCTCTCGAGGACGCGCCGGCCCGTCTCGGTCGCCCCGGTGAAGGTGATGCGCTCCACCTGGGGATGCCCCGCCAGCGCCTTGCCCGCCTCGACACCGGGTACGGCGTTGAGCACCCCCGGGGGCAGGATCTCGTTCGCGAGCTCCACCAGCCGCAGCACGGTCAGCGGCGCCTGCTCACCCGGCTTGACCACGACCACGTTGCCCGCCGCGAGCGCGGGCGCGCACTTCTTGGTGAAGTGGATCGGCGGCCAGTTGAACGGCAGGATCGCGGCGACCACCCCGTACGGCTCGTACACCACGCGGGCCTCGATCGGCCCCTGGTCCAGGATCTCCCCGCGGAGGGTGTCGGCGAGTCCGCCGTAGTAGTCGTATCCGGCGTGGCTGTAGGAGAGGTCGAAGCGCAGCGCGTCACGGCGCGGCTTGCCCACCTCGCGCGCCTCGATCTCGGCCAGCTCCTCGACATGCTCGCGGATCTTCGCGGCGACCTGGTGCAGCAGCCGGCCGCGCTCGCGCGGCGGGGTGTCACGCCAGCTCTTCAGGGCGCGGCGGGCGTCGGCGACCGCCAGGTCGACCAGGGCCGTTCCGCCGGAGACCACTTCGGCGAGCGGCCGGCCGGTGGCCGCCTCCGTCACCGTGAAGGTGTCGTCGTTCCCGGGATCGACGAACTTGCCGCCGACGAACGCACCCCACACCTCCCGCCCGGCCGGTGGACGAGGGGCTGCATCGGACGCGGTTGTACTCATACCGGCTCCTCACAGGGGGCTCGAAAGACGGCGCAGCGCGAACTCCGACCGTGGGAGCATCTCCACCCAAAGCATCACTG
Source organism: Streptomyces sp. NPDC088387 (assembly GCF_044753385.1). NCBI lineage: Bacteria > Bacillati > Actinomycetota > Actinomycetes > Kitasatosporales > Streptomycetaceae > Streptomyces > Streptomyces sp. NPDC088387. The sequence goes on from NZ_JBIVNC010000002.1 coordinate 322,269, forward strand.
CAACCGATTGCAGACGCTAGCCCAGTCCGGAAATGAACGTCAAGACTCCGGGCCGGTCCCACCTGGCCCGGACAACGACGGAGGGCCGGTCTCGGATGCTCCCGAAACCGGCCCTCTGTGACGACTGTCTCCAGTCGGGACGACAGGATTTGAACCTGCGACCCCTTGACCCCCAGGAGTGGGCGTCGAGAGTATTTTATGGACATAAAGTAATTAACTGTGCCGTAGTGCGTGCGTGGACGACTGCCTCGTGCACAATCGCGCACGCTGTATGGTCCCCAACTGGTCCCCACCGCGACGATGACTCTGCCGCCGGGGCGGTTTGTGAGGCATGCCGACGCCGTGGCCAGGGCGCGGCCAGCTGGACACCCTCGGACGCTGCCGCAAACGTTTCGCTACTCCGCGGACGTCATATCCAGCCTCGGCTGCACCTGTCGGGTTCGACTCTGCAAGGGGCCTGTCCTTTGGAAGGGCTCCCAGACGGTAGCCCGCCACGTCACACCGGAAAGCTCACTTTCGGCAGTCCTCCCGACAACCTTGAACCGGCTGGTGCCCCGGTGTTCGGCAAAACCTGGGTAGGCGCTGTCGGCCACGACGGAGTACCTTCGGCTCGCAGATCCGGCCGACGATTGGACTACAGCCAGCGGCTCGGCCTGAGAGCGTCCCCACCAGCGCACGCGATTTCCACGGCACTGCGCCAGCGACCTGCCCGACCGCAGGTGCGCTCGGTGTTGACCCCATCTCGTCACGCGGAGCCCGGTCCCGCGCGACCAGCCAGTTTCATCGGATCACGCCACAAGGTGCATTCCCTCCGTTCCCGCTTTTCACGCGCCCCGACAAGACAGATCCGTGCAGCGAACACTGGTCCCCAACGCTGGCCCCCAAGGCAACGTTGCACGCCCTCTTACTGTTCGCGAGGAGAGGCTCGCCTCGACATCGCGGGGGCAATTGGCACGGCTTGCCCACCTCCCACTCCGGCGCCTCCGCTCCCATGCGGGTAGGCAGCGTGTTGTACCAGGATGGCGGGGCGTGTCCGGCCTGCCGAGCGTGCGTGTGCGCGACGCATGGCGCTATGCGGGTCCACGTCGACCCGCTCACCCCACGCCGTGCACCACCACGCGGCCATCTGCGCCCCAACTCCTCGCTCTGTTCCCATCGTTGCATCGAGCTGTCCCCACTTCACCCCACTTGCCCGCCTTGGGTCCGAAGGTGATCACCGGTGCTGGGCAGGCCCCACACCTTGTGCTCGTCACACGGGTCGGCCTCCTCTGACTCGATGGCTCGCCCGAGCCTCGGAGGGAAATGCCAGGAGCCCGGCCCCCATTCGGGAGGGCCGGGGCTTGTTCCGACTGGCTGAGGAGCGCCGTCGATCACTAGGCCGGCGCTCGCAACAGTCGTTCCCGAGTGGCCTCGGGCAGCACCCGGCGCAGGACGGGTGCAGTCGAGGTGAGGGAGGCGGCGAAGGCTGCCACGAGGTCGTCCGGAACGCTGGAACTGAAGGAGACTGCCCACAGGCAGGGGGCACCGAGTGCGGGCTCGGCCCATGCCTGCCATCCGGTCGGTCCCGCCTCGTCGGCCACGGTAGTCAGGGCACGCGGGTCGGCGTCCTGGATGAGGGGTGCGACCTCGCCGAGGCTGATGGGCGAGGTGAACGTCGGGTCCGTCGCCGCCCTGGGGCTGGTCGATGTCGCGGCGCCAGCCGTGTGCGGCGACGGCGTCGAGGACCTGCTCTGGGTCCGTGCCCCGGTCGACTGAGGAGCTACAGAGACCTGGCGGGCGGCAACGAATCCTCCGTATGGGGATTCGACATGATCTACAAGCGCCTCAACCGCCGCCTGAGTTCCGCCGCGAAAGGGCTGACGCTGCCACGATGGACTTCACCCCTGCCCACGCGGCCCAGCAGACGCGAGCGATCGCAATGCGAGGGTCACCCACCTCTCGCGCTCCTCCCGAGGCGTCAGGGCGGTGGGCGCATGGGTCAGCAGTAGTTCCACGTCGCTCACCGTGACATCGGGCCGGAGGTCACCGTCGCGGTGCGCGGCGGCGATCAGGTACTTCGTCACCGACTGCGCCTGAAGCTGCACCTCTGGCGGCAGACACGGGCCCCCCGCCGGGCTCAGTTCGCGAAGCAGACGCTCCTCGTTGACATCCACGACCGCTCGACGGAACAGCTCCGCGAGCTCTGCGTATCCGGTGCTGTGCCCCGCTTCGACATTTCTCACCGCCGCGGCATGTGTGTCCTCGATCTCCGCGCCCAGTTCGGCGAGCACGGCCTCCATGAGGTTCTGCTTCGCAGGGAAGTGGCGGTACACCGTGCCTACCGCCACCCCCGCCTCACGGGCGATCTCATCCATCTCGACGGCTAGTCCCCGGGTCACTATCAGCGACCGAGCAGCGCGTGTGATGCCTGCTCGATTGCGGACCGCATCTGCCCTCAGCCGTGGACCACCGCTCGCGCTTGCCATGGCGACAGCGTACCCGTCACTTGCAGAAGGTGAACGTGTGGTTCACTATAGAAACTGAACCACTGATTCATGTTAGGGGCAGGCAATGACCTCCTGGAACACGTCGAACATCCCCGACCTGACCGGCCGCACGGCCGTTGTGACAGGCGGGAACGCGGGTATCGGCTTCGAGACCGCCCGGGCCTTGGCAGAGCGTGGCGCCGAGGTGGTGCTGGCCTCTCGGAACGTGGACAGAACCAAGGCTGCCGCCGCTCAGATCACCGGGGATTTGCCCGGAGCCAGGGTCAGTGCCGTCGAGCTCGATCTCGGAGATCTGGCCTCGGTACGCGCTGCTGCCGAATACATCAAGGAGAGTTTCGAGAGCCTGGATCTGCTGATCAACAACGCGGGTGTGAACAAGACCACGGGCGATACCCGCGACGGATTCGAGACACAGTTCGGCATCAACCACCTCGGCACCTTCGCCCTGACTGGGCTCCTGATCGAACGGCTGCTGCCGGTCCGGGGTTCACGCGTGGTGACGGTGAGCAGCGTGGTGCATCGCACCGGGCGGCTGGACTTGTCAGACCTCACTTCCGCGGGCAACGACCACAAGAACTACGCCCGCTCCAAGTTGGCCAATCTCCTCTTCACCTATGAGCTGTCCCGGCGGTTGGCAGCTGCGGGTGCCCCCACACTGGCGACTGCCGCACACCCGGGCATCGCCAGCACCGACCTGTCCCGCAAGGACGCCCCTCCCGGCATCGACGCGTTCGCCAACAAGGTGCTTGGCAGGACCGCCGAGCGGGGAGCACTGCCGACCCTCCGGGCGGCGACCGATCCCACCGCCCCGGGCGGCGCGTTCTACGGCCCGGGCGGATTCCTCGGCCTCTTCGGTGACCCGGCAAAGGGCCAGTCCGCCGGCGCATCGCACGACAGGGAGCTCCAGCAGGGGCTGTGGGTTGTGTCCGAGCGCCTCACCGAGGTGACCTATCCCCTTCCGGCACTCTGACCGAGAGCATGGAGGCGGGGTCGGCCTGCTGAGAGGTGGGGCCCTTTGGCGGTGGCCTCACCAATGCCTGACTGTTCCTTGGCCCGGCCCCGTGCCCTCGAAGGGCTCTCCTGAGCCGGGCCCAACCGGTCAGCCCCTCGAAGACTCCGTCATCAGGATCTTCCCGAGCCGTGTCGACAGTTCGGCGGGGGCGGATAGGTACGGCGAGTGTCCGGTCGCCAGCCGCTCGACGTGCGAGGCATGGGCTGACATCGCTTCCTGGAGGGCCGGCGGGATCGCCCGGTCCTTCTCGCACACAATGTAGGTGGAGGGAATCGTCCGCCACGAGGCACGGCTCACCGGCTGTGCGAAAGACCGCAGGCTCTGGTCCACCAACTCCGCGAGGGCGGTCTCCGCGGCGGCATCCGTCAGGTCGCCGTACAGAGACGTGCGCGGGTCGTCGATCAGCGGGAAGATGCCGCTCTGGTCCTCGGGTGTGGGGAGCCGGTGTATGTCGTACATGGACTCGCCCTCAGCGGGCATATACGCCGCGAGATAGACGAGGTGTACGACATTGGCGTGACCGGCGGCCTCTTGCGTGACGGGGATACCCCCGTAGGAGTGAGCGAGAACGGCCACCGGTCCGTCGATGGTTCGGAGCTGATCGCCGATGGCGGCCGCATCTTCGTTCACGCCGGCCGTCCGGATGCCCTGCTCGCCGGAACTCGGCAGTTCCACCGTCCGGCTGTCCCAGCCGTCGGCGGCCAGTGCCTCCTGCAATGGGACCCAGCAGGAGGATTGGTGCCACGCCCCGTGCACCAGCAGCAGCGTGGGACGCCCGTCGTTCGTCTTTTCCATGGATGTCTTCCTCATTAGTCATGAACTGCGCTTGTCACGGGTGCCGTTGCTGACTCGTCGGCGGCAACTCGCCACGTGCGTCCGGCCGCCGGGGGTGTCTCAGTCGCCGATACTCGCGAGACTGCTCAGGCGGAAGTCGCCAACGCGTGTTCCTGGGGCATGAAGACCAGCCTCTGCCCGCTCGTCAGTCGCCTGCCCCAGGCCTCCTTCACCTCGGCCAGCGGAACAGTGACGGCCTCCGTACTCACGGCGGCTCCGGGCAGCAGCGCGATCAGTGACCGCAGCGCGGTGTCCACTCGGTCCGGGACGGCGGACCCGGCTCCGCTGCCGCGGATCTCGACGTTGATTCTGCGCAGGACATCGGAGGGCAGTGCGATGGATGGACCGGCCATGGACCCCACGGCCACCCACCGCAGCAACCGGCGCGGGTCAGGACGTCCGTCGGCGATGGCGGCGAGGGCCACCTCGGCCGGATGGCCCCACAGATAGTCGATCACGGCGTCGACATCCCCGGCGACGTCCTTGAGGGACGCGGCGACATCGTCGTCGCTCGCGTCGAGGGACACCGTGTGGTGAGCCCCTGCCCGGGACAGCTCCCGCAGCGCTTCTGCGTTGCGTCCGACGGCCACCACCTTGTCGGCGCCTCGCAGCAGGGCGAGTTGTACGGCGGCGCGGCCCGCGTTGCCTGTGGCCCCGAGGACCAGTACCTTGCCGCCGGCCTGGAGCTCCGCCCGCTCATACAGAGCCAGCCACGCCGAGATCATCGGATTCACCAGAGCGGCCGCCGTTGCCGGGCCCAGCCCGTCCGGAAGCGGAATGAGTGAGGATCGTGGCACCGCGGCTCGCTCGGCCATGCTGCCCTGCGGCGGCACGAGACCGGAGAAGTAAACCAGTGCCCCCGACTCCAGGCGCCCGACCCCGTCGTATCCGGGCACGAGCGGCAGTCGGTCTCCGCTGGTGGCGTGGGTGCCCCCCGCCACGGCCCGCACCAAAGGGTGCAGCGCGGCGGCCAGAACATCAACCACTACTTCTCCGGCCGACGGTTCGGGATCAGGAACGGCCTCATAGCTGGGTGAGTCACCGAAGGCGTGGATGACGGCGGCGAACATATGTGGTCTCCCAGAGGTGCTGGAGTGGTGGCGGATGTGTGTCTGCAACTGGTGAATTCCAGACGGCCATCCAGACCGTCACTCAATGTAGGACCGACCGGTGCGGGCCCTGACGCTGCCACGGCGGCGACGGGCCCGGTCGGTGTATGCCACCGCTCAGACAGTGGACACGATCTCGTCGTAGTCGAGACGCGGAAGACGCGGGTGGTAGGAGCCTTCCTGCGGGAAACCCAAGGTGATCACGGTGAGAACCGTGTGGTCACCCTCGGGAAAGAAGTCCTTGTTGATACCCGCGGCGTCATAGCCGGTCATCGGTCCGGCGGCCAGGCCGGCGGCACGAACACCGACTATGAAGTACGCGACCTGCAGTGCGCCGTTGAACTCTGCGGACGCCTCGCGCATGTCTCGGGCGGCGAAGATCGTGTCCTTGGCATCCGGGAAGTGCGGCACAAGGCGGGGCAACTCCTCCTGGAACTCGTAGTCGGCGGCAAGGATCGCGGTCACTGGCGCGTTGAGTGTCTTCTCCTTGTTGGGCTCGAACATGTGCGAGACCAGGCGCTCGCGTGCCTCCTGGGAGCGCACAAGGACGATGCGCAGGGGCTGCTGGTTGAAGGAGGTCGGGCCGTACTTCACGAGCTCATGGATGGCACGCAGGGTGCTTTCGGGCACCTCCTCGGCGCTGAATGAGTCGGCAGTGTGCGCTTCGCGGAACAACTGGTCCTGAGCTGCGGAATCAAGTGTGAGAGGGGTGGAAGTGGTCACGAGACACCTCGATTGGAGATCGCGCGTGGGGATGTGGCTCGCCAGATGAAGGGAGCGGCGGGGCCAAAGCCACAGTGGTGGCGGCACCCTCTCCGCAGACTAATGAACGAGCGGTCATTAAAGCGTAACGCCATCGTCCGCTAATGACCAGCCGGTCATGAGGACTCCTGGTCCCCTACGCTGACCGCATGGACAAGCCGACGAGCCCCGCACCCGCACCTACGCGCAAGCGCGTCCGCGATCCTGAGGCCCACCGTGCTGCGATCCTGAACGCGGCGCGGGCCACGTTCACCGAGTACGGATACGCGCGGGCCACCATCCGGGAGATCGCCCGCCGGGCGGGTGTGACGCACGGGCTGGTGATGCGCCACTTCCAGTCGAAGGAGAACCTCTTCATCGCCGCGGTGCCGGGTGCGCGGGACGTGGAGCAACTGGTGCAGGGGGACCCCGACACCCTGCCGGCACGCATCGCACAGGGCTACGTGGCCCGCATGGAGGAGGGCGCCGCCGGCGACCCCTTCGTCGCTCTCATCCGCAGCGCCGCCTCCAATGAAGAGACCGCGGTAAGGCTCTACAACGCCATGCACGAGCGCAGCATGGCGGGCTACCTCAAGGCCGTCACAGCGCCCGACGCGGAGATCCGGATCGAGCTCCTCGCCGCGGAACTCATCGGTGTCACCTTCAGCCGCTACGTCATCCGCCGCGGACCACTGCTGGAACTCTCCCCCGACCAGCTCAGCGGCCACCTCGCACGCGTGATCCGCGCGATTCTGACCGACTGACACCGGTCTCGCCGAGGCAGTTCGACGGCACACCACCCCACCCAATGGATCCATTCTGATATACAGAGCAAACCAGAGCGGCGATGTCGTCAGCATTTGGGTTACGCGCTCCTTACTTATGGATCCATACTCTGTAAAGTATGGCGCACCCGCGTGTCGGAGGCCCGCCGAGCCGCCTCGGTTTGTTCCGCCTGTGCCCGCTTTCGCGGCCTGGCCGAACGAATCACCGGCGGCCTGGTTCGACCTGCCCCGAGGGCGGTGTCACACCCCTTGCAGGAGGGGCCATCACTCAGGCGCCCGATCGGGACCGCGGCCCTCTCGCATGTCGCCCGGACAGCGTCGCCACTGGGTGTCGAGCGGCACAGCAGAGGCACAGAACAAGAGGAGACAAGATGACCACGTCAGCCCACCCGGCGCCCTCGGAATCCAGCCCGGCGGAGACCACTTCGCCGGCAGTTATCGGCACAGCGCTCTACCAGGGCAAGAGCTATCGCCTGATTCACGAGGCCGAGCGAGACCTGATCTGGCTCGACCACACGACCGCCTACCTCTCGTGGACCGAGGGCGACACCTGGGCGAAGAGCCTCAACGAACCAGGCGTCCTCACCTACCAGTTGGAGCCCGGAGTCCACGTTCAGTGGGACGGTGACTGGCGTCTGCCGGCCACGCCGCACCCCGCGTACGAGTTCGGCTACGACGGAAAGTCGACCGCCGGTTTCAACGTCACGAGCAGCGACCTGGGCCACCTCTACTACAACTCGCTGGGGAACAAGGGCAACCAGGCACTCGACGGCACCTTCCCCCAGCCGGACGCCGGTCTGAAGAACACCGGCCCGTTCGAGAACCTGAAGATCGACTTCTACTGGCAGAACGAATACGCCGACCACCCCTCGCTCGCCTGGTTCTTCGGCACTCACATCGGCTACCAAGGCGACGACGAAAAGGACTGGCCGTTCAACTACGCAATCGCCGTCCGTGGCGGGCGAGTTACCCGGACGTCCCTGGAGTCCATCGGCACCGTCACCTACGAGGGCAGTCAGTACAAGCTGATCTGGGACGAGGCGCAGAATCTCGTCTGGCTCGACTACACCTCGGGTTTCAACAACTGGCACAAGCAGACGGAGTGGGCCGCTGGGCTCAACTCCGAAGCCGTGCTGACGTACAACCTGGATCCGGCCTACGAGGTCTCGTGGACGAGCGACTGGCGCCTGCCTGCGACCGAGGACGGCCCCGCCCACTACGGATTCGACGGCACCAGTCTCTGCGGATACAACACACAGAACAGTGAGTGGACTCGTCTGTACTACAACGCTCTGGGCAACAAGGGCCTCCAGGGCTTCGACGGCAGCCTGCCGGACCTGCCAGACCCTTCTGAGCAGCCCGTGGACGAGGACGGCGCCTTCGACTTCGCGGCGGCCTTCGGTCAGATCTTCTCCAACCAGGACCTGTTCGAGAACCTGAAGGCCGAGCACTACTGGTCGAGCACGGAGTACGGCAGTTACCCGGCCAAGGCCTGGTACATCATCACCGGCGTGGGGTATCTGGGCGCGATCAACAAGCAGTTCCACTTCAGCTACGCCATGGCCGTGCGCCCGGCGGAGGTCCGACGTACCGAGGTGTGACTCGGATGGCTGTCCGGCTAGTCCCTGGCAGCCATCACTGTTGGAGGCAGTTGGATGCCCTCGGGCACCGGCTGCCTCCTCAGGCGTGCGGGCCGGATTGCGGCACACAGGTGGGGCCTTCCGAGCGGTGGGTAGCGCGTACGCCGCTCGGAAGGCCCCGGTTTCCCCGCGCCGGGTCCGCCTCCCGCGACGGACCCGGCAGAACACCTAGCCGGACTTCTCCACCTCATCGAGGAAATCGAGGACGCGGGGCAGGACCACGTCCGGGACTTCCAGGATGGGACTGTGACCGATCTTCTCGAGGCGCCACAGGGTGGCGTTCGGCAGGTGCTCGACCATTTCGTCCTGCCAGGGGACGGGACGCGGCTTGTCCTCCTCGCCGGACACGACGAAGACGGGTGCGCTGATCTGGGGAAGCAGGTGCACGGCGGTGCCGCGCTCGATGACGCCCGCCATGGCGGGGCGCAGGGTCCTGGGTACTTCGGCGATCCGCGATTCCCACAACTTGACGATGTCCTGCTTGGCAGGATCGTTGCGGGTGGTGGCCCCGAACATGATCTCCACCGTCTCCTGCAGAACCTCGTCGACGAAGCCCCGGCGGCCGACGTTGTCGACCCACTCGCGGAAGACCACCAGTTGATCGGCGGGCTCGGAGCAGGCGGAGGATCCGAGGACGACCATCGACTTGATCAGACCGGGGCGGGCAACCGCCAGCCGGAAGCCCACATCACCGCCCATGGACTGCACGAGCAGGTGTACTCGCTCCAGGTTCATGGCTTCGGCCAGCGCGACGACATCGGCGGTGACCGTATCCAGGTGAATGAAGTCGCCGTCTGCCGCCGCGCTCCTGCCCTGACCTCGGAAGTCGGGTCGGACGACCCGGTACTTGCCGGCGGCGGCATCTCTGAAGCCCTCGAACATGCGGCCGTCGAGGAACAGCGAGTGGAGGGCCAGGACGACGGGAAGATTCTCCTCGCCGGTGTCACGGACGAACAGCTCCGTTCCGTTGACCTTGATCCTCTTCTCGATTTCGGTACTCATGGGAGGCCTCTCACAACAGTGGGAAAGGGACGGGGTGTACTCAGGCTTTGGGAAGTCGGGCGTCAAGGAAGCCGACGGCGGACTCCAGGGCCGCGTCGGCATCCTTGAGGTCCTCGGAGAACAGGTGCCACACGTGCGGCATCCCTGGCCACACCTCAAGGTTCACCCGTACCTGTGCTGCGGCCAGGTGCTCGGCGAGACGCACCGCGTCGCTGAGCATGATCTCGCGCTCACCGACCTGGATCAGTACCGGAGGCAGGCCGCTGACATCGGCGAACACCGGTGAGGCCAGTGGGCTGTTCAGCGGGTTGTCGCCCAAGTAGCTGGCGGCCATGGTGCGCAGAGCCTCCGGAGTGCACAGGGGATCCGCCTCGGCCTTCGTGACGATCGACGCGCCGGTGTGCTCCAGATTGGCCCAGGGAGAGATGGCTACCGCCGCCGCTGGGAGCGGCAGTCCGGCGTCACGGGCCGCAACCAGCAGCGCGACGGCCATGGCACCGCCGGCGGAGTCACCCGACACGACGATGGAGCCGGCGTCGTAACCCTCCTTGAGGAGGGATTCGTACACTGCGAGGTTGTCGTCGATGGCCGCCGGATAACGGGCGTCAGGAGCCAGCCGGTAGTCGGGGATCACGGCCTCGGCCCACAGTCCGCGGGCATAGCGGCCTACGAGTCCTCGGTATCCCCGCGGCTCCCCCGCCAGGTATCCCCCGCCGTGCAGGTAGAGCAGGACGCGGCCGGGAAGCGTATCGTCGGGCCGCACCCGCGTCGCTGGAACACCGTGAGCCCGATAGTCCTCGTAGGTCACGCCGTCAGGAGCGGGAAAGCGCGTCACGAACCAGTCGGCGTAGGCCTCGCGCGCGGCAGCGAGGTCGTCGAAGCGCCCCGCCTCCAACGCGTCCAGAGCAGCTCCGAGCTTCTCGATCCAGGGCGCCACCAGGGGTTCGAGCTCCGGAGCGCGGGGGGTATTCGCGGACTGCGTCATGGCATCAGCCTTCTCACGAAGAGGAGTGGCGGGATACGCGGCTCGCCTCATCCTCGGCCAGGGTTTACTACCAGCCAGCCTGGCACCTAATGGATCCATACACAATGCCACGTTTCGCTTTCGTGACATTATGATGTCTCAACCTGGCAATTTCCTGAGAGGTATACACATCAGTTTGATTCATGGATCCATGCAAGGAAGAGTGAACGTCGTGATCGGGACGTGGGCGCCACCATCCGCCGATGGACCGGCGCGCCCGGTCAGCGTCGTGCCGAGGCGAGTAGCAGGCGGCGGCTGGTGCCGCTCAGGGCCGTGGCAGCCACGAGGATGCCGCCCTGAAAGAGGAACTGGACGTAGGACTCCGCACCGAGCAGGGACAGTCCGTTGAAGGTGACGGTGACGATGAGAACGCCGACGAGCGTGCCCAGGATGTGGAAATCGCCGTCCCTGAGCACGGATGCGCCCAGGAAGACCGCCGCGAAGGCGTTCAGCAGATAGCCGTCGCCGGCGGTGACCTGACCGCTGCCGATCCGCGCTGACAGCAGGATTCCTGCCAGTCCCGCGCACAGACCGCAGATCGCGAAGGCGATCACGGTGATGCGGGCGACGCGCACACCTGCCATGCGAGCGGCTACCTGATTGGTGCCCACCGCCTGCATGTGGTGTCCGAGCAGCGTGAAGTTCAGGGTCAGCCACAGGCCACCGAGAACTATGACGGTGAGGATGACGGGCGCGGGGACGCCCATCACCGAGGCGCGGGCGATGTCGGTGAAGGGCCCGGGCTTGAGGGTGATGGGTGTGCCGTTGGAGTAGGCGTAGTTGATGCCCAGCAGCATGGTGCTGGTGCCCAGGGTGGCGACGATCGGGTCGATGCGCAGCTGTGCGACGAGCAGCCCGTTGGCCAGTCCGATGACTCCGGCCGCCGCCAGAGCGAGGAGTATGGCGGCGAGCCAGGGCAGACCACTGCGTTCCAGGAAGCCGACCGCGAGGATGCCGGAGAGGCTCACCACGGCGGCGAAGCTGAGGTCGAACTTACCCGCCACCAACGGCAGGGTGAGGCCGCCGGCGACGATGGCCAGTGTGGCGCTCTGGTTGAGGATGTTCAGGAGGTTCTGTCCGGTCAGGAACGCCGGGCTGGCCGCGGTGAAGCCGATCAGGAGCAGGACGAGGACGCCGGGGGTTCCGTACCTGCCTGTCAGGAGCAGAATGCGCGGTGCGTTGCCCGGTGCGGCCCCGTTGTCGGCCGACGGCTTCGCGGCCTGTTCGATGGTGCCTTCCATGGCGGGGGTCTCCAGTTTCTCGATCGCGCGACGAGGTTCACGCGTAGCAGAGGTGCAGCATGTTCGGGACGGTGATCTCGTCCGACGTCAGTTCGCCGACGATGTGGCCTTCGGCCATGACGAGCACGCGATTGCATTCGAGGAGCTCTTCGAACTCCGAGGAGATGACCAGGACCGCGGTTCCGGACTCATTCGCTTCACGGATCCGCGCGTAGATGTCGGCACGAGCGCCCACGTCCACGCCGCGGGTGGGTTCGTCCAGGATCAGGACCTTCGGACGGGTGGCCAGCCAGCGGCCCATGACGACCTTCTGCTGGTTGCCGCCGCTGAGGCCTACGACGGGTCGGCGGGCATCCGGTGTCTTGATCCCGAGGGTGCGGCAGGTGTGGTTTGCCGCGGCTCGGGAGGAGCGGGGGCGGATGAAGGGCAGCCACTTGCTGACACGCCAGCGGTGCCACACCGTGATGTGGAGGTTGGCTTCCACGGAATGCGTGAGGAAGAGCGCCTCGGACCGCCGTTCCTCAGGGACATAGGCGACGCCCTGACTGATGGCCCGCGTGATCGTGCGCGGCCGGTAGGGCTTGCCGTCCAGCACCATGGTGCCGCTGTCCGGGCGGTCGGCGCCGAAAACGAGCCGCGCGAGCTCCGTACGTCCGGAGCCGACAAGGCCGGCGATGCCGACGACCTCACCCTCGTGCAGGGTGAGAGACACGTCCCGGACAGTGCGTCCACGGCTTACGCCCTGGAGGCGCAGGGCAACGCCGGTGTGTTCGGTCGGTGCGAAGGCCGTGACTCCGGCCCCGGGCGTGACCTCGTGGCCGACGATGGCTCGCACGACGGCCTCACGGGTGATCTCCACTCGCGGCAGCGCCAGGGACACCGATCCGTCCTTGAAGGCAGTGACCCGGTCGCACACGTCCGTGACCTCGTCCAGCCGATGGCTGATGAACACCACGGCCACACCGGAGGCGGCCAGCTCGCGGGCGACCTCCAGGAGCTTGGCGGCCTCCTGGGCGTCCAGGGAGGCGGTCGGCTCGTCCATGGCGATCAGGGCCCGGTCCTCGACCAGAGCCCGCGCGATGGTGACGAGCCATTGCTGATGAACGGTCAGTTCGGAGACTGGAACATCGAGCGAGAAGTCGATTCCGACCCGCCGGGCAGCACGGAGCACCGCGCTGGGCACGCTGTTGAAGCGCCGCAGGCTCAGCATCGAGCCCTCGTGGCTGCCGAGCATGATGTTCTGTGAGCCGGTGAAGGACCTCACCAGGTTCAGCTCCTGGTGGATGAAGGCGAGTCCCAGGCGGGCCGCGTCGGCCGGACCGTGGATCTGGGCAACTTCGCCGTCGATCAGAACGTCGCCCGCGTCTGCCTGTTCCAGACCGGCCAGGCAGCGGATCAGTGTGGACTTGCCGGCACCGTTCGCTCCGACGAGCCCGTGTATCTCGCCGCGCCGGAAGGAGACGTCGACGCCGCGCAGAGCGCGGATGGCGCCGTAGGCTTTTGCGAGGCCCCGCACTTGGACGAAGGGCTCTGTGTGGCCCGGCGGCGCGGGGTCTCCGGCGCTGGGTAGCGTCGCTGGTGTTGTCATGACTACTTCCTCAGCTCGGGGTGTTCAGCCAGGAAGTCGTCGACGTTGCTCTTGTCGATGATCTTGTAGTCGCCGTCGATCTCGATCGGCTTGAAGTCGTCGGGAGCGGACCAGTACTTCTCGAAGAGCTGGGCGATCTCGCGGCCCTGGGACGGTCCGTCGATCCACTGGGTCGCGGTCAGCTTCCCGGCCTTCACCAGGGACAACGCTTCCGCGGTGCCATTGAGCCCGTAGGTGCTGACGTCGGTACGACCGAGCTGCTGAAGGGCCGCGGCGGCGCCAGTGGCCGGGTCGTCGAAGCAGGCCCACACGGCGAGCTTGCCGCCCTTGGGGTGGGCCTGCGCCCACGCCTGCGTCGCCTTGTCCGCCGACTCGACCTGGCCGGGGATCGTGATCTGCTGGGCGTCGACCTTGATGTCCGTCTTGGCCACGGCCTCGTCGAGGGCCTGCTCGCGGCGCTGACAGGGCAGTCCGGGACGGTAGCCGAGGGCCAGCAGGGCACCTGTGGCGTCAAGGTCGTCCACGACCCGCTTGGCCATCGGCTCCCCGATGGCCACGTCGGCGGCGATGGGTACGCCGGACCCGAGGCCGCCTCCCCAGTTGGCCACGGGGATGCCCGCGGACTGCGCCGAAGCAACACCCGACGCCAGTGCGTCGGTGGGGAACACGGAGATGGCGATCGCGTCCACACCCTTGGTGGCGAGATTGGTCAGCGCCGTGTTGGCGGAGTCGACACTGCCGTTGGCGTCGACCTCCGTCACCTTCCAGCCCTTGCTCTTGCCGTAGGAGGCAATCGCGTCAAGGGCACTGTTGGCGTAGACGTCCGAACCGGAGAACCGGATCAGTCCGACGGTCTTGGCCCCTCCCTCCCCGGCACCGGTCGCGCCGGCATTGCAGCCGGCGAGGACGGCGGTCAGGGCGCTGGAGCCAGCGAGAGCTATTGCGACAGTTTTGCGGCGTTTCACGGCGCGCTCCTTCGGAAAGGCGGCGGAGTCGGCGTACGCGACGGCATGAGCGGGACTCCGCGGCCTGCGGGTGAGTCCGGGGCGAAAGCCCGGGTGGGCGCGTTCTCGTCGCCGAAGCCGGGTGGGCCTGAGCGACAGCGCTGGCGGGATCCTCACCTATCGAGGTTCCGTCAAATGGATCCATCTGTGAAGACCCTTTGATGATTCTGAGATTCCACCTGGAATCAACCCACGTCAACAGCTCAGGCGCACTCACCTGCATCACGTTTAGATAACGTGATCATCTTTATGGATCCATACCGAGTTTGGCCGTAGCCGCCCTTCGCTGTCACATGTCCGTGAGGGCACGCAAAAATGGCGGACCGTCCTGCTACGGTCCGCCATCAAGTGGACGAGGATGCGTCAGCCGATCGGCGCCATCAGTCGGCGAACAGTTCGGGGTGACGCGAGAGCGCGAGCCGCGTACGGCGGATGTGCCCCGCAAGGAAGCGTTCCGCGTCGACGGGATCGCCCCGCTTGATCGCCTCTATGATCAAGCGATGCTCAAAATTGATCAATTCGCGACCCGTCGGATCAATGAGATGAGCGTAGGCGCGCCTGTAGTGCTGGGTTGTGTTCCAGAAGCGGCGAACCATGCTGAGGAGCTGTTCAATGCTGCAGCCCGAATAAGTGATCAGGTGAAGTTCCCTGTCGAGGCTGAGAAACCGATCGACATCGCTGTTCGACTCGATCTCACGCTGGATTTCATCCAGCCGGTGGAAGTCGTCCGAGGTGAGGTTCGGAATCGACTCACTGAGCGCCAGGGGCTCCACCCTCTCCCGCAGTTTATAGGTGGCCTGGCATTCGGCGAGGTCCATCTTCGAGACCCATGCCCCGCTGTTCGCCTTGAGGACGACCAGGCCCTCGGACTCCAGAATCCGCAGGGCCTCGCGGACCGGCAGCCGGCTGGAGCCGAAGGCCTCGGCGACATCCTCCTGCATGATTCTCGCGCCGGGGCGCAGGTCCCCGAGGAGAATCTGCTTACGCAGTGTGTCGGCGACCCTCTGGCTGGCGACCGAGGACGATCCGTCGAGGCCTGGCGGCATGGTCTTCCTAACGTGGCGGTTGATCTGACTTCTCAGGTTGCCACAACCTCACCCCCTGGCCCTCCCTCTCATCGAGCGCACTCTCGTACGCCTTGCCATAGGGGAAGGAGACAAGCTCCAGCTGCATCCCCCAGGGAGTGAGGAAGTAGACCCAGCGCTGGCCTTCGCTCGGACCGCCACTGGCGGTGGGCTCCCCCAGGACCGTCACATGGTGCGACCGCAGGTGGTCGACGGCCGCGTCCAGGTCCTGGACGTAGAAGGCCAGGTGATGGCCACCGATGTCGCTGTTTCGCGGCGGGACGGGGTGCTGGTCCGGCGACTTGTACTGGAACACCTCGAAGTTGGGACCGTTGGCGCAGCGGAAGAAGGCCAGTCGGTCCATCACAGCTCGTGGGTGGACATTGAGATGGTCGGCCATCCATGTGTCGTCGGACCGGAAGGGCCCCAAGGTGTAGACCAGTTCACATCCGATGACCTCGGTGAAGAATCGGGTGGCGGCCTCCAGATCGGGCACCGTGAAACCAACGTGCTCGACGCCCGCCAGTCCCGGCAGACCACGCCGTCCGGTCGAAGTCACCGCGGCCCCCGGGGCAGCGGCTCGGACGGCCTGCGACGCTTGGGAACCTCGATGGCCTCGACGATCAGACCGACGCTGTCCTGGGTGTCGAAGTAGGCGAACCCACCGTCGCCGTCCTGCCCGTATCCGCTGCCGGACTGCAGCAGTCCGACACCACCCGAGGTCACCTCACGGATCGTCTTCTCCGCGGACGGGATCCAGAAGCCCAGGTGGTGGAGTCCGTAGCCGTGCTCGTCGATCCACTCCGTATAGATGCTCGGCCCCTCCAGGGACTCGATCAGTTCCACCTGCGGTGCGGCTCCGGTGAGAGCGACCCGCATCCGGAAGGTGCCCGGCTCACCGCGGTAGGTCAGCTGGGGCACGCTGTCGGGACCGTAGGTGTAGACGAGCCAGTCATCGGCTCCCAGCAGTGCCGACCAGGTGGCGATGCCTGCCGCAAGGTCCGGCACGAGGATGCCGACCTGGGCCACCGGCAGTCCCCGCAAGGGCGACGGCAGGACGCCGGGATCCGGGAACCTGCCCGAGAGACCGCTCATCGCAGGGTCTCCTTGACGAAGTCGCGCACCGTCCGGTTGAACTCGACGGGATTCTCGATCATCGGGTAGTGCCCGGTGCCCTCCAGGACCGCGATCCGGCTCCCGGGGATACGTCCGGCGACCTGCTCGACCATTACCTGCGGGACCAGCCAGTCCGCGTCGCCGCGGAGCAGCAGCACCGGGCTCGCGATGCGACCGACCTGATCGCGGCGGTCGAAGCCGGCGTATCCGGTGAGGTCTGCGGCGATCACCTCGGGACAGACACGGCGCAACTGCCACACGACCTCGCGCGCCCGGTCGGGCGGGGTGCGATGGCCGGTCATGGATCGGGACCAGCCCTCCAGGATCTGAGCTCCGTTCAGCAGCAGCATCTCCAGCAGCGTGTCACTGACGGTCGGCGTGTAGTCGGAGCCCTCCGCCGAGATGACAGCGCGGTAGAAGTCCGGCCTCCGGGAGGCCAGTTCGAGCACCATGTTGCCGCCCATCGAGCAGCCGACGATGGCCGGGTTCTCCAGGCCGAGGGCTTCGATGAACGCCTCGTTGAAGTCGGCGTGGTCACTGATGTCGCGGAAGGCGCCGTCGACGGGTTCGAGAGTCTTGCCGTGACCAGGCGCGTCGACGGAGATGACGCGGAACTCGTCCGACAGTCCCTCCACGACATGGCGGTACATCAGGGTGTCCTGACCCGCCGCGTGGATACAGACGATCGGAACGCCCTCGCCGGCCTCTTCGTAGTAGGTCCGTAGGCCGTTGACCTCGATGTAGCGGCCGGTGACCGCGGTGTGGCGTCCGGTCTGCGGGTCGGGAGAGTACGGGCCGGGCTGGGCCGCGGGCCTGCCGGCCGTGGCCAGCGCGCCGAGGAGGTGCCACATCGCCTTGACGTTGCGCATGGCGGCGATGCCGTCGCCCTCCACCGTGATGCGGCCGAGCCCCGGCGACGTACCCTCGAACCAGTCGGTCTGCCCGTCGATCACACGGCGCCATTCCTCGTCCGGAGCGACGATGGTGATGTCGGCTCCCTGCGGATGCGGCCCCTGCCGCACGGAGACGGCACGTCCGTCGCGTGTATCCACCGTCCAGGAAGTGTGATCACTGCGGAACTCGATGCGGGCCGGGAAGTACTTCGCCGCCTCCATCCACTGGGTGTCCGCGTTGAGTTCGGTTCGGACCGCCTCCCACCAGGAGTCCTGCTCGAACTCCTTGAGATCGCTGGGGCCGCTCGGTGTCTTCGACATGACCATCCTCCATTGGATCCATGCTCTTTCACGACAGACCATCACGCTCTCAACATGCCTAGTCAATGCCCTGACCCGCAATGCTTAAGTAACATAATGATAACCTGACCTTGTATATGGATCCATTCGGCGGGACTGTGAGACACAGCAAGAGCTGGGTGTTCAGGCCCGGCCGAGCCATGCGCTCACGTCCTGGAGGCGCCCGTGCCCACACACAAGAAACTCAGCCCCGCCGCCCCCTGGGTCGAGGTCGTCGCGACGAGGAAGGACTGGGACGCTGCCGACCCGGCCCTGCTGACCTCGATGTTCGCCCAGACACTCCTCATCAGGACCTTCGAGGAGTACGTCCTCTCCCTCGCCTCCCAGGGGCTGGTGCACGGGCCCGCTCACTCCAGCATCGGCCAGGAGGGCGGTGCTGTCGGCTCGGTGCTCACGCTCACCAGCCGCGACTACGTCAACGGCTCGCACCGCGGACACCACCAGTTCCTGGCCAAGGCACTCGGCCACGTGGCTCCCGACGGCATAGACCCGCGAGCTCCCCTGTCCGATGCGGTACGCACGGTGCTCTCCCGCAGCCTGTCGGAGATCTGCGGTCTCGCCGACGGGTTCTGTCGGGGGCGCGGTGGATCCATGCACCTGCAGTGGCGTGAGGCCGGAGCGATGGGCACCAACGCCATCGTGGGCGGTGGCGTCCCCCAGGCCGCCGGGTTCGCCTGGTCCGCCCGGCACGCGGACACGGACGCGGTCTCCGTCTCCTACTTCGGCGACGGCGCGGTCAATATCGGATCCGTTCTGGAAACCCTCAACCTCGCCGGCGCGTGGCAGCTTCCGGTGTGCTTCTTCATCGAGAACAACCAGTACGCCGTCTCCACCCACGTCAACGAGGTCACCGCCGAACCACGGCTGTCCGCGCGCGGACTGGGGTTCAACATCCCCAGCTGGCGCGTCAACGGAATGGACCCGCTCGCGGTGTACCTGGCAACGGGCGAAGCCGTCGCCCACATGAGGGCGGGCCATGGCCCCACAGTCGTCGAGGCGGACGTCTACCGCTACTTCCACCAGAACGGCCCGTTCCCAGGCAGCGCCTTCGGCTACCGCAGCAAGGATGAGGAGAAGGAATGGCGGGACCGCGACCCCCTGGCACTCATCGAGTCCCACCTGATCCGCCGGGACATCCTCACCGAGGCGGAAGTCGCCCAGTGCACAGCGAGCGCCAAAGCCGAGATGGAGGCCGTCGCGAGCGAGCTCCTCGAACCCGTGCCGGGTGGCAAGCCCGGTCAGCAGCAGATCAGGACGGAGCTGTGGCCGGATCCTGATTTCAGGGATGTGGGGATCCGCGGGGACCTCAGTGAGTTCGACGGGGCACAGACCGCCGAACTGCCCTCCTTCCAGGGGAAGACGGAGGAGCGCAAGTTCATCGACGTGGTGGCCGAGGTCATGGGACGGCGCATGGCCAAGGACGAGCGTATCGTCGTGCTCGGAGAGGACGTCCACCGACTCAAGGGCGGTACGAACGGCGCCACCCGGGGCCTCCCCGAGGCATTCCCCGGGCGCGTTCTTGGAACACCCATCAGCGAGAACGCGTTCGCCGGCCTGGCCGGCGGTATCGCCCTCGAAGGGCGCTACCGGCCCGTCGTGGAGTTCATGTACGCCGATTTCATGTGGGTGGCCGCCGACCAGCTGTTCAACCAGATCGGCAAGGCCCGGCACATGTTCGGGGGCACCAGCGACGTTCCTCTCGTACTGCGTAGCAAGATCGCCATGGGTACCGGATACGGTTCTCAGCACTCCATGGACCCGGCCGGGATCTTCGCCACCGCTCCGGGCTGGCGTATCGCCGCACCATCAACGCCGTTCGACTACATCGGCCTGATGAACAGCGCGCTGCGCTGCAACGATCCCGTCGTCGTCCTGGAGCATGTGGACCTCTACCCGACTACGGGCGAGGTCCCTTCGGACGACTGGGACTTCTGCCTGCCCGTGGGCAAGGCCGCGGTACGGCGCGAGGGTTCGGACCTCACCATCCTGACGTACCTGGCCATGACGAACTACGTCCTGGAAGCCGTGCAGAGCAGTGACATCGACACCGAGGTCATCGATCTGCGCTGGCTGGACCGAGCGAGCATCGACTGGGAGACCATCGGCGCGAGTATTCGCAAGACCAACAACGTCCTCATCGCCGAGCAGGGAGCCGTCGGTACTTCCTACGGCGCATGGCTGGCGGACGAGATCCAGCGCCGCTTCTTCGACTGGCTGGACCAACCCGTCCAGCGAGTCACCGGAGGCGAGGCCTCCCCCAGCATCAGCAAGGTGCTGGAGCGGGCCGCCATCGCCCAGACCGACGAGGTCGCAGCAGAGCTCAAGAAGATCACCGGTCGCTGAACCGCCGACATCTACGCCACACGGAGGAAACCATGGCTGAGCTACTCCGCATGCCGGAGGTCGCGGCCGGTTCGACAGCAGCGGTCCTGTCCGGCTGGCCCCTAGCCGAAGGTGCATCGTTCCACGCGGGCGACGCACTCATGATCGTCGAAACCGACAAAGCCGAGGTGGACGTTCCCGCCACTGCGGACGGAACCCTGGTCAAGATGCTCGTTCCCACCGGCAGCGAGGTCGAGGTGGGCAGCCCGATCGCGGTAATCGGCGCTCCCGGCGAGGTGGTGAGCGACCTCGACGACCTTCTCGCGGGACTGGGCGTCGCCGAGCCGTCGGAGGCCAAGCAGGCCGTCCGGCGGGAGATTCCCGAGCCCGAACCCGCTGCTGAAGCTGCTCCGTCACCGGACACCGATCTCCCACCTGCGAATGGGCGGATCTTCTCCAGTCCTTTGGCGCGCAGGCTGGCCCGCGAAGCGGGAATCGCCATCGACACCATCACCGGAACCGGGCCGGGTGGCCGCGTCGTCCGGGACGACGTCACGACCGCCATCGCCATCCGGACACGGCAACCCGCCGCCACCACGGCGGCTCCTGCCCCTGCCCCTGCCCCTGCCCCACAGTCCCCTGCCGCGTCCGGTTCGACGCTCCCCGGCGTAGGTACGACGTATGAGGTGATTCCGCACTCGCGGATCCGGCGGGCCATCGCCGGCAGACTGACGGAGAGCAAGCAGAACGCTCCTCACTTCTACGTCAAGGGACAGGTCCGCGCCGGGGAGCTTCTCGCGCTCAGGCAGCGCATCAACGCGGACGGCGGGGTGAAGATCTCGGTCAACGACCTGCTCATCAAGGCCATCGCCAAGGCGCACGTCCAGGTACCCGAGATGAATGTGATCTGGACTGCTGACGCGGTGCACCGTTTCCACACCGTCGACGTCTCGGTCGCCATAGCCACCGAGAGCGGGCTGGTCACACCTGTGCTGCGGTCGATCGAGTCGCTCTCCCTGTCTGCCATCTCCGCACAAGTGCGCGCCTTCAGCGAGCGAGCCCGCAGCGGCGCGTTGCGCCAAAGCGACCTGGAGGGAGGGTCGATCACCATCAGCAACCTGGGGATGTACGGAGTCGAGGAGTTCAGCGCGATCATCAATCCGCCTCAGGCTGCCATCCTGGCCGTTGGAACGACGCAGCGGACACCGGTCGTCACCGAGGACGGTGGCCTCGAAGCAGCGGAAGTGATGACGCTGGTTCTCTCCGCCGACCACCGGCCCGTGGACGGCGCCCTGGCGGCACGGTGGTTCGCCGCCCTTCGGGAGAACATCGAAAAGCCGGTCCGTCTGCTGGTCTGAAGGAAACTGCTCCGCCCCTGGCCATGGCATGGGGCGGAGCAGGGGCTTACTCAGGACGAGGCGGGCGCAGCGGTGATCTTCCACGTCTGCCGGGCGGCG
Organism: Streptomyces sp. NPDC088387; assembly: GCF_044753385.1. Classification (NCBI taxonomy): domain Bacteria; kingdom Bacillati; phylum Actinomycetota; class Actinomycetes; order Kitasatosporales; family Streptomycetaceae; genus Streptomyces; species Streptomyces sp. NPDC088387. The sequence goes on from NZ_JBIVNC010000002.1 coordinate 343,947, forward strand.
TCGGCCTTCGTGCATGTACTGAACGTGAGAGCCCGGCGATACCAGGGCTCGCCCGGCTCTCGGTCGCCCGCCTCGAATGCTTCCTTGCCGATGGTCAGGCACATCGACGAGTCCAGTGCCGTCTTGATCTTTCCGGATCCAGTCATGCTCACTTGCTGCGCAGCAGCACCCGTGCAGTCTTCGACCACGCTGAGCGCGTCTTCGCGCACGGCGGTCTGCCCAATGGCGACCACTTCCAGGCAGGCGTCAAGACGCGTGTAGAGGACCTTTCCAGGGTCCTCGGTCAGAGCCGAACGGGATATCCGCTGGTCCAGGGTGATGGTTCCGGATTCGGGCAGCCCGGTCTTGCAGGTATGGGCCTCCAGCGGCCACGCGGCCTCACGGTGGTTGTCGATGTTCCCGGAGCTGGGGTAGCCCGGCACGTCGAGGCAGAAGTGCCTCGGCTCCCCCAGCTCGGCAACGAGTTGCACCATGATCTCGTCCTCCTCGGTGGGCGCCTGAGCACCGCTCTGTGCGCTCAGCCGCGCTGCCGCCGGAGCGACGCCGTCAGCAGGACGACTGTCTGCCGCGGCGCAGCCCGCCACAGCAGTGAGAGCTGCCGCCACCGCGCCCACGCGCAATGAGGACCTCGTCATCGCTTCATCTCCTCGGAGTGAACTACCAGAGTGTGGATCCACAGAAAATATCTATCGCCCGCTATGTCCAAATAGTCCGGACACTTCACTGGCGGTAAACTCTGATCGGATCCATTGAGTAGTTTCATGCTATCGGTCAGACAGTCGCCCCTCCCCGCTGCCCGTTGAAGGAGTCCGCCCATGCCCCCTCCCGCATCGACCACCGCCAGTGCGACACCCGGGCCCGGCTCCGCGGAGTTCTACCAGGAGCGTCGACGCTGGTGGATCCTTGCGATCCTGGGCATCGCTCAACTGATGGTGGTCCTCGACGCCACGATCGTGAACATCGCTCTTCCCTCCGCTCAAGCTGATCTCGGGTTCTCCGACAGCAGCCGCCAATGGGTCGTCACGGCGTACTCGCTCGCCTTCGGCAGTCTGCTGCTGCTCGGCGGGCGCATCGCGGACCTCTTCGGGCGCAAGATCACGTTTCTCACCGGTCTCGCGGGCTTTGCCGCCGCCTCCGCCGTGGGCGGTGCCGCCGGCGGGTTCGAGATGCTGGTCATCGCCAGGGCCGTACAAGGTCTGTTCGGTGCCTTGCTGGCACCTGCCGCACTGTCCTTGCTGACAACGACGTTCACCGACGCCAAGGAAAGGGGTAAGGCCTTCGGCATCTACGGCGCCATCGCGGGCGCGGGCGGCGCTGTGGGCCTCCTGCTCGGCGGGCTGCTCACGGAGCATCTCAACTGGCGCTGGACGCTCTACATCAACATCGTCTTCGCGGTCGTCGCTCTGGCCGGTGGGGCCGTTCTCCTGCAACGCACCCCGAGGGTTCGTACGTCTGCCCTGGACGTCCCCGGCACGGTCCTGGCCAGCGGAGGCCTGTTCAGCGTTGTCTACGGATTCGCCAACGCGGAGACGCACGCGTGGGGGTCTCCGCTCACATGGGGGTTCCTCGCCATCGGTTGCCTGTTGCTCGGTGCCTTTGGATGGTGGCAGACACGAGCGGCGCATCCGCTGCTGCCGCTGCGCATCCTCCTCGACCGCAACCGAGCCGCCTCCTACCTCTCCATGCTGATCGTGGGGGCGGGCATCTTCGGCGTGAGCCTCTTCCTCACGTACTACTTGCAGCTGGTACTCGGCTACACGCCCGTACGGACGGGTCTCGCCTTCCTGCCCATGGTCGCCTCGATCATGTTGGCCTCCACGGCCGGCAGTACGGTGCTCGGAAGCCGCTTCGCAGCCAGGCCGCTGGTTTCGGTCGGGATGGTGCTCGCCGCGGCCGGGATGCTCTGGCTCACCGCACTGAGTACGGACAGCGGCTATGCGGCCCACGTTCTCCCTCCTCTGGTAGTCAGCGGGTTGGGGATGGGGCTGATCATCTCGACCGCCATGAGCCAGGCCACCGGGCGCGTACGGCCCGAGGACTCCGGGGCCGCTTCGGCGATGGTGAACACCGCCCAGCAGATCGGCGGCTCGCTCGGCACCGCACTGCTGAACACACTGGTCGCCGCCACGACAGCGAGCTATCTCGTCGGCAAGGACGCGTCCAGCCCGACCGTTCAGGCACAGGCGGGCATTGAGGGGTACGCCACGGCCTACCGCTGGTCAGCGTTGTTCTTCGTCATCGGTGCCGCCCTGACCGCTGTTCTGTACCGGCGGCACAACCCGGCCGACGTCGACGACAACACCTCCACCGCAGTCCCTCTGTGACACATGGACCCATTGGCGGCCTCAAGTCACCCTCGACGCGCGTCGGTTCCAGCAGCCGGTAGATCCAGAGCACCGAAGGAAACCTCCGCCCAGATGTCGTGAGACGACATGACCGGCAGCGCCCGGTCCACAGCCGGCGCTGCTCCGGGCTCACCCCAGACACGCGTGGTCCACTGTGCCGTGTCGAGACGGGGCCACCCGGGCCGACCCGAGCGGGCGAAGTCCGTGATCGCCTGCCGGACATGTGCGCTGAGCTCCTGCTCGTAGAGCGAGAACCCCTGCGGGTAGAACATTCGGTCGAGCTGGCTTCCGACGGCCCCGAACACGAGCGGCGCTTCCGCACCGTGGGGGGTCTTACGGCCCGCCGACTCGATGGGGTGTGCCAACTCGTACAGATACGCAGATCCACCGGACGAGGCCTGAGCCTCGGCCAGACGTACAGCGGGCATACGGAAGATCCAGTCGGACATCACCAGTTCGTACAGATCCCCTGCGTCCAAGCGGGGGTTGGCAGCACGGTAGGCAGCGGCGGCACCGGGCGGGCCCGAGAGGTCCAGGACTCGGTCCAGTTCGGCCTCACCTGGCGCGGTGGCATCTTCCCCGGGTGCCGGAGGGCCGGCCATGAGCTGGAAGAACCGGTACTCGTCACGGTTGTAACCGCACAGCAGATCAACGCCGACGGCTGCCCCGGCCCCGATGGCCGTGAAGGGATCAGCGGGCAGGGACTCCCCGTCCACGACCGGCGAGTAAATGGTGGGCATCAGCGCCATCCGCCCCCATGTCTGCACGTAGGCCCCATGCCTGGCCTGGAGCTCGAAGTCGGCCCTGGCCACGTCGGCCGACGTCATCCGAGCGAAGTCGTCGACCACCGGTTTGCAGCCCAGATCCGCCGCCAACTGTGCCGAAATCACCTCGGCCAGTTCCGAAGTGAGGTAGCTGCCGGCAGGACTCATCAGGACGGCACGTTGGAACAACTCCCGGGCTGCCGGCATCACCAGGAGCGCCGCAAGCGCATTCGCGCCGGCTGAACCGCCGAACACGGTCACCTGGTCAGGGTCGCCCCCGAAGACCGCGATGTTGCGCTGGACCCATGTGAGGGCGGCGATCTGGTCCAGCAGACCTCGGTTGTCCGGGGCACCCTCCAGTCGTGCGAACCCTTCGGCGCCAAGCCGGTAGTTGAGGGTGACGACCACGGCACCGTTCTCCGCGGCGAGCCGGCTGCCGTCACATCCGGGATCGGCACCGGTGCCGACCAAGTAGGCACCTCCGTGAAGCCACACCAGGACAGGGAGCCGGCCCGCACCACGATCAGGCGTCCACACGTTGAGGGTGAGAGTTCCCACGCCACCCTCGTCCTGGCTCACCTGGACCGGCCCCTGCCAAGGCAGGAACTGGGACACCGGGGGGCCGAACTCCACGGCGTCCCGCGTCCCGTCCCAGCGCCCGGCCGGGACCGGAGCGGCGAACCGTCGGCTCCGGGTGGGCGGCTGCGCGTACGGGATTCCCCGAAACACACTGACGGGGCCCTCAACCGTGCCGCGCAGGGCTCCATCAGGCGTGCGCACGACGGGATGGCTACTCATGTCTCAGCTCCTGGATGTGAGGGGTACGTCCGCTGCTCACAACGACTCCCGCCTTCAAACCGGTCACACGGCAGTTCCCCGGTGGGCAGCTCACCGTGCGTCAGGGATCCGGGCGAGCTCCCTGACGAAGCACGGGCCACTGGACCGACGTTGATGCCCCTGGCCATCCCGAGTGGATGGAAACAACCTAATGGATCCATGTGCACAGATCTTGACACGCCAGCAGGCCAAGGTTAACCGTAATGGGCAGCTGAGGGAACCCTAGCCCTCAACCCCTCAAGTGGATCAACATAATATGGATCCATTGACTGAAGTCACGCCAGGGCACTGACACTTCATCGCGACGGAGCCCGCTGTGCGCACTCCTCTGCCGGCCATGAGGGGTGCGACTTCCCGAGGAGCAGGGAATCCGCCTGCACGCAGCCCTCGTCCGGACCCTCCGCGCCAGCAGCGTCACCTGAGCACAACAGCCCCCCATGTCCTCCCCCCCTCGTTCCGCATTCCGCTCTGGTCGTCGAGCCGTCGACACGGTGGCGGGGCGCGCGATTCCGCGTGCCTCGCCGTACCCGCAGGCGTTTCTGAGAGGACAAGCCATGGTTCACAGTCCGGCACCGCAGACAGGATCAGACCCACTTCCCGACGCCTCACCCGCCGAGGCGCGACCACGCAGGGGACTCTTTCTGGCCCTGCTGTGGTCGGCCCAGGTCCTGAGCGCTTCCAGCGTCATCACAGCCTTCGCCCAGGCCGATGTGGCACAGCACTTCCACACACAGCACATCGCCTGGTTCGGGCTCGTCTACAGCCTTGTCGGAACGCTCCTCACACCGTTCGCCGTCAGATTCGGTGACATTTTCGGCAAGCGGCGCACCATGCTCGTGCTCATCGCCCTCGGTCTGGCCGGCGACGTGATCACCGCTCTCGCGCCCACGTACGGCGTCCTCCTGGGCGGCCGGGCGCTCGCCGCGTGTTACGCGCCCATGGCCGCCCTGGTCTTCGCGACGGCCCGCGATGTCCTGCCGCCGCGAAAGGTCGGTCAGGCCAGCGGCACCATCGGTGCCACCCTCGGCGCAGTTGTCGCCCTGTGCCCGGTGATCGCCGGCTGGCTGATGGACGACTTCGGCTTCCGCGGCGCTCTCTGGTTCGTCACAGCCGTGACAGCCATGGCCTTCGTCCTGGTGTACTCCTTCCTCCCCGAGACACCTCGCCGCAGTCGCGGCGAGCCGTTCGACTGGTGGGGCGGCCTGCTCCTGGGCGGAAGCATCAGCGCGCTCATATACGCCATTGGCCAAGGCGGCACGTGGGGTTGGACGAGTGCACGGGTGCTGGGGCTGATCGCTGGAGCTCTGGTGAGCCTCGCCGCCTTCGTCCTGGTGGAGCGCGCCGTCGAGCATCCCATGCTGGACGTACGAATGCTGGTGCGTCGCAGGGTGAGCACCGTACTCGTGGCGACATCCGTGGCTCAGGGGACGGCCTTCACCGCGGCCGCCATCATGACGGTGGTCATCCCTCTGTATCCACGCATCCCGGAGGTCTCGGACGGGCTGGGCTGGACAGCCATGCACAGCGCCCTCGTCGGACTGCCTGCGGGCGTAGTCCTCTTCTTCGTGGGCATGGCCACGGGCCTGGCCTCACGGCGTACCGACCCCCGGATGCCCTGGCTGCTCGGGCTGACCCTGACCGTCGTAGGCATGCTGCTCCAGGCCTTCCACCACCACAGCGAGACGCAGATCATCGTCACCGGTGTTGTCGCCGCTCTGGGCATGGGCATGATCTACGCCAGCGTGCCCATCCTGGTGGTCGGAGCCGTCTCCGCGCGCGAGCAGGGGGTAGCGAGCGGAATGTCGCTCATGCTGGTCGGCCTGATGACCACGGTGGCCGCCCAGGTCATCTACACGGTCATGGGGCAGCACTCCGTACTGATGAAGGGCACTGCGTTCTACCGCGATGCGGGCTACCAGCAGGCCTACTTCACCCTTGCCGGGTTCGTGGCGCTCGCCCTGCTCCTTTCGCTGTTCATTCCCAAGCCGCGCCTTCCCGACGAGGCATGAGCGGCGTTACTCGCCTCGGCCCGACAGGAAGACCGGCGGCCGGACCGAGCTCACCGCGCCCCTGGCGGCGGGTCCTCCGCGATGTCCTGCCAAAAGGCCACATAGGTCTCGGCGAGCGCGATGCCGAGGCGCAGGGGCGCCATACGACGCTCTCTCCCCTTCCCCGACCGTGACTTGAGGATGTCGTCATACAGAGCAAGCCGCTCCCGGTAAAGCTCGATCTGCTGCCGGGCAAGTGCCGTCAGTTCCTCGGCCGACAGGAACTCACTGAAGAACAGCTGCATGACGGCCGTGTCGCGCATCTCGAAGATCTCCTGCGGCGCCGTGCGCAGCCAGCCTTCGAGAGCCGCCCGCCCACGGCCCGTGAGGCTGTAGGTCACGCGCCGGCGTCCCGCCTCCTCGCCTTGTTGGGTGAGGAGACCACCGGCGGCCAAACGCTTGGGCTCGCTGTAGAGCTGCGAGTGCGGAAACGGCCAGAAGTAACTGATGGAGCGGCCGGCCGCCCGTTTCAGGTCGTACGCGGAGGAGGGCCCGCGCAGCCCGACCAGCCCTAGGACCAGGTACGAGACAGGGCTGAGCCGAAGAGACGTCCCGTCCTCGTCGGCGGCGTCGGCGTCCGGCACCGGATCACCGGAGTCGATCTTCATTGACATGGTCCGTTTCGGATCGTAGGTTTCGGACTATTCTACAAGTCCGTCTTCTGAGCCAGCGGGTCTTGGCAGCGACGGAGGTGTCATGAACTTCGACGGCAGCGACCAACGAATCACCTCGTCGTACTGGCCTGCCGACGAGTCCGACGAGGTGCGCGACCACACCATCGGCCGCGTCCTGAGCCTGGCCGCATCCCGGTGGGCCCGGCGCACCGCTCTCGTGGACGGGTGCCCCCAACTGGACGGCCGACGCTGGACGTTCGAGGATCTGGAGAAGGAGGCCAAACGCGTGGGGCACGCTCTGCTCGCGCGCTTCTCCCCCGGTGACCGTCTCGCGATCTGGGCGGCCAACTGTCCTGAGTGGGTTCTGCTGGAGCTCGGCGCAGCCCTGGCCGGCCTCACCCTCGTGACGGTCAATCCCGCTTACCGCCCCGCAGAGCTCGAGTACGTCCTGCGCCAGTCAAAGGCGCGGGGCATCGTGGTGCAGCGCGAGCATCGTTCCCGCGACCTGCTGCACACGGCTGCCACCGTGTCCAAGGCGCTGCCATGGCGCTGCGAGGTGATCTCCCTCGGAGATTGGCACAGCTTCGTCCGCACCGGCACCGAGGACGGCCCGCTGCCGTATGTACGCCCGGGAGACACCGCGCAGATCCAGTACACGTCCGGCACGACCGGCTTTCCCAAGGGTGCGTTGCTGACCCATAGGGGACTGGCCAACAACGGGCGCCTCTACGCGCGTGCGATCGGTGCCGAACCCGACGATGTGTGGGTGAACCCCATGCCGCTCTTCCACACGGCGGGCTGCGGTCTTGTCACCCTGGGAGCCTTGCAGACCGGTGGCACTCACGTGCTGCCGGCAGGCTTCGACGCCGGCGTCATGCTCGATCTGTTCGCTGCCGAACGGGGCACCCTACTGCTCAGCGTGCCCACCATGCTCATCCGGATGCTCGACGAGCAGGCGTCAGTTCCTCGCGACCTTTCCTCGTGGCGAGTCACGACCCTGGGCGGCGCTCCCGTACCGCCCGAGTTGGTGCACCGTGCGGAGCGGGAGCTCGGCGTGCAGGTGGCGATCGGTTTCGGACAGACCGAGACGTCGCCGTACATCACCCACACCCGGCCCGCCGATCCACACCCGCGGTGGTGGGAGACCGTGGGCCGGCCTTTACCGCAAGTCGAAGTGAAGATCGTGGACCCCGTCGACGGCGACACCCAGCCGTTGGACCAGATCGGCGAGGTGTGTACCCGCAGCGTCTGCGTGATGCAGGGCTACAACGACGATCCCGACGCCACGGCCGCCGCGATCGACGCGGAGGGCTGGCTCCACACGGGCGACCTGGGGTCCCTCGACTCTCACGGATACCTCCGTATTCAGGGGCGCCTCAAGGAGATGATCATCCGCGGCGGAGAGAACATCTACCCCCGCGAGATCGAGGACGTTCTCTTCACCCACCCCGACCTCTCCGGTGCTTGTGTCGTCGGGCTGCCCGACGACACCTGGGGCGAGATCGTCGCCGCATTCGTCAGCCTGCGTCCGAATGCCTCCACGGACGCCCCCGCCCTCACGCGGTTCTGCCGGGAACAGCTGGCGTCGTTCAAGGTCCCGCAAGTGTGGGAGTTTGTCGCGGACTTCCCTCAGACCGCCTCCGGGAAGATCCAGAAGTTCATCCTCAAGGAACGGCTCCTCCACCGCGATGGTGAGGTGTGAGGCCAAGTCACCTCACCCGGCCTCACTCAACCCCGACCGGCTCGTGGCGTGGCAGGCAACCTTCAATCACATCGCGAAACCCACCACCCGCACTCAGTCCAATGTCCCTCCTCAGCAGCGGAGCAAGAACAGTGATCAGCGTGCACATCCGCTACGAAATCGCCCCCGAGCGCCTGGCCGACTTCGAAGAATACGGGCGCCGCTGGATCTCCCTCGTCAACCGCTTCGGCGGTACCCATCACGGCTACTTCCTGCCCAGCGAGGGTGACAGCGACGTCGCCTATGCCGTCTTCTCCTTCCCGAGCCTGGCCGACTACGAGACCTACCGCATCGACAGCGCCACGGACCCCGAGTGCCAGGAGGCCTTCGAACTCGCCCGGCGCACCGGCTGCATCAAGCGCTACGAGCGCCGGTTCCTGCGCCCGGTCCTCTGATCAAAGCACGCCTCATCGGGTGACATGACGGCTCACGGGAGGGAGCGCACAACGGGCGCAGCTTGGCCGGCGAACGGCGTGCCCATTCACCGGCTCACCGGCACAGGGACCGCACCCAGGCGCACCGCAGCGTAGTTGAAGGCGCGTTTCCGCCGACAGACGCGGAAACGTCGCCCCCAGCTGCCCCTGTCTGCCACGACCAGCACGCGCTCATCATGCGCCCCTTCCCACGACACCCGAGGTCGACCGATGCCGAAACGACCACCCCTACGCAAGGACGCGGAACGCAATCGCTGTCGCATCCTCACAGCCGCCCGCGAGGTGTTCCGGGACTACGGCACAGGCGCGACGCTCGACGACGTCGCACGGCATGCCGAGCTCGGAGTTGGCACCGTGTACCGACGTTTCGCCAACAAGGAAGCGCTGATCGACGCTCTCTTCGAAGACATGGTCGACAGAGTCGAAATCCTCACCCGGCAGGGACTGGCAGCAGAGGACCCATGGTCGGGGCTGACCCAGTGTCTCATCGATGTCTGCGAGGTACAGGCCTTCGACCGGGGGCTACGAGAGCTGATGCTCGGCACGGGCAAGGGCCCCGAGCGTCGGTCGCACGTCCATGCCCGGGTGGGTGCGGCCGTGGCAGAGCTTCTGGAGCGAGCCCAGCGCCAGGGAACTCTGCGGCCGGACATCGTCCCGGCCGACATACCCATGATCCAGCTCATGGTGGCCGCCATCAGCGACCATGCCGGCCGGCCCGAACACTGGCGCCGCTATCTCGCGCTGGTCATGGATGGCCTGCGCACGCAGCCCGGAGCCACGTCGCCCCTTCCGGCATTCACCGGCGATGATGAGCCATCGGGCGCTCTCTCAGATGGATCCACAGCGACTGGACCTTGACGGACTCAGGAGCAAAGGACGACGATAATCCCAGATGAAAACCGCCACACCATCGAGCGGTTGACACATATGGATCCATGAAGTGGATCGTTCGTATGGATGGCCCCGCCGCGCATCAAGGACCGGCGCGCCCGACAACCGGGCAAACCCCAGCCGTTGACACGACAGCACCCCGTTCACGTGTTTCTTTCTCCGTGCCCCTCGCCGCACGGCCTTACGTCGAAGGATCGCCATGAGCAAGCAGCAGCACTGTGATGTCCTGATCATCGGTGGCGGGCCGGTGGGTCTTAGTGCGGCGCTCCAGCTGGCCAAACTCGGCGTCGACGTCTGGTGCGTCGAGCGCCGGTCGACCCTGTCCAGGCATCCGAAAGCGGGGGGCATTCATCCCCGTACTGTGGAGCTCTTCCGCCAGTGGGGTCTCGCAGATGCCGTTATCGCGGCAGCTCTTCCCCCGCACCGCGGCAGGGGATTCGGCTGGACGACCCGGCTCATCGGCGGCATCCACCTCGGACACGTGATGTTCGACGACGACCCCGCAGAGCAAGCGGAATCTGCCGAGGCCAGTCCGGAAGCCGGTTGTTTCACACCTCAGGACGACGTGGAGCCGATCCTGCATCAGGCACTGCTCCGTGCGGGCGGACGCTACTCCTTCGGCACGACTGCCAAGATCCTGGAGCAGGACGACAACGGGGTGACAGTAGCCGTCAGCGGCGAACCCCTCACGCAGACCGTTCGTGCGCGGTACGTCATCGCCGCCGACGGCGTGCGGAGCGCCACACGTGACGCCCTGGGCGTCACGGAGTCCACCGCTCCTGTCTTCGGCGAGTCAATCGGCGTGTACTTCCGCAGCCAACGGCTCACGCAGCTCACTGAATCCAACCCGTACGCCCTGTCGTGGATCATCAACGCGGACATCGTCGGCTCATTCGCCCGGATAGGCAAGGAGGACAAGTGGATCTTCAATTTCGGACGTGATCCGCAGCTCCCCGACAGCGCCTACGACGAGTCGTCGTGCCTGGCCCGACTGCGTGAAGCCGCCGGCGACGCCGACGTGGACGTCGAGGTGCTGAGCATCCTGCGATGGCGCCACGAGGCGGCGGTCGCAGATTCATGGCGCGTGGGACGTGTTTTCCTGGCCGGCGACTCCGCACACCGTTTCCCGCCCCACGGCGGGTTCGGCATGAACAGCGGAATCCAGGACACGGCCAACCTGACCTGGAAACTGGTGCGGGTCCTGCACGGTGTCGCGGACGACTCCCTGCTGGACACCTACGAGCAGGAACGCAAGCCGGTCGCCGAATACAACGTCATGCAGTGTCTGGTCAACACCGAACGACTCAAGTCCACCGGGTTCATGGGGTCCGACCCGTCCGAGCTCGCCGCGATCGAGTCGCCCGAGGGGGAACCGGTACGCCGGCGCATCGCAGAGAGCGTGCCCGCCCAACGCGAACAATTTCGTTCCCAGGGACAGCAGTTCGGCTTCATCTACGAGTCCACGGCGCTGGTCGGCGACGACACTGAACCCGAGCGCTCCACGGTCAGCGACTACCACCCGACAGGACACCCCGGCGCTCGCGCACCGCATCTGTGGATCGAATACCCGGCAGGTACTCCCCGATCCACCGTCGACCTGAGCGACGGCGACTTCGTAGTACTCGCCGGGCGCGCAGGACAGGCCTGGACTTCGGCCGCCAACTCACTCGGCCTGCGTTGCGTCGTGATCAGCCCACGCATGACGGCAGCTTCCGGCACGTCCTTCGAATCCGTCTACGGCATCGAGGCCACGGGTGCTGTCCTCGTCCGGCCCGACGGACACGTTGGCATGCGGGTGCGTACCGGTCCGTCGGACCCGACAGGTGTGCTGCGCGCCGGGCTCGACCAGATCCTCCATACGCGGACGGCATCCTGAACCTTCGCCAGGTCCTGGCCACCGACGAACACGACCTCATGTCGTCCGACAAGCGATGCTGTTCAGTCGAGGAGCGTGGGAGGGGTGTGTCAGTTTAACGGCTGATCTTGGTTGTTGAGTGGTCAGCTGTTGCTCGGGGTCAGGCGTCCCTCGCAGGCGATCCGGAACGCGTTCAGGGGTGTTTTCCCACGCATGGTCCAGCATTTGCGGCCCTTGCCCGTGGGGTCCAGGCTCATCAGGGCCATGTAGATGCACTTGAGAGCGGCGGCCTCGTTGGGGTAGTGGCCATGGGCGCGGACGGACCTGCGGATGCGGGCGTTGACGCTCTCGATCGCGTTCGTGCTGCAGATGACCTTGTGGATCTCGACGTCCAAGGAGAGGAAGGGTACGAACTCGGCCCAGCCGTCCGACCAGAGCTTCACGATCGCCGGGTACCTCCGGTCCCACGCTTCCTGGAACTCCAGCAACCGCTCCGTGGATGCGTCCTCGCTGGGTGCGGTGCAGACGGGCCTGAGCGCCTTGGCGGCCTTGTCCCAGTCCTGACGGGCGGCGCAACGGAACGAATTCCGCAGCAGGTGAACCACACACGTCTGGACCATCGTGCGAGGCCAGACGGCGTCAACGGCCTCTGGAACGCCCTTGACGCCGTCGCAGACCAACATCAGCACGTCGTCGACCGCGGTTCTTCAGCTCGGTGAACACGTGCAGCCAGTACTTCGCGCCCTCGCCGCCCTCGCCGGCCCACATGCCGAGGATGTCGCTGGTGCCGTCAACGGTCACCGCCATCGCCACGCAGAGGGGACGATTCACGACCTTCCCGTCCCTGATCTTGACGTTCATCGCGTCCATGAACAGGACCGGGTAGACGCGGTCGAGAGGGCGCTTCCGCCATTCGGCCATGCCCTCCATGACTTGGTCGGTGATCGTGGAGATGGTTTGCTTGGACACCTCGGCGCCGTACACCTTGGCGAGATGAGCCGATATCTCCTCGTGGTTCCGGGGCGCGCGGTGTCGGCGAGTGTCGTCGGCTCGGCCATGGTCAGTCTTCCACCGGTCGGATCACGGCGACGGGACAGTCCGCGTGACGCAAGGCCGCCCGGCGGACCGGGTGCAGCAGCGCACCCAGGGGACCCCTGGGGCCGTGTGCCGGCACGACGACGAGCTGAGCTTCCGCACCGGCCTCGACGAGCGCCCTACGGAGCCCGCCCGGGATGTGGACGTGGCGGACTGCGGTGTCCGGGTGTTTCTTCTCCAGCGAGGTGAGGAGGTCGGTGAAGCCGTCGGCGGGTGATGCGTTCCGCTCGCGTGTCCCGTCCAGGACGGCCACTTCCGCGCCGCGGGCCGACGCCTCGGCGAACGCGAACTCCGCCGCTGCCCTGGCCACGGCAGTGTCACCGTCGGCGACCAGGACGACGGGACCCGCGGGGTCCGGGCTGCCCCGTACCACCAGCACGGGTGAGCAGCCATGGGCTGCCAGCCGTCCGGCGACAGAGCCGCGCCGCCCACCGCCGTGCCTACGGGCCGGTGTACGGCCTCCGACCACGGTGAGGGAGGCGTTCCGGGAGGCGGACGCCAGGACCGTCGCGGGGTCACCCATGAGGACCTCGTGTGTGACGCGTACGCGGGGCGCGGCTCGTCGGGCCCGGCGCTCGGCCTCTTCCAGAGCGCCCTTGACCACCTCGCACGCTCCGGGCGCGCCCCGGTCCCACGGGGGCACACCGGGCGGCACGTTTGCCGACGACCATTGCAAGGCGTGCGCCAGCCGTAGCCCCACCCCGAGTCGGTCTGCCTCGCGTGCCGCGGCCTCCACCGCCGTCATGCACGGCTGCGAGCCGTCGACTCCCACCACGACCGGACGTGTCACGAGACCCGCCGCCGGACCGTCCATGACGGTCCCCCCTCCCCCTCGCTCGGCCTGAACGGGACCCGGGCAGCCGCCGGCCGCGGGCACGCGGCCGGCGGCATCGGGCGCGACGGCCCGGTCCTGTTCCTCTCACATCAGGCTCTCCGCACGCACCGTGCCCGGGACAGGGCCGGTCGGTCCCCGGCCGCACACCGTCCGGCCCTGTTCCGGCTGTTGCCCGTCCCCTGACGCTGATAGCCGGAAGAAGACCGTGCAGCGCGGCTGCCCGCCATGGGTCGCGCCAGGCCGAGGATGTTTCCATGACCGGACCTGTCGGACCCGTCGTCGTCGGACTCGACGGCTCCCCCGCGAGCGTGACCGCCGCATGGTGGGCCGCCGACGAGGCAGCTCGCAGACGGCTGCCCCTGGTCCAGCTGCACTCATGGACCACCCAGCCGCTCAATGTGCCCATCCCGCAGGAAGCAAGCAGCACTGCGGGCGGGACGTACTGCGGCGCGCGGAGGCAGAGTTGCTGCATTGCCACCCCGATCTCGGCCTGACCACCGAGCTGGTGCCGGAGCCCGCCTCCAAGGCGCTGCTCGAACGCTGCACGGACGCGTCCGCGCTGGTGCTCGGCTCTCGTGGGCACGGCTCGCCAGCCGGCTTCCTGCTCGGTTCCATCAGCCTGCACGTGCTGGGGCTTGCGCCGTGCCCGGCCGTCGCCGTCCGGGCCGGCGACCTGGCCGTGGAGGAGAGCTGCCTCCACCCCGCCGCCGAGGAACGGGACGCGGTGGTGGGCGTCCCAGACCCGGTGTCGGCTGCGGACCCAGTGCTGGAGTTCGCGTTCACCGCCGCGCAGGCGTCCGGCGTCGGTGTGCGTGCCGTACAGGCGCGCGCTCACGAGGCCGAGGCCGAGGAACGCGCCTTGTTCGGTGCCGCGTTGGCGCCCTGGCGGGAGAAGTTCCCCGACGTGCCGGTCGTGGAACAGGCCGTCACGGGCTCGGTCGCGCAGGCTCTGGTGACCGGCTCCGCGCGCAGCCGGCTCACCGTGATCGGCCGCCGCCGGCACACCTCGCCCCTGGCGTGGAAACTCGGGCCCGTCGCGCACACCGTGCTGCACCACGCCAAGAGCCCGGTCGCCATCGTTCCGCACGGCTGACACCGGCAGGCAGCAGGACAGCAAGAAGGGGGGCGGGCCCCCTCCATCTTGCTGTCCTGTCCTTCTGTCCTTCTTCGTTCGGCATCGCTGACAGGTCGTTCAGTCGTGCGGCACCAGTGCGACGGACCGGGGCACATGATGGATCAGCGCGTGCACCACCGGACCGGTGTCCGGGCCGACACCGATACGGCGCCTGCGGCGGCCCACCACCGGCAGACCGGCCCCTTCCGCGGCCCTCACCTGGACATGCCCGGCGCGCCCCTCGTGGAGGGTCTTGCGGACGGTCACGCCCGGGTACTTCGCGCCCCAGGGTTCGAGCTGCCCGGTCAGTTCGCGTTCCGCCTCTCCCTCTGATGCCGGCCCGTGCCTCCGCCCCGGCCACACCCCTGCTGAGCGGCACGTGCCAGGTACGCACTGCGCGTAGCGGCGCGTGCCGGAGTTCGGCGGCGCGGAAGGCGAAGTCCAAGACGTCGTCGCAAGGGCCCTCGGTGTCGACGGCGACCGCGACCTCCCGGTAGGGGGTGCGGGCCGACGCCTGCTGGAACCCGTCAGCCAGGTGCTCGTGCGCCTCGGTCTCGGCGGCGCGGACGAGGACGACCGGGCGGTCCACGTGGGCCATGGTGGCCCTGCGACCGACCCGAACAGGAAGCCGCCGACGCCGCCCAGCCCCTGGCTTCCGATCACGAGCAGCTCGGCGTTCTCCGCCTCGGCGAGCAGCGCCGGACCGGGCTGCCTGTGCACCTGCTCCGCGGCGATGTACAGCCCCGGGTACCGGTCATTGAGCCGTTCTACGGCGGCGCGCAGCACCCGGCGTGCGTGGAACTGCGGTGCGCGCAGTTCGGGCAGACTGGCGTCGCCGTCGTCCTCGGGCAAGCCCTCCCAGCATGCACCAGACGCAGTGGCAGTCCGCGCAACAGGGCTTCCCGGGCTGCCCAGTCGGCCGTGGCGATACTCTCGCGCGAACCGTCGACCGGCTACGACAGTCCGAAGCACGGTCGTCAACTCCCTCTGTTGTCAGTGCTGTCGGAGTAGCTGGTCTGCGGCGGTCCCTCACCGATGCGGTACGACGGCCACGGGGCAGCCGACGTGGTGGATTGCCGCGTGGGTGACGGGCCCGGTGCGCGGGCCGACCGGCCGCTCGGCGAGCCGGTGGCCCACGACGAGGAGGCCCGCTCCGGTGGCGGCCCGGACGAGGGCGGTCGTGGGCTTGTCCTCGACGACGCTCTCCAGGACCGCCACATCCGGGTGCTTGTCCCGCCACACCTGGAGCACGGCCTTGAGGAAGCCCAGCCACTCGTAGGACCGCTGGGGCTCCTTCACCAGGCCGATGTCCCCGGCACCGAGGCCGATCGGGCTGGGCGCCTGCCAGGCGTGCACGGCCCGCAGCCGGGCGTGGCGCCGCCGGGCCGCCTCGAAGGCGAACTCGATGACCTCGTCACACGCGTCGGAGAGGTCGAGGGCGAGGACGACGTCCCGGTAGCCGGTGTCTGTCGAAGGGCTCCCGTTGTCCGCCGGCAGATGCTCGTCGGCAGCCTTCTCGTCCGCCCGGACCAGGACTACGGGCCGGGTGGCCCGCGCGACGACACCGAGTGCGACCGAGCCCACCAGGAACCCCGTGAACCCGCTCAGCCCGCGCGAACCCAGCACCATCAACTCCGCCTGGTCGGCGAACTTCAGCAGGGCCGCTGTCGCAGGTCCCTCCATCTGCTCGTCGGTCAGACGGACCTCCGGGCACACGGTGCGGATCCGGTCCTCCGCCTGTCGCAGCGAGCGCCGCGCCAGATGCCGCTGGGCCGCGTTCGCGATCTCCCTCTCGCCCTCCTCCTGGCGCGGATGCCAATTCCAGGCATGCACCAGAAGCAAGGGCCGCTCACGCCGTACAGCCTCGCGGGCCGCCCACTCGGCGGCGGCCAGGCTCTCGGCGGAACCGTCGACTCCGGCGACAACGGGCAGCACCATCACGACACCTCCCAGCTGGTCGGCTCTCTGTCCTGCTTCCAGCCTGGCGTTGCGGCTCGCGGGGGAGGAGGGGCTGCAAGGTCCTTCCCCGGGGCCGACCGGCCCCGGTCCAGCGGGAGTTGCCAGGCCAGGGTTCCCGGCGCGGCTCCTGGTCCGGCCTCACAGACGTGTGCGCGGCCGGAGCCGAAGCCCCGGCCGCGCACACGTGGTACGACTCGGCTGCCCTGCCCTCAGCCCTGCCGCACCGGGATGGTCCTGGTCGCCGTCTTCTCCTCCGGGACCGGGACCGTGATGGTCAGCACACCGTCCTTGTACGACGCTGCTGCCTCCTCGCCCTTCGACCCGGCGGGCAGCCGGACGGAGCGGGTGAACGTGCCGTAACGGAACTCGGTGCGGTGCTTCTCTGTGGTCTCCTCGGCGCGCTCGGACCGCAGGGTCAGCACGTCCTCGGTGACGGTGATCTCGACGTCCTTGGCGGGGTCGATGCCCGGGAGTTCGGCGCGCAGCGTGTACGTGCCGTCCGCGAGGTGGTCCTCGACCCGGATGCCGTGCGGTCCGGGAAGCGTGTACCTCCCGGGGAACCCGGACTCGACCCACCCGAACAGATCGGGCAGTGCCGGCCAGCCCGGGAAGCGTTCGATCATGCCGTTCATGTCACTTCTCCCTCCTCGGTGCCTGCCTTGCGCCACTTCCAGGGTTCTGCCCGGGCGCCGAGGAGCGCGTGGGCCGAACGGTCCTCTCAAGGGTCCGGTGGGATCTGGCGGTTCACCGTGCGGGCAGGTCGGGGTCGAGGTCCGGGCGGCGCAGCGGGCCCTCCAGTTCGCAGTTCACGTCCACCACGCCTTCGACGGCCCGTACCAGGCGGACGACGAGTGGGACGAGGGTGGTGTCGCGGACGTGGCCGGTGAGGGTGACGACACCGTCGTGGACCTCCACGTCGACGGGGCGTACGGGAACCGCCAGCAGGTGTGCGGCGATCTCGTGGCGTACGTCCTCGGCGATGTCCTCGTCGCCGCGCAGGAACACGTCGAGCAGGTCGGAGCGGCTCACGATGCCCTTCAGCATGCCGTCGCCGTCGACCACGGGCAGCCGCTTGACCCGGTGCCGGGCCATCAGCCGGGCCGTCTGGGCGAGGGTGGCGTCGGCGGTGACGGTGACCGCGGGGCTGGTCATCAGCTCTCCGGCGGTCACGGCGCGGGCCTTGGCCCGCCCGGTCGCGTGCCGGGTCCGCGGGTCCGCGGGATCCCGGTCACGGAACGCCTCCTTCGGCAGCAGGTCGGCCTCGGAGACGACGCCGACGACCCTGCCGTCGGCGTCCAGCACGGGCAGCGCGCTGATCCGACGCTGCCGCATGGTCCTGGCGATGTCCTTGAACTCCGCCGCGTCACGCAGGGCGACGACGGTACGGGTCATCACGTCGTCGACGACGTACGGGGTGCCGGGCATGGCGTCCTCCCGTGGTGCTGGGATGCCGCTGTGGCACGTCCAGGGTCGGGCATCCCAGCGACCGGGGCTTGGGCCGAGCGGCCCATATCCCGAAGTCCGGCTAGTCCTGTGCGACGGGCACCCACCAGACCAACGCCGTTCCCCCGCCCTCAGGGCTGCTCAGTTCCAGTTCGCCGCCGAGCTGCTGCGCGCGCTCGGCCAAGTTGCGCAGTCCGCTGCGGCGGCCGTCGGCCGGGATGCCGACGCCGTTGTCGGTGACCGTGAGCCGCACCCGGCCGGAGCCGACCGTGAGAGCGACGTCGGTTCGGTCGGCGTGGGCGTGGCGGGCGATGTTGGTGAGGGCCTCGGAGAGGACGGCGACGACGTGGTCGGCGGTCTCGCGCGGCACGTCGGTGTCGATCAGGCCCTCCATCCGCACGCTGGGCGCGAAGCCCAGCACCGGGGCCGCCTCACCGGCGATCCGCACCGCACGGGCACGCAGCCCGGTCCCGTCGGCGCCGTCGCGCGAGCGAAGGCCGAAGATCGTGGATCTGATGATCTTGATCGTCTCGTCCAAGTCGTCCACCGCGCGCACCACTCGCTCGGCGGCTTCGGGGTGTTCGATGAAACGGCCGGCGCTCTGGAGCGTCATGCCCGTGGCGAAGAGCCGCTGGATGGCGAGGTCGTGCAGGTCACGGGCGATACGATCGCGGTCCTGGAGCACCGCGACCTCCTCGGCGTCCGCGCGCCGCTCCGCCAGTTCGATGGCGACCGACGCCTGCGCCGCGAAGCCCTTCAGCGGCTCGATCTCCTTGCCGGAGAACGCCGTGGCACCGGCCTCCCGGACCAGCAGCACGACGCCCCGGACCGCCCCGGGATCCGTCCCGATGGGGACCGCCACGGCGGGGCCGAGCCCGGCGGAGAGGGCGGGCTCGGGCGGCACCAGCTCGTCGTGGGACACTTCACCGCTGGTGGCGGGGGCTCCGGAGACGAAGGCCGCACCGATCAGACTGCCTTCCCCAGGCACCACCAGGCCCCGATGCGCCTCCGCGTCCCTTCCCACGGCGAGTTCCATGACCAGCGAGCCGGTGTCCGCCATCGGCACCGCGACCACAGCAAGCGCCGCACCCGTGATCTCCCGGGCGCGGTCGGCGATCAGCTCAAGGACCTCCCTCTGCTCGCCACCGGCCATCAGCGTGTGGGTGATCTCCGCGTTCGCCCGCAGCCAGCGCTCGCGCAGCCGGGACTCCTCGTAGAGGCGGGCGTTGTCGATGGCGACCCCGGCCGCCACGGCCAGGGTCGACGTCACCGAAATGTCCTCCTCGTCGAACTGCGCCCCGCCCCGCTTCTCGGTCAGGTACAGGTTGCCGAAGACCTGGTCGCGCACCCGGATGGGGACGCCGAGGAAGGTGTTCATCGGCGGGTGGTTGGGCGGGAAACCGTAGGACGCCGCGTGTTCGGAGATCTTCGCGAGCCGCAGCGGTTCGGGGTGGTGGATCAGTTCACCGAGGATGCCGTGACCCTCCGGGTAGGGGCCGATCCGGGCGATCCGTTCCTTGCTGACGCCGACTGTGTGGAAGGCGGACAGCCGCCTGCCGTCCGGGCCGATCACCCCAAGGGCCGCGTACTCGGAGTCCACCAGGACTGCCGCGGCCTCCACGATGCCGCGCAGGGCCTGCTCCAGGTCCAGTTCCCGGCCGACGGACAGCACCGCCTCCAGGAGGCTGTGCACCCGGTCTCGGGTGCCGCGGGCGGCGTCCAGACGTGCCTGGAGCTCCTCCAGCAACTCGTCCAGCCGCAACTGCGGCAACCGTACCCGGGCCGGCTGGGTCTCCCGGGGCTCTTCGAGGCTTCCCACCTGTGTCTCCTCTGGTCCCTGGGACGGGCTGACACCGGCCGCTCCGGTCAAGGGTCACGCTACCGGCGCGAGGCACGCGACGGTACGGGATCGGAGCCTGTTCGCGGGACGGCCCGGCGACCGACCGGGGGCCGTTCGGTCCCGGACGAGGGACGGACGGCACCTGCCGGGCGGCGACACGGACGGCCGAGGCTGAATGCACGTCGCGATCAGGAGACCGAGAAGAGCGGGCGCACCGGTACGACCGAGGACAGACCGAGTGCGGCGGGCCGGTCCGACATGCCGGTACGAGCCCCGAGCCGAGGAGTACGGCGTCATGGTGCGTTACGTGTACGACTTCCGCGAGGGCCGCCGCGAAATGGCGGATCTGCTGGGCGGCAAGGGCGCGAACCTGGCCGAGATGACCCGGCTGGGCCTGCCGGTCCCGCCGGGCTTCACCGTGACCACGGACGCCTGCCGGGCCTTTCTGGCCACCGGCGTGGAGCCGCCCGACATGGCCGTGGAGGTCTCACGGCACCTGTCCGCCATCGAGGCGGGCGCGGGCCGCCGACTGGGGCAGCGGGACGACCCGCTGCTGCTGTCCGTCCGCTCCGGGGCCCGCTTCTCGATGCCCGGGATGATGGAGACGGTCCTGAACGTAGGCCTGAACGACGACTCCGTGCTGGGGCTGGCCAAGGCCTCGGGCAGCGAGCGATTCGCCTGGGACTCCTACCGGCGGCTGGTGCAGATGTTCGGCGCCACGGTCATGGGCGTCGACCCGGCCCTGTTCGAGGAGGCGATGGCCCTCCTCAAGGAGGCCCGCGAGGCCCCCGACGACCTCCACCTGGACGCGACCGACCTGGCCCGGCTCGTGGAGACGTACAAGCGCCTGATCCGCGACGAGGCCGGTGAGGAGTTCCCGCAGTCTCCCGCCGAGCAGCTGCGTCGCGCGATCCTGGCGGTCTTCCAATCCTGGAACGGCGAACGCGCCCGCCTCTACCGGCGCCGCGAGCACATTCCCGACGACCTGGGCACCGGCGTGACCGTACAGCGCATGGTCTACGGCAATCTCGGCGCCACGGCGACATCCAAAGGCGGCGGCAGCGGCGTCGCCTTCACCCGCGACCCGGCCACCGGCCGCCCCGGCCTCTACGGCGACTACCTGCCCGACGCGCAGGGTGAGGACGTCGTCGCGGGCATCCGCAACACCGTGCCGCTGGCCGAGCTGGAACGGCGGGACCCGGCGTCGTACACCCAACTCCTCGGCTATATGAGGACGTTGGAGACGCACTACCGGGACCTGTGCGACATCGAGTTCACCATCGAGCGCGGCAGGCTGTGGATGCTCCAGACCCGGGTGGGCAAGCGCACCGCCGAGGCCGCGTTCACCATCGCCGCACAGCTGGCCGACGAGGGGCTGATCACCACGGACGAGGCCCTCGCGCGGGTCGACGGCGACGGGCTGGCCCGGCTGATGTTCCCGGCCTTCGACACTTCCGCGGCCGGTGCGGCGCTCGCCCACGGCCTGCCAGCCTCGCCGGGGGCGGCGGTCGGCGCGGCCGTGTTCGACTCCGCGGCGGCGGTACGGCGGGCCGCGGCCGGCGAGAAGGTGGTCCTGGTCCGCCAGGAGACCACCCCCGACGACCTGCCCGGCATGATCGCCGCCCAGGCCGTGCTGACCAGCCGGGGCGGCAAGACCAGCCACGCGGCTGTGGTCGCCCGCGGCATGGGCAAGGTCTGCGTCTGCGGCGCCGAGGAACTCACCGTGGAGGACCGGCGTTTCACCACGCGCGGAGGCGTGGTCGTCGAGGAGGGCACCGTCATCTCCGTGGACGGTTCCGCCGGTGCCGTGTACCCAGGGGCCGTGCCGCTGGCCGACTCGGCCGTCATGCGGCTCCTGGAGGGCGGTGGCGAGCGGTCGGCGGGCGTGGTCGACGCGGTGGCCCGCGCGCTCGAACACGCGGATTCCGTACGGCGGTTGGAGGTGCGGGCCAACGCCGACACCCCCGAGGACGCCCGCCGCGCCCGCCGCTTCGGGGCGCAGGGCATCGGGCTGTGCCGTACCGAGCACATGTTCCTGGGCGAGCGCCGCAAGCTGGTCGAGGAGATGATCCTGGCCGCCGACGACGGTGCGCGCGAACGGGCACTCGCAGCCCTGCTCCCGCTCCAGCGCGCGGACTTCACCTCCATCCTGGAGGCCATGGACGGCCTGCCCGTCACCATCCGGCTCCTCGACCCGCCGCTGCACGAGTTCCTGCCCGACCGCACCGAACTCGCCGTCCGCGTCGCCGCCGCCGCCGAACCGGACCCGCACGACGTCGAGTTGCTCGACGCGGTGAACCGCATGCACGAGGAGAACCCGATGCTCGGCCTGCGCGGGGTCCGACTGGGCCTGGTGATACCGGGACTGGTCGCCATGCAGGTGCGTGCCGTCGCCGAGGCGGTCGTGGCCCGCGTCAGGGCCGGAGGCGCGCCGCGGGCCGAGATCATGGTGCCGCTCGTCGGCGCGGTCGAGGAACTGCGCATTGAGCGAGCCGAGGTTGAGCGGGTGCTCGCCGAGGTGTCCGAGGAGTCCGGCGTGCCCGTGCGCTGCCCGGTCGGCACGATGATCGAGCTGCCCCGTGCAGCCCTCACCGCCGGCAGGATCGCCGAGGAGGCCGAGTTCTTCTCCTTCGGCACCAACGACCTCACCCAGACCACCTGGGGCTTCTCCCGCGACGACGTCGAGGCCGCGTTCTTCTCCGAGTACCTCGACAAGGGCGTCTTCTCCGCCTCGCCCTTCGAGACCCTCGACCGGGACGGGGTGGGCCGCCTGGTCCGCATCGCCGTCGACGAGGGGCGCGCAGCGCGCCCCGGCCTGAAGATCGGCGTCTGCGGCGAACACGGCGGCGACCCCGAATCCGTCCACTTCTTCCACACCGCCGGACTGGACTACGTGTCCTGCTCGCCCTTCCGGGTGCCGGTGGCACGGCTGGAGGCGGGGCGGGCGGCACTGGCCGGGACCGAGGGCAGCGACAGCCGGTGAGAACGACCTGCCCGACACACCACCACCATCACGAGGAGCACGGCACATGACCGACACGGACCCCAGCGCCCCGGACGCGCTCACAGCCGTCCGGATCCGCACGGACGGCGACGTGGACGACGAGACACTCACCCACATCCGGACCAAGGTCGGCGCGGCCCTCGCCCGGCCCGGGCTGCCGGACGTCAGCGGCCGGGTCACGATCAGCCGCGACACCGCACACCACGTGGTGCTGCCGTGGGCAGCCGGGGCCGAGATCCAGGTGGGCGCCCACCTCGTCGTCGTCCACGCCCGGGAGGCGGACGCGCACACACTCGCGGACCGACTGGAGGACCGGCTGCGCGCCCAGGTGGAGCGGGCGGAGCATCGGGCGGAGTCGGCCCGCAGGACGGCGGAAAGGCCGCCGTGGCGTGGTGGACAGGCGGGAGAAGGTCATGCTCCTGCGCCCGCCGACGGCTCCTCGCCCACCGAGGGGTCTTCCCCGGCTGCATAAGGGCCGACCGGACCCGCATCGGGGCCCATCGGCCCTTGGGAGGGGCCGTGCCCCGGACGACAGTGGAGGCAGGAGCGGTACCGATCCCCCGCGGTGCCGCTCCTGCCCGTAGCCCCGGCAGCCCGTACCCGCAGCAGTCCGCACTCCGCCGGCGGCCCCGGACAACCACAACACACCCGACGCACGCACACGGAAGCCCGCATGTCCCACGACGACAGCTCAGCAGCCGTTGCGCCCCGCCACCGAGTCGAACTCGACAGTGCCGAGGCGCTGCGGCTGCTGGGCAGCGTGTCCCTGGGCAGGATCGTGTTCACCCGGCACGCGCTGCCGACCGTCCGCCCGGTCAACCACGTCCTGGACGGCGGTGACATCGTCATCCGCACCCACGAGACCGCCGCGCTGACCTCCCACGCCCAGGGGAGCGACGGTCCAGGTGTCGTCGTCGCCTACGAGGCCGACGCCATCGACCCGGACACGCATCTCGGTTGGAGCGTGGTGGTGACGGGGTACGCCCGTCTGGTGACCGACCCTGGTGAACTCGCCCGCTACGAGCGGATGTTGCGACCGTGGGTCGAGCAGAGCATGGACCGGGCCGTCCGGATCCGGCCGGACCTGGTCACCGGCGTCCTGCTCACGGCAGACCGATGGCCGGACACGGCGTGAACCGTATCCGGCCGTCCGAGGTGAGCGGCACCGGTCGGTGGCCGTTCACCCGCCGGGGACGATGACCACGGGGCAGTGTGCGCCGTGCAGCAGCGCGTGGGTGACCGGTCCCGGGCGGCCGTCAGGGCGGGATCCGATGACCACGACGACGGCGTCCCGAGTGGCCTCCACCAATGCGTGCGCGGGCGCGGTGCGGACCGTACGGCTGTCCACCTCCACACCGGGGTGGAGTTCCCGTATGCCGGCCAGGGCGAACCGGGCCACAGCCTCCTCGGCGTGCTCCAGGGTGGCCTGCCGCCGCTGCCCGGGACTTGTCGCCGGGATCGGCGAGGGCGGTTCCGGGGTGGTGTGCCGGTGTGTCCAGGAGTGCAGCACGCGCAGCCGCGCACCGCGGGCCTCGGCTTCCCGGAATGCGTATCCGGCGGCCTCTGTGGCGGTGTCGTCCGCCAGGCCGAGCAGCACGTCACGACCGCGGTCGTCGTGCGGGTTCTCGCCGCGTACGACCATCAGCGGGCCGCGCGTGCGGGCGGTGAGCCGCGTGCTCACCGCGCCGAGCACGAACCCGGCGAGGCCCCCGAGGCCCCGGGTGCCCACGACGGTGAGCACCGCGTCCGCGCTCGCCCGCGCCAGCGCCCGTACGGCGTCGCCCTCCACGGCGCGAGTCTCCACAGGCAGGTGGGGGTGCCGTTGACGTACCCGTGCGGCGGCGGAGGCCAGGACGGGTCCCGCTTCGTCGCGGTCGGGCACGGCGTACAGCACACGTAGTGCCGCACCGCGTCGGGCCGCCTCGCTCGCGGCCTGGTCCAACGCCCGAATGGAGGCCAGTGAGCCGTCCACTCCGGCGACCACGTGTTGCTGAGTCATGGCCTGCTTCCCTTCCGCTCGTCCTGTCTGTACAGGGGGTGCCTTCACCGCGATGCTCGTCGCCCGCCGAGGTGGCGGACAGGTGCCGTGGGTACCCGCCGGGACGCCGAACGGCCCGCGGGAGAAGGGCCGTTCGGTCTCTGGCGCAGGCGTGGCCCCGTGCCGGGCAGCGGAGTTCATGCCCTGAGGTCCAGGCAGCCGTACAGGCTCTGCCCGCCGGCGAGTTCGCGTCCGGTCACCAGCTCCGGCTCGATGCGGACGAAGACCTCCTCGGGTGCGGGCGCCCAGGAGCGCGGGCCGGTACGGGCCAGCCGGGCGTGCTCCGCCGGGTCGGTGACGACGGTGGCGGTACCGGTGACGACGACGCTCCAGCCGGAGTGCCGGGCCGCGTCGACGGCGTCGGCCTCGAAGGCGACAACCGCGCCGTCGACCGCGCGCGCCAGCTCCGAGGCCGCCGAGGTGCACAGCACCACGGCTCCCCGCTCGTCCAACGTGAAGTTGACCGGCAGCACCGCGGGCAGAGCCAGGCGGGTGTGGACGATGCGGCCGATCGGAGCCCGCGCCAGCAGCCGCAGACACTCGTCCCGGCCGAGTTCCCGGAATCCGTCGTTGGCGTACATCGGCCGCTCGTCTCTCGTCAGTGCCGTTCACGTGGGTGAGGTGTGGCGGCGCCGGATCACACACGGATCCGGCGCCCGGTGACCGTGTCCGCCGCGACCCGCATCCACAGGTCGCGCCCACCGCCGGCCCAGGGCCTGCTGTGGACCTGGCCGTCGAGCCGGCGGGTCTCGGCGGGGTCGGTCACGGTCTGCGCGTTCCCGAGCACCAGGACGCTCCAGCCGGAGCTGAGGGCGTCGTCGACGCGGTCGACCTCGAAGGCCACCCGGTGGCCGGCCGCCAGCGACGGTGTCGCGCCGACAGCCGTCCGGAAGACGATCGCGCCGTCGACGACGCCGTAGTTGACGGGCACGACGAGCGGCCCCTCGTCGGCGGGCACCGCGATCCGCCCCACACCGTGCGTACCGAGCAGGGCCCGGCACTCGTCGGCGTCCAGCTCCGTGAACTGCGGTGTGCGGGCGGCCTGTTCGCGGCCGGGCGGGAGATCCGCGGTGCCGCCGGTGAGCTCCGTCGTCGTGGTCTCCAGTGCCGCGGCCAGGCGTCCCAGTACGCCGCGCTGGGGTGCGGCGCCGGGATGTTCTTCCAGGTGGCTCAGGTAGCTGAGCGCCATGCCCGCCCGGTCGGCCGTCTCCTGCCGGTTCAGGCCCAGTCGTGCACGGCGTGCGGCGATACGGCGGCCCAGGTCGCCCAGGGGGCGCTCCTCCACCGGTGTCCCGTCATCGGCCGGTGTCCGTTCGGTCATGGTCGTCATCTCCGATCCTCAGGCCGTGCCCACGGCCACGACGTCGTGCCGTTCTCCGCCGAGTACGACCTTCAGGGCGCCGGTGTCGGCGGCACGGGCGAAGACGTCGTACGCCTCTTCCATGCGGTCGAGCGGGAAGGTGTGCGTGACCAGCTGTGAGGTCGGCAGCCGTCCGGCCGCCGCCATGCGCAGCAGGGTCGGGGTGGAGTACGTGTCGACCAGGCCGGTGGTGATGGTGATGTTCTTGATCCACAGGTCTTCGAGGTGCAGGGTCGCGGGCTTGCCGTGCACACCGACGTTGGCGACATGGCCACCGGGGCGGACCATCCGGGTGCACAGCTCGAAGCTCTCCGGAACCCCGACCGCCTCGATGACCACGTTGGCGCCCAGTCCGTCGGTGAGGTCGGCGACCAGCTGCTCGGGGGCCTCGCGGGCGTCGGCCACCGCGTCGGCGCCCAGCTTGCGGGCGGCTTCCAGCCGGGCCGGGGCCAGGTCGACGGCGACGATCCGCTCCGGGGAGAACAGCCGGGCGGTGCTGATCGCGGCGAGCCCGATGGGCCCGGCACCGACCACGACCACCGTGTCCCCGGGACGGACATGGCCGTTGAGCACGCCCACCTCGTAGGAGGTGGGGAAGATGTCGGCCAGCAGGACGGCGTCGGCGCTGTCCATGGTGGCGGGCAGCGGGTGTACGGACAGGTCCGCGTACGGCACCCGGACGTACTCGGCCTGGGTGCCGTCGATCAGGTGGCCGAGGATCCAGCCCCCGCCGCCCCGGCACTGGCCGTAGCCGCCCTGGCGGCAGTAGGCGCAGCGCCCACAGGCGGTGATGCAGGAGACCAGGACCCGGTCTCCGGGACGCACCGTCCGCACATCGCTGCCGACCTCGACGATCTCGCCGACCGCCTCGTGGCCGAGCACGGTACCGGGGCGCACCTCGGGCACGTCGCCCTTGAGGATGTGCAGGTCCGTGCCGCAGATGGTGACCGAGTCGACGCGTACGACGGCGTCGGTGGGCTCTTTGACGGCCGGGTCCGGTACGTCCTCCCAGGCGGACTGTCCGGCACCGTGGAACACGAAGGCTTTCATGACGCTCCTCACCCCAGTTCGTTCGGCTGCGGGGCCCGGGGCCCGGCGACGAGACGTCGGCAGCCGGTCGTGACCGGTGGCGCCGTCACGCCGGAATCGCCCCGCATGTCCAGCCTGGCCCTCGTCCGCGGGTGCCGCTTGGGCCGGTCGGGCCCTTCTCACCGGCCGGACGGGAACGTGTGCGCCCGCCGCGCAGGACTGCCCCAGATGTCCCACCGAACGTGGCCGGAGGGGACCGTTCGGCCCTTCCTGACCGTCCGTCGGCGTGGCTTGGATGTGCCCATGTCCGACAACCTCACGTGGCCTGTATCGCCCCTCGCGGCCCCTGTGGTCCACACCGCCGACGGGGCGACCGTCGTGACGCCGTCCGGTGAGATCGACCTCGCGACGGCGATTCCGCTGACGGCACTCCTCGACTCGCTGACCTGCGGCCCGCACCCCGACCTGGTGGTCGACCTGACGTCCGTGTCCTTCATCGACTGCGCCGGGCTCGGAGCCCTGTGCCGGGCCCGCAACCGGGTCCTGGCCCGCTCCGGACGGCTGCGTCTGGTCGCCGGTGGTCGCGGCTTCTCGCGGGTCGTCCGCGCCGCCGGGCTCGGCGGGGTCTTCGAGATCCGGCCCTGCCTGTCGGGGGTGCTGCCAAGTCCCGTCGCGATCTAGGCCGTTCGGCCCCATACCCCGTCGCGAAGAGGTCCCGGGCGGCCCCACGACAGCACCTGGTCGGCCCGTGTTCCGGCCCCGGCGGGGCTGCCACCTTCGAAGGGTGACGAACGACTGGAGGAGGTGCGGAGTCATGGGACCCGGAAAGCCGATGAGCAACCGGTTCTGGCGCCTGCGGAGCAACCCGCTGCGGCGGCGCGACGACATCGTCGAGGGCTGGGTCGTGCTGGCCGTATGGACCCTCGCCGTCGCGGGAGGTACCACCGTCGGCCTGGTCGCGGCACACGCCACCGAGGTGACACTCGACCAGCAGCGCGCGCAGCGGCACTCCGTGCATGCCGTCCTCCTCGCCGACGTACCGAAGCCCACGGTGAGCAGGTTGTCCTCGGGTGACAAAACCCGGGCAGAGGTCCGCTGGACGGCACCCGACGGCTCCAGTCGCACCGACCGCACCTTGGTCGACACCGGCCTGAAGTCCGGAACCCGTGTCGTGGTCTGGCAGGACGGCCAGGGCAAGCTGGTCACCGAGCCGCCGAGTGCCACCGAGGCCGCCGTCGAGGGGGCCGTCATGGGCGGCTTCGCGGGGCTCTCCCTGGTCGGCGGCGTCCACGCCGTGGGCACGCTCGCCCGCTGGCGGCTCGACCAGCGGCGTATGGCGGGCTGGGACCGGGAGTGGGATCTGGTCGGCCCGCAGTGGGGGCACCGCGCCGGCTGAGGCCCGGCCCCCTGAAAACCTCCGAGGAGGTACAGACATGAACGACACCCCGGCACACCTTGCGACGTCTCCCGGGCGCATCGCCACGCCACCGGTTCCCGGACGCGTCATCGTCACCCGCACCACCGGCGAGGCATACGGGATCTCCGTACGCGGGCACGAACTCACCATCGACCAGCCGGTGGCCGCCGGCGGAAACGATGACGGCCCCACTCCGGTCGAGCTGTTCGTCGTCTCGCTCGCCTCCTGCGTCGCCTACTACGCCGGACGGTTCCTCCAGCGCCATCACCTGCCTCGTGAGGGGCTGCGCGTCGAGGCGGACTTCACGATGGCCGACGACAGGCCCGCCCGGGTCGCGTCGATACGTATCAGCGTCCTGCCGCCCTCGCAGCTGAGCGAGCCGCAGCTGGCGGCCCTGCGCGCGGTGGTCGACCACTGCACGGTCCACAACACACTGCGACAGCCGCCCGAGGTGTCGGTCGAGATCGGCTGATCCGGCGAGAGCGGCAGAGAGAAGGCAGATCGACATGGAACGTGTGATCATCGCATACGTCGGCCGCCCGGCGCCCTGCCACGCGGCTGCCCGCTGGGCCTCCTGGGAAGCGACCCGGCGCGGGCTTCCGCTCCGGGTGCACCGCCACTGGACCCCCGCCGTCGCCGAGGTGGCGGAGATGGTCGTGGCCGGCGCGCGGGACCTGGACACCGTGGCGGGTGCGCCCTGTCCCGTAGTCCTGGTCCCCGAGGAGTACGGGGAGACCCACGCAGCGGAGGCAGTCCTCGGCGTGGACGCTCGACACCCCGGGGCCGGAGCCGTCGGCTTCGCCTTCGACACCGCCCGGCGCTGGGGTGTACGGCTGCGTGCCGTGCACGCCTGGCACTTCCCCTCCTGCGCCACCGAACTGCCCTTCGGGATACCGGAGGAGGACCGAGCCGCCTGGGAGGACCACGAGGTGCAGCTGCTGTCCGACACGCTGCGACCCTGGCGGGAGAAGTACCCGGAGGTGGCGGTGCTGGAGGACGTCCGGCTGCTCACTCCCGTCCAGGCGCTCGTTCAACGGTCCGCGAGTTCCGGGCTGCTGGTCGTCGGCCGGAGGGAGCCGGACGGACCCGGCGCGGTCGTGCGCGGGCTCGCTCGTGAGTCCCTGTGCCCCGTCGCTGTGGTGCCCTCATAGCCGTACGCCATGCGGAGGGGGCGGTCCTGGTACCAGGACCGCCCCCTCCGCTCACCACTCACCGTCTTCCTACCGGCGGGCCAGCTCGGCGGCCACTCGTCCCGCCCACTCCTCGATGACGGTGAGGTCCCGGAAGTCCCCGCCCTTCCCGGAGCGCAGGATCATCCGGGCCACCCATCCCTTGGCGCCTTCCTCCAGACAGCCGCCGAAGGTGACGTGCTCGCGGGCGTCCAGCCGGGTCATGGCCTTCTTCACTCCGGGCACGGGCGGGATGTCCCGCCCGACCGCCTCGGCGCCGAGGGGGCCGCTGCTGAAGAGCCACAGCGGGCGTCCGGCGAGGGCCCGGCCGTGGCGGCGGACGAAGCGGCGGGCGTCCTTGTGCCAGCGCCCCGCGTACAGGGCGCCGCCGACCACGACGGCCTTGTACGACGCGACACTCGCCACGGACCCGGCGGGCAGTACGTCGACCGTCAGTCCGTCCTTGCGCAGGACATCGGCCACCGCCTGGGCGATCTCCGCGGTCGATCCGTTCCTCGTTCCGTAGGCGACCAGCACGCTGCTCGGCATGGCGGTCCGCCTCCTCTCCTCAGGGTCTCGGGCTCACAGCCGGCGCAGCCAGTCGTCGGTCACGCCGTGCACGGCCGGTTCGTCGGGGCGCAGCCGGTCGTCGTCCAGGCGCCAGGTGAGCCGGCCGACCACGCCGACCACGCCGTCGATCTGGCGGACCATGGAGACGGCGATCTCCGTCTCGCTCTTGCGTTCCATCTGCCCGGTGAGGGTGACAACCCCCTCGGTCACGGAGACGTCAATGCTGTGGGGCGGTATCCACAGGGCCCGCACGAGCACTCCCTGGACGACGACCTCTCGGATCTCTTTGTCGGGCCGGAGGAAGACCTGGAGCAGGTCGTGGCGGGTGACGATGCCGACCAGGCGGTCCGCCTCGTCGAGCACCGGCAGCCGCTCGACGCGCCGCCCGGCCATGGTGCGGGCGGCCTCGACGATGGTGTCGTCGGCGTGCACGGTGATCGGGGGTTCGGTCATCAGCTGTCCGGCGGTGCGCGCCTGTGCCTTCCGGGCCTGTCGCCGGGCGCTGCGGGTCAGGTCGGCGAGCCGCCGGCGGCGCGGCGGGTCGAAGGGGTCGGGGGTCGCTGCCTGGCGGACCATCAGGTCCGTCTCGGAGATCACGCCGATGACCTTGTCGTCCTCGTCGACCACGGGGAGTCCGCTGATGCGGTGGTCGGCCAGCAGCCGGGCCACCTCTTTGAACGGGGTGCCGTACGTGGCCCGGACGACCTCGGTGGTCATCACGGAGCCGACCTTGTCGTGCTTCATGGCTCTTGCCTCCTCGAAAGGGTCAGCGTGATCAGCGCAGTCGGCGCAGATAGGGGTCGTGGGGGCGGCGCGGCAGCAGGCGGATCCGTGCGTCGAGCACCGTGACCTGGCCGGGTGCCGCGAGTACCGGGTTGAAGTCGGCCTCGGCGAGCTGCGGCAGGTCCACCGCCATTCGGGACAGCCGCAGGAGCAGTTGTTCCAGTGCTTCGAGGTCGACGGATACGCTGCCGTGCGCACCGAACAGCAGCGGCGAGCAGCGCGGGGACGTGATCAGGTCGTGCACGTCGTGGTCGGTGAGCGGGGCCAGGCGGGCCGCGTGGTCGGCGAGTACCTCCGTGGCCGTGCCGCCGAGCCCGAACAGGACGAGCGGCCCGAAGACCTCGTCCTGGACGACGCCCGCGAACAGTTCGGTGCCGCGCGGGGCAAGGGGCTGGACGACCACGCCGGTCATCAGCCCGGCGAACCGTGTCTCCAGGTCCCGGAACGCCGCCCGGACCTGGGAGTCGCCCCGCAGGTCGAGGTGGACGGCGTGCTCGGTGGTCTTGTGCACAAGCCCTGGCCAGTGGGCCTTCATGACGACCCGGCCGTCGAGGCCGCGCAGCCGGTCCGCGGCCTGCACGGCGTCGTCCTCGGTCTCGGCCCAGGCCCACGGGATCTGCGGGATTCCGTAGCAGGCGAGCAGGGCGGCGCAGGTGCGCGGGTCGAGCCAGCCGCCGTCGGAGTGCGCCACCAGGTACTCCTCGACCAGCGTGCGGGCCCGTTCCGTCTCGACGCCGTCGAGGTCGGGGACGGTGCCGACGGGCCGGGCGAGCCAGGCCGCGCGGTCGGCGGCGTGGGCCAGCGCCCGTGCCGCCGCCTGTGGTTCGGCGTACGCGGGGATCGTCCCTCCGGCGGTCGCGGGCAGCAGCTCGACGGACCGGTCCTGTTCCAGGCGTACGACGGCCAGGGGCTTCCTCCAGTGCGCGGGAGCCCGGGTCAGGGCCCGCACCAGGTCGTCGCCGGTCGCCTCGGCGACCGCCGTGGGGACCAGGGCCACCAGCACGGCGTCGATTCCCGGGCACCGCATGAGCCGGTCCACGCACGCACCGAGTTGTTCCTCGCCCACGGCGGCGGTGGCGTCGACCGGGTTGCCGACCGCGGCGCCCTCGGGCAGTACGGCGAGCAGGTCGTCGACGGTCGCGGGGGTGAACGGCGGCAGGGCGAGCCCGGCCTCCGCGCAGGCGTCGGCCGCGAGGACACCGGCGCCGCCCGCGTTGGTGAGGATCGCGACCCGGGACCCGGCGGGCAGTGGCTGGGAGTGCAACAGGGCGGCGGTTTCCAGGAGTTCGCCGACCGAGCGGGTCGCGGTGACACCGGCCTGGGTGAACAGGGCCTCGCGGGTCATGGTGCGGGTCGCGGCGGCGGCCGTGTGCGAGGCGGCGGCGCGGCGGCCCGCGTCGGTGCGGCCCGCGTCGACGGTCAGCACCGGCATCCGGCGGGCCACCCGGCGTGCCGTACGGGAGAAGGCGCGCGGGTTGCCGAAGGACTCCAGGTGCAGCAGGGCCAGGTCGGAGCGGCCGTCTCCCTCCCACCACTGGAGCATGTCGTTGCCGCTGACGTCGTACTTGTCGCCCAGGGAGACGAAGGAGGAGACACCGATCCCCAGCCGGGACAGCCCGTCGAGCAGGGCGATACCGATGCCGCCGGACTGCACGGCCACCCCCGCGCTGCCGGGGCGGGGGTGGTTCGCGGCGAAGGTGGCGTCGAGACGCAGGTCCGGGTCGGGAGCGGCGATGCCGAGGCAGTTGGGGCCGACGAGGCGCATGCCATGAGCGCGGCAGGTGGCGAGCAGGTCCCTTGCCTGGCACGCGTCGAGACCGGCGGTGACGACGAGCAGAGCACGGACGCCCGCCTTTCCGCACTCTTCGGCGGCGGAGGGGACGGCAGCGGCGGGTACGGCGAGTACCGCGAGGTCTGGGGTCCTGGGCAGGGCGCCGACGGAGGGGTGACAGGGCACGGAGAGGATCGAGTGCGCGCCCGGGTTCACCGCGAACAGGCGGCCGGTGTAGCCGCCTTCGCGCAGGTGGTGCAGGATCGCCCGGCCGACCGATCCGGGTTTGCGCCCGGCGCCGACGACGGCGACGACGTCCGGTCGCAGCAGGGGCCGCAGACTGGCCACGTCGGCCGCCCGGCCCCGCGCCTCCACGGCCGACAGGTAGGTGTCGTCCTCGGCAAGCCGGATCGTGCAGCGCACCTCCGGGCCCTCGAAGCGCCGGGCGGTGCGCAGGCCGAGGTCGGCGAAGAGCCGCAGCGCCTCGTGGTTCTCGCTGAGCGCGTCGGCGGTGAAGGCGGTGACGCCCTCCGCGCGCGCCGCCGAGACCAGGTGCTCGACGAGCAGGGTGCCCACGCCGCGGTGGTGCAGCCCGTCGGCGACGGCGATGGAGATGTCGGCCTCGGTGCCGCTGTCGCCGGTGTCGTACTCGGCGAGGCCGATTACCTGACCGTGGTTCTCCGCCAGCAGGGCCCGGTATCCGGGGCGTGGCGCGGCGCAGGCCCGGTCGGCGGCCATCGCGGCGGATCGCCGGCTCGCGGCGAAGAACCTCAGCCGCAGGTTCTCCGGGGACATCTCCTCGTAGAGGCCCTCCAGTTGGTCGTGGTCGCCCGGCACGACCGGGCGGATGCACACGGTGGTGCCGTCCGCGAGCAGGGCGTGCACCGGGGGGCGGTCGAGCGTCTTGTCCGTCATCGGGGTCTCCTCCAGGCCTGTCCTTGCACTTCGAGCATCCAGCGGATCGGGGAGAGGGCCCATGGGCTGCCCGGGGTGGACCCGGGGCCGGTCGGCCCAACGTCCCGCGCTGGTGGTCCCGGGCATGCGGAAGGGGCCGGTGATCGGCGGCACCGGCCCCTTCCCGACCGAGGTCACTCGCCGGCGGCCAGGGCCGTGAGATCGAGGAGCCGGTTGGTGTAGCCCCACTCGTTGTCGTACCAGCCGAAGACCTTGACCAGCGTTCCGTTGGCCTGGGTCAGCGCGGGGTCGAAGACGCAGGAGGCGGGGTCGCCGATGACGTCGCGGGAGACGATCGGGGCCCTGGAGACGCGCAGGATGCCGTGCAGCGACCCGGCCGCGGCCACGGCGAACGCCTCGTTGATCTCGTCCGCGCTCGCCTCCCGGTTCAGGACCACGGCGAGGTCGGTGAGCGAGCCGTCCTCGACGGGCACGCGCACGGCGATCCCGTCCAGCGCCCCGGCCAGCTCCGGTACCACCAGCCCGACCGCACGGGCGGCTCCCGTACTGGTCGGGATGATGCTGAGAGCGGCCGAACGGGCCCGGCGCAGGTCCTTGTGCGGGCCGTCGATCAGGGCCTGGTCGTTGGTGTAGCCGTGGATGGTGGTCATCACACCGCGCTCGATACCGAAGGCCTCGTGCAGCACCTTCACCATCGGGGCGACGCAGTTGGTGGTGCAGGACGCCGCTGAGACGATGCGATCGCGATGGCGGTCGTACGTGGTGTCGTTGACGCCCATGACGATGGTGGCGTCCGCGTTCTTGCCGGGCGCGGACAGCAGCACGGTGTGCGCCCCGCCCTTCAGATGCAGGGCTGCCGAGTCACGGTCGCGGAAGCGGCCGGTCGACTCCACGACGACGTCGGCGCCGTGGTCGGACCAACGCAGGGCGGCCGGGTCACGTTCCGCTGTGACGGTGATGCGGCGGCCGCCGACGGTGATCGAGCCGTCGTCGTGCGCAACATCGCGCCCGATGTGCCCGAACGTCGAGTCGTACTCCAGTAGATGGGCCAGGGTGCTGGGTGAGGTGATGTCGTTGATCGCGACCACCTCGACGTCCTGGGTGCCCGCCTCGGCCCGGTCCAGGGCGGCGCGCAGATAGGTGCGGCCGATCCGGCCGAAGCCGTTGATGCCGACGCGTACGGTCATGACGGTGAACTCCTTTCACGGGAACAGTTGTTCAGCTGTTCCAGGTCCAGTCGGCGACTTCGGGAAGGTCGGTGCCGTGCTCTCGGATCCAGGCGGCGTGGCGGGTGCGGGCGTCGGCCATCCGCTGACGTATTGCGGCGGCGCGGACCGCGAGGCCGGGGACGCGGTCGATGACGTCCATGACCAGGCGGTAGCGGTCCAGGTCGTTGCGGACGACCATGTCGAACGGGGTGGTCGTGGTGCCGGACTCCTTGTAGCCGCGTACGTGCAGGTTGGCGTGGCCGGTGCGGCGGTAGGCCAGCCGGTGGATCAGCCACGGATAGCCGTGGTAGGCGAAGATCACCGGCTTGTCGGTGGTGAACAAACCGTCGTACTCGAAGTCGCTCATCCCGTGCGGGTGTTCCTCGCGCGGCAGCAGACGGGTCATGTCGACGACGTTGACCACGCGCACGGCGAGCTCGGGCAGGTGGCGCCGGAGCAGCTGAGCGGCGGCCAGGACCTCCTGCGTGGGGACGTCCCCGGCACAGGCGAGGACGACGTCCGGTTCGCGGGAGCCGTCCTCCGTCCCGGCCCACTCCCAGACGCCCGCGCCACGCGCACAGTGGACCCGCGCCTGCTCCATGGAGAGCCAGTCGAAGCAGGGCTGCTTGCCGGCCACGATCACGTTGACGTAATCGCGGCTGCGCAGGGCGTGGTCGGCCACGGACAGCAGGGTGTTGGCGTCCGGCGGCAGATAGACCCGTACGACTTCGGGGCTCTTGTTGAGGACGTGGTCGACGAAGCCCGGGTCCTGGTGGGAGAAGCCGTTGTGGTCCTGGCGCCAGACGTGTGAGGTGAGCAGGTAGTTGAGGGAGGCGATCGGGGCCCGCCAGGGCAGCTCCCGCGAGGTCCTGAGCCATTTGATGTGCTGGTTGACCATGGAGTCGACGATGTGGACGAACGCCTCGTAGCAGGAGAACAGTCCGTGTCGGCCGGTGAGGAGGTAGCCCTCCAGCCAGCCCTGGCAGGTGTGTTCGGAGAGGATCTCCAGTACCCGGCCGTGCCGGTCGAGATGTTCGTCCACCGGCAGGTGTTCGGCCTGCCAGGCCTTGCCACTGGCGTCGAAGACGGCCTGGAGGCGGTTGGAGGCGGTCTCGTCCGGGCCCACGACACGGAAGTCCCGGCGCAGCCGGGTGTCGTGCATCACCCGCTCCAGCAGGTCACCGAGAACGCGGGTCGGCTCGTGCAGGGTCGTGCCCGGCTTCTCCACAGCCACGGCGAAGTCGTCCAGGGACCGGATGGGCAGGTCCCGGACGAGGAGGCCGCCGTTGGCGTGCGCGGTGGCGCCCAGGCGCCGGGTGCCGTCGGGGACGCAGGCCAGGACGTCGGCGCGGGGGCGGCCGTCGGCGTCGAAGAGTTCCTCGGGCCGGTACGAGCGCAGCCACGCCTCCAACTGCCGCAGATGCTCCGGGTTTTCGCGTACGGCGGCCAGCGGCACCTGGTGGGCCCGCCAGGTGCCCTCGACGGGGACGCCGTCGACCTCGGCGGGGCCGGTCCAGCCCTTCGGGGTGCGCAGCACGATCACCGGCCAGTGCACGCGCTCGGCGACGCCGTCCTCACGGGCCGAGCGCTGCATTGTGGCGATGCGGTTCAGCGCGTCGTCGAGGGCGGCGGCCATGGCGCGGTGGACGTTGGCCGGGTCGTCGCCGGTGACGTGGATCGGGTCGTGGCCGCAGCCCCGCAGCAGGGCGTCCAGTTCGGCTTCCGGCAGGCGGGACAGCACGGTCGGGTTGGCGATCTTGTAGCCGTTGAGATGCAGGATCGGCAGCACGGCGCCGTCGTGGACCGGGTCGAGGAACTTGTTCGAGTGCCAGGAGGCGGCCAGCGGCCCGGTCTCCGCCTCGCCGTCCCCGATGACGCAGGCGACCAGCAGGTCCGGGTTGTCGAAGGCGGCGCCGTAGGCGTGCGACAGCGAATAACCCAGCTCGCCGCCCTCGTGGATCGAGCCCGGCGTCTCGGGCGCAACGTGGCTGGGTACTCCGCCGGGGAAGGAGAACTGCCGGAACAGCCGCTCCATGCCTTCCGCGTCGCGTGGCACGTCCGGGTACGTCTCGCTGTAGCTGCCCTCCAGCCAGGAGTTGGCCAGCACGGACGGCCCGCCGTGGCCGGGTCCCCATACGCACAGCGCGTCCAGTCCACGTGTCCTGATCACCCGGTTGAGGTGGGTGTACACGAGGTTGAGGCCGGGCGAGGTGCCCCAGTGGCCGAGCAGGCGCGGCTTGATGTGCTCCGGTGTCAGGGGCTCGGTCAACAGTGGGTTGGCGAGCAGGTAGATCTGCCCGGCGGTGAGGTAGTTGGCGGCTCGCCAGTGGGCGTTCAGGGTGCGCAGTTCGTCGTCGGTAAGTACGGTGGCGTCCTGGTGTTCGACGCGTTCGACCTCGGGCATGGGATGGCTCCGTGGTTGGGTCATCGGACGGTGGAGGCGGCATGGCCGGTAAGAAGGCGGCGAGGGTGCCGCGTGAGACCTACGAGAAGGAACTGCTGCGTCTGCAGACGGAGTTGGTGAAGCTCCAGGAGTGGGTACGGGCGGAGGGCGCCCGGCTGGTCGTGGTCTTCGAGGGGCGGGACGCGGCGGGCAAGGGCGGCACGATCAAGCGGGTCGCGGAGCACCTCAACCCGCGTGTCGCCCGGATCGCGGCGCTGCCGAAGCCGACCGAGCGCGAGCGCAGCCAGTGGTACTTCCAGCGCTACGTCGAGCATCTGCCGGCGGCCGGGGAGATCGTGCTGTTCGACCGGTCCTGGTACAACCGGGCTGGAGTCGAGCACGTGATGGGCTTCTGTACGAAGGAGGAGTACCAGCTGTTCCTGCGCCAGTGCCCGGTCTTCGAGCGGATGCTGATCGAGACGGGGATCGTGCTGCGCAAGTACTGGTTCTCGGTGAGCGACACCGAGCAGCAGGAGCGGTTCCGGCGCCGCCTGGAGGATCCGCTGCGCCGCTGGAAGCTCTCCCCGATGGACCTGGAGTCGATCACCCGCTGGGAGGAGTACTCCCGGGCCAAGGACGAGATGATGGTGCACACCGACATCTCGGAGGCCCCCTGGCACATCGTGGAGAGCGACGACAAACGGCGGGCCCGCCTGAACATGATCGCGCACCTGTTGGGCTCGGTGCCCTACGACGACGTCCCGCCGCCGGTGCTGGAGCTGCCCGCGCGCCCGCCGTCGACCGGCTACCGGCGCCCGCCGCGCGATCTGCAGACCCGCGTCCCCGACCACGCGGCGAGCCTCTGAGCAGCCGGTCATCCCGGTCACCCCTGCTCGGGCACGATCACGACCGGGCAGGCCGAGTGGTGCAGCACGCCGTGGGCGACCCGGCCCAGCTGGAGCCCGAAATGCCGTTGCCGGCGGCGGGCGCCGAGGACCAGGAGGTCGGCGTCGCGCGAGGCGTCCACCAGGACCGTCCGGGTGTGGCCCTCGACCGTACGGCGGTGCACCTCGACATCGGCGGGAACGTCCTGAAGCGCCTTCTCCAGAGCCTCCACGGCCTGCTGCTCGTGCAGCCGGGCGGGTTCCCCGGCCAGCAGTGGGTGGTCGGTGGTCTCGTGCGCGGGGCACCGCCAGGCCCGCACGGCCTCCAGCCCGGCCCCGCGCCGCCGCGCTTCCTCGGCGGCGAAGCGCACCGCCGCCGAGGCCACCGGCTGCTCGCCCACGCCGACGACCACACGTCCGTGGGTCGTGGGAAGGGCCTGGTTGTCGTGGCTGCCGCGCACGATCACCATGGGGCAGTGGGCGTGCCCGGCCACGGTCAGGCTCACCGAGCCGAGCAGCGCCTCGGCGATGCCGCTGCGGCCACGGGTGCCGGTCACCAGGAGGGAGGCGCTGCGGCTCTCCCTCAGCAGCGCGTACTCGGGTTCCTCGGGCTGTACGTCGGTGGCGACCCTCACCTCGGGCCGACGTGCCGAGGCCCGCCGGGCGGCGGTCTCCACGACGTCCTCGGCCCGTACCTGCACGGACGGCTTGCTCAGGTCCTCGGCGAGCTGGGCGCCCTCGTACCGTTCCCACAGAGTGGCGTACACCAGCCGCAGCGGCAGCCCGCGTGCGGCGGCCTCGTCCGCCGCCCAGTCCACGGCCCGCAGCGCGGGCTCGGAGCCGTCGACGCCAACGACGATCGGCAGGTCCGTCGTCATCGCCGTCACCGCCCCGCGTCCAGGTCGAAGACGATCCGGGCCTTGACCTCGCCACGCAGTACCTCGTCGATCGACTCGTTGACGGAGGCCAGCGGGCGGGTCTCGCAGATGACCTTCGTACGGCCGGCCGCGTGCAGCTGGAAGACTTCGGAGAGGTCCTGCCGGGTGCCGACGATCGAGCCGATCACGCTGGTGCCGTTGAGGACGGTGTCGAAGACGGGCACGCGGACCGTGCCGTGCGCGGGCAGGGCCACCATGACCAGTTTGCCGCCGCGCCGCAGTCCGGCGTTGACGGCCTCGAAGGAGGCGTCGTTGACGGCGAGCGCGATCGCGGCGTGCGCGCCGCCGTGCTGTTTCAGGACCGCCCCGACGTCGTCCTTGCGGGCGTCGATGAGGATGTCGGCGCCCAGTTGGGCGGCGAGTTCGAGCTTCTCGTCGGTGACGTCGATCGCCGCGACGGTGGCCCCGGCGATCTTCGCGTACTGCACGGCGAGGTGGCCCAGGCCGCCGACACCGGAGATGGCGACGAGCTGGGACGGACGCACATCGGCGACCTTGAGAGCCTTGTACGTGGTCACGCCCGCACAGGTCAGCGGCGCGGCGTCCGCGGCACTCACGCCCTGGGGCACCGGCTGGGCGAAGTCGGCCCAGGCCAGCATCTTCTCGGCGTACCCGCCGTCGCACCCGTAGCCGGTGTTGACCTGCTGCTCGCACAACGTCTCCCAGCCGGACAGGCAGTGTTCGCACCGCCCGCACGCCTTGCCCAGCCAGGGCACGGCGACCCGCTGCCCGACGGACAGGTGGGTGACGCCGTCGCCGAGCTTCTCGACGCGGCCGACACCCTCGTGGCCGGGGACGAACGGCGGGTTGGGCTTGACGGGCCAGTCGCCGTGGGCGGCGTGGATGTCGGTGTGGCACAGCCCGGAGGCCTCCACACGGACCCGGACCTGGCCGGGGCCGGGCTCGGGGTCGGGACGGTCCTCGATGACCAGGGGTTGGGCGAAGGCTCGGACGACTGCTGCCTTCATGACTGCTGCTCCAAAAGGAATAGGGGGCGGGGGCGAACGGTGGGTCAGCCGTGGGCGACGACGGCCACGGGGGAGGCGGCGTGGTGCAGGACGCCGTGCGTGACCGGACCGATGTGGGCGCC
The DNA here is from genome assembly GCF_044753385.1 of Streptomyces sp. NPDC088387. Lineage (NCBI taxonomy): Bacteria > Bacillati > Actinomycetota > Actinomycetes > Kitasatosporales > Streptomycetaceae > Streptomyces > Streptomyces sp. NPDC088387. Next base: position 384,321 of record NZ_JBIVNC010000002.1, read on the forward strand.
GAACGCGCGGCGGCGGATGCGGCGGCCGATGACGACCAGGGATGCCTCGCGGGAGGCATCGATCAGGTGATCTGCGGCGCTGCCGATGCGGGGCCGCAGGACGACCTCGGTGCCGGGGTGCTTGTGCCGCCAGGGGCGCAGGATCTTGGTGAGGGCTGCGGTCTCCTCGCGGAACAGTTCGTCGTTCAGACCCGAGTCCATGGCCAGGCCGTAGGCGTAGTAGGGCGGCAGGCGCCGGCAGTAGACGACCCGCACGCCCGTGTCGCGCCGGGCAGCCTCAGCGAACGCGAAGTCGATGACCGCGTCGGCGGGAGTGTCGGCGTCCAGGCCCAGGACCACGGGCCGGAACGGGGACGCTGCGGACGGGATGCCCGCCGGGTCCATCTGGTGCTCGTCGGCGGCCTGTTCGCCGGCCCGGACCAGGACCACGGGTACCTCGGCGTGGGCGACGACGGAGAGTCCCACGGACCCGACGAGAAATCCACCGAGGCCGCTCAGTCCACGCGAGCCGAGGACCAGCAGTTCAGCGTCCTTCGCCGCGTCCACCAGGGCTTCCGCGGGCGTGCCGGTCGCCTGCTCGACGCTCACCTCCACGCCGGGGTGGCGCAGCCGGATGCCGTCCGCCGTCTCGCGGGGAACCCGCTCGCTCCAGTGCTGGTGTGTCTCGGCACCGAGCAGCGGGGCCTGTGCCATCGGCGCCGGCACGGGCTCCCAGACCTGGACCAGCTTCAGCGGCAGGTCACGCAACCGTGCCTCACGGGCGGCCCACTCGGCCGCGGAACGGCTCTCGGCGGAGCCGTCGAGTCCGACGGTGACGGTGCGGGTCATGATGTCCACCTCCTGATCGGGGGTTCTGATTCAAGGTTCGTCCTCGCACGCGGCACCCGGCAGGGGCCGCAGGTCCCTCCAAGGGGCCGAACGGCCCTGGCCGGTGTCCGGTACGGCGGACCCGCTGCCGGGCCCGCCGCACCTCCCGCGGTCACCGCAGCCAGCGGCTGCGACGGACCAGCGGGAGCTTGGCCCAGAGCCTGCCGAGGCCGAGGGTGTCGCCTGCGGCGACGGCGGCCAGGGCGATGAGGGCGACGGCGTAGACGAGGTGGTAGTCCGCGAACGGGTTCGTCGACATGCTCGGCGAGCCGTCCGAGAGATGCCGGGCGGGCGGCCACTCGGCCAGCCACATGAACGCCATCATCAGCGTGCCCGCGGCGGCCGCGAAGCGCAGAGCGACGCCTGCAATGAGCGCGATCCCGATTCCGGCCAGGCCGAGCATGAACAGCCAGTCGGCCCAGGCGGCGCCCGCCCAGGAGTGGAACGTGGACTCCATCGGGCCCGCGGCCACGCCGCTGAGGAACCCCTTGGTCGGCGAGCCGCCGTCGATCCAGCCCTTGCCCGAGGGTGTGGCGTAGCCGAGGCCGAAGGTCTTGTCGAGGAAGGCCCACAGGAAGACGAACCCGGTGAGCAGACGCAGGGATGCGAGGACGTACGCCCCCGTGGTGTGCGTGTCGCTGAGTGCCGACACGGCGGACTCGGAGGTGGAGGCGTTCCGGTTCCTGCGGAAGGACGGCAGGTGGAAGCCAGAGCTCCGGTGAGGGTGCTCGTGCACGGCCATGGTGGTGATCCCTTCGGGGAGGAGGGGGCGGTCCGGTTCGGTTTCTGACACCTCTCACTCTGGTCTCGCGGGACGACGACCGCCGGGTGCCGATGGACCATGACCGTTGGGCTGAACGGCCCTGTTTCCAGGGACCGTTCGGGGACTCGCGCTGCCTCCGCTGTACAAGGCTCGCGGTTGCGGCCGGGCCGGTGGATCCTGAGGCCCGACGCGGGAAGGTGGTTCATGAGGCAGGAGACGGGAGCGCACACACGGGTGTGGCACCGCCTGGCACCCGGAGCCGTCGTGCTCCTCGGTTACCGGCGTGCCTGGCTGAGGGGCGACCTGCTGGCCGGGGTGACGGTGGCCGCGTACCTCGTCCCCCAGGTCATGGCCTACGCAGGCGTGGCCGGCCTCCCGCCGGTCGCCGGGCTGTGGGCGATCCTGCCCGCCCTCGCCCTGTACGCCCTGCTGGGTTCCTCACGCCTGCTCTCGGTCGGCCCCGAATCCACGACCGCCCTGATGACGGCCACCGTGGTCGGCCCCCTCGCCGCGGGCGACCCCGGCCGTTACGCCACCCTGGCCGTCACCCTCGCGGTCACCGTCGGACTCCTGTGCCTGGTGGCGCGGGCGGTACGCCTCGGCTTCCTCGCGGACCTGCTCTCCCGTCCGGTCCTGATCGGCTACCTGGCGGGGGTGGCACTGATCATGATCGTGGACCAGCTGCCGAAGCTCACCGGAGTACGGACGACCGGTTCGGAGTTCTTCCCCCAACTGTGGTCCTTCGTCTCCCACTTGCCCGATGCCCACGCGGCGACCGTGATCCTCTCCGCCGCCGCGCTGGCGTTCCTGTTCACGGTGCCGAAGCGTGTACCGGGCCCGCTGCTGGCCTTCGTCCTGGCTACCGCCACCGTGGTCGTGTTCGACCTCGACGACCGGTACGGCATCAAGGTGATCGGCGACATTCCCTCCGGCCTGCCCGCCCTGGTCGCGCCGGACCTGAGCGAGCTGCCACGTCTCGTACTGCCCGCCCTCGGTGTGCTCATCGTCGCGTACACCGACTTCATCCTCACCGCGCGGGCCTTCAACACCGAGGACTCCGGGCTCGACGCCAACCAGGAGTTCCTGGCGCTGGGCGCCGCCAACCTGGGCGCGGGCTTCCTGCACGGCTTCCCCGTCAGCAGCAGCGCAAGCCGCACCGCCCTCGCCTCCTCGGCGGGCGCCCGCAGCCAGGCGTACTCGCTGGTCGCCGGTGCCTTGGTGCTCGCCGTCCTGCTCTTCCTCAGCCCGCTGCTCACCCGGGCGCCCTCCGCGGTCCTCGGCGCGCTCGTCGTCTACGCCGCCGTCCGGATGATCGACCTCGCCGGCTTCCGCCGCCTCGCGTCCTTCCGCCGCCGTGAGCTGCTGCTCGCGCTTGGCTGCCTGGCCGGGGTGCTCGCCCTCGGCATCCTCTACGGCGTGCTCGTGGCCGTCGGCCTGTCGGTGGCCGAACTGTTGAGCCGGGTCGCTCGGCCGCACGACGCAATCGAGGGTGTCGTGCCGGGCGTGGCCGGCATGCACGACGTCGACGACTACCCGATGGCCCGCACGATCCCCGGCCTGCTCGTCTACCGCTACGACTCCCCGCTGTTCTTCGCCAACGCGGAGGACTTCCGTCGCCGTGCGCTGGCCGCCGTGGACGCACAGACCGCGCCCGTACGGTGGTTCGTCCTCAACACCGAGGCCAACGTCGAGGTCGACATCACCGCCCTCGACGCGGTCGACGAACTGCGCCGTGAACTCGCCCGCCGGGGCGTGGTGTTCGCGCTCGCCCGCGTGAAGCAGGATCTCCTGGACGACCTTGAGGCGTACGGCCTCGCCAACTCCGTGGGGCCGGAGCTGATCTTCCCGACGCTGCCGACGGCAGTGGCCGCGTACCGCCACTGGGCCGACGCGAAGCAGGACCGGACCGGAGCGAAACCCGATGAGAGCCATGATCAGGGTATCTAGGCCAAATCGGCACGACACGGCGCCCGGTGGGCTGTGAAAATGCCGGCGTGAAACTTCTTTCGTCGCCGGTGATCGGGTGCGCAGCCGAGATCGCCAAGGACATCCACCCCAAGGAAGAGCTGGAACTCCTCTTCATGAAGGCCGGTCTGGACAGCTTCGTACCGACCGACCCCTACACCAAGGCCGAACTGGTGATCAGGACGGTCCGAGGCGCCCAGCAGCAGGCAGCCGACGCCGACTTCGCGGCCCGTAAGGCGCTGTATGAGTTCGTACGGCTGATCGCGGAGCGGACAGCTCCCTCCGAGCAAGGTGACATCCCCACCGGAACACCTTTCTGGCGCCTGAGTGAGGCCCTCAGGGCAGACGGCTTCGACCTCGTCGCGGAGTACGAGATCTCCGAGGACACGTGGGGTCGCTCCATGACGAACCTGGTCGGCGTACGACTCCTCCCTCTGGACGAGCCCCGTGTACCGCTCAGTAACGAGATCACGTCCCTGGAGCACGCCTTCGACCGGCTCGGGATGACCGTCGCGAGGAACTGCTACCGCCAGGCCGTGGACAACCTCGTGGAGCAGCGGTTCGAGGCGGCGAACGGACAGTTGAGAGCGATGTTCGAGGCGGTCGTCGTACACGTGGCCACGGCTCACGGATTCACCACCACGAGACAGGGGGCGGGAGGGCCGGCCGTCCGGCACCTCATCGACCAGGGCTTGTTGCCCGAGAACGACGGAGGTTCCTTCGTGCGCGGCCTGTGGCAGATCACCCACACCAACGGGTCGCACCCAGGTACCTCCGACGCCGGGGAGGCGCGCTTCCGCCTTCAGGCCATGACCGGTGCGGCCCGCTACCTGATCGACCGCTTCACCCCGGTTCAGTAGGCCACCACGCCGTGCACGCGGAACCGCTCCCGTACCTGCTGAACCGAATCCTGTGCCGGGCCGGGCGTATCGCGCAGCGGGAACGGGAGGCCGAGGGCCTCGTACTTCGCGGCGCCGAGCCTGTGGAACGGCAGGACGTCCACGCGGTCGACCGAGTCGAGCCCGGCCACGAAGTGGGCCAGACCTTCGACCGCGTCGGGATTGTCGGTCCAGCCGGGTACGAGGACGTACCGGATCCACATCGGGATCCCGAGCCGGCCGAGGCGGGTGGCGAAGTTCAGGGTGGGACGGAGGTCACCGCCCGTCAGTCGCCGGTAGGTCGGGACGTCGAAGGACTTGATGTCCAGCAGAACCAGGTCGGTGTCGGCCAGCAACTCGTCGGAGGCGCGGGCGCCCAGGAAGCCGGACGAGTCAAGGGCGGTGTGCAGTCCGGCCTCCTTGCAGCGGCGCAGGATCTCGCCGGTGAAGGCGGGTTGCAGAAGCGGCTCGCCGCCCGTGACGGTCACTCCGCCGCCGGCCGCGGTGATGAAAGCGCGGTACTTCTCGATCTCCGCCATCACCTCGTCGACGGTCGCCTCCTTCCCGTCGCGCATGTGCCAGGTGTCGGGGTTGGCGCAGTACAGACAGCGCAGCGGACAGCCGGAGACGAACAGGACGAACCGGGTCCCGGGACCGTCCACGCCGGTGGACAGGTCCCAGGAGTGGATCCGGCCGATGACGGTCATCGGGACTCGTGGAAGGTACGGCTGATCACGTCGAGCTGCTGCTCGCGGGTCAGACGGACGAAGTTGACCGCGTACCCGGAGACTCGGATGGTCAACTCCGGGTGCTTCTCCGGGTGGTCCATCGCGTCCTCCAGCGTGGCCCGGTCCAGGACGTTGACGTTCATGTGGAAGCCACCGGCCGCCATATAGGCGTCGAGGATGCCGACGAGGTGCCGAGCGCGCTCGTCGGGCACGTGCCCGAGTCCTTCCGGGGTGATCGTCGTGGTCAGTGAGATCCCGTCGCGGGCCTGTTCGTACGGCAGCTTGGCCACCGAGAGCGCCGAGGCGGCGACCCCGTGCCGGTCCCGTCCGTTCATCGGGTTGGCGCCGGGGGCGAAGGGTGCCCCGGCGCGGCGGCCGTCGGGGGTGTTGCCGGTGTGGTGGCCGTAGACGACGTTCGAGGTGATCGTGAGCACGGACTGGGTGTGCTCGGCATCCCGGTAGGTGGGATGCCGGCGCACCTTCGCCATGAACGACTCCACCAGACCTACGGCGATGCTGTCGGCGCGGTCGTCGTTGTTGCCGTACGCCGGGAAGTCGCCCTCGGTGCGGAAGTCGACCGCAAGCCCGGTGGCGTCCCGGAAGACCTTCACGCGCGCGTACTTGACGGCGGACAGGCTGTCGGCGGCGACGGACAGGCCGGCGATGCCGCAGGCCATGAAGCGGTGCACCGGGTGGTCGTGCAGGGCCATCTCGATGCGTTCGTAGGCGTACTTGTCGTGCATGTAGTGGATGACGTTGAGGGCGTCGACGTACGTCTTCGCCAGCCAGTCCAGGACGCGGTCGTACGCCGCCGACAGCTCGTCGTGGTCCAGGTACTCCCCGGTCAGCGGGGGCGCCGCTGGCGCGATCTGCTCGCCGGTCATCTCGTCCCGGCCGCCGTTGACGGCGTACAGCAGGGCCTTGGCGAGGTTGACCCGTGCCCCGAAGAACTGCATCTGCCTGCCCATCGCCATCGCCGACACACAGCAGGCGATCGCGGTGTCGTCCCCGGTGCACGGACGCATCAGCTCGTCGGACTCGTACTGGACGGCGCTGGTGTCGATGGAGGCCTGGGCGCAGAACTCCTTGAATCCGGTGGGCAGCCGGGGCGACCACAGGACGGTCAGGTTCGGCTCCGGGGCCGGGCCGAGGTTGTACAGGGTCCGCAGGAAGCGGAACGAGGTCCGCGTGACCAGCGTGCGGCCGTCCTCACCCATGCCGCCGATGGACTCCGTCACCCAGGTCGGGTCGCCGGAGAACAGGGCGTCGTACTCGGGGGTGCGCAGGAACCGTACGATCCGCAGCTTGATCACGAAGTCGTCGATCAGCTCCTGGGCGCGGGACTCGTCGATGAGCCCGGCCGTCAGGTCCCGCTGGAGGTACACGTCGAGAAACGTGGACGTGCGGCCCAGGGACATCGCGGCGCCGTTCTGCTCCTTCACGGCGGCGAGATAGCCGAGGTAGAGCCACTGCACGGCCTCGTGGGCGGTGGCGGCGGACCGGGAGACGTCACAACCATACGTCGCCGCCATCTCGGCCAGCTCCCCCAACGCCCGTATCTGCTCGGCGAGTTCCTCCCGGTCGCGGATGACGTCGGCGGTGGAGGGACGGGCGTCCAGCAGAGTCCGCTCGGCTTTCTTGGCCTCAATGAGCCGGTCCGTGCCGTACAGCGCGACCCGCCGGTAGTCGCCGATGATCCGGCCGCGGCCGTAGGCGTCGGGCAGCCCGGTGATGATGCCGGCCCTGCGGGCGGCCTTCATCTCGGGAGTGTAGGCGTCGAAGACACCGTCGTTGTGGGTCTTGCGGTAGGTGCCGAAGACCCGTGCGACGAACGGGTCGGGCTCGTAGCCGTACGCCTTCAGACCGCTCTCCACCATCCGCAGGCCGCCGTTCGGCATGATCGCGCGCTTGAGCGGGGCGTCGGTCTGGAGGCCGACGATCAGTTCGCGGTCGCGGTCGATCCAGCCGGGGGCGTGCGAGGTGATCGTGGAAGGGGTGGCGGTGTCGACGTCGAGGACGCCCCGGCGCCGCTCCTCCGGGAACAGGCCGCTGACCTTCTCCCAGACCGCGCGGGTGCGGTCGGTGGGTCCGGTCAGGAAGGACGCGTCGCCGTCGTACGGCGTGTAGTTGTCCTGGATGAAACCGCGCACGTCGACGCGCTCGCGCCAGCCGGTGCCCGCGAAGTCCCGCCAGGCGTCGGTCGTCCGGTGGTCACCTGTCACGGTGATGGTCATCGCCGTTTCCTTCCGTGCTTGTGGTCCGCTTCCGATCCTGGTGAGTGGCGGGGGCCGCGGGCAGTGCCGACCGGGGCCACTGGCGGGGGCCGATCGGCACTGCCTCGCCCGCCGTACGGCCTCAGGCGGTGGTGAGATCGGGGCGGACGAGCGTGCCCGACCGGCCGTGGACGATCTCGTACGCCGCGTCCAGGGCCCCGATCGCCGCCGGCCCGCCGGTGCGCTCGGCGAACCGGGCGGCGGCCTCGGCCTTCGGCCCCATGGAGCCCGCCGGGAAGCCACCGCCGCGCAGCTGGTCGGGGGTGGCGTCGAGGACGGGCCGTTGGTACGGGGTGCCGTAGCCCTCGTACACGTTCGGTACGTCGGTGAGGATGAGCAGGAAGTCGGCCTTGAGATCCTCGGCGAGCAGGGCGGCGGTGAGGTCCCTGTCGACGACCGCCTCCACCCCGGTCAGCGCGCCGGTGTCCGGGGCGGAGGTGACGGGGACGCCTACGCCGCCCGCGCAGACGACGGGTGTGCCGCCGCCCAGCAGTTCGTGGACGGTGTCCGTCTCCACGATCCGCTCGGGTGCCGGCGAGGGGACGACGCGACGCCAGTCCGCCCCGTCCCTGGGGATGTGCCACCCGTTCCTGCGGGCCAGGAACCCGGCCAGCTTGTGGGGGTACACCTGGCCGACGAACTTCGTGGGCCGCTCGAAAGCCGGGTCCTCGGCCCGGACGACGGTGTGGGTGACCGGGGCGGCGATGCGGTGGCCGGGCAGGGCGTTGTACAGGGTGCGAGCCAGCAGGGAGCCGATCATGGCTTCGGTCTGGGCGCCGAGCAGATCCAGCGGGTAGGGGGCGGTGCGGGCGCGGGCAGCCCTCCGCACGGCTTCGCCCTGGCGATGGTGGCGCCGAGTCCACGGGCGCCGCACGCTGTGCTCGGCCTGTCCGACCCCCCGGGACGGACAGGCTCCGGTTCCCCGTGCGGTCTGGCTCGCGCACCCGGTTCATGAGCGCTGCCGAGGTGGAAACGGCCTTCCTGAAGAGGCAGACGCGCCGTGCGCAACGCGAACAGCGACATGGTCACCTGCTGGAGGCCATCGCCGAGCAGAAGGCGTTCGACGCCGGGTCGGTGTCGCAGGCGAGCTTCGTCAAGGTGCCGCTGGCCGTCACCCTGGTGCCGGACATGCCGGGCTCGTTGCCGTGGGACAGGACGGCGTTCGAGCGGTCTCGGCAGCAAGGTCGCGCCGAAATGGCCTTGTTGAACGAGCGGCATACGATGTTCGACGCGGTGGAGCCGATGGCGGACGGCTTCGTCGCCCGGCAGGATCCCGGTACGACTCGCCAGGTCGTCGCGGTGTTCGCGGACGACGGAAGCGCCGGGGCGGAGTACCCGCTGTCCCCTCGGCCTCCTTTCCGAGGGCAGGACGAAACGCCGGACAAGGCCCCCCGGATCGGTACGGGCGAGCTCACGGAGGTGGTCGTCTCCGCGCTCGGGGTGCTTGGTCGGCATGCGACGGATCGTGCGGGCACCGTCGGCCCCTGTACCGTCCGCCTGACTCTCAGCGGTCCCTGGTCCGAGCATCCGGGCGGGCCGGCGCCGGAGTGCGGCCGGTCGCCCTGACTTCCGGCACCCGGCCGGCCGAGCGGGCCTCGGCGGAGATCGGCGCCTTCGTCGAGGATCTCGTGCAGCCCGGACCCGCGCTCATCCAGGCTGCCGATCTGCTCCTGACCCGTCTGGGGCGCCGGTTCGGACAGGTGGAGTCTCCCTACACCGCATCCGATGGGGCGTTGATCGAGGACAAGCGGACACCGTATTTCCCTGGCGAGCTCTACCGGTGGGCCACGCAGGTGGACGTTGTCATCCGGAAGTACGACAGCCGCTGACACGGAGCAGACCGACGCGGTCGTCTGGAACTGACGGGGCCGCCTCGGTCTGAGCTTCTCAGTGGTGCGTCAGGGTCCGCCGGGGCTGACTGGCTTCCTGAGATGTGCCGCCCCGGAGGCCGGCGGGCGGACGGGGCAGTCGACGGCGCTGCTGCAGCCGTACGACCAGTGCGTCGGCTACGGCACTCACCACGAAGGTGATTGCCGCGGAGATCACCAGCAGAACGGCGAACAGCTTCCAGTCGGGTGTCAGTGAGGTACCCACAGTGCTCACCCCCCTCCAACAGGCGGGTCGTCTCACACCCTCATGGAACAGCCGAGGCGACGCGGCCACATGGTGCCGGATGTCTTGCCTGCCGGACCCGAGTGGCCCGGCCGATGGACCGGATGGCCCATATTCCGCCCCTGGTCGGCGGAGCCACCCTGGCCATGGCAGGTCCCACACTCCGCCGGGAGGCACGCCATGATCACCACCCCGACGCCCAGCATGCTGCGCGCCCTGCCCGCCGAGCACCGGCACCGGCTGATGCACGTCGCACGCGAGGTGCTCATCCCGCAGGGGACACGCCTGTTCGAGGAGGGCGGCAAGGCCGAACGGTTCTGGATCATCCGCACCGGCACCGTCGAACTCGACATGCGGGTACCCGGCCGCCGCGCGGCCGTCATCGAGACCCTCCGCCACAACGAACTCGTCGGCTGGTCCTGGCTGTTCGCACCGCACGCCTATCACCTGGGCGCCGAGGCGACGACTCCCGTGCGGGCGTACGAGTTCGACGCCACGGCCGTCCGGCTGATGTGCCAGGAGGACCCGGCGATGGGCAGCGCCGTCGCCCAGTGGGTCGGCGACGTGCTCGCCCACCGTCTCCGCTCCGCCCGGACCCGGCTGCTGGACCTGTACGCCCCGTACGGCGCCGGCAGCACCGTCTGAACCATGAGGAGTCACCGTGCACGGCACCCCGCACATCGTCAGCGACGTTATGACCCACACTGTCACCGCGGTCGGCCGCGAGGCGACCTTCAAGGAGATCGTGCGGATGATGCAGGACTGGAGGGTCAGCGCGCTGCCCGTCCTTGAGGGCGAGGGCCGCGTCGTCGGCGTCGTCTCCGAAGCCGACCTGCTGCCCAAGGAGGAGTTCCGCGACAGCGACCCCGACCTGTACACCCAGCTGCGCCGCCTGTCCGACCTCGCGAAGGCCGGCGGCGTGCGGGCTGAGGAGCTGATGACCGCCCCGGCACTCACCACCCGCCCCGACGCCACGCTCGCCGAAGCCGCCCGGACCATGGCACGGGCCAGGGTGAAACGGCTGCCCGTGGTCAACCAACTGGGCATGCTGGAGGGCATCGTCAGCCGGTCCGACCTCCTCAAGGTCTTCCTGCGCGACGACGAGGAACTCGCCGAGGAGGTCCGCCGCGAGGTCGTGTCCTACCTCTTCCCGCCGCCGGGCTCAACGGTCCGCGTCCAGGTGCACGACGGCGTGGTGCAGCTGGTGGGCCGGGTCCGGGACACCTCCCTGGTCCCTGTGGCGGCCCGCCTGGTGCGCGCCGTGGAGGGTGTGGTGGACGTGGACTTCGAGCTGGACCGATCGGACTCCAGCTCACAACCCACCCGATCGATCCCGTAGACGGCACCGGCCCTGATGACAGGGCTAGCAGACGGCGAGTTCGGGGTGTTCCGCGTCGGGCGGGAAAGTGACGCCGAGCTGTTCGACGGGCATCCGGGACACCTTCTCGTGGCGCCCGTCGAGGTTCGTGCAGGTCGCGGTCCAGCGCAGAGCGGCGGCACCGTCGGCGGAGGGGTGTCCGTACAGCACGATCGGGGCCAGCCGTACATCCGCGCGAGCACGCAGGTCCACGGCAGGGAACTTGATCACCAGGCCGTCACCCGAGGAGCTGTACTCGGGCAACCGGGGGCCTGAAGGACCGCGCCTGGCCGCAGGGAGCCCAAGGGAAGGGATGCCTGCCGAGACCACACCCATTCCGGCGGCGAGGGTCTTCTTCCCGAACGGCGCCGGAGGCTCAGGCCAGAGATGATCGCTCAAGTCCGGCAGAACGTCGGGGATCCACACGATGGCCCGGTATCCCGGATCCAGCGTCGCGATCACCTGCACCTGGTGGAGCATGGCATCGGACCGGTTCTCCAGCCGCAGGACCAACGGATCCCGCTGCAACGCCGCCGCCTGCTCAAGCGCCCGCGGCAGCCCGGGGCGGCACTTCTCCAGGTAGGCATCGATCTCCTCTCGGTACTGCTGCGGCGTACGGATTTCTCGTGACAGCGTGTACGACAGGGAACTGCTGGCGATCTCGTGCAGCCGCAGAATCTCGTCGACTGCCCGCTGCCGCCCCTCGGGAAGGGCGACATCGTCCCGTTGCCGACGCGGCCGCCGCTCGGGCTCTGGGAGAGAGACCAGAAGTGCGCGACGCCGCTTTTCCACGAGCGCTTCGATGACGGACTCCCCAACCGTCACATCCACCGCGGCGCCCTCCTCCACCGAGAGATCGAGATCCATCGCGGGCCCGGCCCGCAGCCCGCTGTTCACCAACTGGTACACCAAGTCCGGCGAGAGGTACCGGGTGTCGTCGCCGTGCCGAACCGGGATCGCGACCCCGCCTTTGACGAGCTTTCCGTCCTCGTTGAGGATCTTGGTGACCAGTGCCCAGCGGGCGCTCTCGGGGAGCGCCGGCACTTCGATCACCAGATAGCCGAGGCCCGGGTCGCCGGGATCGTCGTACCAGGAGAACTCGACGCCGATGGGCGGGCGCGCAAGGTCGGCGATGACAGCCTTGTACCGCTCGGTGTTCACCAATCGCTTCGCGAAGGGGACCGGCTTCACCACGGCCTCGTGGAGGTCGGTCGGCCGCCGTGTCGCCGTGAAACCGCACACGAGAAGACCTCCGGCCGCGTTGGCGAACGCCGCTACGTCCTTGGCCAGTTCGTACTTCTTCGCGTCGAGGCTGAGGTCGTACGGGCCCGCGGGCCCAACGCCCTTGAAGTCCACCCATTCGGACTCCGGCATCCCCACGATGGCTTCGGGCCGCTGTTGGGCGAGGAGGGTGACGATCCTGACGCGGCTGTCGGTCACGGTCATGACCGGCAGCCTACTGAGCGTGCGAGTCGGTCACCGGTGTCCGACCTCCCGACCGGATCCGCGCCCGGGCGCCGCGTGACCTTGCCGGGATCGGGAACAGCCAGGGTCCGCAGGGTCCAAGCGCCGACCCACCGCCGACCTGCCCATGGCCTTGTCATGGCGCCCGGACCGGGCTCGTGGCCTCTGGACCGGTATGATTCCCTGCCCCGACCGTCCGCCCATAGGGCCACTGCCGTACCGGCGGCAGCGTCGTGAAGCCGGTCCGGGGGAATCTGCCCGCCGGCCCGGCCCGGCAGCCCACCAGAAGCCACCGGTCCATGCCCCTACGGGCAACAGGGGGCACATCCGGAACCCACTAGGGCCGACCGGCCCTAGTACATCCGGCCCCGGCGAGCGATGATCGTCGACACGGGCGACCCACAGCCCGTATGCCGCCGGGGACGAGGGGCCGTCATGACCGAGACACGCACCTTCACGGAGCAGAACCCGATCCGCGTGTTCCTGCTCGACGACCACGAGGTCGTACGACGCGGCATCACCGACCTCCTCGACGCCGAACCGGACATCTCCGTGATCGGCGACGCGGACACCGTCGAGCACGCCCTCGTCCGCGCTCCCGCTCTGCGCCCGGACGTCGCCGTGCTCGACGTACGCCTCCCGGACGGCGACGGCATCACGGTCTGCCGAGAACTGCGCAGCCGGATGCCGGAGCTGACCTGTCTGATGCTGACCTCGTTCGACGACGAGGACGCCCTGCTCGATGCGATCATGGCCGGGGCCTCCGGCTATGTCCTCAAGCAGATCAGAGGCTCCGACCTGGTCTCGGCGGTCCGCACGGTCGCCTCCGGCCAGTCCATGCTGGACCCCGCGACCACGGCCCGCCTGATGCGCTCGCTGCGCGCCGACCCCGCCGAGACACCGGCCCTGTCGCCCGAGCTGGCGAGCCTGTCGCCCCGTGAGCGGGACATCCTGGCCCTCATCGGCGACGGCCTCACCAACCGCGAGATCGGCAAGAAGCTCTACCTCTCCGAGAAGACCGTCAAGAACCACATATCCCGCCTCCTGGCCAAGCTCGGCGTCCAGCGCCGCGTCCAGGCCGCGGTCCTCGCCTCCCAGCTGGAGCAGCCGGACACCGGCGACAAACCCACGAGGTGAGAGGGCCGTCCGGACGTCCGGCGGGGCCGTACGGCCCCTGCCCTCCCCACCGGCCGGGCGCCACCCTGGTGCAGTCACCGAAGGCCCCGCCCCCGCTTGGGTGCAGGGCGGGGAGGAGGTTCCGATGCGCACCGCGGTCCTCGACGGCACCACCTTGGAGACGCTGCTCTCCGCGGCTGTGGCCGCTCCATCCATTCACAACACTCAGCCCTGGCGCTTCCGCCTCGACCTGGACACGCTCACCCTGGAGATCCGCGCCGACACGTACCGCGGCCTGCGCCACACCGACCCCACCGGACGGGCCCTTCACCTGTCCGTCGGCTGCGCCGTCCTGAACCTGCGCATCGCGGTCGAGCACTTCGGCTGGACACCGGTGACCCGCCTTCTCCCGCGCCCCGACGAGCCCGACCTGCTCGCGACGGTCCGCCTCGCCGACACAACCCGGCCAACCACCACCCACCCCGCCCTGTACGACACCGTCTGGCGCCGGCACAGCAGCCGCCTCCCTTTCTCGGGGCGGCCACTGCCCACCCCCGTCCTCACCGAACTCACCGAGGTGGCCCACACGGAGGGTGCCCTGCTCCACCACCTCCCTCCCGCCCGGACCGACACCGTGCTACGGCTCACCCGCGAGGCCGAGTACCGCAACACGACCGATCCCGACCGAGCCGCGGAGAGCCGCCGCTGGGTGACCGGACCGGACACACGCACAGGCACCGGCCTGGGCATGCCACCCGAGGCGCTCGGCCCCCAGGACTTCCTGGACCACATCCCGATGCGGGACTTCGGCGCCCACCTCCACCCGGACAGGCTCCCCGCCCGCCCCTTCGAGAAACGGCCCACGATCGCCGTACTGACCACCGCGCACGACCGCCGCACCGACTGGCTGCGCGCGGGCCAGGCCCTCGAACGTGTCCTGCTGACCGCCACAGCGCACAACGTCCGCGCCTCCCTCCTGCACCAGGCCCTGGAGTGGCCCGACCTGCGCGAACGACTCGTGCCTCCGGCCGGCCCCCGTACCTGTCACCCACAGATGGTGCTCCGCCTCGGATACGGCCCCGAAGGCCCGGCCACGCCCCGCAGCGGCCACGCTCTCCTTCTTCGGGAAGAGACCTGACGAGTAGACCGCGCGCCTGGGACAGAGGAACGGCTGATCCGGCGGGACGAGGACCACTGGGGTCAGGCTTCGCGGAGGTCCGCGAGGATCCGCCGGATGTCCGGGTCAGCGTCGCGGGTGTGGGAACCCGACCGGCTCGAACGGACAGGGCAGCCGGAGTGTCAGGTGGATCAGCCTCCACCAGGTAACCCACCTCCGTCAGGATGCCGAACAGGGCGGCGTGCAGATGACGTCGTGCGGCTTCCTGACGGCGTGGGCCGGGCAAGGCCGGTCTGCCAGTGGTGCTCCAGCGAGGGGCGCTGACCGCGGGAAGCGCGGCCGCTCGGCGAGACGCGTTGGCGCGCTGCACGGACCTCCAACTGCGTCAATAGACGTGGTGGTGAAACACTCATATGACCGCCTGCCACCGTTCGATTGGACGGCAATGCAGCCCGGAAACGCCGGTTAGCCAAACCGACGTCTTCGGAGACGATTAGTGCATCAACGTCCGTCCCGAGCACAACCACAGACCGAAACGACGATGACGGCACGTCGCCGCTGCCAGCTGAAAACCCGCTGCGCGTTCTCCGTTCGCGAACTGTGCTGTCCGTCTCTGGAATATTCCGCAGATCCTTCTAGCGTTCCGTACTCCCCGGAGAACAGCCGCCCTTGCTCAATGAACCGATAGCAACGATTGCCGGCGCCGAACCGCATCGCGAGAAGGAGTCCACAGCGGACCATGCAGTTACTCATCTCCGTGCCATGTCACCTGATAGCCGAGCGTCTCTGCTCACCAGCGCCTGGTATTCAACCAGTGACCTCGCTGCCTGCCTGAGGGTCGACGCCTCAACCCTGCGCCGCTGGCGCACCGCCCAGCCACCCCAGGGGCCGCCGTTCGTCACGCTCTCCGAACGCGTCGTCATGTACAGCGCCCTTGACGTCGAGGAATGGCTGCGCCACCGACGTACCGTCCCGACCAAGGGACACAATGGCCGATAAGACCAACGTTCCTGTCGGTGTCCGGCTCTCGACTGATATCGAATACCGTCCTGACCGCCCCACTGCGTATCGAGCTCGTGTCCGGTGGACCGATCCGACCAGCAGGCGCCGCCTGTCGTTGTCCGAGGGAAAGGACAGCGAAGAAAAGGCCCAGGAGTGGCTCCAGGCCATCATCGAGGCCGCAGAGTCCGGCCTGAGCCCGTCGCTGGCCACCATGAAGCTCACCGAATACGGCGAAGCGAACATGGACCTTGCCCTGCGCGGCCTCGAGTTGAAAACGCTGGACCCCTACCTTGCAGGATGGCGGATGCGCGTGGTCCCCGCCCTGGGCCATCTCGCGGTACGAATGATCACCAACGGTGTCGTCGACCGCACCGTGCAGAACTGGATCGCCGACGAGCGCAGCCGGTCCACGGTGAAGAACACCATCGCCGTCCTGGTCCGCGTCATGGAGCAGGCAGTCCGCGACGGCATCATCAAGGTCAACCCCGCCAGGGTGACCGGCTGGCAGAAGCTCTACAAGCAGGTTGAGGACGAACTCCAGGACCCACGAGCGCTGGCCCTGCCCGACTGGGAGACCCTCACTGCGCCGGCCGAGGCGCTCGTGGCTGCCTCCCACGACCAGTACCGCGGCTGGGGAGACGTCGTCGTCTTCGCCGCGTGCACTGCCGCACGGATCGGCGAGGTCTCAGGCTGCCGTATCGGGGACGTAGGCACCAACAAGTGGATCTGGACCGTGCGGCGTCAGACCACACCCGTGCCCGGCGGGCTGACCGACACGGGCACCAAGGGCAAGCGAGCCCGCAAGGTTCCCGTCGTCGAGGAGATCCGTCCCCTCGTCGCTCAGCGCGTCCTGTCCGCCGGCCCCAATCCCGACGCCCGCCTGTCCACCGGCCCGCGCGGCGGACGCATCTCCACCGCCGTCCTGCGCGACGCCACGCACGGGGACGACGTGGTCGCCAAGCTCGGCTACGAGCACCTGCGTCGCATCGCCGGCCACGGATCGCTGACCACGACCCAGCGGTACCTGCATCCCGACGTACACAAGATCACGGCAGCCGGGGCAGCGCTTTCCGTGCACCTCAGCGTGTTGCGCGCACCGCGCTCACTGCCGACCCCGATCGTCATGACCCGCTGACCCCGGTCAAGGGCGCCGGTCCCCAACTGGTCCCCAAAAATGATCAAGGGCCGGTTTCGGATATCTCCGAAACCGGCCCCGACCTGCGACTGTCTCCAGTCGGGACGACAGGATTTGAACCTGCGACCCCTTGACCCCCAGTCAAGTGCGCTACCAAGCTGCGCCACGTCCCGCTGCGCCACCGCGGAGAACCGCGTGATCGCGCGAACAGCACTCTACCCCACGCCCGGGTACCCGCCCGGAGCGGCCGGGGCGGACAATCGGCGTATGGACGGCAGGGAACGTACGGAGCGCACTGATCGGCACGTGGAACCCGACGCGCGGGACCGGGACGAGGACGGCCGGGCCCGTAACGCCCGGCCGCGTGACGGGCTCGGGCGGCCGTTGCCGTACGGCACGGACGGGGTGGAGCGGCAGCCCGAGGGCCTGGTGCGGACACCGGAGGAGACGGTGGTCGAGGCGCAGGCGCTGCTGGACGCCGGGAAGCCGTTCCACGCGCACGAGGTGTTCGAGGACGCGTGGAAGTCGGGGCCCGACGAGGAGCGCACGCTGTGGCGCGGCCTCGCCCAGCTCGCCGTGGGCCTCACCCACTCCGCGCGCGGCAACCCCACCGGCGGGGCCCGGCTGCTGCGCCGCGGCGCCGGGGTGATCGAGGAGTGGGCGGCCGGGACCGGGCGGGCGCGGCCCTATGGGATGGAGCTCGGCGGACTGGCCGACTGGGCACGGGAGTTGGCGGCCGAGGTGGAGCACGGGGCGGCGAAGGTGGACGCGGCGGCGCGGGCGCCGGGGCTGCGCGGCCGATAGCGGCGGCTCCCGGTCGGTACGGCCGCCGACGTCACTGTCAGTGGGGTACGGCAGACTCGGGGGTGTGCGAGAGATTCATGTCATCGGTATCGGCGCGGGCGACCCCGAGCAGCTCACCCTCCAGGCGGTCCGGGCGCTGCGCAGCACGGACGTGTTCTTCCTCCTCGACAAGGGCGAGGTGAAGTCCGACCTCACACAGGTGCGCCTCGACATGCTGGAGGCGCACATACCGGAGGGCGGCTACCGGGTCGTGGAGGCGCGGGACCCGGAGCGGGACCGGCGCGCGGGCGGCGCGGCGTACTCACCGGCCGTCGGTGACTGGCGCAGCGCCCGCGCCGGTATCTACGAGCGGCTGATCGCCGAGGAGCTGGGCGAGGACGAGCGCGGCGCGTTCCTGGTCTGGGGGGATCCCGCGCTGTACGACAGCACGCTCGGGATCCTGGAGGAGGTGCTGGCCCGCGGCGAGGTGACCTTCACGTACGACGTCGTGCCCGGCATCAGCAGTGTCTCGGCCCTGGTCGCCCGGCACCGCACGGGGCTGAACCGGGTGGCGCGTCCGGTGCAGATCACCACGGGCCGACGGCTCGCGGAGGGCTTTCCCGAGGGGGTGGACGACGTGGTGGTGATGCTCGACGCCCACCAGGCCTTCCGGCGGTACGCCGACCAGGACATCGACATCTACTGGGGCGCGTACCTCGGCACACCGGACGAGATCCTGGACTCCGGGCCGATCGCCGAGGCCGCGCCCCGTATCGAGCGGTTGCGCGCCGAGGCCCGGGAGCGCAAGGGCTGGATCATGGACACGTATCTGCTGAGACGCAAGCCCGGCGAGCACTGAGGCACTGAGGCGGGCCCGGGGACACACGAGCGGCCCCCTCCCGCGTGCGCGTGCGCCGCCGCGGTGTGATCGTGGCCGCGTGACAGTCGCCGCGGAAACCGCCCCGCCCGCAGCCCAGCCGCCGGTGCTCGACTCCCGTCGGCGCAACGTCGTGTTCGTGACGATCATGCTCGGTGTGCTGCTCGCTGCCCTCGACCAGACCATCGTGGGCACCGCGCTGCCGACGATCGTGTCGGACCTGGGCGGCGCCGAGCACATGTCGTGGGTGGTCACCGCCTATCTCCTCGCGGAGACCGTGGCGACCGTCCTGGTCGGCAAGTTCGGTGACCTGTTCGGCCGCAAGGTGGTCTTCCAGGTCTCCGCGATCGTGTTCATCACCGGCTCGTTCCTGTGCGGCCTCGCCTCGAACATGACGCTGCTGATCGCCTGGCGCGGTATGCAGGGCATCGGCGCCGGCGGTCTGATGGTGACCGCGATGGCGCTGATCGCCGACGTGATCCCGCTGCGCGAGCGCGGCAAGTACCAGGGCGCGATCGGCGCCGTGTTCGGTGTGGCGACGGTCATCGGGCCGCTGCTCGGCGGGCTGTTCACCGACCATCTGACCTGGCGCTGGGCGTTCTACGTCAACGTACCGATCGCGATCCTCGTGGTCGTCGCCGCGGCCCGCACCATCCCGGTGGTGAAGTCGGCGTCCCGGCCGGTCATCGACTATCTCGGCATCGCGCTGGTCGCGGTGGGGGCCAGCGCGCTGATCCTCGCGACGAGTTGGGGCGGCAACGAGTACGCGTGGGGCTCCGGCGTCATCATCGGACTGTTCGTGGGCGGGGTGATCGCGCTCGGGCTGTTCTGCTGGGTGGAGACGCGGGCGGCCGAACCGATGCTGCCCATGCGGCTGTTCGCCAACCCGGTGTTCACGGTGTGCTCGATCCTCAGCTTCATCGTGGGCTTCGCCATGCTCGGCGCGCTGACGTATCTGCCGACCTATCTCCAGTACGTCGACGGCGACTCGGCGACGCTCTCCGGGGTGCGCACGCTGCCGATGGTCATCGGCCTGCTCATCGCGTCGGTGTTCAGCGGCAACGTCGTCAGTAAGACGGGGCACTACCGCGTCTTCCCGATCGTCGGCACGCTGGTCATGGGTGTCGGGCTGTATCTGATGTCCCTGATGGGGCCGGGCTCCAACGCCTGGCTGGAGTCGCTGTACATGTTCGTGCTGGGCACCGGCATCGGTCTGGGCATGCAGGTGCTGACGATCGCCGTGCAGAACACCGTCGACTACACCGACCTGGGCACCGCCACGTCCGGCGTCACCTTCTTCCGTACGCTGGGCAGTTCGTTCGGCACCGCCGTGTTCGGCACGATCTACACCAACTCGCTCACGCCCAACCTGCGGGACGGCGTCGAGTCCGCCGCGGCCTCCGGCACCACCGATCCGGCGACCCTGGCCAAGGCCGCGAGCAGCCCCGAGGGCCTGCACGGGCTGCCCGCCGGCACTGCGAGACCCATCGTCGAGGCGTACGCGGACACCCTTCAGATGGTGTTCCTGTGGGCCGTGCCGGTCGCGGTGATCGGCTTCGTCGTCGCCCTGTTCCTCAAACAGGTCCAGTTGCGCGACAGCGCCCGGCTGTCCTCGACGGACATGGGCGACGGTTTCGCGCAGCCGGCCGACGCGGACTCACAACGTGTCCTGGAGGCGTCCGTCGGCCGCATCATCGGCAGCACCGACGAGGACACCGCACGCCGTCTGCTGCGCGACTCGGACACCCGGCTCGACGTGGCGGGCGCGTGGGCGGTCATGCAGGTCGGGATGTTCACGCGGCTCGTCGGCCACTCCAGCCTGGGTCTGATCTCGGCCCGCCACCGTCTGCCGCCCGAGGTACTGCTGCCCGTCTTCGACCGGATGGTCCAGGAGGGCTACCTCACCCGCGACGGCTCACTGCTGTCGCACACCGCGGCCGGCGAGCGGGAGGCCCATGTCATCGGCGAGGCCTGGGGCACCTGGCTGAAGGACCGGGTCCGCGAGGACATCGGCCGCCCCGAGGGCCAGGCCCTCCGCGCGGCCGTGGACACCATCGCCAAACGCCTCCTGGTGGAAGACCTGAGCCAGACGGTCCCCACCCGCACCCGCCAACTCACCAAGCCCAAGGCCCCAACAACCTGACCGGCCAGGTCATCAAATCCCAACCGCCCGGCCACCACGAGCCCGCGGGCGACATGCGACCCGATCAGGGGCGCGGGACCGTATCAACCTGCGGCTCCGCCGCGCGGGCGCGAAACCCACCACGAACCCGCAGGCGACGAACCACCCCATCAGGGGCGCGGGACCGTATCAACCTGCGGCTCCGCCGCGTGGACGCGAAACCCACCACGAACCCGCAGGCGACGAACCACCCGATCAGGGGCGCGGGACCGTATCAACCTGCGGCTCCACCGCGCGGGCGCGAAACCCACCACGAACCCGCGGGCGACGAACCACCCCATCAGGGGCGCGGGGAACTGCGCGAAACCCACAACGAGCCCGCACCCTCCCACCCACAGCAGCACAAGTCATCCCCCCTCCAACACCGCCCCGCGCCCCAGCCACGCCACCGCCGCGGCGACATCCGGCACCACCCCCACCCCCACCGGCACCGGCGGCCGCCGAACAACAACAACCGGCAACCCCCGCACACGCGCCGCGGTCAGCTTCGCGGCAGTAGCCACTCCCCCACTGTCCTTGGTCACCACCACGTCAATACGGTGCTGCCGCAACAGCGCGCACTCCTCCGGCACCCCGAACGGACCGCGCGCAAGCACGACTTGGGTGTGCGGCGGCATCGGCGGCTCCGGCGGATCCACCGACCGTACGACGAAGTACGTGTCCGTCAGCCGCGCGAAGGCGGCGAGACCGAGGCGGCCGGTGGTCAGCAGCACTCGGCGGCCGAGCCCCGGAAGAAGGTCGGCGGCGGCGTCGAGGCTGGGAACGTGGTGCCAGCGGTCCCCGGGACCGGACTCCCACCCGGGCCGTCGCAGCACCACGGCCGGAACGCCGGCCTCCGCACAGGCCCGCGCCGCGTTCGCCGTGATCGACTCGGCGAAGGGATGGGTGGCGTCCACGACCGCGTCCACCCGGTGCTCACGCAGCCATGAGGCGAGTCCGTCCGCGCCGCCGAACCCGCCGACCCGCAGCTCCCCCGCGACGGCGCCGGGCCGCGCGACCCGGCCGGCCAGCGAGGTGGTCACCCGTACACCGGGCCGCGCGGCCAGCTCGGCGGCCAGCTCGCGGGCCTCGGTGGTGCCGCCGAGGACGAGGATGTGCGGGGACATGGGGCGAGGGTACGGGACCCCGATGTGCGCCACGGCCGGGTCCTAGCGCAGCAGCAACTGGAGCCCGCCGAGGACCGTCGCGCCGATCACCAGCTGCTCGAACAGACGCTGGTTGATCCGGTTCACGGCCCATTTGCCGATGAACGCGCCGGGCACGACGAACACCACGAGCGTCGCGTCGAGCAGCAGCGACCGTCCGTCGATCAGCCCGAGCCCCACGCTGAAGGGCACCTTGGAGACGTTGACGATCAGGAAGAAGAAGGCCGACGTCCCCAGGAAGCCCAGCTTCCGGAAACCCGCCGAGAGCAGGTACATCGACATCACCGGGCCGCCCGCGTTGGCGACCATGGTGGTGAAGCCGCCGAGGACCCCGTACGAACGGGCCTTCACCTTGCCCGCGCGGGTGGTGATCTCGTCCGGGTCCGCCTCCCGATCGGCCTCCCTGCGCCGCCGCCAGACGGTGACGCCGGCCATCAGCAGCAGGATCGCGCCGATCGAGGTGCGCACCTGCGCGTCGTCGGCCCAGAGGAGAAAGACGGTCCCGACGAGGACACCCGCCCCGACCGCCGGGAACAGCCGCCACAGGGTGGGCCAGTGGGCGTGCCGCCGGTAGCTGAGGACGGCGAGCACGTCCCCGGCGATGAGTACCGGCAGCAGGATCCCGGTGGAGGCGCGGGCGGGGAGTACGGCGGCGAAGACGGCGAGGCTGACCGTGTTGGCCCCGCTGACGGCGGTCTTGGAGAAACCGACCAGCAGCGCGGCGAAGGCGAGAGCGGCGTACTCCCAGCCGGTGATGTGCCAGAGCGTCATCGTGTCCATGCGGACACCGATGCTATGCCCACGCATCTGCGCGGCGTAAGGAGTGTCTCGGCACGTGGCCCCTGCGCGGACGTGGCGTCGGCCACAGTCGGCGGGTGGCCGAAGACCGACTCCGTCCCGCCGCACCGTCGTGCCAGACTGCGTCCGGCGCCCGAGCGGGCGGCCGTGTGGAGCAGTTGAGCAGAGGAGCGCCTTGTGACCGGGACCGAGCCGACCGGCCCGCTGATCGACACGACCAGGCCGCACCCGGCACGGGTGTACGACTGGTTCCTCGGCGGCAGGGACAACTACCCGGTCGACGAGCAGCTCGGCCACCAGATCATGTCCATCGACACCGGCGCCCCGCGGGCCGCCCGCGCCAACCGCTGGTTCATGCACCGGGCCACCCGGCTGCTCGCGGGACAGCAGGGAATCAGCCAGTTCCTTGACATCGGCTCCGGCATTCCGACCGAGCCCAACCTCCACCAGATCGCCCAGTCGGTGACACCCGGGGCCCGGGTCGTCTACGTCGACAACGACCCGATCGTCCTCGCCCACGCGGCCGACCTGCTGAGCGGCACCCCGGAGGGGGCGACGGAGTACCTCCAGGCCGACGCGCGCCAGCCGGCCCGGATCCTCGAACAGGCCGCCCGCGTCCTGGACCTGGACCGTCCGGTCGCGCTGTCCCTGATCGCGCTGCTGCACTTCATCGCGGACGACGACGGCGCCCAGGACATGGTGGGGACGCTGGTCGAAGCGCTGGCGCCGGGCAGTTTCCTGGTGCTGTCCGCGCTGACCGCTGACTTCGAGCCGGACAACGTGAAGCGCGGCATCGAGGCGTACACGGCCGGCGGTGTCACGCTCGTCGCCCGCTCCCAGGCCGAGTTCGGCAGCTTCTTCAAGGGACTTGAGGTGCTGGAGCCGGGGGTGGTGGCGCTGCCCGCCTGGCATCCGGAGCTGGCCGAGGACGAGTCGGACATCGGGAACGGTCCGGTGTCGCTGTACGGCGCGGTCGGCCGCAAGCCCTGACCTCGCCCGAGCGGCCCCTCAGGTGAGGCGGCTCAGCGCCGCGGACACCAGCGTCCGCGCCCCCGGCACCAGCACGGACAGGTCGGGGGCGAAGTGCGGGCTGTGGTTGCCGGGCACGTTGGCGAACTTCTCGGTGAGGGAGTCGCCGGGCGCCGCCTCCCACACGTCGGCGGCCGTGGTGGTGACGTACCAGTAGTCGTACGGGACGCCGGCCGGGGCGAGCAGGGAGAAGTCCTCGCTGCCCATCGTGGGGCCGAAGTCGAACACAGTGTCGTGGCCGAGGAGTTCGCGGTGGACGGCGGCGATCTCCTCGTCGAGTGCCTTGTCGTTGACGGTGTTCGGGAAGCCGGGGTGGACGGTGATCTCCGGCGGGACCGGGCATCCGGCCGCCTGGCACTCGCCCCGCACGATGCGCTCGACGGCCGCCAGGACCCGTGCGCGCACGCTGTCGTCCTGGGTGCGCAGGTTCAGCGCGAGACGGGCCTCCGCGGGAATGATGTTGTGTCTGGTTCCGGCGTGGAACTGCCCCACCGTCAGCACCGCGGAGTCCTTCGCGGCGACCTCGCGGGCGACGACGCTCTGCAACCGCGTGACGATGTGGGCGGCCGTGACCACCGGGTCGACGGTCGACTCCGGGCGTGAGCCGTGGCCGCCGACACCGTGCACCACCACGTCCAGTTCGACCTCGGCGGACATCGTCAGGCCGGGGGTGTGCGGGTAGAAGCCGGCGAGGCCGGGGGCCGCGTGCTGGCCGAACAGGGCGTCGGGGCGCGGGAATCTCTCGTGCAGCCCGTCCGCGACCATGGTCTGCGCTCCCCCGCCGCTCTCCTCGGCGGGCTGGCCGATCACCACGACCGTGCCGGACCAGGTCTCGCGGGCGGCGGCGAGAATCTCGGCGGCGGCCGTCAGCCAGGTGACGTGCAGGTCGTGGCCGCAGGCGTGCATCACGCCGTCGACGGTAGAGGCGTAGGCGAGACCGGTGGCCTCCCGGACGGGCAGGGCGTCCATGTCGCCGCGCAGCCCCACCACCGGCCCGTCGCCGTTGGCGAGGACGCCGACCACGCCGGTGCGGCCGACGCCCTCGGTGACCGTGTAGCCGGCCGACTTCAGCCGCTCGGCGAGCCTCGCGGCGGTGCGGTGCTCGTGGAAGGACAGCTCGGGGTGGCGGTGCAGGTCCTGGTAGAAGGCCTCGAGGTCGGCGGGGAGCAGTGCGGAGGTGAGGTCCCTGGTCAGTCGGGCGACGGAGGCCGGCTCGCTCATGCTGCTTCCTTCTCACGGGAGGGTGGACGCAACCACGCTGCACATCCTGCCCCGGAACTCCCTCCACCACCCGGACTACAGGTCCAGGCCCGGCAGCCCCAGGACCCGCGCGACCGTGCGCAGCACACCGTTGTCGTTGTTGGAGGGCGCGAGGTGGCGGGCGCGCGCCACGATCTGCGGGTGGGCGTTGGACATGGCGAAGGACCAGTCGGCGGTGTCCATCATCTCCAGGTCGTTGAGGTAGTCGCCGAAGACCATGGTCTGCGCGGGTGTGATGCCCAGTTCGCTCTGGAGGCGGCGGATCGCGGCGCCCTTGTTGGCGGTGCTGTTCATGACGTCGACCCAGTGCTCGCCGGTGACCACGACCTGGTGCGTGCCGGCGAAGGGCGCGAGGGCCGGGGCGGTGGCCCGCTCGACGGCGCCGAAGTCGAAGATGGCCACCTTGAGGATCTCGTCGTCGACGGCGGTGACGTCCTCGACCGACTCGTTCTCGATGTAGTACTTGCGGATCTCCGCCAGGAAGGCCTCGTCGGTGCGCTCGACGTACGCGGACCGCTTGCCGCAGACCACGGCGCCCACGTCCACACCGTCCGCCACCAGCTCCCGTACCGCGCGGACGACGCCGGCGCTGACGTCGGGGTGCAGCGGGTCGGAGCTGAGCTCCTCGCCGTCGCGGACCACGTATGTCCCGTTCTCGGCGATGAACAGCATGCCCTGCTCGACGCCGCGGAACTCGCGGGCCAGCGTCGCGTACTGCCGCCCGCTCGCCGGGCTGAACAGCACGCCCCGCTCGCGCAGCAGTTCCAGGACGCGCCACAGTTGCGGCGGGGCCTGCTTGTCGTCGTCGAGGAGCGTGCCGTCCATGTCGGTGACGACGAGCCGGATGTCGGCGGGACCGCCCGCGGCCTCGGCCTCGGACGGGGTGCGCAGGGGCGAGGTCGGGTGGGAGTGGGGCATGGACCGCTTCCTGTGGGGTGCCGCCCCCGGACGGGCCGTGGACAACTGTTCGTTCCGGGTACGGCCGTCCACCCTACCTGGGGCGTCGCTCGCCCATTCCCGGGACAGCCGATCATGCGCGCGGCACAATGGCGACGACGATCGGGCCCGCCCAGGTGGACGCGCCGGCCATCCAGGAGGACGTATGACCCCTCTCGCCGATCCCGTCCCCGGTGGCCGTCCCGGGGAGGTGGAGCGGGCCGTGGCCCTGGCCTCCGAGCTGGCCGGCCGCGGGGTGCACGGAGTCGTGTTCGCCTACGTCGACACCGCGGGCGTGTGCCGGGTGAAGACGGTCCCGACGGGCAAGCTCGCGGCGGCCGCCGCGTGGGGCGTCGGGATGTCGCCGGTGTTCGACACGTTCCTCGCGAACGACGCCATCGTCACCACGGACGTCCTGGGCTCCCCCGACGGCGATCTGCGGCTCTACGCGGACCTCGACCGGCTGACGGTCCTGTCGGCGCAGCCCGGCTGGGCGTGGGCGCCGGTGGACCGGATCACACAGGACGGCGCGGCGCACCCGGGGTGTTCCCGTACCTTCCTGCGCCGGCTCGTGGACCGGGCGGAGCGTGAGGAGGGGCTCGGCTTCCTCGCGGGTATCGAGATCGAGTGGGCCGTCGGCCTGGGCGCGGCGCCGGACGACACCTTCGTACCGGCGGTGTCCGGTCCGGCGTACGGGGCGATCCGGCAGGTCGGGCTGAGCGACTACGCGGCCGATCTGCTGGCGGCGTGCGCGGCGCAGGGGCTGGACGTCGAGCAGTTCCACCCCGAGTACGCGCCCGGGCAGTTCGAGCTGTCGGTGGCGCCGCTGGATCCGGTCGCGGCGGCCGACCGCAGTGTGCTGGTCCGGCAGACGATCCGGGCGGTGTCCGCGCGGCACGGTCTGAAGGTGTCGTTCGCCCCGGTGGTGCAGGCCCAGGGCGTCGGCAACGGCGGCCATCTCCACCTGTCCGCGTGGTACGGCGGCGAGAACCTGCACGGCACCGGTGACCGCCGGTACGGCATGACGGCCGGGGCCGAGTCCTTCACGGCCGGTGTCCTCGCCCATCTGCCCGGTCTGACCGCCGTGACGGCACCCAGCCCGGCCAGCTATCTGCGGCTCAAGCCCTCTCAGTGGGCCGGGGTGTTCACCGCGTGGGGCCGTGAGACCCGGGAGGCCGGGCTGCGGGTGGTCACCGGCACCGCAGGACAGCGTGGACGGGCCGCGAACCTGGAGGTCAAACCGGTCGACCTGGCCGCCAACCCGTATCTCGCCCTCGGCTGCGCGATCGCCGCCGGGCTCGACGGGATCGGCTCCGCCGCCGTACTGCCGGAGGAGATCACCGGCGACCCGGTGCGGTTCGACGCGGCCGAGGCGCGGGCCAGGGGCGTGCGCAGGCTGCCGGTCTCGCTGACGGAGGCCGTCGCGGAGTTCCGCGAGGACGAGGTGCTGCGCGCCGCGCTCGGGCCGGTCCTCGCCGACGCGGTGACCGCCGTACGAGAGGGCGAGATCGCGGCGGTGGACGGCCTCGACGACGAGCGGGTGGCGGCGGCCTACCGCTGGAAGTACTGACATGGCGATCACGGGAGACGCCGCGACGGGGGCGGTGCGTGCGGCGCTGGACGCGCTGCCGCTGGTGGACCACCACTGCCACGGGGTCGTCACCGGCCCCCTCGGCCCGGACGAGTTCGCCGGTCTGCTCACCGAGGGCGAACCCTGGCCCGGCGTCTCGCCCTTCGACACCCCGGTCGGTACGGCCGTCCGCCGGTACTGCGCCCCGCTGCTCGGCCTGGAGCGTCACGCGCCGCCCGAGGAGTACGTACGGCGGCGCGCCGAGCTGGGCGCCGAGGAGGTGAACCGGCGCTTCCTGGCCGCCGCGCGGACCGGGGTGTTCTGCGTCGACACCGGGTACGCGCCCGACCGGCTCACCCCGCCGGACGCCCTGGCCGCCGCGGCGGGCGGACAGGCGGTGGCCCACGAGGTCGTACGGCTGGAGAGTGTCGCCGAGGCGGTAGTGGCCGGCGGGGTCGAGGCCGGCCAGTACGCCGACGCCTTCCGGGCCGCCGCGCTGGACGCGGTGAGACGGCCGGGTGTGGTGGCCGTGAAGTCGGTCGCCGCGTACCGCACCGGCTTCGACCTGGACCCGGCGCGCCCCGACGACCGGCGGGTCACCGCGGCGGCCCGGCGGTGGCTGGCGCGCGGCGGGCGGCTGGAGGACCCGGTCCTGGTCCGGCACCTGCTGTGGACTGCGGTCGATCTGGGGCTGCCGCTGCAACTGCACACCGGGTTCGGCGACAACGACATCCGGATGCACCGGGTCGATCCCACCCACCTGACCGACTGGCTGCATCTGACCTCTGGCACGATTCCCGTGCTGCTTCTGCACTGCTGGCCGTACCAGCGGCAGGCCGGTTATCTGGCCGCGGTGTTCGAGCAGGTGTACCTCGACGTGGGTCTCACCCTGCACCACGTCGGTCCGGTCAGGGCCCGTGCGGTACTGGAGGAGGCGCTGGAGATCACACCGTTCCGCAAGCTGCTGTACAGCTCGGACGCCTTCGGGCTGGCCGAGTTCTACCATCTCGGCGCGCTCGCCTTCCGGCGCGGGCTGGCCGAGCTGTTCCAGGACCGGGTGGACGCCGACGAGATGAGCGCTGCGGACGCGCTGCGGATCGCCCGATGGGCGGGCCGGGACAACGCTCACCGGATCTACCGGTTTTCCGACAACACCTGAAAGTATGATCAGCCAATGTCTGACTTGACCGATACCACGCCAGGCTGGCTCTCCTCCGACGAGCTGGAGATGGCCCGCGCCCGGATGCCGATCCTCTACGTCGAGGCGGTGCCGGTGCGCGTCGACGACAGCGGCGAGGTCACCAGTGTCGGCCTGCTGCTGCGCATCGGGCCCGACGGCACGGTCAGCCGGGCCCTGGTCTCCGGCCGGGTGCTGCACCACGAGCGGGTCCGTGACGCGCTTCTGCGCCACCTGGAGAAGGACCTCGGCCCCGTGGCCCTGCCCCGTGTGCCGTCCTCGCTCCAGCCGTTCACCGTCGCGGAGTACTTCCCGACCCAGGGCGTCACGGCCTACCACGACCCGCGTCAGCACGCCGTGTCGCTGGCCTACGTCGTCCCGGTCACCGGCGACTGCCGGCCCCGGCAGGACGCGCTCGACCTGGTCTGGTTCACCCCGCAGGAAGCGGCGTCCGAGGCTCTGCACAGCGAGATGCCGGGTGGCCACGGCGTTCTGCTGAAGCAGGCCCTCGCCCATGTCGGCGTGGCGCTGTAGTCCTTCGGCCCTTCTGGAGGACCGTTTCGTCCGGCCGGGGAGACCGGCCGGGGAGCCGGCCGTACCTCCCCGGAGGCCTTCCGTCACGGGTGGTCGGGCCGGGAGAGCGTCCCGGTGTCACGTCGTGGTGTCGGTGCGGAGGACGGCCAGGATCTCCGCGCAGATGGCCAGGGTGGTCTCCGTGGGGGTGCGGGCGCCGATGTCCAGGCCGATCGGGCCGTGGACACGGGTCAGCAGGTCCTCGCCGACGCCCGCCTCCACGAGCGCGGCGGTCCGGCGCGCCTGGGTGCGGCGGGAGCCCAGCGCGCCGACGTAGGGCACACCGGACGCCAGGGCGGTGCGCAGCGCGGGGACGTCGAGATCGGGTTCGTGGCTGAGGACGACCAGACAGGCGGCGGCCGGCCGTTCGGCGATCAGTTTCCGGACGTCCTGCGCGGTGTGCGCCTCGGTGCACCGCCAGTCCAGCAGCGCCGCCTGGGCCGCGAGCAGCTCGGCCAGCTCACCGCCGCCGGCGACGATCAGGTGCGGGACGGCCGGGCAGGCCTCGACGAGCAGCAGCCCGTCCTCGGCGGCCAGCGTCTCGCGTCCCGCGCGGTGCCGGTCCAGCAGGTCGCGGGCCTGGTCGAGCGCCGGTCCGGGGACGACGTCCCGCGTCTCCCCGCCTCGTCCCGCCGGTGTCACGACCGCGCTGACCGCGTCCGCCCGGTCCCCGTCGAGCCGGGTCACGAGCGCCGCCTCGGCGCCGTCGGCCATCAAGTCCCACCAGCGGGCCGGGACCGCGCCCAGCGGCTGAAGCAGCACCTCGGCCTGTCCGCCGCAGGTCAGCCGCGCCTCGGCGACCCGCTCGCCGTGCACGGCGACCGCGCACACCCGGGCGGTGCCGCCCTCGGCCAGCAGGGCGGCCGCCTCCGCGGCCAACTCCGTGTCGAACGCGCCCCGGTACAGGCTCCCGACGACCGTCCCGTCCGCGCCGACGAGGATCGCGTCGGACGGCCGCCGGGGTCCGAAGCCCTGTTCGGTCAGCGGTCGCGCCAGTACCGCCGCCCGCCCCTCGGCGGCCCACCGCCGTGCCGTCCCGGCCAACTCGCGCATGATCGCGGCCCTCCTCGCTGCGGTGCCGGCCCCGACGGCCGGTGACCTGGAGTCTAGTGAGGTCGTGCGCGCCGACCACAGGCTCCGGGGCGACGCCGCGCATACCGGCTTTATCAGGCAGTTCCTTGACATACACGTTGATCGGTGACAAACATCGCGAGCGTCAACCAGACGTTTCTGGACGACGTACAAAGCTTGAACGACTTGTTTTCTTGAATCCCTCGGGTTTGTGCGGTTAGGTTTGGCGTCGTGACCGCACCTCCCCCCACCCCCGCCGAGGAGCTGCGCGGTGCAGGCCTGCGTGTGACGGCCGCCCGCGTCGCGCTCCTGGAGACGGTCCGCGGCGGTGCCCACCTCGGGGTCGAGGCGATCGCCTCGGGGGTCCGCGACCGCGTCGGCCACATCTCCCTGCAAGCCGTCTACGAGGGTTTGCACGCGCTCACGGCGGCGGGACTCGTACGCCGTATCGAGCCGGCCGGCAGCCCGGCGCGGTTCGAGGGACGCGTCGGCGACAACCACCACCATCTTGTGTGCCGCTCGTGCGGGGTCGTCGTCGACGTCGACTGCGCGACCGGCGAGGCCCCGTGTCTCGACGCCTCGGACGACCACGGTTTCACGATCGACGAGGCCGAGGTCATCTACTGGGGCCTGTGCCCCGCCTGTTCCACCCCCTCGTCTTCCACCCCCAGCAGTTCCTGAGCAGTGATCCAGAAAGTTCGGAAGGATTCCCATGGCTGAGAACCCCGATGCGATCGTCACCGACGCCAAGACGGACGGCGAGGGGGGCTGCCCCGTCGCGCACGGCCGGGCCGCGCACCCGACCCAGGGCGGCGGCAACCGTCAGTGGTGGCCGGAGCGGCTCAACCTGAAGATCCTGGCCAAGGACCCGGTCGTCGCGAACCCGCTGGGCGCGGACTTCGACTACGCCGAGGCGTTCGGGGCGCTTGACCTCGCGGCCGTGAAACAGGACATCGCCGAGGTGCTGACCACCTCGCAGGACTGGTGGCCGGCCGACTTCGGCAACTACGGCCCGCTGATGATCCGGATGGCCTGGCACAGCGCGGGCACCTACCGCATCAGCGACGGCCGCGGCGGTGGCGGCCGGGGCCAGCAGCGCTTCGCCCCGCTGAACAGCTGGCCGGACAACGGCAACCTGGACAAGGCCCGCCGGCTGCTGTGGCCCGTGAAGAAGAAGTACGGCCAGTCCATCTCCTGGGCCGACCTGCTGATCCTCACCGGCAACGTCGCCCTGGAGACGATGGGCTTCGAGACCTTCGGCTTCGGCGGCGGCCGTGCCGACGTCTGGGAGGCCGACGAGGACGTGTACTGGGGTCCCGAGACCACCTGGCTCGACGACCAGCGCTACACCGGCGACCGTGAGCTGGAGAACCCGCTCGGCGCCGTCCAGATGGGCCTCATCTACGTCAACCCCGAGGGCCCCAACGGCAACCCGGACCCGCTGGCCGCGGCCCGCGACATCCGTGAGACGTTCCGCCGGATGGCGATGAACGACGAGGAGACCGTCGCCCTCATCGCCGGTGGCCACACCTTCGGCAAGACCCACGGCAACGGCCCGGCCGACGCGGTCGGCAACGACCCCGAGGCCGCCTCCATGGAGGAGCAGGGCCTGGGCTGGAAGTCCACCCACGGCTCCGGCAAGGCGGGCGACGCGATCACGTCCGGCCTGGAGGTCACCTGGACCACGAAGCCGACCCGGTGGAGCAACGACTTCTTCGACATCCTCTTCGGCTACGAGTGGGAGCTGACCCAGTCCCCGGCCGGCGCCAACCAGTGGGTGGCCAAGGACGCCGAGGCGATCATCCCCGACGCGCACGACGCGTCGAAGAAGAAGCTCCCGACGATGCTCACGACGGACCTGTCGCTGCGCTTCGACCCGATCTACGCCGAGATCTCGCGCCGCTTCCACGAGAACCCGGCCGAGTTCGCGGACGCGTTCGCCCGCGCCTGGTACAAGCTGACCCACCGTGACCTGGGCCCGAAGTCCCTGTACCTCGGCCCGGAGGTCCCCGCGGAGACCATGCTGTGGCAGGACCCGCTGCCGCAGGCCGAGGGCGAGACCATCGACGCCGCCGACGTCACGGCTCTCAAGGCCAGGCTGCTCGACTCCGGCCTGACCGTCTCGCAGCTCGTCTCGGCCGCGTGGGCGTCGGCCTCGACGTTCCGCGGCAGCGACAAGCGCGGCGGCGCCAACGGCGCCCGGGTCCGCCTGGAGCCGCAGCGCGGCTGGGAGGCCAACGACCCCGACCAGCTCGCGCAGGTCCTGCGGGTCCTGGAGGGTGTCCAGGCCGACTTCAACTCGGGCGCCAAGAAGGTCTCGCTGGCCGACCTGATCGTCCTCGGCGGTGCCGCCGCGGTCGAGAAGGCCGCCAAGGACGCCGGTGTCGCCGTGGAGGTCCCCTTCACCGCGGGCCGGGTCGACGCCACCGAGGAGCACACGGACGCGGAGTCGTTCGCCGCGCTGGAGCCGACCTCCGACGGGTTCCGCAACTACCTGGGCAAGGGCAACCGGCTGCCGGCCGAGTACCTGCTCCTGGACCGGGCGAACCTGCTGACGCTGAGCGCCCCCGAACTGACCGTGCTCGTCGGCGGTCTGCGGGTCCTGGGGGCCAACCAGGGCGGCTCGACGCACGGTGTCCTCACCGAGACCCCCGGTGTGCTGACCAACGACTTCTTCGTCAACCTGCTCGACATGGGCACCTCGTGGAAGTCGACCTCCGAGGACCAGACGACCTTCGAGGGCCGTGACGCCTCGGGTGCCGTCAAGTGGACCGGCACCCGTGCCGACCTGGTCTTCGGCTCCAACTCGGAGCTGCGCGCGCTGGCCGAGGTCTACGCGAGCGACGACGCGAAGGAGAAGTTCGTGAAGGACTTCGTCGACGCGTGGGTCAAGGTCTCCAACCTGGACCGCTACGACCTCGTCTGATCCCTCCGCCCACCGGCACCACACGGTCCGGGCGGTATGAAGTCCGGGCGGCCCCCACGGGTCGCCCGGACTTCGTGTTCCGGGCCGGTGTCCGGGAACGGCGGAGGTGCCCGGACGAGTTGTCCCTGTAGACACCGGCGTGGGAAGGTCCAACATGATCATCTTCGGCACCAAGGGATACCTGTACCAGCTGGCGATCCTGACGCTGGTCTGCGGCAGCTGCGGCAACCCGGCGGCGCACACGCTCAGGAAGCGGGTCACCAAGTTCACGCTGTTCTTCGTCCCGCTGTTCCCGGTCTCCACGAAGTACGGCACGCAGTGCACCTTCTGCGGCGCCGAGCAGAAGATCACCGGGGAGCAGGCGGAGCAGTTGCAGACGCAGGCCGCGAACGGCCAGGCCGGGCCGGCGTACGGACAGCCGCAGCAGCAGCCGTACCAGACCTGACCGCCGGGCCGGCGCCACGGACCCGACGGTGACGCCGGGTTGATGCCGCGGCGATGCGGCTGCATCGAAGGATGCAGTGCGCTCTCGTCCACGCGCAGGACGAGAGCGGCCCGGAAGGCCGGAACGCTGGTGGTATGACCGAGAGTCTGCGCACCTCCACGGACACCGCCGGTACCGGCATCGCCGCACCGCGGGGCCGGATGCCCCTGCTCGACGTGTTGCGCGGGGTCGCGATCCTCGGCACGTTGATGACGAACGTCTGGATCTTCGCCACACCCGGCTCGGAGTGGGCGTTCCTTCAGGGTGCGCCCGTCGCGGATCCCTTCGAGCAGCCGGCCGAGGCGCTGTTCCGGTTCCTCGCGGACGGCAAGTTCCTGTCCCTGCTGACGATCCTGTTCGGCGTCGGCCTCGCCATCCAGTACGACTCCGCGAAGCGGCGGGGCACGGCGTGGCCGCGCGGCTACCGGCCCCGGGCGCTGTTCCTGTTCGCCGAGGGCACCGTGCACTTCGTGCTGGTCTTCGGCTTCGACGTGCTGATGGGGTACGCGCTCACCGCGCTGCTGGCCGCCCGGCTGCTGGTGCGTTCGGAGCGGCGGCGCCGGATCGTCATGCGGGTCTCGGTCAGCCTGCATGTGCTGGTGATGGCGGTCATCACGCTCGCACTGCTCGCCGACCCGGCCGACGAACACCGTGGCGCCTCCGCCGCGACGGTGGAGATCTACGCCCACGGCAGTTGGCTCGACCAGATCTCCTTCCGGCTGGAGAACGCGATCGCGCTGCGGATGGAGCCGGTGATCTCGTTCGGTCTGCTGCTCTTCCTCTTCCTGCTCGGTGTGCGGCTCTACCGGGCCGGGGTGTTCGGCGCGACCGACCGGGGGCGGCTGCTGCGGGCCCGGCTGGCGTGCTGGGGTCTGGGCATCGGCCTCCCGCTCAACGCGGCCCTGTATCTGGGCGGCGAGGACCTGTTCTTCCTCGGCCGCTATGTGGCCGCGCCGGTCGTGGCCCTGGGCTATCTCGGCCTGATCGGTGTCCTGCTGGACCGCGCCCGGGTGCCCGGCGCCGCGACCCGCGGACTGAGCGCCGTCGGCCGTACCGCCCTGACCTGTTACGTCCTCCAGAACACCCTGTGCATGCTGGCCTGTTACGGCATCGGACTCGGTCTGGCGGAGAGCCGGGCGGGCAGCGGGCCGTGGTGGGTGATGGGCCTGTGGGCCGTGATCTGCGCGATCCTCGTCGGCGGCGCCTCCCTGTGGCTGCGCCGCTTCTCCCACGGCCCGCTGGAGTCGGTGCAGCGCTGGGCACTGCGCCGCTGAGGCCCGCTCGTGGGCCGGCCGGTCCCCTTTGTAGGCCGGCCCGTGTCCCGGTCCGTCCCCGCAGATCCGGAGGGTCGTCGTGGAGCTCGTCTTCTCCGGTCGCGTGGTCGAGTGGCGTGGGCCCGCGCCGTACTACTTCGTGCCCGTGCCGCACGACGAGTCGGCGGACATCCGTGAGGTGGCCGCGGCGGCCACCTACGGCTGGGGCATGGTCCCGGTGCGGGTCCGGATCGGCGGGACCACCTTCGAGACCTCGCTGTTCCCCAAGGACGGCGGCTGTCTCGTGCCGCTGAAGGACGCCGTCCGAAAGCCGCGGGGGCTGACGGCGGGCACGGACGTGACGGTGGAGATGACCGTCCGCCTGTAGCCGGCCGCGCGCCGTGCGCGTCAGCCGAGCGGGAACGCCGTGGCGGTGAGGCGTTCGGAGAGCGTCCACAACTCGGCGGCCAGCGCCGGATCCTGGGCCGCGTCGCTGCGGGACACGGGTGCGGGGCGGCCTCGCCGGCCACCACGGCCGTCCGGGCCGACGTAACTCCCGCCCGCCAGGGGCCGGGTGGCCGCGAAGAGGGTGGGCAGGGCGCCGTCGGCGCCGCTCTGCATGACGAACCGGCCGACGACCGCCGCCACGAGTTTCATGGCGGGTCCGAGGTGCCGGTTGAGGCCGGTCGTCGCGGCGCCGGGGTGTGCGGCGAGGGCGAGCACGGTGGATCCGGACGCGGTCAGACGGCGTTGCAGTTCCAGCGTGAACAGCAGGTTGGCGAGCTTCGAGCGGGCGTACGCGGCCGACGAACGGTAGGGCCGGTGCTCCCAGTCGGGGTCGGAGAGGTCCGGCGGGGCGCCGCGGTGCGCGTTGGAGGCGACGGTGACCACACGGTCGGTGATCCGCGGCAGCAGCAGGTTGGTGAGGGCGAAGTGCCCCAGGTGGTTGGTGCCGAAGTGGGTCTCGAACCCGTCCGCGGTCCTGCCGAGGGGCACGTTGGCCACCCCCGCGTTGTTGATCAGGATGTCGACCGGGTGGTCGACGGAGGCGGCGAACGCGCGCACGGACGCGAGATCGGCGAGGTCGAGAGGGCGTACGTCCGCCCCGAAGGGCAGTTGCCCGGCCGTCCGCCGGGCACGTGGGACATCGCGTACGGC
The DNA here is from genome assembly GCF_044753385.1 of Streptomyces sp. NPDC088387. Classification (NCBI taxonomy): domain Bacteria; kingdom Bacillati; phylum Actinomycetota; class Actinomycetes; order Kitasatosporales; family Streptomycetaceae; genus Streptomyces; species Streptomyces sp. NPDC088387. The sequence goes on from NZ_JBIVNC010000002.1 coordinate 420,320, forward strand.
CATGATCACGTGCGCCCCGGCGAGGCCGAGCGCGCGGGTGGTCTCCAGGCCGAGCCCGCCGCCGGCGCCCGTGATGATCACGGTGCGTCCGGTCTGCGGCGGGAGGTCCTCGGCCGTGAAGGGGGCGGTGTGGGGTGAGCTGGTCATGACCCCAATGTATTCACCGGTTACATTGTAGTCAATGGGTACATGGGGATAGGGTGAGGCCATGACCACGGCCCGCCCCTACCACCACGGCAACCTGCGCAGCGCCCTGCTGCGGCAGGCCGAGCTCGTCCTCGACGAACGCGGAACCGAAGGCCTCTCCCTGCGCGAACTGGCCCGCGACGTGGGTGTCAGCAACGGCGCCCCGCGTCGCCACTTCGCCGACAAGGGCGCACTGCTCGACGCTCTGGCCGAGGAGGGCTTCGAGCGGCTGGGGCGGCGGCTGGACACGGCACTGGACGACTCCGACGGCGACTTCGCGGAGCGGCTGGCCGTCTTCGCCCGGACCTATGTGGCGTTCGGCGTCGAGCACCGCGCGCTGCTGGGACTGATGCACCGGCCCAAGAGCGAGGCGCCCGACGACCGGCTGCGCGCCGCCAACGACCGGGCCTTCGCGGCGCCCCTGCGGCTGCTGGCCGAGGCGCGGGCCCGCGGCGACATCGACCCGGACACCGGTGGCCGCGCCGACATGACGCTGCTGGCGCTGCTCCAGGGCCTGACCGTGCTCGCGGCCACGGGTATGCACGGCGAGCGCCCGCTCGACGAGCTGGTGACCGGCACGGTCACCACCCTCCTGAACGGGCTGCGCCCTCGCTGACGGCACCCCCGCGGCCTTGAGCTCCGCTTGAGGAGCGGGCCCCGGCGGCTGACACCCGCCCGGTCCCGGCGGCATCATCGCCGGATGCGTGTTGTTCCCGTCGCCTACCGGCCGGTGCTCGCCAACCCGGTCTTCCGGCGGCTGATCCTCGGCTTCGGTGTCTCCTACCTCGGCGACGGGATGAGCTTCGTCGCGGTGGCGTGGCTGGCCATCGAACTCGCGCCGGAGGGGACCGCGGGGCTCTGGGTGGGGGCCGCCGTGGCCTCGTACACCCTGCCCGGTGTGGTGGGCGCGCTGGTGCTCGGCCGCCGGCTGCGCCGGGTGCCGGCCAAGCGGCTGCTGCTCGTGGACAACGTGGTCCGCGGGGTCTTCCTGGGCGCGGTCCCGCTCGTCTGGGCCGCCGGACTGCTGACACCCCCGCTCTACGTCGTGCTGCTCGCGGGGTCTTCACTGCTGCACGCGTGGGGCAGCGCGGGCAAGTACACCCTGCTCGCCGAGTTGCTGCCGGAGAGACAGCGGCTCGCGGCGAACACGCTGGTCGGTTCGCTGAACTTCGGTGCCACGATCGCCGGGCCCGCGATCGCCGGTGTGCTGGTGACGTACATGAGTTCGGCACTGGTGCTCGGTCTGGACGCGCTGACGTACGTCTTCCTCGCCGTGCTCGTCGCGCGGCTGCGGCTGCCCGCGTCGGGGGACGCCTCGCCGGTGGACGGGAAGGCCGCGCGCGGCGGGTTCGCGCTGCTGCGCTCCCACCCCGAACTGCTCGGCCTGCTCACCCTCACCTGGTTCTTCAACCTGCTGTACGGCCCGGTCGAGGTCGCCCTGCCCCTGCATGTGACCAACGACCTGCACGCGCCGGGCACCCTGCTCGGTCTGTACTGGGCGCTGTTCGGCGTGGGCGCGGTGCTCGGCGGGCTCACCGTCGGCGCGCTGCGGCAGCTGCCGCTGTGGCCGGTGACCGTCGCCATCGTGGTCGGCTGGGGGCTGACGCTGCTGCCCTTCGCCTTCGACGTGCCGACGGCCGTCACCCTGATGTCCTTCACGCTCGGCGGCGCGATCTACGGGCCGTTCGTCGCCCTGTCCGTCACGCTCATGCAGGCCACGTCACCGCCGGAGCACCTGGCCTCGATGCTCGCCGCCCGCAGCGCCGCGCTGCTCACCGCCGCCCCGCTCGGCACCGCCCTGGGCGGCCCGCTCACCGGCGCGCTGGGACCCCGTACGACACTCGCCGCCTCGGGTGTGGCCACGGTGGTGCTCGGTGCCGTGGCCTGCGCGCTGCTGGTCGCCGGCGGCGGACGGGCGCGGCCACCGGAACCGGAGCGGGTGGGGTCAGCCCAGCAGGAGTGATCTGGGCTGGGCGGAGAGCGCCCGGTCGAGGACGAGGGACGCGGCTCCGACGGCGGCGACGTTCTCGCCGAGTGTGGTGGAGACGACGGTCGTCGGGTGGGTCGGCTTCACGAAGGGGGACCGCGCGACCATCGGCTCCACGGTGGACAGCAGCCGGTCGGCGAGCAGCTGCCAGGTCGGTCCGCCGAAGACGACGGTGTCGACGTCGAGGAGCGTGGCCGCCGCGCAGACGCCCCGGCCGATCCGGATCGCCAGCCGTTCGATGATGCCGTCCGCCGCGGCCTCCCCCTCGGCGGCGAGCTCGGCCAACCGCTCCAGTCCGCGCTGGGCGTCGGCCGGGTTCGTCACCGTGTACTCGGCGCCGAGCACCCCCAGGGCGACGGCCTCCTCGACGAGGGTGCGGGTCGAGCAGGCCGCGCCGAGCCCGCCGACCTCGCCCGCGTTGCCGGAGACCCCGCGCAGCACGGTGTCCTCGACGACCAGGCCCATGCCGGAGCCGGTGCCGAGGTAGAAGAAGAGCAGGTTGCGGCTGTCGGTGGCGGCGCCGGTCCAGCGCTCGGCGACCACGGCGGCCGTGACGTCCTTGTCGAGCAGCGCGGGGAAACCGGTGGCCGCGCTGAGCTTGTCGCGCAGCGGGTAGCGGCCCCAGCCGGGCAGCTCGGGCGGGTCGACGACCCAGCCGGCGGTGGCGTCGATCGGCCCCGGCGCGGCGATCCCCAGGCCCAGCACCCGCTCCCGGTCGGCGCCGGACTCCGCGACGATCGCGGACACCGAGGCGGCCATGTCGGCGACCGTCCCGTCGGTGTCGCCGCCGCTCGGGGTGCCCTCGCTGCGCTGCGCGACGACCGTGCCCAGCAGATCCACCAGGACACAGGTGATGACCGCCGGGTCCAGGTGCACACCCACGGCGTAGCGGGCGGCGGGGACGATCTCCAGGAGGGTGCGGGGCTTGCCGCTGCCGGTGCTGCGCTTGCCCGACTCGCGGGCGAGGCCCTGGTCGAGCAGGCGACGGGTGATGTTGGAGACCGTCTGCGCGGACAGCCCGGTGGAATGGGCGAGTTCGACCCGGCTGAGCCCGGTGGGATGGCGGCGGATGGCGTCCAGGATCACGGACTCGTTGAAGTCACCGACCCGTGGCAGGTTCGTGCCGCGCCGGATGAGGGACTTCTCGGTGCTCCCCGTCATGGTGGTCAACGCAGTTCTCCCGGCCCCGGACGGCGGCCCCGGGGGGCCACCGCTCCGGCGCGTCCAATTTGTAGAATCCTATGACACAACTGTGTACCCCTGGACCGATCTTGCACGTATCGGACAGTGGGCCTCCGCTTCAGGGGGTCCGGGGCGCCGCGCCCGCCGGGCGCAGTCGCAGCGTACGGATCTGGAAGGGCCTGAGACCGAGGTCGACGGCCGGCTCACCGGACGCGGGCGTCAGCTCCTGCTCCGGCTGCTCCAGGAGGTCGCAGTCGAAGGCGGCGGCGAGCGGGAACCCGGCCGTCAGGCGCGCCCCGACCGCTCCCCCGCACGCCTCGTACAGCCGCACCACGACATCGCCGGAGCGGTCGTCGGCGAGTTTCACCGACTCCACGACGACGTCGGTGGTGTCGAGTGCGACCAGCGCGGGGGCCTGCGCGGCGGCGGGCCGCAGCGGAAGGTTCAGCGCGTAACCGCCGGCGACGGCCTCCTCGACGCCGGCCCCGGGCAGCAGCGCGTAGGCGAAGGTGTGCCGGCCGCGGTCGGCCTGCGGATCGGGGCTGTGCGGGGCCCGCAGCAGCGAGAGCCGGAGTGTGGTGGTGGTGCCTCCGTCCTCCCGGGTGTCGCGGCGGACGTCGTGCCCGTAGGTGGAGTCGGTGACCAGGGCCGCACCCCAGCGGCGCTCGCCGACGTGCACCCAGCGGTGTGCCCACAGCTCGAAGCGGGCCGCGTCCCAGCTGGTGTTCTCGTGCGTTGGCCGCCGCACATGACCGAACTGGATCTCGGCGCTCTCCTGTTCCGCGTGCACGTCGAGCGGCCACGCCGCCTTCAGTACGGTGTCGCGCTCCTGCCAGTCGATGTCGTTGCGGACGGTCACCTGCCGGCTCTCGGCGGCGAGTTCGACGTACTGCACGAACCGGGAGGAGCCGTGGGTGCGTTCGACCCGCACCACGGCCAGCAGCGGTCCCTCCTCCACGAGGGTCACCGACTCGGCCTCGTCGAGGTCGTGCACGGTGTCGCGGTAGTAGGGGTCGAGGTTCCAGGCCGACCACAGGTTCGGGTCGTCGGGGTGCAGCTGGAGGAGGTTGCCGGCGGCGCCGGGCGCGATCGCCTCGCGCCTCGTCGCACGGTCGTGGACCGAGGTGAGCAGTCCGCGCCGGTCCACCACGACGGTCAGCACGCCGTTGTCGAGGACGAATCCGCCGTCCCGGGCGGTGGCGGCGACCGCACCCCGGTCCGCCGCGACGGTGGTGCCGGAGGCGAGGGCGCCGGCCTCGACGAGGACGGCGGTACGTCCGTCCGACAGTCGCTGGCCGCCGGGCGCCTCGGGGACGACAGCGACCTCGCGGCGGGCGTAGGGCCCGGCGTTGAGCAGCGCGGGCGGGCCCGGGAGCCGGGCGGTGGACTCGGCGATCACCGCCTCGAGTTCGGTGTGGATCTCGGCGTACTCCCGCTCGGCCTGCTGGTGCACCCAGGCGATGGACGAGCCCGGCAGGATGTCGTGGAACTGGTTGAGCAGCACCCGCCGCCAGGCCGCCTCAAGGCGCTCGTACGGGTAGGGCGCCTCGGCGTGCACGGCGGCGGTCGCGGCCCACAGTTCGGCCTCGCGCAGCAGGGCCTCGCTGCGCCGGTTGCCGCGTTTGGTGCGGGCCTGGCTGGTGTAGGTGCCGCGATGGTTCTCCAGGTACAACTCGCCCCGCCACACGGGCAGTTGATCGAGCTCGGCGCGGGCCGTCGCGAAGAACTCGTCGGGCTGCTCGATGACGACCCTGGGCGAGCCCTCCAGGTCGCGCAGCCGGCGGGCCTTCTCCAGCATGGTGCGGGTGGGGCCGCCACCGCCGTCGCCGTAGCCGAAGGGGGCGAGGGAGCGGGTCGCCACGCCCTTGTCGGCGAAGTTGTGCTCGGCGTGGGCGAGTTCGGCCGCCGTGAGGGAGGCGACATAACTGTCGACGGGCGGGAAGTGGGTGAAGATCCGGGATCCGTCGATGCCCTCCCAGGCGAAGGTGTGGTGGGGCAGCCGGTTGGTCTCGTTCCAGGAGAGCTTCTGGGTGAGGAACCACTTCGCCCCGGCCAGCTTGGCGAGTTGGGGGTAGGCGGCGGTGTATCCGAAGGAGTCGGGGAGCCAGACGCCGTGCTGCTCGACGCCGAACTCCTCGGCGAAGAAGCGGCGTCCGTGGACGAGTTGGCGGGCGAGGGCCTCGCCGCCGGGGAGGTTTCCGTCGGCCTCGACCCACATACCGCCGACCGGCGCCCAGTTGCCGTCGGCTGCGGCCTTCTTCATCCGGGCGAAGATCTCCGGCCGCTGTTCCTTCATCCACGCGTACTGCTGCGCCGAGGAGCAGGCGAAGACCAGCTCGGGGTACTCCTGCGCGAGGGCGGTCATGTTGGTGAAGGTGCGGGCGCACTTGCGCACGGTCTCCCGGACCGGCCACAGCCAGGCCGAGTCGATGTGCGCGTGGCCGACCGCGGCGATCGTGTGCGCGGAGGCGTGCGCGGGCCGGGACAGCACGTCGGCCAGCCGGTCGCGGGCCCCGGCCGCCGTGCCCGCCACGTCGGCGGGGTCGACGGCGTCGGCGGCGCGGCGCAGGGCGTGCAGGATCTCGTGGCGCCGGGAGGAGCCGAGCGGCAGCTCGTGCATCAGCTCGTCGAGCACCTCGACGTCATGGATCAGATGCCATACGGCGTCCTCGCGCACGGCGATCTCGGCCTGCCGGAGCCGGTAGAGGTGGGTGTCGCCCGCGGTGTCCGGGGAGCCGTACTCGATGCCGCGGCCCGCGCTCGCGACGATCGGCGGGTTGGCGGCCAGCTCGACCAGCAGGTCGACGCGGTCGCCGCCGGTGGCGGACTCGGCGAGGAGCACGGTGCGGTTGTAGGGGTGCAGGCCCTGGAGGGGTGCTCCCTGGGCGTTGTGGACGAGGCCCTCCGCCTGGCCGCCGGGGCCCTTGGTCAGGTCGAAGTCCAGGTCGAAGAGGGCCTCGACGCGGCGGCCCGCCCACTCCTCGGGGATGTCGGCGGCGGCGCGCAGCCAGGTCGTCGCCCAGGGGCGGCCCCAGGTGGCGCCGAGGGTGAAGGGTTCGTAGTCGGCGGCCAGCGCGTCGGCCACGGGCACCGGTTCGCCGTCGACGAACCAGGCGCTCAGGTCGAGGGGGCGCACGGCACTGTAGAGCGCGGGTCGCACCACCCGGTCCAGCAGCTTGCGGATCCGGGCCTCGGTGATCCGGCGGTCGTCATGCACGGTGCTGGTCCTTCCAGGGGTCGTACGCGGCGTCGGGCGCGGGCAGCCGGACGGTGTCGCGTTCGCCGTCCGGCCAGGTGACGTCGGCGAGCAGGGTGGTGCCGTCGGCGCGGGCCGTGACCCGCGGGAGGGCCGCGGGGTCGGTGGAGCCGAGGTGGACGAGGGCGATATGGAGGGTGCCGTGGGCGACGGGCCCTTCGGTCTCCAGGACGGGGGTGGCGGACACGGCGCCGAGGGCGTTGCTGTCGGTGCGGGTGACCACGGAGGCCGTGGCCAGTCCCCGGACTCCGGTGACCGTCGAGACCAGCCCTTCGGCGCCGGCGATCCGGGCGGTGCCGCCGTCCTGCCGGCCGGGCTCGGGAGCGGTGTCCGGGTCGACCGCCAGCGCCCAGCCGCCGACCCGCAGGACATGTCCGTCCCGCTCGGTGCCGGCGGGGTCCACGCGTACGGCCCTGACCTCGACGGAGCCGCGCAGCGCGGATCCCACGGTGATCCAGGGGCCGAGGGTGTACGGGGCGATCGGGCCGCCGAAGACGTCCCAGGTGGCGTCCTTCAGCCAGTGGGCGCGGCTGCGGGAGACGGCCGTGGTGGTACCGATGGCGAGGGTGGTCGCGGGGCGGCGGTGGGAGGCCCGGCCCGTGGCGTCGAGCAGCACGACCGCGTTGTCGAGCGGGTCGGCGTCCGCGCTGCCGCCGGGGACGGTGGGGTCGCCCGGTGTCTCGGGGGCGGTGTGCGTGGAGTAGGCGAAGCGCGCGTAGCCGGGGTCGTCGGCGTGCGGGCGGGCCGGGTCGGCGTGGTCGCCGCCGTGGTTGACGACCCGGACCACACCGTCGGCGGCGGTGCCGGACACCAGCCAGCCCGGCGCGGTCAGGGAGCGGCTGAAGTCGCCCTGTTCCACGGCCAGTTGAGTGGCCGGCTCGGTCCACACCGGGTGGTCCGGGGGCAGTACGAGACCGATGAAGCCCTTGCTCGCCCAGTACGGCGAGGCGGGTCCCGAGTAGCCCTGGAGGATGCCGCGGAAGGGCCGGTGCCAGCCGAGGGTGAGCAGTCCCTCGGCGTCGGTGGCCCCGTGCTCGGTGAAGTGGTCGAGCATCCGGCCGGCGAGCGCGCGGGTCTCGCCGGGCGCGAGGGGGGTGGCGTCGAACAGGGCGCCGGTCCACACCGGGGCGAGCGCGGCATGCCGGTAGGTGAGGGAGCGGCCCTGGACGAGCGGCGATCCGTTGGCGCCGACGAGGTGGCGCTGGTCCTCCAGGAACCGGTGCAGGCGGGCCCGGTAGCGGTCGAGCAGCCCGGCGGGCGCGGCGTCGCCCAGGATGCGGCAGAACCACAGCGGGTACAGGTGCATGGCCCAGCCGTTGTAGTGGTCGAAGTTGCGGTGCGCGGCGCCGGTGAGGCCGTCGGAGTACCAGCCGTCGCCCGCGTACCAGCCGTCGGTGAGCGCGACGATCCGGTCCAGGTCCTGCTGGCTCCACTCGCCGCCGGCCGTGCGGGCGAAGGCCTCCGTGACGCCCTGGAACCAGATCCAGTTGTTGCCCGGCATCGGGTCCCCGACCATCGGCGCCAGCCACTCCAGGACGTGCCGCCGGACCGTGTCGTCGAGCCGGTCCCAGATCCAGGGCCGGGTCTCGTGCAGCGCGAGCGCGACGGACGCGGCCTCCACCTTGGCCTGGTTGCGCTCGGCGAACGTGGGCCAGCGCCCGGGGTTGTCCGGGTCGGTGCCCGCGGCCAGCCCCGCCGCGTACCAGCCGGCGAGGTCGTGCGGGTCCTGCCCGCCGGCTCCCGCCAGCCGGAACCCGGCCAGCAGGAACGTACGGGCGAAGCCTTCGAGTCCGTCGCTGTGTCTGCCGTTGTGGCTGGGCACGCCCGGGAGGTGGATCAGGGCGTGGTCGTCGGTGGCGTACGGCCGGACGGCGAGCAGCATCCGGTCCGCGATCCGCTCCCAGCCGGCGCGGTCCTGTGCGGGCGTACGGTTCATGAGTTGCGGATCTCCCATGCCTGTTCGTACTCGGCGCGCATCTTGTCGCCCGCCTTCCGGCGCCAGTCGCGCATCGCGTCGTCCCACTCGCCGAGCCGGTCGCGGCCCTGCATGATGCCCATGCGCAGGCTGTCGAGCTGGGCGCCGAACAGCTTGGACATCTTGGCGTCGGTCGCCGAGTACAGCGGCTCTGCGGGGTTCGGGATCAGCACCTTGACGACCTCCTTCTGGAAGGCGTACTGGGTGGGCACGATCTCCGGCTTCTGCGGGTAGTACAGCGTGAACGGCGAGTCCGTGGCGAAGATCGTCGGCAGGGTGACCTCGGCCGTGCCCTTCGGCGTGAGGATCGGGTCCGGTCCCTCGAGGGTGTGGTCGGCGCCGCGCACACCGTACTTGCGCAGCAGATAGCTGTCGGTGCCGAAGGGGGCGGCGAGGGCGTTGAGCGCGCGCAGGATCTGCTGGACGCGGGCCTTGGGGGCCTTCTTGATGATGAGCGTCGCGTAGTTGGCGCGGCCCTGCCACTGGCCGCCGCGGGTGCTCGCGTCCCAGTCGGGCGGCAGCATGTAGCCGATGTCCAGGCCCTCGGAGACGGGCCCGTAGGTGGTGTAGTAGTCGTTCCACGCGCCGGGCGCGTCGAGGTTCATGGCGATCTGGCCGGTGCCGAACCACTCCTTGGCCTTGCCCTTGACGGCGAAGGCGTCCGGGTGCAGGACGCCCGCGCTCTGGAGCTGGTGGACGGCGTCGAGGGCCCGCTTGCACTCCTCGGTCTCGTAGTAGTGGGTGAACCTGCCGTTCTCCTCCCGCCACCAGTTGGGCGCGCCCTGCGCCTTCATCGCGGACTCCCAGACGGTGACGGGGTCACCGAGGGCGTACTGGTGGGCCTTGGCGTCGGTGAGGTCCTTGCAGACCTGGACGAACTCCCGCCAGGTTCTCGGGTTCGGGTCAAGGCCCTTCTTCTCGAACAGGTCGAGCCGGGTGTAGACGGGGCTGCCGGAGATCGGACGCGGCATGGGGATCGCGTAGATCCCGCCGTTGCGCACGCAGGGGAGCCAGGACTCGGTGGGGATGTTGGCGAGGTAGGGGTAGTCCCGGACGTTGTCGCCGGACAGGTGCGGGGAGAGGTCCTCGAAGAGGATGTCGAGCATGTCCGGGGTGGCGGCGCTGTTCTGGTCGGCGGGCAGCATCAGCATCGCGTCGGGCAGGTCGCCGCCGGCGAGGGTGACCGCGAACTTCTGCGGGTAGTCGTTGACCGGTGTGATCTGGAAGTTGAGGTCGCACCCGACGTACTTGTTGAGCGCCCGCCACATGGTGTTCTGGCCGACCGGCGGCGGCACCGGGTTGAAGATCAGGTTCATGATGGTGATGTCCGGGCCCTTGGCGGGCGGGCCGTCCGGGAACGCCTTGGCGGGCTCGGCCGGGAAGTGCCGGTAGCCGGCCGGGACACCGTCGGCGGTGGCGGGCATCGAGGTCGGTACGCCCTGGTACTGGATGTACGTGGGCAGTTTCGCGTTGGCGTTGGCCAGGTTGGCGGGCCGTGGCTTGAAGTCGCCGCAGCCGGTGAGGGCGAGACCGGCGCCGAGTCCGGCGGTCGTGGCGAGGAAGCCGCGGCGGCTCAATGATGGCTTCATGGTTATCCCTTCACCGCCCCGATCATGACGCCCTTGTTCATGTGGCGCTGGACGAAGGGGTAGACGATCACGATGGGCACGATCGACAGCACGAGGATGGCCGCCTGGAGGGACTGGGTGGGCGGCACGGGGGCTCCGGCGGCGACGTCGAGCTGGCCGCCGCTGATCGTGGCGTTGTTGATGACGTAGGTGCGCAGCACGAGCTGGACGGGCCACTTGGAGGCGTCGTTCATGAACATCAGCGCGTTGAAGAAGGCGTTCCAGTACGTGACGGCGTAGAAGAGGCCGATGACGCCGATGGAGGCCTTGGAGAGCGGGATCACGATCCGGGTGAGGATCGACCACTCCGAGGCGCCGTCGATCCGGGCGGCGTCGATCAGTTCACGCGGCAGGTTCATGAAGAACGAGCGCAGCACGATGACGTTGAACGCGTTGATCATCGTGGGCAGGATCAGCGACCAGTAGCTGTTGATGAGGCCGAGCTGCTTGACCGTGAGGTAGGTGGGGATGACGCCCGGCACGAACAGCATGGACATCAGCAGCAGCATCAGCACCGGCTTGTGCCCGAAGGAGCCGGGGCGGCTCAGCCCGTACGCCAGCATGATGGAACTGGCGAGGCTCAGGGCGGTACCGACGACGGTGACGCCCACGCTCACCGTCATGGCCTTGGAGACCAGGCCGCCGGAGAGCAGCGCGGTGTACGCGTCGAAGCTCGGGTTGTCGGGCCACATCACGAAGCCGCCGGCCCGGGTGACCTGGGCCGCGTCGGCGAGCGAGGTCGAGACGATGGCCACGAAGGGCAGCACGACCAGGAGTACGCACACCAGCAGGAGCAGTGACTTCAGGGCGCGCCACGGCGGGGAGCCGGGGCTCTCGCCGGGGACGGCGCTGTAGGACCTGCGGGGTTTGACGCGATGTGCGGGACGGGTGGGTGACAGCGTTGTCATGACCGGTAGACACCTTCCTCGCCGAACAGGTGGGCCACCTTGTTGGCACCCAGCACAAGCAGGACGCCGACCACGCCCTTGACCAGACCGACGGCGGCCGCCACGCCCCACTGCCCGCCGACGATGCCGTTGTTGAAGACGTAGGTGTCCAGGACCTCGCTGCTGTCCAGGCCGACGGCGGTCTGCTGGAGCAGGATCTGTTCGAAGCCGACGGACAGGGCGTCGCCGAGGCGGAGGATGAGCAGCAGGATCACCAGGCCGCGCAGCGCGGGCAGGGTGACGTGCCAGGTCTGCTTCCAGCGGCTGGCGCCGTCCATCGCGGAGGCCTCGTAGAGGTCGCGGTCGACGCGGGAGAGGGCGGCCAGGAAGAGGATGGTGCCCCAGCCGGCGTCCTTCCAGATCACCTGGGAGGTGAGCAGCGTCTTGAAGAAGTCCGGGTTGCCGATGATGTTCCAGGTGCCCATGTCGTGGGACTGGAGGAACAGGTTGACCATGCCGGTGTTGCCGAGCATCTGCTGGAACAGGGCGACGATGACCACCCAGGACAGGAAGTGCGGCAGGTACAGGACGTTCTGCACCCACTTCTTGACGCGCTCGCTGACCAGGCTGTTGAGCGCGAGCGCCAGCACGATCGGCACCGGGAAGACGAACACGACCTGGATCAGGGTGAGTTCGAGGGTGTTCACCAGAGCGCGGAGGAACAGCTGGTCGCCGTTGAAGATGACGTCGAAGTTGGCGAGCCCGCTCCACGGGCTGTGCATGATGCCGATGTACGGCTGGTAGTCCTGGAACGCGATGACGTTCCCGAGCAGCGGGACGTAGTGGAACAGCAGCACCGCCACGAGGCCCGGGACCACGAACCAGAACAGGGCCGTGTCGCGGCGGTGGCGTGGGCGCAGTGACCGCAGCCGGCCCTTGCCCGGCGGCCCGCCCTTCTCGGCCGTACCGGCGGCCGGTTCCTGAAGAGTTGTCATGGAGAGAAAGCCCTTTCTTCGCAAGACGGGCGAGATCCGGCCACCTCCCGGAACCGGCACGAGTATGTAAATCCAATCGATGGGTTAACGTCAATGCTTCAGACAGGTAAATTCCGGCAATGGCTCAGTCGACTGGCCGGGACCTGGTGAATCGGCCGGTAAGCGCTTGCGGGAGCGGGGGGTTGGGGGCGAGACAACGGGGGGTGTTGGGGCCGTCGGCGGTGGCGCCGGCACGTCCGTCAGGCCAGGCGGGTGAGTGCCTCGCGGGTGACCTCGCCGAGGAGCGGTTCGCCCGCCAGCCAGCGCTCGACCTCCGCGACGGCGTAGCGGCCGAGGCGCGCCACCTCGGCACCCTGGGCGCCCGCGATGTGCGGTGTGACAAGGACGTTGGGCAGCGACAGCAGGGGGTGGCCGGACGGCAGGGGCTCGGGTTCGGTCACGTCGAGGTAGGCCTCGAGCCGGCCGGAGGCACACTCGCGCGTCAGGGCCTCCGTGTCGACGAGGGCGCCCCGGGCCGTGTTGACGAGCACCCCTCCGTCCGGGATGAGCGCGAGCGTCTTGGCGTCGAGCAGGCCGGTGGTCTCGGGGAGCAGCGGGGCGTGGACGCTCACCACGGCCGAGCGCCGGCACAGTTCGGCCAGCTCGACACGTTCGGCACCCAGCAGGCGTGCCTCCTCGTCGGTCACGTACGGGTCGCTCAGCAGCAGGCGGTGGCCTGCGTCGGAGCGGCCGAGTGCGGCCAGCACGCCGCGTCCGATGCGGGAGGCGCCGATGATGCCGACGGTGGCGCCGTCGGCGCCGGAACGGTCGTGGAAGCCCGGCCAGCCGTCGCCGTAGCGGGCGGCCATGGCGAGGGTGCGGCGGGCGGCGAGGGTGATGAGGGCGAGGGTGTAGGCCACGACGGGGCCCGCGTTGGCGTCGGCCGCGGACGACACGACGATGCCGCGCTCCCACACCGCGTCGCTCACCAGCGACTTCACGCTGCCGGCGGCATGCGCCACGGCTCGCAGCCGGGGTGCGCCGGCCAGGACCTCGTCCGTGAGCCGGGGGCAGCCCCAGCCGCTGATCAGGATCTCCGCGTCGGCGAACTCCTCGGGGAACGCCCCGCCGGAGGCCGCCGGACCCGGGACGAGCCGTACGAGGGTGGAGAGCCGTTCGCGCGCCTCCGCGGGGAGCACGTGCTCGGCCACGGCGGGATCGATGACGTAGGCCGCGACGGGCAGCTCGGATAGGGCGGGCATGGGGTGGGGCCCCTTTCAGGTTTTCGTCCGTTGTACATGCCTGAGGGGCGGGCCACCCGGGCCCCGCCCGAGAGCCGGGGCCCGGTGCCCCACCGACGGCGGGCCGATCCCGGGTGTGCCGGGTCCGCCGTCGGTGGGGCGGGGCGGCGGGGTGCGCCCACCCGCGCCTCCGTCGCCCGCTCAGGTGCGCGGCATCCGCAGGGTCACCATCTGGAACGGGCGGAGGTCGAGGACGACGCCGCCCTCGACCGTGGCGGGCCGCTCGGCGTCGGTGAGGGGGCGCTCCAGGAGGTCCGTCGGGACCGCTCCGGTGGCGCCGTCGACGGAGAGTGTGGTGCGGGCCCGGCCGCCGGCCGCCTCGTACAGCCGTACGATCAGGTCGCCGCTGCGGTCGTCGGCGAGTTTGACCGCGCTCACCACGACGGCGTCGTTGTCCACGGTGACCAGTGCCGGGACGGCGTCGGTGGCGCCGGTGATCCGGCGTTCGGGCAGGTTGGCCCGGTAGCCCTCGCGGACCGCGTCGGCGATTGTCGCGCCCGGCACCAGCGCGTGCCGGAAGCGGTGGACGCCCTGGTCGGTCTCGGGGTCCGGGTAGCGGGGCGCGCGCAGCAGTGACGCCCGTACGGTCGTCGTCGTACCGCCGTCGGCGCCGGTGCGGACCGCGCGGGTGACGTCGTGGCCGTACGTGGCGTCGTTGACGACGGCGACCCCCCAGCCCGGTTCGTCGACGTGGACGAAGCGGTGGTTGCAGGCCTCGAACTTGGCCCACTCCCAGCTGGTGTTCTGGTGGGTGGGCCGGTAGGCGTGGCCGAACTGGGTCTCGGAGGCGTACCGGTCGGCCTTCACGTCCAGCGGGAACGCGAGCTTGAGGAAGCGCTCGGTCTCGTGCCAGTCGACCTCGGTGTCGATGTCGAGCCGCTTGGCGTCCGCGGGGACCGCGAGGAGCTGGGTGACCCGGGAGTCGCCGAACGCCCGCTCGACACGGACCGCGTCGCCCTCGACGGTCAGCGCGGTCACGTCGGTGAGGTCGCTGCCGACGTTGCGGTAGAAGGCGTCGACGTCCCAGGCGTCCCACTGGTTGGGGAAGTCGGGGTGCAGCTGGAGCAGGTTCGCCGCCTGTCCCGGTGCGATCGTCTCGCGGTCCGCCGCCCGGTCGTAGGCCGAGACGACCAGACCGCGCCCGTCTATCTCGACCCGGAGCATGCCGTTGTCCAGCACGTATCCGCCGCCGTCGCGCGGGACGGGGACCACGGACTCGCCCTCCGTCGGGGCGGCGGAGGCGGCGCCGGCCGGGACGCCGCGGCGGGTGTGCGGCGCCGGGTTGAAGACCAGTTCCCGGGTCCCCTCCCCCGCCAGGGCACGCTGGGCGGCGTCGATGATCGCGTTCAGCTCACCGGCCAGGCGCGCATACGTCTCCCGCGCCTCACGGTGCACCCAGGCGATGGACGAACCGGGCAGGATGTCGTGGAACTGGTGCAGCAACACCGTCTTCCAGATCCGGTCCAACTCCTCGTAGGGATAAGGGAATCCGGTCCGCACGGCGGCCGTCGCGGCCCACAGCTCGGCCTCGCCGAGGAGGTGCTCGCTGTGCCGGTTGCCGCGTTTGGTCTGCGCCTGGCTGGTGAGGGTGGCGCGGTGCAGCTCGAGGTACAGCTCGCCGACCCAGACGGGCGGATCGGGGTACTCGGCCTCGGCCTTGGCGAAGAAGTCGGCGGGCGCCTCCCAGGCGACCGCCGGGGCGCCCTCCAGGCTGCGCATCCGGGCGGCCTTGGCGACCATCTCGCGGGTGGTGCCGCCGCCTCCGTCGCCGTAGCCGGTGGGTGCGAGGGAGTGGCGGGCGACGCCCTTCTCCTTGAAGTTGCGCGCCGCGTGCGCGAGTTGACTGCCCGTCATCTCGCAGTTGTAGGAGTCGACGGGCGGGAAGTGGGTGAAGATCCGGGTGCCGTCGATGCCCTCCCACTGGAAGGTGTGGTGGGGGAAGCTGTTGGTCCTGCTCCAGGAGATCTTCTGGGTGAGGAGCCGGTGCGAGCCCGCCGCCTTGATGATCTGCGGGAGGCCGGCGGCGAAGCCGAAGGTGTCGGGCAGCCACGCCTCGTCGTTCTCGATCCCGAACTCCTCGAGGAAGAACCGCTTCCCGTGCACGAACTGCCGGGCCATCGCCTCGGAGCCGGGCATGTTGGTGTCCGACTCGACCCACATGCCACCCGTCGGCACGAACCGCCCGTCCGCGACGGCCTTCTTGACCCGGGCGTACACCTCGGGCCGGTGCTCCTTGATCCAGGCGAACTGCTGGGCCTGCGACATGGCGAACACGAAGTCGGGCTCCTCCTCCAGGAGGGCCGTCATGTTCGACGTCGTGCGGGCCACCTTGCGGACCGTCTCGCGCAGCGGCCACAGCCACGCCGAGTCGATGTGCGCGTGCCCGACCGCGCTGATCCGGTGGGCGGCCGGGGCGGCGGGCGTGGCGAGCACGTCGGCGAGTGCGTCGCGGGCCGCCTGTGCGGTGCCGTTGACGTCCTGGAGGTCGACGGCGTCCAGGGCGCGGCCGACCGCGCGCAGGATCTCCCAGCGGCGGGCCCCGTCGACGGGCAGTTCCGCCATCAGCTCGCCGAGGACCTCGAGGTCCATGACGAGGTTCCAGACCGTCTCGTCGAAGACGGCGAGGCGCAGCTCCCCGAGCACGTACTGGGGTGCGTCGCCCGCGGTCTCCTTGTCGCCCATGCGCGTCGGCTGGAACGGCACACCGCTCGCGTCGATGTCGGGGTTGGAGGCGGCCTCGACACGCCACTCGACCTGTTCGCCGCCGGCGACGGGCGCGCCGACCCGGACGTAGGAGTTGCGCGGATGCAGCCCCTTGACCGGTGTTCCGTCGGGCCGGTAGACGAGGCCCTCGCACTGGAAGCCGGGGGTGCGCGGGGTGAAGCCGAGGTCGAGGACGGCCTCGACCGTACGGCCCGCCCACTCGGCGGGGACGGTGCCGGTGACCTTGAACCAGCTGGTCCCCCAGGGGCTGCCCCACGGGGTGCCGGCGGCGATGGGGCGGGTGGGTGCCGCCAGCCCCTCGGCGACGGGGACGGGTTCGCCGGTGGTGGACCAGATCTCCACGGTCAGGGGTGCGGTGACGGGGTGGACGGCGGGCCGGAGGCGTTCCCTGAGGACGCGGTCCAGGCGCGCTTCGACCAGGTTCCGGTCGTCGTGCATGCAGTCTGTCTCCTGTGTGCTGCGCGGGTGCGCGCGGGCGGTGGGACGGCGGCGGGACGGTGGGGCGGGGCGGGGCGGTGGGACGGGGCGGGCGGTTGATGGGCCGGCGGGCCGGTCAGCCGGTCGTTCTGGCGGTCAGCCGGTCGTTCGGCCGGTCAGAGCACGGCGTCGGCGTCGGCGCCGGTCACGGGGGCCGGGCGCTCGCAGGTACTGGTCACGGGGAGGGCCACGCCCTGGTCCGCCGCGTCCATGAGGGTGAGCATGATGTCCAGGACGTGGGCGGCGAGTTCGGCGGACGCGCGGTGCGGGCGCCCGGCCGACAGCGCCCCGGCGAGATCGGCGAGTCCGACGCCCCGCCCCGCGTCCTGGTAGCCGGCGGACACCGGCACGGTCTCCCAGCCCTCGCCGCGGTGGATCTCGACGGCACCGTCGAAGTTGTTGGGGTCGGGCACGGACAGCGAGGCGTCGGTGCCGTGCACCTCGATGCGCGGCAGCCGCGCGGCCCGTACGTCGAAGCTCATGATCAGCGTCGACAGGGCGCCGCCCGCGTGTTCCAGGACGCCGGTGATGTGGGTGTCCACCTCCACCGGGAAGCTGTGCCCGGCGCGGGGCCCGCTGCCGATGGTGCGCTCGGCGCGCGGTCGTGACGAGGCGCCGAGCACCCGGACCACGGGGCCCAGCAGATGGACGAGGGCGGACAGATAGTAGGGGCCCATGTCGAGCAGCGGGCCGCCGCCGGGCCGGTAGTAGAACTCCGGGTCCGGGTGCCACTTCTCGTGGCCCGCCCCGGTCATGAAGGCCGTCGCGGAGACCGGCCGGCCGAGCAGCCCGTCGTCGACCGCCTTACGGGCCGTCTGGACGCCGGTGCCGAGCACGGTGTCGGGGGCGCAGCCGACCCGCAGTCCGGCCGCGGCCGTCAGTACGGCGTCCGCCTCGGCGCGGGTCGCCGCGAGCGGCTTCTCGCCGTAGACGTGCTTGCCCGCCGCGAGCGCGGCCAGGGCGACCTCGGCGTGCGCGGCCGGAATGGTGAGGTTGAGTACGGCGTCGACGTCGTCCCTGGCCACCAGTTCGGCGACCGACGCGGCCACGGCGACCGCTCCCCCGGCCTGTTCGGCGACGCTCTCCGCGCGGCCCCGGTCGAGGTCGGTGACGGCGGTCAGCCGCAGGGACTTGAGGCCGTCCAGCGTCGAGAGATAGGCGGCGCTGATCTTGCCCGCGCCCACCATGCCGATCCTCAGCGGCTCGCCCACAGCAGTCCCCTCTCGGTCAGCGTCCGGACCTCCGGCACGTCGAAGTCGTCGGGCTTGTGCCCGATGGTCGAGACGAACACCCGTCCCGCACCCCAGGTCCTGGTCCAGACGGCGGGCAGCACCGCGGGCCGGTCGCGGAGTTCGTCGGGCGGGAAGGTGGTGGTGGCCAGTACGTCGATGTGCGGGTCGGTGAGCACCCAGTACTGCTCGGTGTGCACGTCGAAGTCGTGGAGACCGGCGATCACCGGGTGGTCTGCCTGTTCGGGCAGCAGCCGTACGGTGTGGTCGTGGAAGCCCGGGGGGTGCATCACGAACTTGCCGCCGGTCAGCAGGTGGTAGGTGTGGTCGTGGAAGCTGTCGACGATGCCGCCGTGCCAGCCGGCGAGTCCGGTGCCGCCGCGTACGGCGGCGGCCAGGTTGGCGCTCTGGTCCCGGGTGACGGTCCCCATCGTCCAGCACTGCACGATCAGGTCGGTGGCCGCCAGGCGCTCCGCGTCCTCGTACACCGCGAGGTCCTCGGAGGTCTCCACGACGAACCCCTGCTCCTTGAGGAACGGGAGGAACGCGTCGCTGATCTGCACGGGTTGGTGCCCGTCCCAGCCGCCGCGGACGACCAGCGCCCGTCGGGTGTCGGTGGTCAAGGTGATTGCACACTCCCCTCGGCGCCGCGCGGGAGGGCACGGCGGTCGGGATTGAAGGGTGTCGGCCGACGCACCGTGCCGGCAGGGGTGAGCGCCGGCGGGACTCGGTGCCATGTGAACCTATGAATCACCTCAGGACTTTGTCAATACGTTTTACGAAGTCCGGCAGGCCTCCTCGCGAGCCGCGGGGCCTGCGTGTATCCGCAAAAGCCGCGGCCGAGTCCGCTCCCGGCAAAGGGGGGAAAGCCGTCAGGCGCGGGAGCGCAGCATGCGGCGCATTCGGTCGGCCCGGTCCAGGAGGTTCGTGCGGACGACCGGGACGACCTGTGCCGCGAGGTCCTGCGCTCTTTCCACGAAGGCCGGGTCGATGCCGAACAGCGGAAAGAGGCTTCTGGTGTAGGTCCTCGCCGCCACGGTTCCGCTGTGGTGGATGGTCTGCACGAGGTCGAGGTAGGCCTCCGTGTGGGGCCTGAGCAAGTCGTCCCGGCCGGCGCTCCAGAACAGTGCCGCGACCGAGTGGACCGAAGCGACAGGTACCGCGCGGTCCGTGACCAGCGTCTGCCACACCGCTTTCTTCTCGGCCGCGTCCGGGGTCGCGGCGCGGACCTGGAGCCTGCTGACCCACGCGTCGGGATCCGGGTCGCGGTCGAGCAGCGCCTGCGCCTCGGCAGCGGTCGGACTTCCGAGCTGCGCCTTGCGGACCAGTGCTCGCCACTGGAGATCGATGTCCTCCCCGGCCTCGGCCTCGAGCCACGCGACCTCCTCCACATCGGCCGCGGTGCGAGCGAAGCCACGCAACGCCGCTTTACGGTGGGCGCCGACGCCGGAGAGGCCGCGGCACGCCGCAGCCACCGCTCGCAGCAACTCGTCCCGCTCCGACGCCGGGCTCCACAGATCCGCCGCCTCGACAGCCAGGTCGAGATACGGCCCGATCACCGACGCGGACGTCTCGACAGCCAGCACTCCGGTGAGGCACAGCACGGCCTCGGCGGCTGTCGCCTCACCGTTGACCAGCATGTCCCAGGCCGTGGTGACGGCGACACCCCGCGCGGTCGCCGTGGGCAGACGAGCGGCGTTGCGGAAGAACGCGTCTCTGGTCGTGGCGTCAGGTCTCGTCGAGGCGAAGGTCAGGTCCTCGTCGTTCACCAGATACACGTCGGCTCCCGCGGGCAGGTCGAGCCGGGTCCGTTCACCCGCCACCTCGACTTCGACGAGCGCCGTCCGCTCAAGGCGGTCCCCTGAACGCGCGTAGGCGCCCACAGCGAGCACATGCGGGCGCGGCCGGCCACCCGGCCCCTGAGCGACCAGGGCAAACCCGTCGCCGTCGTGGTCAAGAGTCAGCCGGTCGGTGCCCGCTGTTTCCAGCCATCCCGCGCGCCACCGGTCCAGGTCGCGTCCGCCGGCGTCGGCGACCGCGTCGATCAGGTCGTGCAGCGTGGTGTTGCCCCAGGCGTGCGTGGCGAAGTAGTGGGTCAGACCCGCGGAGAAGTTCTCCTCGCCGACGTACGTCATCAGCTGGTGCAGTACGGACGCGCCCTTGGGGTAGGTGATGGCGTCGAAGGTCGCCTCGGCCTCGGAGACGTCGCGGACCTGCTGGCGGATCGGGTGCGACGTCGGTCCCTGGTCCATGAAGTAGGCCTTGAGTTTCTCGCCGGCCAGATGTGCCGTCCAGGCGTCGGTGTACGACGTCACGCTCACCGCGGCCCAGTTGCTCGCGAACTCCGCGAATGCCTCGTTCAGCCACAGGTCGTCCCACCAGCGCATGGTGACGATGTTGCCGAACCACATGTGCGCGAGTTCGTGCAGCAGGTACCGCGAGAAGATGTCCCACTCCGCCCTGGTCGGCGTACTCCTGCGCAGGAACCAGTCCATCCAGGTGACGCAGCCGAAGTTCTCCAGCGCTCCGGGGAACTCGGGTGTGAAGACCTGGTCGTACTTGTGCTGCGGAAACGGCATGCCGAACTTGCCCGCGAAGAACTCGAGCCCCTGGGTGGTCAGGGTGAACAGCTCGTCGGCGTCCCGGTCCAGGATCGAAGCCAGCGACCGCCGGGCGAAGAGCCCGAGATCATGACCGGCTCCGCTCCGGCGCAGTTCGTAGTACGGGCCCGCGTTGATCACCGTGTTGTACGCCGCCAGCGGCGGCGTGGGCGGGAAGGTCCAGCGTCGCACGGGGCCGAGGTCTTCGATCTGCGGGTCACCGCTGTTGCTCAGCACCCGCCAGCCGGCAGGAGCGGTCACGGTGAACACCCACTGAGCCTTGAGGTCCGGCTGGTCGAAGCAGGCCAACAGGTACCGGGCGTAGTCGGGACTGAAGTCGGTGTAGACATACGTCTCGCCGTCGGCGGGATCGACCGCCTTGTGCACGCCCCGGCCGTCGGCCGAGCACTCCGTCACCGAATCCACCGTGAGGACGTTGCGCTCGGCGAGACCGGTCAGCGCGATCCGGCCCTCGACGGCCGGCCCCAGCACGACCCCGTTGAGCGTGGCGCCCTCGACCGCCGCCGCACAGTCGGCAAAGGTCTCGGCCCCGGGCCGGTGACACGTAAAGGTGATCGTCGACGTGCACCGGACCCGCGAGCCGGTCAGCAGATCCGACAGGTCGACGGCAACGTCGTACCGCTCGACCGTCAGCAGGCTCGCGCGCCCCTCGGCCTCGGTCTGGGTCAGACTCCTGCCGCTCATCACTGTCCCTCGCAGAGATTCGTTCATTTGCTGCCAACCACCCGCTCGGCAGCACGGTAAACGATCGGCCGGACGGCGTGGGGCCGGGTGAGCGCCTGCCGGGGGGCTACTGGCGGCTTCTGGGCTCACCTCGGTGATACCCCTCCCTTCCCTGGTGCGACCGGCGTTGCGTCACCGGCGGCCGCTGCGGGCCGGCCGGCTGCGGATGTCGCGGCAGCGGCCGGGTGTCGCGGCCCGGAACTGGCTCGGCTCGGGAGGGTAGGGGTGGGTGCGCCCGGCCCTCCGCACCTCTTCGGCGGCCGCCATCTGGTGTGTTCCCCCGAGCAGGGCGGTGACCTTGTGCACGGTGTGTGCCCCTGCGGCCGTGTCACCGAGGGCCGTCTGCGCTTCGGCGGCCCTCAGCAGATACAGGGCGCACACGTAGGGCGGCAGTCCGAGGGACCGCTCCTCCAGCACCGGGGCGAAGCGCCTGAGCGCGGATTCGGGCCGGTCCATGTCCAGTTCGGAGACGCCCTCCACCAGGCCGAGCCAGCCCTCGCGGTCGACCGGCGGTGTGGCCGGGGCATTCGCGGACGTGGCGGTCAGGGCCCGGCGCCCGGTGACGAGGGCCCGCTTGCGGCCCAGGTCGTCGCCGCGCAGTGCGTGGACGCGGCTGAGCTGTGCCTGCTGGAGGGCGACCAGGGCGGGGGCGACCGGACCGGGGTGCCGGCGGAGCAACGTCTCGACGGCGCCCAGCAGTTCGGCGGCCTCGTCGGGCATGGCCAGGTCGAGGTACTGGCCGGAGTGCAGACTGAGGACGACCGCGGCGAGGCCCGTGTCGGCGGCGGCCGCGGCGCAGCGCAGGGCGGCGAGGTAGTACCGCTGGGCCTTGATGTGGTGGCCCTGGAGCCGGGTGACGAATCCGCACACGGTCAGGCCCTCGGCGGCGAGGGCGAGCGGGTAGGCCCGGTCGGGACGGGAGGCCCCGGCGCGGGTGCCTGTGCCGTCGCAGGCCCCGGTTTCGGTGATCAACTGGCGGGCCAGCTGGCCCAGTTCCAGTTCGAGGGCCGCCACCAGCCAGCCGGCGGAGAAGTTCCGCGCGAAGGTGGTCAGCGCGCGGAGCCGGACGCAGGCCTCGGGGACGCCGTCGGGGCCCGGTGCGTGCCCGGTGAGCGGGTCGCCGTACTCAGGATGTGCGGGCGGGGAACCGGCGGGTGCCTTCGCGAGGGACTCGGCCATGGCGTCCCGCCAGGGATCCAGCAGGGAGCCGACGGCGCTGCCGGTGGCCAGGAGGTACTCCTGACGGGCCGGGTTGCGGCCGTCGACGGCGTCCAGGATGGCCTCGGGCACGGCCGACGCCGTCCACGGCAACTCCAGCAGCAGACCGTCCCCGTTGGCGAGGTGCAGCCAGTCGGGCCAGCTGCGGCTCAGCACCTCTTCCTCGGGGACCCCGTGGACATGGGCGATGGCGAACTGGGCCGTGCGTTCCGGCACGACCCGGCCGGCCTCCCAGCGGCCCACCTTCTCCCGGCGCGCGGCCATGTGTCCGTAGCCGAGTGTGGCGTGGGTGTCGGCGATCAGACGGGCGTACTCACTGTGGGTGTAGCCGGCGCGGGACCGGAGCACGGCGAGGGGATGGCGGTAGGTCTCGGTGGGGGCCACGGCTGCGTATTGACTGGGCATCGATTCTGTCGACCCTCGGTGAAGTGTGGTGCGGCGTGGGGGAGTTGTGGTGCCGCCCGCGGACTCTCGGCGGCCGTGATCAACGCGTCGTGTCGGGCGGCTGCTCACCGGAGACCGGTCAACAGCCGTGCCGGGAGCTGCCGGTGGCTTCCCGTTCCCGGGCGTGGGACCGCGCGAACTCCACCACCTGCGCGGCCATGGTCTCCATCTGTTCCCGCACCCGGGGATCGGCACAGCGGCCGTCTGCGGTGAATCCGGCCTCCGTGGTGTTCATGACCACCCCCAGGGGGGTCGGCCAGCCTCTGAGCGCGTGCACGGTCGTCCGCAGCGCGCCCAGGGTGGACACCCCGCTCTGCCAGCCCTGCGCCACGCTCAGACAGCCCACCGCGCGACCGCTCAGGTACGGGCGTTCGTCGTCCCGCAGTTCCTCGATGTGGTCCAGGGCGTTCTTCAGCAGTCCGGACACACCGCCGTGGTAGGCGGGACTGGCGATCACCACACCGTCCGCGTCGGCCAGCGCGGTCAGGAGCCGCTTGGCCGGTGGCGACAGATCCGGTTCCGCCGGGTCGTACATCGGCATGACCAGGTCGGCGCCGCCGATGAAGGTGACGGCCGCGCCCTGCCGTTCGGCCCCGGCGAGGGCCGCGCGCAGGGCGCGGTCCGAGGTGGAGGCCGGCCGGAGCGAACCGCCGATGCCAAGGACGTTGACTGGTCTCTGAATAGCTGTCCCCAAGTACACGTGACGACTGTATTCAGGTGCCTCCATTCGCCGTTCTGTCCGCGGTAACGCGGTATTGGCCGCGCATAGGACGGGCAATTACAGCGCCGTGGGCGGGCGGTCGACGACGGCCGTTAGCGTGGGGCGAAGCCATCCCCGTACGGCCCCAGGAGGAAATCAGCATGGCCCAGACCACCGCCGAACGGGTACCCACCCGCGAGGAACTGATCGAGCGGGCACGGGAACTCGTCCCCTTGTTGCGGCGCAACGCGGAGCAGACGGAGAAGGATTCGAAAGTCCCGGACGAGAACATGTCCGCCCTCCGCGACGCCGGTCTGCTGCGGTTGAGTACGCCGCACAAATGGGGTGGCTGGGAACTGCCGATGCGGCATCAGGTCGAAGTCCTCTCCGAACTGGGCCGGGGCTGCCCGTCCACCGCCTGGATCGCGGCCAACCACGCGGCCTCGGTGGACCTGGTGATGCTGATGCCGGAGCCGGGTCTCACCGAGATCTACGGCCGGGATCCGGACGCCGTGATGCTGTCGGCCGCGAGCCTCGACCCCGCGCTGCGCGCCGACCGGGTGGCCGACGGGCTCCGGGTCAACGGGCGTTTCCCGTACGCCTCGGGCTGTGAGCTGTCGGACTGGGCGTTCCTCGCCTGGGTGCCGGTGTACGAGGACGGCAGGCAGACCGGGGTGGCCAATCTGCTGGCGCCACCCCGCGAGCTGCGCGTGGAGCACACCTGGACGGTGGCCGGACTGCTCGGCACGGGCACCCACGCGATGATCGCCGAGGATCTCTTCGTACCGGACCGCTTTGTGCAGTTCGCGCCGCTCAAGGCCAACGGCGAGGCCGATTCGCCGATCGCGCCGACCGTGCTCATCCAGGGCAATCTGCACTCGCTGTCGTCCCTGGTCGGGGCGGCCCGCGGCGCGCTGGACCTGGTCCGCGCAAAGCTGGAGGAGCACAAGCCGCTCGCCTTCTCCACGTACTCTCGGGCGATCGACTCGCTTTCCGTGCAGCAGGAGTTCGCCGAGGCCACCCATCTGATCGACACCGGCACCCTGCACATGCTCGCCGTGGCCGACGGCTTCGACTCCGTGCCGGACGGCGAGGAGGCGACCCCGGCCGAGCGGGCCCGGCTGCGGATGCACATGGTCAGTTCGCTGGAGCGCTGCCGCGAGGCGATGCAGCGGCTGCTGGACCTGGCGGGCACCAGCGGGTTCGCGCAGGCCAATCCGGTGCAGCGGTACTGGCGGGACCTGGAGATCGGCAGCCGGCACACGGCGCTGAACCGGCCCATGATCTTCGAGGACTACGCGCGTTCGCTGCTCGGCACCGGCGACCCGGTGTCCCTGCTGTTCTGACACCTCCCGGCCGGTACGAACGGCCCCGCCCGGACGCGCGCGTCGCGTCCGGGCGGGGCCATTCCCGTGGGGGCCGGCCGGCTCGCTAGCGCAGTGCCTCCGCCAGCTCCGCGGGCAGCAGGCCGCCGGCGCCGAAGCCGGGCGGCAGGGCGAAACCGGCCGGAGCGGGCACGGTCGTCGCGGGGACGTCCGTACCCGCGAGCCGGTGCAGTTCCGGGCTGACCACCACCGTGGTGTGCCCGGCGGCGCGGGCCGCGGCGACCTGTCCCCCGATGTCGGCGGCGAGGGCTCCCGAGGTGTCGCCGGACTCCGCCACCAGCACGGGGAAGACGGTCAGGGCCGCCTCGGCGCCCGTCGCGGTGCGGTACCGCACCGGAGGGCACGGGGCCATCGCGCGCACCGCCGCCGAGCGGGCCACAAACGCCCGCAGGGTGGTGTCGTCCAGGTCGGCCAGCGCCGGATCGAAGCGCCGCAGCGCGTCCGGCGTACCCAACTCGGCCACGTACGCGACCCCGCCGGCCGGCGGCGGCCCCACGGCGTCACCCGCGGGCGTCGCGGGTGCGACCTCCCGGGCGCGGTCGCGCGGCGGAGGTGTGGCCACGCCGGTCAGGGCGTGCACCAGCGGCAGCGCGTCCTGCTGCCGGAGCAGGTCGCAGACCTCGCGCAGACCCGCCGCCAGCCGGTCGACGGCGTCGTCGCCGATCGCGTACGACGGCTGGATCCGCAGGGTGTGCGACGCGCTGCCCGTCGGCATCAGCCGCAGCCCGTGCCGGCGCAGCAGGAACCCGGAGACGGCGAAGCCGAGGAAGCCGGTGCGGGCGTAGTTGCGGATCACCGGCGAACCCGCGTGCGACTGGTCGGCGAACTCGAAGCCGACGAGCAGCCCCCGGCCGCGTACCTCGCGTACGACGTCGCCGTACTCGGCGTGGATCTCGCGGAGCGCGCCGAGCAGCCGTTCCCCGCGCTCGGCGGCCTGCCGGTAGGCCGCTCCCCCGTCGCGCTCCAGCATCTCCAGCACCTTCTCGGTGACCGCGCAGGAGAAGCTGTCCTTGGCGTACGTCGAGCTGTGCAGCAGCTCGAACTCCTTGACGTACGAGGACTGCCGGACCAGCAGCAGGGAGGTCTTGGCCAGACCGCCGCCGATGCTCTTCGCCAGCGTGTAGTAGTCGCCGGTCAGGCCGATGTGGGTGCTCGCGAAGAAGGCGCCGGTGCGTCCGGCGCCGGTCTGGATCTCGTCGACGACGAGCGGGCACTCCAGGGTGCGGCAGACCTCGGTGATCCGCTCGGCCTGTGCGGCGCCGAGCACCCTGATGCCGCCCTCGCCCTGGATCGGCTCGACGACGAACCCGGCGACGAACGGCACGGGCCGCCGCCGTACGTCGACGACACCGTCCTCGGCGACGACGTCCAGCGCGAACGGCTGCTCGGTCTCGACGTACTTGAGCGCCTCCTCCGGCCGGTCGGCGGGGACGAAGCGGGCGTGCGCGCCGAGCCCCTGGAACGGCGGCCGGAACGTCGGGCTGTGGGTCAGCTGGAGGCTGCCGACGAGCTTGCCGTGGAAGCCGCCCTCCAGGGCGAAGAACTCCGGCGGCCTCGCCATCGCCGCCGCGTTCTGCCGCTGCGCCTCGGCCAGCAGCGCGTCGATGTCGCCGTCCGGGCCGGCCAGTTCGGCCGCGGCGGAGGACAGTACGGCCGTGCCCGCGAGGACCTGGGCGCGGGCCTGTTCGGCGTGGGCGGCGAGTTCGGCGGCGAGCGCGCCCAGCCGGAACACACGGGCCAGTTCGGCGTGTTTCATGGCCGCCTCGACGGCCTCGGCCCCGCTGTTGGCGAAGACCACCTCGTACGGCTCACCCGCGTCGAGTTCCCGCCAGGTGATCACGTCGAGCGCGGCGGCGACCCGCTGGGCCTCGGTGCGCTGGGAGAGCTGGGCGTGGCTGGGCGTGCCGGCGTCGAGCAGATCCTTGGCCAGCGCGACCAGTTCGGGGGGGTTGTGGCCGAAGAACAGCGAGCCGAACCCGCCGACGAAGTCGGTGACCGGGGTCAGGGCGCCCTCGTCACCGGCGAGGTACATGGTGTCGCCCTCGGCGCGGACGTACTCCACGTCGAGTCCCCAGGTGGACAGGGCCCTGCTCAGATAGCGCTCGGCCAGCTCTTCCGGCGCGCGACCGGTCTCCTGGCTCGTCCCGCGGCCGGTTTCCTGGCTCGTCTCGCGGCCGGTTTCCCGGTTCGTCCCGCGGCTGGTTTCCCGGTTCGTCTCTTGGCTCATCTCGCGGCTCCTCACAGGGACGCGGCGGGTGCGAAGGCCCGCAGCGGGTTGATGCGGTCCGCGCCGATGCGCTCGCGCAGCTCGGGCGCCGTGACGCCCAGGCCGGGTTCCGGTGCGAGACACAGCACACCGACCTTGCCGACGTGCGCGTTGTTCTGCACCAGCCGGGCGGCCTCGGCGGCCTCGGTCAGCGGATACAGAGCGGACAGGGTCGGTGCGATCGCCCCCGTCTCGACCAGGCGCCCGGTCTCGGCCTGCTCCTGGAGGTTCGCGCCGTGGCTGCCGACGACCCGCTTGAGCCGCATCCACAGATAGCGGTTGTCGAACTCGTGGTGGTAGCCGGTGCTGGAGCCGCAGGTGACGACCGTGCCGCCACGGCCGAGCACGAACACGGAGATGCCGAAGGTGGCACGGCCGACGTGCTCGAAGACGATGTGCGGGTCGGTGCCGGTCTCGCGGCGGATGATCCTCCCGAGCCGTTTGCCGATGGCCACCGTCTCCTCCGGCGTCGGCTCGGCGGTGTCGGTGAGCCCGATCTCGGCCCGGTCGACCACCACGTCACAGCCCAGCCGGCGGACCGCCTCCGCCTTGCGCTGCGAGCCGACGACGCCCACGGCGATCCCGCCGCCGTTCTTCACGAACTGCACGGCGTACGCGCCGAGTCCGCCGGCGGCGCCCCAGACCAGCACCACGTCACCCTGTTTCATCCGGGCCCCGTTGTCGCTGACGAGCATCCGGTACGCGGTGCTGCCGCACATGGGGGTGACGGCGGCCTCCTCCCAGGTGAGATGGGCCGGCTTGGGCACCAGCATGCTGGCGCGGGCGATCGCGAACTCGGCGAGGCCGCCGTAGTTGGTCTCGTAGCCCCAGGCGCGCATCTCGGTGCCCAGCATGGCGTCGGCGTGGGTCACCGGCTCCTGCTCGTCGACGTGCACGGGGTGGACGACGACATGGTCGCCGACCTTCCAGCGGCGCACCCCGGAGCCGGTCCGCACGACCACACCGGCGGCGTCCGAGCCGACCACCTGGAACGGGCGGTCGTGCCGGGCCGCCCAGCCGCCCTGCGCCGCGTACTTGCGCAGGAAGGTGAAGGTCGGAATGGGCTCGAAGGTCGCCGACCAGACGGTGTTGTAGTTGATCGAGCTGGCCATCACCGCCACGACCACTTCGTCCGGCGCCAACTCGGGCATCGCGACCGGGCCGACCCGAAGTGATTTGCGTACGTCCTTGTGCTCGACGTCACGGAACATTTCCGTGTCCTCCGCGCGTATGTGCGCGGCGACGAATTCATCGGGAAGTTCCGTCTGTTCGATCACGTCCGGCGGCCGGTTCTCAAGAATCGCTTCCAGAAATGGATTCACGGCAGCTCCCAGCCTTTCTGAGGTCCCCGGGGAAGCTAGCAGCGGGGGGTAACCGCATGTTCACCCCGGCGAGCCGGGGGACCGGCGACACGGATTACTCGCGAATTGCCGTGCGGTGGATCACCGCGCCTAACGTCCTTTCCGTGGCTTTAGACGTGCATGACGAGTCTGTTCACCGGGAACCCGTGGCCGTTGTCGGAATCGCGTGCCGGCTGCCCGGCGCCTCCGGCCCCGACGAGTTCTGGCAGCTGCTGCGCGAGGGACGGGGGGCGGTCACCGACGCACCCGCCGACCGGTGGCTCGACGCCCCGGTCCGCGTACGCCGGGGCGGTTTCCTCGACCGCGTGGCCGACTTCGACGCCGGCTTCTTCGGCGTCACCCCCCGCGAGGCCGCGGCCATGGACCCCCAGCAGCGCCTCGCGCTGGAACTCGGCTGGGAGTCCCTGGAGAGCGCGGGAATCGTGCCGGAGTCCGTGCGCGGCACGAGGCTCGGGGTCTTCGTCGGCGCGATCGCCGACGACTACGCCCGGCTCACCGCGGCCGCAGGCCCGGACGCCGTCACACCCCACACCCTGGCCGGGCTCGGCCGCGGCCTGATCGCCAACCGGCTGTCCCATCTGCTGGGTGCGCGCGGGGCCAGCATGAGTGTCGACACCGGCCAGTCGTCGTCCCTGGTCGCCGTCCATCTCGCCTGCGAGAGCCTGCGCTCGGGAGAGTCGCAGGTGGCGCTCGCGGGCGGTGTCCAGCTCAACCTCACCGGCGCCGCGACCGTGGGCGTCGAGCGGTTCGGCGGACTGTCGCCGGACGGCGAGTGCTGGACCTTCGACGCCCGCGCCAACGGCTATGTCCGCGGTGAGGGCGGCGCGTTGGTGGTCCTCAAGCCGCTGCGCCGGGCGCTCGCCGACGGTGACACGGTCTGGTGTGTGATCCGGGGCGGCGCGGTCAACAACGACGGCGGCGGCGCGGAGCTGACAACACCGGACCCGGACGCCCAGCGCGAGGTGATCGAGGCGGCCTACGACCGGGCGGGCGTCGACCGGACGGCCGTCCAGTACGTCGAGCTGCACGGCACCGGCACACGTGTCGGCGACCCCGTCGAGGCGCGGGCGCTCGGCGCGGCCCTCGGCCGGTTCCGCCCCGCCGACCAGCCACTGCTCGTCGGTTCGGCGAAGACCAACGTGGGTCACCTGGAGGCCGCCGCCGGTATCACCGGCCTGCTCAAGGTGGCGTTCGCGCTGCACGCCGGGGAGCTGCCGGCCAGCCGCAACCACCGTGAGCCGAACCCCCGTATCCCCATGGCGGAATGGCGTCTGCGCGTCCACGACCGGCTCACTCCGTGGCCGCGTCCGGACGCCCCGCTCGTCGCGGGCGTCAGCTCCTTCGGCATGGGCGGGACCAACTGCCACCTGGTGGTGACGGCGGCACCGACGCGGGCCGAAGCGCCGACGCCCACAGGCGAGTCCGAGCCCGTCCGGCACTCCCTCCCCCTGCCGTACGTCGTCTCGGGGCGGGGTGCCGACGCCCTGCGGGCCCAGGCGCGGCGGCTCGCGGAGCATGTGCGTGCGTGGCCGGACGTGCGGGCGGACGATCTCGCGGCGTCGCTGCTCACCACCCGTACCGCGTTCCCCACCCGTGCCGTGGTGGTGTCCGACGGGCCCGAGGCCCTGCCGGCCCGGCTCGACGCGCTGGGAGAGGGCGCCGCGGGCGCCGGGATCGTCGAGGGCGAGGCCGCCGGCACCAGCGGTGTCGTCGCGGCGCTGTTCACCGGACAGGGCGCCCAACGGCTGGGCATGGGGCGTGAGTTGTACACGGCCCACCCCGACTTCGCGGCCGCCTTCGACGACGTGTGCGCGCACCTCGACCCGGAGTTGGACCGGCCGCTGCGCCATGTGCTGTGGGCGGAGCCCGGGTCGCCCCAGGCCGATCTCGTGCACCGTACCGGCTACGCGCAGCCCGGCCTGTTCGCCGTGGAGGTCGCGCTCCACCGGTTCATGACGGGTCTCGGGGTACGGCCGGGGCTGCTCCTCGGCCACTCCGTCGGCGAACTCGCCGCGGCGCATGTCGCCGGGGTGCTGTCCCTCGCGGACGCCTGCACCCTGGTCGCCGCCCGCGGCCGGCTGATGCAGGCGCTGCCCGCGGGCGGTGCGATGACGGCCGTGGAGGCGGACGAGGAGGAGGTCAGGGCGGTACTGCGCGGTCTGGAGGAACAGGTCGGCATCGCCGCGGTGAACGGGCCGCGGGCCGTGGTGATCTCGGGCGACGCCGACGTGGTCGACGAACTCGCCGACCGCTGGCGCGGCGAGGGCCGCCGGACCCGCCGGCTGCGGGTCAGCCATGCCTTCCACTCCCCCCGGATGACCGGCATGCTCGACGAGTTCCGTACGGTCGCCCGCTCGATGTCGTACGAGGAGCCGCGGCTGCCGATCGTCTCCACCGTCACCGGCGATCTCGCGACCCCGGCCGAGCTGTGCGACCCGGAGTACTGGGTGCGCAACGTGCGCGACGGCGTCCGGTTCCTGGACGGTGTACGACGGCTGGACGCGGCCGGTGCCACCACGTATCTGGAGCTCGGGCCGGACACCGTGCTGGCCACCGCGGCCCGCTCCGGGGTTCCCGAGGGGCGCCGCTTCCTCGGCACGATGCGCGCCGACCGGCCCGAACCCACCACCGTGGTCGAGGCGTTGGCGGGGCTGTTCGTCTCCGGCGCGGAGGTGGATCTGACCGCGCTGACCGGCCGTGGGCGGCGGACTCCCCTGCCCACGTACGCGTTCCGCCGGCGCAGGCACTGGCTGCCGGAGGGGAACGCGGAGGCCCCGGCTGCCCCGGCTGCCCCGGGTGGGCCCGTCGAGGAAGTCCCGGTGTCTCCCGTGCCCGCCGCCCGGGATCCCCTGGATCTGGTACGCCGGCACACCGCCGCCGTCCTGGGCTGGGACGCTCCCGGTGACATCGCGGTCGACCGGTCGTTCCGCGATCTCGGACTCACCTCCGCCACCTCCGTGGAGCTGAGCGTCCGGCTGGCGTCGGCGACCGGCCGGGCGCTGCCGGAGACGCTGGTCTTCGACCACCCCACGCCGGGGCTGCTGGCCGGGCATCTGCGGGACGGGACCGGGGCGGAGGGGGAAACGGAGGCGGAGGCGGAGTCCGTGCCGGATGCCACCGGTGGCACGGAGGGTGCCGACTCCACGGAGGATCCGGTCGTGGTCGTCGGTATGGCCTGCCGTTTCCCCGGTGGTGTCCAGTCGCCCGAGGATCTCTGGCGGGTCGTGGCGGACGGTGTCGACGTGATCGGGCCGTTCCCGGACGACCGCGGCTGGGACCTCGACAGCCTGTACGACCCGGACCCGGAGCGCCGCGGATCGTCGTACGTCCGCGAGGGCGGTTTCCTGGCCGACGTGGCCGGGTTCGACGCCGCGTTCTTCGGCATCAGTCCCCGGGAGGCGGCCGCGCTGGACCCGCAGCAGCGGCTGCTCCTGGAGACGTCGTGGGAGTGCCTGGAGCGGTCCGGCATCGCACCCGACTCGCTGCGCGACAGCGACACCGGCGTTTTTGTCGGCGCGACCTTCCAGGAGTACGGGCCGCGGATGGGCGAGCCCTCCGACGGCTCCGACGGTTACCTCTACACCGGCACCACACCGAGCGTCGCATCCGGACGGATCGCCTACGTCCTCGGCCTGCGTGGGCCCGCCGTCACCGTGGACACCGCCTGCTCGGCCTCGCTGGTCGCCGTGCACTCGGCGGCGCGGGCGCTGCGCGGCGGGGAGTGCGCACTCGCCCTCGCGGCGGGCGCGACGGTCATGCCGACGCCGGGTGTGTTCGCCGAGTTGAGCCGCCTGGGCGGGCTGTCACCGAACGGCAGGTCGAAGGCGTTCGCGGCGGCCGCGGACGGCACCGGCTGGGCCGAGGGGGTGGGTGTGCTGCTGCTGGAGCGGCTCTCCGACGCGCGGCGCCACGGGCACCCGGTGCTGGCCGTGATCCGTGGTTCGGCCGTCAACTCCGACGGCGCGTCCAACGGGCTGACCGCCCCGAACGGTGCCGCGCAGCGCCGGGTCGTCGGCCGGGCCCTCACCGCCGCCGGGCTGTCCGGCGCCGACGTCGACGCGGTCGAGGCGCACGGCACGGGCACGCGGCTCGGTGATCCCATCGAGGCGCAGGCCCTGATCGCCACGTACGGTCAAGGGCGTTCCGCCGAACGGCCGTTGTGGCTCGGCTCGGTCAAGTCGAACATCGGGCACACCCAGTCCGCCGCGGGTATGGCCGGCGTGATCAAGATGGTCATGGCCCTGCGGAACGGCACGCTCCCCCGCACGCTGCACGTCGACGAGCCGTCGCCCGGCATCGACTGGAGTTCGGGCGCGGTACGGCTGCTGACCGAGCCGGTCGACTGGCCCCGCACGGACGGTCGGCCGCGCCGGGCGGGTGTGTCGTCGTTCGGCATCAGCGGGACCAACGCGCATCTCATCCTGGAGGAGCCACCGCTACCGGGCGACCGGCTGGCCGGGCGGGGCCACCCGTCGGCGGACGATCCGGCGGGGCGGAGCTCGTTGGCGGACGGTGCGACGGGGCGGGGCTCGTTGGCGGACGGTGCGGCGAGGCGGGGCTCGTCGGCGGACGGTACGGCGGACGGGCGGGGTCTGTCGGCCGGCAGTCCGGCGGGGCGGGGCCTGTCGGCGGACGATCCGGCGGAGCGGGGCCTGTCGGCGGACGATCCGGCGGAGCGGGGCTCGTCGGCGGCCGAGGCGGCGGACGGGCGGGGTCTGTCGGCCGGCAGTCCGGCGGGGCGGGGCCTGTCGGCGGGCGATCCGGCGGAGCGGGGCTCGTCGGCCGACGAACCGGCGGACGGGCGGGGCCTGTCGGCGGACGATCCGGCGGAGCGGGGCTCGTCGGCCGACGAGCCGGTGGCGGGGCATGCGTTGGCCGACGAACCGGCGGAGGGGCCGGAGTTGGCCGACGCTTCGGACGGGTCGTCTCTGTCGGGTGCCGCTCCCGTGGTGTGGCCGCTGTCGGCGAAGACGCCGGGCGCGCTGCGGGAACAGGCCGCGCGGCTGCGGGAGCGTCTCGACGCCGACCCCGAACTCGCC
This sequence comes from Streptomyces sp. NPDC088387, assembly GCF_044753385.1. NCBI lineage: Bacteria > Bacillati > Actinomycetota > Actinomycetes > Kitasatosporales > Streptomycetaceae > Streptomyces > Streptomyces sp. NPDC088387. The sequence continues at coordinate 453,883 of NZ_JBIVNC010000002.1, forward strand.
CTGCACGACGTGGCGTTCACCCTGGGTGTCGGGCGCGCCGCGCTGCGGCACCGTGCCGCCGTCGTGGCCGCGGACCGGGCCGGATTCGCGGACGCGCTGGACGCGATCGCCTCCGGCACCCCGGCCGCCGCGGTGGCGCTGGGCGAGGCACACGACCCCGGCCGAGTCGCCTTCGTCTTCCCGGGCCACGGCTCGCAGTGGCCGGGCATGGTGACCGCGCTGTACGCGCAGGAACCGGCGTTCGCCGACCGGTTGCGCGCGTGCGCGGCGGCGATCGACCCGCTCGTCGGCTGGTCCCTCCTCGACACCGTGCTCGGCCGCCCGGGCGCCGCCGACCTGGAACGGACCGACGTGGCACAGCCGGTGCTGTTCTCCGTGATGGTGTCCCTCGCCGCCCTGTGGCAGGCGCACGGGGTGCGCCCCGCCGCCGTGGTGGGTCACTCGCAGGGCGAGCTGGCCGCCGCGTGTGTCGCCGGGGTGCTGACCCTGCCGGACGCCGCCGAGGTCGCGGTGCGTCGCAGCCGTCTGTTCGCCGAACGGCTGCCGGGCCGGGGCATGATGGCCGCGATCGAGCTCTCCGCGGACGACGTGCGCCGCCGGATCGCCGAGCGGGCGGTCCCCGTCGACGTGGCGGTGGTGAACGGGCCCCTCGCGGTCACCGTCGCCGGGGAACCGGACGAGATCGAGCGGTTCGTCGCCGGCTGCAAGGCCGACGGCATCCGCGCCCGGATCGTCGTACGGGCCGGGGCGTCGCACTGCGCGCTGGTCGAGCCGATGCGCGAACCGCTGCGGGAGCTGCTCGCCGGAATCCCGCACCACCGGCCGCGGATCCCGTTCTACTCGACGGTGACCGGCGGGCCGCTCGACGCCGACGACCTGGACGCCGGGTACTGGTTCCGCAACGCCCGTGAACCCGTGGACTTCCAGGGCGCGGTGCGTGCCCTGCTCGCCGACGGACATGGTGCCTTCGTCGAGTGCAGCCCGCACCCGATCCTCACGTCGGCGCTGCTGGACACCGCCGAGGAGGCCGGCCATCAGCCGGTGGCGGTGGGCACGCTGCGCCGCGACGAGGGCGGCCGGGAACGGTTCCTGCGCTCGCTCGCCGAGGCCCATGTCCGGGGCGTGGCCGTGGACTTGGGCACCACACTCGACGGCACCGGCGCCCGCCGCACGGAACTGCCCACGTACCCCTTCCAGCGCCGCAGGCACTGGCTGGCGCCCGGCACCGGTCCGTCCGACGTCGAGGCCGCCGGGCTGGTCCCGGCCGACCATCCGCTGCTCGGCGCGGTCCTCACCGAGGTCGACGGGGACCGGGCCGTGCTGACCGGCCGGGTCTCGGCGCGCTCGCCGGGCTGGCTCACCGATCACGCGGTGGGCGGTACGGCGTTGCTGCCCGGTACGGCCTTTGTCGAGCTGGCGCTCCGGGCCGGGGACGAGGTGGGGTGTGCCCGTGTCGAGGAACTGACCGTGGAACGGCCGCTGTTGCTGCCCGAGGGCGCCACCGTGCAGCTGCGGGTCACCGTCGAGGGGCCCGGGGCCGACGGCGGGCACCCGGTCGCGGTGCACGCCCGTCGTACGGCCGGCGACGACGAACCGTGGACGCGGCACGCCGTCGGCATCCTGACGGCGGCCGTCGCGGCGCCGCAGGCTCCGGTCACCGCCTGGCCGCCGCCGGACGCCGAGCCCGTCGACGTGAGCGCGTTCTACGCCGAGCGCGCGGCGGACGGATACGGGTACGGGCCGGCGTTCCGGGGCCTGCGGGCCGCCTGGCGGCGGGGCGCGGAGACGTACGCCGAGGTGGCACTCGACCCGGCGCAGCACACGGACGCCGGACGGTACGCCGTACACCCGGCGCTGCTGGACGCCGCGCTGCACGCCGAGTTGCCGCGCGGCGGGGGCGGGGGGCTGCGGCTGCCGTTCCTGTGGTCCGGCGTCACCGTCGCGGCGGCCGGTGCCACCAGTCTGCGGGTGCGGATCGCTCCGGCGGGCGGCGACGCCGTCAGCGTGACGGCGACCGCGCCCTCCGGCGCCCACGTGGCGACCGTCGAGTCGCTGCTGCTGCGCCCGGTCGCCGCGTCGGACCTGACGGCCGGGCCCACGGGCGGGGCGGCACTGTACGGCGTCGACTGGCAGCCGCTGCCGTCGGGCCCCGCACCCGCCGCCGCCGACCTGACTCTGCTGAGCGTGGGACGGGCTCTGGTGGAGGGGACGGCGGGTGGTGACGTCTCGACGGTCGATGCCCGTGCAGAGGCGGCCGATGTCCGTACCGTCGAGGCCGATGTCCGTGCAGTGGCGGCCGATGTCCGTGCCGCCACAGCCGATGTCCTCGCCGGTCTGCGTGCGTGGCTCGCCGAGGAGCCGTCGGTCCCGGGTCTGCTGGTCGTCGTCACCCGAGGTGCCGTCGCCGTGCGTGCGGACGGCGAGGTGAGTGACCCCGCGCAGGGGGCCGTCTGGGGACTGGTTCGCTCCGCGCAGGCCGAACATCCCGGGCGGTTTCTGCTCCTCGATGTCGACGCCGTGGGTGACGAGGACGGTGTCCGCCGTGCGGCGGCGCTCGCGGTGGCGGCCGGGGAGACCCAGGCGGCGCTCCGGGCCGGCGAGGTGCTCGTCCCGCGTCTGGTCCGGGCGGCGCCCGTCGCCGGGCACGCGGTCGGGCCGGACGGCACGGTACTGATCACCGGCGGGCTGGGGGCCCTGGGTGGGGACGTGGCCCGGCAGCTCGTCTCCGCCGGCTGCCGGCACCTGCTCCTCACCGGGCGCCGGGGCGAGGACACACCAGGAGCCGCCGAACTGGTCGCCGAACTCACCGCCGCGGGCGCCGATGTCCGGGTCCGCGCCTGCGACGTGGCCGACCGCGCCGCGCTTGCCGCGCTGATCGCCGACGTACCCGCCGAGAACCCGCTGACCGGTGTGTTCCATCTGGCGGGTGCGGTCGACGACGGCCCGTTGGAGACGATGACGCCCGAACGCCTGGACGCCGTCCTGCGCCCGAAGGTCGACGCCGCGATCCACCTGGACGAACTGACCCGCGATCTCCCGCTGTTGGCGTTTGTGCTGTTCTCGTCCGCCGTGGGTGTGCTCGGTACGCCCGCACAGTCGGCGTACGCGGCGGCCAACGCCTTCCTCGACGCCCTCGCGCACCAACGACGGGCACGGGGACTGCCGGGGGTCTCGATGGCGTGGGGCCTGTGGGAGCGCGGCAGCGGGCTGGGCGAGCTCACCGGGACCGACCTCGCGCGACTGCGCCGGTCCGGCCTCGCCCCGATGTCCACGGCCGACGGACTGGCGCTGCTCGCCGCGTCGTCCGGCGGTGACCGGGCCGTCGTACTGCCCGCCCGTCTCGACCTGGCGGCGCTGCGCGGCCGGGCGCGGGACAACGTACTCCCGCCGCTCCTGCGTGGTCTGGTCCGGGCCCCGGCCCGTGCCCAGGCCGACGCTCCCGGTGAGGAGAACGGGACGGCCGGAACACTCACCGGGCTCGCCGGCGCTCTCGCCGGGCTGTCGCGTCCCGAGCAGGAGCGTCACCTCCTCGATCTGGTCCGCTCCCACGCGGCCACCGTCCTGGGCCATGACGCCGCCGACCGGGACGCGATCCCCGCGGACCGGGCGTTCCGCGAGTCCGGCTTCGACTCGCTGACCGTGGTGGAGCTGCGCAACCGGCTCCGGGCCGCGACCGGTCTGCCCCTGCCCGCCACCCTCCTCTTCGACCACCCGACACCAACAGCCCTCGTCGCACACCTGCGCGAGCGGGTGCTCGGCGTCGCGCCCGCCCCGGCCGCACCGGAGCCGGTGACCGGACGCCCGCCGGAGGTGGCGGACGACCCGATCGCCATCGTGGCGATGGCGGGCCGCTTCCCCGGCGGCGCCACCGGCCCGGAGGAGCTGTGGCGGCTGGTCGCCGACGAGGTGGACGCGATCGGCGAGTTCCCGCGGGACCGCGGCTGGGACACCGACCGGCTCTTCGATCCCGACCCCGCGCGGACCGGCCGGTCGGCCACCCGCCACGGCGGTTTCCTTTACGACGCCGGGAAGTTCGACGCGACGCTCTTCGGCATCAGTCCGCGCGAGGCCCTCGCCATGGACCCGCAGCAGCGGCTGCTGCTGGAGATCGCGTGGGAGGCGTGGGAGAACGCCGGCATCCCCGTCTCGGCGGTCCATGGCAGCCGTACCGGTGTGTTCACGGGGGTCAGCTCCCACGACTACGCCGTACGGACCGAACGGCTCCCGGAGGGGGTGGAGGGCTATCTGATGACCGGCGGCGCGGGCAGTGTGGCGTCCGGCAGGATCGCGTACACCTTCGGTCTGAACGGTCCCGCGATCAGTGTGGACACGGCGTGCTCGTCGTCACTGGTCGCCCTGCACCTGGCCGTCCGCTCCCTGCGTTCCGGCGAGTGCACGATGGCACTGGCCGGCGGGGTCACCGTCATGTCGACGCCGACGACGTTCGTGGAGTTCTCGCGTCAGCAGGGGCTGGCGGTCGACGGCCGCTGCAAGTCCTTCAGCGCCGACGCCGACGGCACCGGCTGGTCCGAAGGCGCCGGCATCCTCCTCCTCGAACCCCTCTCCCACGCCCAACACAACAACCACCCCGTCCTCGGCATCATCCGCGGCACCGCACTCAACCAGGACGGCGCCTCCAACGGACTCACCGCACCCTCAGGCACCGCACAACAACACGTCATCCACCACGCCTGGCAAGACGCCCACCTCACCGGCACCGACATCGACCTCATCGAAGCCCACGGCACCGGAACCCGACTCGGCGACCCCATCGAAGCCCAAGCCCTCCTCACCACCTACGGACACACCCACACCCCCCAACACCCCGCCTGGCTCGGCTCACTCAAATCCAACATCGGACACACACAGGCGGCGGCGGGCGTCGCCGGGGTGATCAAGATGGTGCAGGCCATGCGGTACGAGCGGATGCCCCGCACCCTGCACGCCGACGAGCCGACACCGGAGGTCGACTGGGGCACGGGTGCGGTCCGCCTGCTGAACGAGGCCCGGCCGTGGCCGCGCAGCCCCGAACGGGTCCGGCGGGCCGCGGTGTCCTCCTTCGGCATCAGTGGCACCAACGCCCACGTCATCGTCGAAGAGGCACCGGCTGTGGAAGAGGCGCTGATCGCGAACGGTGTACCGGCCGTGGAAGAGGGCGTCCCACAGGGCGCCGAACCCCGACCGAACTCCCCCGTCCTCCCGTTCCTCGTCTCCGCCGCCTCCCCCACCGCCCTGGACGGCCAGGTCGATCGTCTCTCCACCCTGCTCCGGGACCCCGCGGCCGACCCGCTGGACATCGCGTACTCGCTCGCCGTGACCCGCTCGCCGCTGCCCCACCGGACCGCGGTCGTGGCCCGCACCCCCGCCGAGGCGCTCGCCCAACTCGCCCTCCGCACCGACGAGACGGTCACGGGCGACCGCAGGCCGGGCATGGTGTTCTCGGGGCAGGGCGCGCAGTGGGCGGGGATGGGCGGCGAACTGGCCGCCGCGTACCCGCTGTTCGGGCGGATCCACGCGGAGGTGTGCGAGCGCTTCTCGCCCCACCTGGCGAAGACCATCGCTTCGGGGGACGGACTCGACCGTACCGAGTCGGCCCAACCCGCCCTCTTCGCCCACCAGGTGGCTCTCTTCCGCCTGCTGGAGTCCTTCGGCATCCGGCCGGACATGGTCGCCGGGCACTCCCTGGGCGAGATCACCGCCGCGCATCTCGCGGGCGTGTTCGACCTCGACGACGCCGTCACCCTCGTAGCCGCCCGTGGTCGGCTGATGCAGGCGCTGCCCGCGGGTGGGGTGATGGTGGCCGTGCAGGCCTCCGAGGACGACGTCACCCCGCATCTCGCCCCCGGAGCCGCGCTCGCCGCCGTCAACGGACCGGCCTCCGTGGTCGTTTCGGGCACCGCTACGGCGGTCGGGGCCAGCGTCGACTCGCTCCGGGCCGTCCGCGGGGACCTCCGTACCAAGCGGCTCAGCGTGTCCCACGCCTTCCACTCGCCCCTCATGGAGCCGCTGCTCGACGAGTACGCCGACGTCGTCGCCGGCCTCACCCTGCGCGAACCTCAACTCCCCTTCGTCTCCGGCCTGCTCGGACGTACGGTCGAGCAGGGCGAGCTCACCGAACCCGGCTACTGGGTCCGCCACACCCGCAGGCCCGTCCGGTTCGCCGACGCCGTCACCGCCATGACCGCCGGCGGTGTCGACACGTTCGTCGAGGTCGGCCCGGACGCCACCCTCACCGGGCTGATCACCGACACAACGGCCGTCTCCCTGGCCCGGCGGGGCACCGCAGAGACCACCGCGTTCCTCACCGGCCTCACCCGGCTGCACACGGCCGGCATCCCCGTCGACTGGGCCGCCTACTTCGACGGCACAGGTGCCCGCCGTATCACCCTGCCCACCTACGCCTTCGACCGGCGGCACTACTGGATCGCCGACGGGGCGCCCCCGGAGACGGCGACCGCCCCGACTCGGGCGACCTCCGAGGCGACCGGCTCCCTCCTGCCGGACAGGCTCGCCCAGCTTCCCGAGGGTGATCGGGACGCCCATCTGCTCGACGTCGTCTGCGAACAGACCGCGGCTGTCCTCGGCCACACCGAGCCCGGTGCGATCGTCCCCGAAAGGCCGTTCCACGAGATGGGCTTCGACTCGCTGACCGCGGTCGAGCTGCGCAACCGGATCAACCGGGTCAGTGGTCTGTCACTGGCCGCCACGGTGGTGTTCGACCACCCCACACCGACCGCGCTCGCCGGACATCTGCGGGCACTGCTGAGCCCCGGTCCGGGCGCCGGCACCGGTCCCGACCATGGCACCGGCTCCGGCTCCGACGTCGGCTCCGGCTCCGGCTCCGGTCCGGAAGTGTCACTCGACGACCTCTTCGCGCTCGTCGACAGGGAACTCGGCCCCCACGGCCCGGAAGAGAGCTGACCCATGACCACCCCGAACGAGCGGAAGCTCACCACCTATCTGGAACGGGTCACGGCGGAGCTGCGGCGCACCCGGGAGCGGGTCACCGAGCTGGAGTCCGTCGACGACCCGATCGCCGTGGTGTCGATGGCGTGCCGGTACCCGGGCGGCGTCCGTACCCCCGAGGACCTCTGGCGGCTCGTCCACGACGGCGTCGACGCGATCGGTGAGTTCCCGCAGGACCGTGGCTGGGACCTCGCCGACCTCGCCCTGCGGTCCGACACCACTCGCGGCGGCTTCCTCGACGGAGCCGGGGACTTCGACCCCGAGTTCTTCGGTATGTCGCCGCGCGAGGCCCTGGCGACCGATCCGCAGCAGCGGCTGCTGCTGGAGGTGGCCTGGGAGGCGATCGAACGCGCCCGTATCGACCCGACCTCCCTACGATCCACGTCCACCGGGGTCTTCGCGGGCTTCGCCGGTCAGTCCTACACCGACATGGACAACGGTCCGGACGAGTTGCGGGGGCATCTGCTCGCCGGCGGCGCGGCCAGTGTCGCGTCCGGCCGGATCGCGTACACGCTCGGCCTGAACGGCCCGGCCATCACGGTGGACACGGCGTGCTCGTCGTCACTCGTCGCCCTGCACCTCGCTGTCCGCTCCCTGCGCTCCGGCGAGTGCACGATGGCACTGGCCGGCGGGGTCACCGTCATGTCGACCCCCGGTGCCTGGATCGAGTTCTCGCGTCAGCAGGGTTTGGCGGTCGACGGACGCTGCAAGTCCTTCAGCGCCGACGCCGACGGCACCGGCTGGTCCGAAGGCGCCGGCATCCTCCTCCTCGAACCCCTCTCCCACGCCCAACACAACGGACACCCCGTCCTCGGCATCATCCGCGGCACCGCACTCAACCAGGACGGCGCCTCCAACGGACTCACCGCACCCTCAGGCACCGCACAACAACACGTCATCCACCACGCCTGGCAAGACGCCCACCTCACCGGCACCGACATCGACCTCATCGAAGCCCACGGCACCGGAACCCGACTCGGCGACCCCATCGAAGCCCAAGCCCTCCTCACCACCTACGGACACACCCACACCCCCCAACACCCCGCCTGGCTCGGCTCACTCAAATCCAACATCGGACACTCGTCCGCCGCCGCGGGGGTGGGCGGTGTCATCAAGGTGCTGCTCGCGCTGCGCCACGAGACCGTGCCGCGGACGCTGCACGCCGACGAGCCGACACCGGTCGTGGACTGGTCGGCCGGGGCGGTGAAGCTCGCCGTCCGGGAACAGCCGTGGCCCCGCAACCGCGAGCGGATCCGGCGGGCCGGGGTGTCCTCCTTCGGCATCAGCGGCACCAACGCCCACGTCATCGTCGAAGAGCCGCCCGCGGCCGAGGACCCGACCACGGCGGAGGCCACCCCTCGGCCGGAATCCCCCGTCCTGCCCTTCGTCGTCACGGCCGCGACCCCCGGCGGCCTCCGCACCCAACTCGACCGCCTCGCCGACCACTTGGCCACTGTCGCCGACGACTCCCTCACAGACGTGGCGTACTCCCTGGCCACCACCCGCGCGGCCCTGCCCTACCGCGTCGTCGTCCCGGCCCGTACGCGGGAGGACCTCGTCCGTGGGCTGACCGCCGCGACTCAGGCATCCGACCCCGCCGGGCGGCGACGGATCGGGGCGGTGTTCTCGGGGCAGGGCGCCCAGCGCGCGGGTATGGGCCGTGAACTGGCCACCGCCTTCCCGCTGTTCGAGCAGGTCTACTCCGACATCTGTGAGCGGTTCTCACCCACGCTGGCAAAGGTGATCGCCTCGGGCGAGGGCCTGGACGGTACCGAGTACGCGCAGCCCGCGCTGTTCGCGTTCGAGGTCGCGCTGTTCCGGCTGCTGGAGTCCTGGGGTGTGCGGCCCTCCGCGGTGGCCGGGCACTCGCTGGGCGAGATCACCGCGGCGCATGTGGCGGGCGCGATGGACCTCGCGGACGCGGTGACGCTGGTGGCCGCGCGGGGCCGGCTGATGCAGGCGCTGCCCGGTGGCGGCGAGATGGTCTCGGTGCGGGCCTCCGAGGACGAGGTCCGTCCGCTGCTGCGCGACGGCGTGGACATCGCGGCCGTCAACGGGCCCCGTTCGGTGGTGATTTCGGGCGAGGCGACGGCGGTCGGTGCGGTACTGGCCGACCTGGGGCGGGTCGGCCGTACGAGGCTGCGGGTCAGCCATGCCTTCCACTCGCCGCTGATGGAGCCCATGCTCGACGACTTCGCCGCCGTCGTGCGCGGACTGACCCTGCGCGAGCCCCGACTCACGCTGATATCAGGCCTGTTCGGGCGGGCGGTACGGCCCGGTGAGGTCACCGATCCGCGGTACTGGACCCGGCACGCACGCGAACCCGTCCGGTTCGCCGACGCCGTCACCGCCATGACCGCCGGCGGTGTCGACACGTTCGTCGAGGTCGGCCCGGGTGCGGTACTGACCGGCCTGATCAGCGAGGCGCCGGTCGCCGTGGCTCCGGCGCACCCCGCCGACGACGAGCCGCTCAGCCTGCTGACCGCACTCTCCCGGCTCTTCGCGGCCGGCGTACCGGTGGACTGGCCGGCCTTCTTCGCCGGCACCGGCGCCCGGCCGACCGACCTTCCCACCTACGCCTTCGACCGGCGCCGGTACTGGCAGCCCGCCCGGCGCACCGGCGACCGCCCCGCCACCGGGCATCCGTTGCTGACCTCGGTCGTCGAGGATCCGGACAGTGGCCGTGTCACGCTGGTCGGGCGGACGGCGGGTACGCGGGTGCCCTCCACGGTGTGGATCGAGGCGGCCCTGCGCGCGGCCGACGAGGTCGACTGCACCACCGTGGAGTCCCTCACCGTCGACGCCGTACTCGTCCCGCCGCGCGGGGGCGCCGAGTTGCAGGTAGTCGTCGACGCGGCCGATTCCGACGGCCGCCGGGACGTCCGGCTCCATGCCCGTCCCGCGGACGGCGGCGCCTGGACCCGGTACGCCCACGGCCGGCTCAGCCCGGTATCCGCCGTACCGCCCGCCGACGTCACCTCCGGCCCGACCGACCTCTCCGTGGACGGCGACACAGCCGACACCGACACCGAACACTACGTACTGCACCCGGAGTTGCTGTCCGCGGCGACCGGCCACCGGCCCGTGCTCCGGTGGCGGGGTGTGCGCGTCCACGCCGCCGGAGCGCGTACGGCCCGGGTGGTGGCCACCCCGCCGGGCGGACCGGAACTGCTGCTCGCCGACCGCGCCGGGCGGGTGATCGCCGGCGTGGACGGAATCACGTACGGGGATCCGCAGCCGGCGCTCTCCTCGACCGATCTCTACCGGACGGTGTGGACACCGGTCGTACTCCCCACCGCCGCCCCCCTCGCCCCGGCCACCACCCGCTCCCTCACCCCGCCCCCGACCGGCCCCCTCGCCCCGCCCGCCGCCAACACCCCCGTCCCACCCGTCGAACACGTCACGGGCCCCCACGCCCTGCACCACGTGCTCGACACCGTCCAGCGCGTACTCACGGGCCCGCCCACCACCGCCCCGCTCGTCGTACTCACCCGGAACGCCGTCGCGGTGGACGGCGGTGCGCCCTCCGACGCCGGCCCCGTATGGGGTCTGCTGCGCTCCGCGCAGTCCGAGCACCCCGGTCGGCTGGTGCTCGTCGACGCCGAGGCCGGGGCCGACGTACCGCCGTCGCTCCTCGCCGCGGTGGCGGCCTCCGGGCTGACGCAGGTGGCGTTGCGTGACGGTCGGGTGCTGGAGCCGCGGCTGGCTCCCGTCCCGGCGCCCACGGCCTCCGGAGTGTGGCCCACCGACGGCGCCGTCCTGATCACCGGTGGCACCGGAGCGCTGGGCGCCGCCGTGGCCCGGCACCTGGCCGCCGTACACGGCGTCCGGCACCTGGTCCTGACCAGCCGCAGCGGCGCCCGTGCCGCAGGTGCGGCGGACCTCGTCGACGCGCTCGCCCGGCTGGGCGCCGAAGCCCGGGTGGAGGCCTGTGACGTCGGCGACCGGGAGTCCCTCGCGGCGCTCCTCGACCGGGTCCGCGCCGAGCGGCCGGTGCGCGCGGTGGTGCATGCGGCGGGTGTGCTGGACGACGGGGCGTTCACCGCGCTGACGCCGGACCGGCTCGACGCCGTATGGCGCCCCAAGGCACAAGCCGCCCGGTATCTGGACGAGTTGACCCGCGGCGACGACCTGACCGCGTTGGTGCTGTTCTCCTCCGTCGCCGGTGCCTTCGGCGGCCCTGGGCAGGCCAACTACGCCGCCGCCAACACCGCGTTGGACGCGCTGGCGGAGCGGCGGGCCGCGGCCGGTCTGCCCGCCGTCTCGGTGGCGTGGGGACCCTGGGCGCTGGACGAGGGCGGTATGGCCTCGGGGACGGATCTCGCCCGGGTCGCCCGGGAGGGCTTCGGGACGGTCTCCGTCGAGCGCGGCACCGCCCTGCTGGACGCCGCCGTCGCGTCCGGGCTGCCGTCCGTCGTCGCCTGCCCGATCGATCTGGACACGGTACGGCGGCAGCCGTTGATCCCGCCCCTGCTGCGCGGCCTCGCCCGGCGCGGGGCCCGGCGTGCGGTGGCCGACACCGACGGGACGCTGCTCGCCGACGACCTGGCCGCGCTGCCGGTGGCCGACCGACGTACTCGGATCCTCGATCTCGTACGGACCCGGGTCGCCGCCCTGCTCGGGCTGGACGGGCCGGCCGCCGTCGGCGCCGGCGTGCCGTTTCCCGAGCTGGGTCTCGACTCGCTCGGTTCCGTCCAGCTCCGCAACCAGCTCGACGCCGCGTCCGGGCTGCGGCTGCCGCCCACGCTGGTCTTCGACCATCCGACCCCGGAGTCCGTCGCGGACCGGCTGCTGGGCGACCTCTTCCCCGGCACGGCGGTCGACGACGCGCCCACCGCGGAGGACTTCCAGGCCGACGTACACCTCGCCGACGACATCCGGCCCGCCGCCACGGTCGTCCGGGTCACCGACGACCCGGACGAGGTGCTGCTGACCGGCGCGACCGGTTTCATCGGTGCGTTCCTGCTGCGGGACCTGATGCGGACCACGCGGGCGAGGGTGCGCTGTCTGGTGCGTGGCACGGACCACGCCGACGCGGTGGGCCGGCTGACGGAGAACCTGCGGTGGTACGGACTGTGGGACGACGTCGACCCGGCCCGGCTGGACGTGGTCCTCGGCGATCTCGCCCAACCCCAACTCGGGCTGACGGAGGCGGTGTTCGACGGGCTGGCCCGCTCGGTCGACCTGGTGGTGCACGCGGGAGCGCAGGTCAACTGGCTTCAGCCGTACGGTGCCCTGAAGGACGCCAATGCCGGCGGCACCGCCGGGATCCTGCGCCTCGCGGCCCGGCACCGGACCGTCCCGGTGCATCACATCTCCACCACCGGGGTGTTCGCCCGGCCGGTGACGCGCGGGGTGCCGCTGCGGCCCGAGGATCCGACCGGGCCGCCGGAGGCGCTGCGCAACGGCTACTCGCAGAGCAAGTGGGTGGCCGAGCAACTCATCGGCCTGGCCCGGGAACGCGGCCTGCCGGTCACCGTGCACCGGGTGGACCTGGTCTCCGGCGACCAGGTCCAAGGCGCCTGCCAGACACGGGACTTCGTGTGGCTCAGCGTCAAGGGCATGCTCCAGGCGAAGGCGTTCCCCACGGACCTCGGCGGCAGCTTCCAGCTTGTGCCGGTGGACTACGTGAGTGCCGCCGTACTCGCGCTCACCCGCAGCCCGGACGCACAGGGCCGTACCTTCCACCTCTCCGGCCGCAGCCCGGTCCACTTCGGTGAACTCGTGGCGCATCTGCGGTCGTTCGGCCACCGGCTCGTCGAACTGGACCGTCCCACCTGGCACGCCCGGGTCACCGCCGATCCGGGCAACGCGCTGCTGCCGCTCCTCGAGTCGTTCGAGGCGGTCTCCGCGAGTGCCGATCCGAACGACGTCTACCTCGCCATGGACAGCTCGGCCACCGACGACGCGCTGGCCGGCACCGGAATCGTGCGCCCCGAACCCACGCGGGAGCTGTTCCGCACCTACGACGAATTCTTCATCCGCACGGGCTACTTCCCGCAAAAAGAGGATTGAGATGCTCATCCCCACCACCGACCAGCGGACCCGGCTGCGCGAGGTACCCCTCGACGGGCACGGGCTCTCCCCCGACGACATCGTCACCGTGGCCAGGCACCCGGGCACCCGCCTCGTCACCCTCGCCGCGGACGCGGCCGGGACGATCGCGGCGTCCAACGCGATGAAGCACTCCCTGATCGAGTCCGGCACCCCGATCTACGGGGTCACCTCGGGGTTCGGCGACAGCAGCGCCCGGCAGATCTCCCAGCGCAAGACGAGCAGCCTCCAGGACAACCTGATCCGGTTCCTCTCGTCGGGCGTGGGCCCCATGGCCGAGGCCGACGTGGTCCGGGCGACCATGACGATCCGCGCCAACTGCCTCGCCCGTGGGGTCTCCGGGGTCCGGCCCGAGCTGGTCTCCGGGCTGATCGACCTGCTCAACGCGGACATCCTGCCGCGGATCCCGGAGCGCGGCTCGGTGGGCGCGAGCGGTGATCTGGTGCCGCTGAGCTATCTGGCGGCGGCGCTCACCGGGCGGGGCACGGTGACGCACCGGGGGCAGGAGAAGCCGGCGGCGGTCGCGCTCGCCGAGAGCGGTCTGAGCCCGCTGGTCCTGGAGGCCAAGGAGGGGCTCGCCCTGGTCAACGGCACCTCGTTCATGTCCGGTTTCGCGGTGCTCGCGCTGCACGACGCGCGGGAGCTGATGTTCGCCGCCGATCTGTGCACGGCGCTGACCAGTCAGGTGCTGCTCGGCAACGCCTCGCACTTCGCCCCGTTCCTGTTCGAGGCGAAGCCGCACGAGGGCATGGTGAGCAGCGCCGCGACGATCCGTTCGATCCTCACCGGCGACACCGCCGCGGACCCGGGGATCCGCCGGCCCGACGCGGACTTCGGGGAGCTGGAGCGGCCGATCCAGGACCACTACTCGGTGCGCTGCGCCCCGCACGTGACCGGCGTCCTGCGCGACACGGCGGACTGGGCGCTGCGCTGGCTGACCGTGGAGGTGAACTCCGCGAACGACAACCCGCTGTTCCATGTGGCCGAGGGCGCGGTGCGCAGCGGCGGCAACTTCTACGGCGGTCATGTCGCGCAGGCGATGGACGCGCTGAAGACGGCCGTGGCCAGCGTCGGCGATCTGCTGGACCGGCAGCTGGAGCTGGTGGTGGACGAGAAGTTCAACAACGGCCTCACCCCGAACCTGATCCCGTGGCTGGAGCCGGACGACTACGAGGCCGGGCTGTTCCACGGTTTCAAGGGCATGCAGATCACGGCGTCGTCGCTGGCCGCCGAGGCGCTGAAGTGGACCATGCCGGCGGCGTCGTTCTCCCGGTCCACGGAGGCGCACAACCAGGACAAGGTGAGCATGGGCACGATCGCGGCGCGCGACGCCCGTTCGGTGGTCGAGCTGGTCCAGCGCATCGCCGCCATCCATCTCATCGCCCTGTGCCAGGCGGCGGATCTGCGGGGGGTGGGACGGCTCAGCGCCCCGACCCTGGCGGCGTACGGCGCGGTGCGTAACGTGTGCGAGTTCCTGGACCGGGACCGGCCGCTGGACACCGACATCGAGCGGGTCGTCACCCTGATCCGCTCCGGTGAACTGCGCGGTGTGGTCGAGCTTCAGATGCCGGACGCGGGCTCCGGGCTGGTGGTCCGGTGAGTACGGCGGTGTCCGCCGTCACCGCGGTCGCCGAGGTGCTCTGTGAGGAACGCGCCGACGGGACACGGGTGCTGCGGGTCGGCGAGGAGCTGCGGGAGTATCCGCCGACGCTCGGGCACGCGCTGCGCCGCTGGGCCGCCGAGTGCCCGGAGCGGACGCTGGCCGCCGAGCGGGACGGGGACGGCTGGCGGCGGTTGACGTACGGCGAGGCGGCCGAGGCCGCGGCGGCGGTCGGCCAGGCCTTCCTGGAGCGGGGGTACGGGCCGCACGCCCCCGTGCTGCTGCTGTCCGGCAACTCCCTGGACCATCTGGTGCTCACGCTCGCCGGCTATCTGACCGGTGTGCCCGTGGTCCCGGTCAGCGTGGCCTACTCGGTGCGCAGCACCGATCACGCGCGGCTGCGCGCCATCGCCGCCCTGGTGCGGCCGGGGCTGGTGTACGCCGACGACGGCGTCCGCTTCCGCTCCGCCCTGGACGCCGCCGCGGTGGCCGCGGGCACCGCGCCGCGGACGCTGGTCTCCCACTCCCCCACCGCGGGCGACCTCACCGTGGGCGCGCTGCGGAACACCGTGGTCACCGGCGCGGTGGACAGGGCGTTCGAGTCGCTGAGCCCCGACACCGTGGCGAAGATCCTGTTCACGTCGGGCTCGACCGGCGGCCCGAAGGGGGTGCTCAACACCCATCGGATGCTCTGCGCCAACCAGCAGATGATCCGGCAGGCCTGGTCCTTCCTGGAGTCCGAGCCGCCGACACTCACCGACTGGCTGCCGTGGAGCCACACGTTCGGCGGGAACCACAACCTGCATCTGGCGCTGTGCAACGGCGGCACCCTGCACATCGACGACGGGGCGCCACTGCCCGCCGCGTTCGAGCGCACCGTCGACGCGCTGCGCGTGATCCCGCCGTCCGTCTGCGTCAACGTACCCGCGGGCTATGCCCTGTTGGCGCAGCGCCTGGAGAGTGATCCCGCGCTGGCCCGGCAGGTGCTGTCGCGGATCAGGGTCATCATGTACGCCGGTGCCGATCTGCCGGACGCGCTGCGGCGGCGGCTGCACGCCGTCGCGAGGTCGGCGACGGGCCGGGACGTCGACATCGTGTCGTCGTGGGGCGCGACGGAGACCGGGCCGGCGGCGACGTCGACGTACGGCGGGGTGCGCGAGGGCATCGGTATCCCGCTGCCGGGTGTCGAGCTGAAGCTCGTCCCGCTCGACGGGCGGGCCGAACTCCGGGTGCGCAGCGCCTCGGTCGCCCCCGGATACCTGGGCGCGGAGATGTCGGACGCGGTCGACGAGGAGGGCTACTACCGCACGGGCGACGCGGCGCGGCTGCTCGACCCCGGTGATCCCCGCCGGGGGCTGGTCTTCGACGGCCGGACCGCCGAGGACTTCAAGCTCGCCAACGGCACCTGGGTGGTCACCGGCCGGCTGCGCAACGCCCTGCTGTCGGCCGCCGGGGTGCTGTCGGACGTGGTGCTGGTCGGCGGCGACCGGGAGCATGTCGCGGCGATCGCCTGGCCGGCCCCGGCCCGCGCCAACGAGCTGCTCGGTACGCGGGCCACGGATCCCGCGGAGCTGGTCGGCCACGTCGGACTGCGCCGGCATCTCGCCGGGGTGCTGGCCGCGCTCAACCGGGGTGGCGGCGCCGCGTCGCGCGTCGAACGGCTGGTGCTGGTGGCCGAGCCGCCGAGCATCGACGACGGCGAGATCACCGACAAGGGCTATCTGAACCAGCGCCGGGTGACCGAGCGGCGCGGGGACGTGGTCGACCTGCTGTACGCCGCCGACCCCGACCCCGCGCGCGTCGTCACCGCCCGCGAGTAGCGCTCAGCGGCGCAGGCGCTCCACCACGGAGTACAGGCGCAGCAGTTCGGGCGCGACCGGCCGGCGGCGCTCGCCCGGGGCGCGGGATCCGGGCGCGCAGCCCGCCAGTTCGGTGTGTTTGGCGGCGCGCAGGCCCTGCGGTACCCGCGCGTACGCCACCTCCCGCAGCAGCGGCTGGCGGAACGCGAACCGGATGGGGCCGTCGGCGCCGGTGCCGAGCGTCGTGAGGACGCCGCGCCGGGTGAGTTCGTCCAGTGCGGCCGTCACCTCGCCGTCGCGGCGTCTTTGCAGCGCGGCGAGGGTCTCCGGCCAGACGGCGTCGCCGATCAGGGCGGCGTCCTGCGCGACGGTCCTGAGGTCGGCGGGCAGTTCGTCCAGTCTGGCCTGGAGGGCGCCGCGCACCGCCGTGGGGATCAGCGCGGCCACCCCGCCGTAGCCGCCGTCGCCGGCCGCCGGGGTGTCGGCGCACGCGCGGCGCAGCGCGAGGCGGACGAACTCGGCGGCGAACATGGGGTTTCCGTCGGCGAGCGCGGTCACCGTGTCGGTGAGTTCCCGCAGTGCCTCCGTCCGTGCTCCGGTCGCCGTCAGCAGATCGGGGGATCCGCTGGTCTCGATGATCATCCGGGTCTGGCGGGCGACGGCGTCGTCCGAGAGGCGCGGCAGTTCGACGGTGACGATCCGCTCGGGTGCCCGGGTCCAGTCCGGGCGCCGGTGGAAGAGTTCGGGGCGGGCCGCCGCGACCACACCGAGGCGGCCGGGGCCGGCCGGCACGGCGAGCCGGTCGATGATCCGCAGCAGGTTCTCGTCGGCGCCGTGCAGGTCGTCGACGATCAGGACGACGGGCCGTTCGGTGGCCAGGCCCTCCAGCAGGGTGAGCCATGCGGCGACCATCTCCTCGGCCACGACGGCCGGTTCGTGGTCGGGGACGTGGCCGATCGCGACCAGCAGCCGTTCGAAGACGCGGCAGGCCTCGTCGCTGTCGGCGATCACCCGCTCGATCGTCGTCCACAGTTTGTCCCGCGCGGTCTCCGGCGGGTCGTCGGCCCCAATGCCGCAGCTGGCGCAGAGTTCCGTGGCGACGACCCCGAGCAGACTGTCGTCGACGGTGCAGGGGAAGACGTGGGCCAGCAGCGGCCGCTCCGCCGGGGCGCGGCGGGCGGCCAGCCGTTCGAACTCGACGAGCATGGAGCTCTTGCCCATACCGGCCTCGCCCACCACGAGCGCCACCCCGGGCCCGGTCCGGTCGCGGTCGAGCATGCCGGCGAGGGTCCGTACGCCCTCCGTGCGGTCGATGAGGGGCAGGCCGCCGTCGCGGCCGCCGGGGGTCCGGATGCCGCGTACGGTCCACATGGCGGAGGAGACCCGGGCGCGCTGGTAGTCGATCCGGCTGGCGGACTGCTCCCTGGTGTCCTCGCTGACCCAGACCTCGTCCAGGGGGACGAGCGGCAGCAGGGACTGGGCGCGGTCCAGCGCGGTGCTGGTCACCGTGGGCGGGCCGCCGTCGGCGGCGTAGCGGACGAGGGCGTCGCCGGTGTCGACCGCGGCCCGGATGCGCAGCCCCTGCGCGGAGTTACGGCGGCGTCGGAGGCGGTGGCGGACGGCCAGCACCATGAGCACCGCCTTCATCGGTTCGTTGCCCCGGCTGTGTCCGGCGCCGAAGACGACCAGCCAGAAGGAGCCGATCCGGGCCGCGACCGTGCCGTCGAACCTGTTCGCCTCGTCCCCGACGACGTTGTGGAGGGACGCCATGGCCTCGTCGATCCGCTCGGGGTCGCCGCGGTCGTCCCCTGCGGGCACGGACGCGTTGATCCAGGCGACGCTGACCTCCCTGCGTTCCCGCACCCGTTCGCCGGGCCGCGCGGTTACGGCGGGGCGGGGTGCCGTGGGCTCGGGGGCGGTGGGGAGCGGGGCGGCCTGGACGGAGGCCGGAGGATCGGGCCGTACGGTGGTCGCGCGGGCCGTGGTGGGCAGCGGCCGGACGTGCAGGGCGGGGTCGTCGGCGAGGATCGCCTGCTGCAACTCCTGGAGCCGGCGCCCGGGTTCAAGGCCCAGCTGCTCGGCCAGTTCGGTACGGATCGCCGTATAGGCGTCGAGCGCCTCGGAGTGCCGTCCGCCACGGTGGAGCGCGAGCATCAGCTGGCCGACGAACCGCTCCCGCCACGGCTCGGCCCTGCTGAGCGCCTGGAGTTCGGGAATCACCGCGTGGTGCCGCCCGAGAGCCAGCTCCGCGTCGAAGTACTCCTCCAGGACGTCGAGCCGGGTCGTCTCGGTCGCCTCCAGCTCGGGCCAGCCGACCCCGGCCTCGACCAGGTCGGACAGCATGGGGCCGCGCCACAGGTCGAGCGCCGCACGCCAGCGCAGCGAGGCCGTCGCCACCGAGCCCTCACGCATCCGGGAGCGGCCCTCCGCCACCAGGTCGTGGAAGCGGTGCAGGTCGAGCGCGTGCGGATGCACCTCCAGCAGATAGCCAGGAGGACGGGACCGGAGTGACACGGCGTCGGACGGGATGCCCTGTCCGTCGGTGTCGAGGAGGGCACGCAGCCGCCACACCGCGTTCTGCACCATCTTGCGCGCCGACACCGGTGGGGCGCCCTGCCACAGCGCCGCGACCAGCTCGCTGGTGGCCGTCACCCTGTTCGGGCGCAGCAAGAGGTAGCTGAGGACGGACCGCGGTTTGACGCCGCTGAGTTCCAACGGTGTGCCGTCGCGCAGCACTTCGAGCGGTCCGAGCACGTTGAACCGTAGACTCCCCGAATACGCCGCGGCGGTCACCCACGGGCTCCGGCAGCCGGATCCGGCACGGATAAGGGGACGTCGGCCCCGGCGTCGTCGAGGCAGTGACAGGGCTCGCCCGGGATCTTCCGGTCCGTGTTCATGCACCCACCCTTTCGCCGCCCACCCGTGTGTGGCGGGCTTCCGGCATGTTCCACCGGCGATCAGACGGCACGGGACCGCGCGGGGGCAAGGGAAGGGCCTTCGGCGGGGTACGTTCGGGCAGCGGCCGGAGACGCTCCGGCCCTCATGACGGCTTCCGGCCAGCGCCCTGTCCGGCGCGCGCAGCAGCTTGCGCAAGGTTTCCCTAGGAGTAGCCGCGGCCCCTGAAGGCGATCTTCCACGGAGTGTGCCGCGATGTGACTGTGAGGAATGTCCGCGGGCGTTGCCGGCGGTGGTTCAGCAGTGATCAGGTCCTCAGGAACTTCGTTCTCCCGACCCCCACCCGGAAAACAACTTTCCCTTCAGGACGGCCAATGAGCACGATCAAGGTAATGGTTCACACCGACGACCCCATCGTCCGGATGGGTCTGGCCGGCCTTGTCGAGGCGGAGCCGGATTTCGTCCTCATTACTTCCCCCGTGGACCAGGAGGGCGTCGACGTCGTCGTCCTGGCCGTGGAGTCGGTCGACGCGTCCACCGTGGAACTGCTCCAGAAGTTCGCGGTCGACGGCTCGTCCGAGACCCGGTTCTGCCTGATCGTGGGCGGGAGATGGCAGGCCGACGTGTCGGTCGCGATCCAGCGGGGGGTACGGGCGGTGCTCTGGCGGTCCGAGTTCACCCCGCAGCGGTTCACCCGTACTCTGCGCGCGGTGCACAAGGGCTGGGGGGATTTCCCGCCGACCATCCAGGGCGGGCTCCTCGACCACATGGAGCGGGTCCGCAGCGAGGTTCTGGCCCCTCGTGGACTCACCGCTTCGGGCTTCTCCGCGCGCGAGCTGGACATATTACGGCTCATGTCGTCCGGATTCACACTGCCCGAAATCTCGGAGAAGCTGTGCTATTCCGAGCGCACGGTCAAGAATGTTCTCTACGCCCTGACCAAGCGGTTCAATCTGCGGAACCGGACACATGTCGTCTCCTACGCGATACGCGCCGGTCTGATCTGATGAGCCGCGTCACGGCCGGGCCGCGGTCACGGGTAGGCGCCGGCGAGGACGGCGGTGGCGAGCTCGACGCGCGAGCGCAGACCGGTCCGGGCGAACAGCCGGTTCAGCCGGCCCTCCACACCGACCTCGCTCAGCGCGAGCGCCGCGGCGATCTGGCGGTTGGTCAGCCCCTCGGTCACCAGCGACGCGAGCAGCCGCTCGTTCTCCTCGGTGGCCCGGCGGCGGCCCGGCACCGGCGCCCCGGACCTCCGCATCGCCGTCCGTGTCCGGAACCGCCACACCAGCGCGTCCAGCTGCCCGAACAGGTCGTACGCCTCGGTCAGCAGCCGGTTGGTGTCCGGGCCGGCGGACGGGGCCGCGGACGAGACGGCGAGGAGGGTGCG
Source organism: Streptomyces sp. NPDC088387 (assembly GCF_044753385.1). Classification (NCBI taxonomy): domain Bacteria; kingdom Bacillati; phylum Actinomycetota; class Actinomycetes; order Kitasatosporales; family Streptomycetaceae; genus Streptomyces; species Streptomyces sp. NPDC088387. The sequence goes on from NZ_JBIVNC010000002.1 coordinate 474,587, forward strand.
CGCCGTGTCGAAGGGCTGGCCGACGGCGCGCGCCAGGGACAAGGCCTCCGCCGTCTCCGCCGGGGTGACCCGTACGCCGGGGAGCGGGCCGACACCGCTCGCGGCGACCGTGAGGGAGGTCCGCAGAAACAGCAGGCGGGCGCTCTCCGTGCCCAGGGTGGCGGCGGTCCGGCGCAGTTCGGTCAGGCTCTCCGCCGCCCCGTCGGGGCTGCGCCGCTCGGCCTCGACGGAGGCCAGGGCGGCCCACATGTGCTCGGTCCCGAACACGTTGCCCTGCTCCGCCGCGTCGGCCACACCCCGGCGCAGGGTGCGTGCCGCGAGTCTGGTGTCGCCGAGGAACTGGTGGACGGACGCCTCCTCGGCGTCGAGCAGATGCGGCATCGGCGCCGCGGAGGCGCGCGCCGCGTCGAGGACGGCCCGCGCGCGCAGCGGCCAGCCGCGGGCGCGCAGCATCGTGGCGACCCGGGCATGCGCCAGTACGCTGATCGGCGGCCGGGCGGTGGCCAGGCTGTTCAGCAGGAGCGAGCGAGCGGAGACCATGCCGTCCTGCCAGGAGCCGTTCAGGAACTGTGCGAGGACACGGTCGCGGGCCGGGAACTGCTCCATCGTCAGCCCTCGTTCCTTCATCACGTCGACGGCCAGGCGCAGTTCGCCGAGCGCGAGCAGGTACTCGCACTGCTGGAGCGACAGCGCGTACGCGAAGTGGGTGGCGATCTCCTCGCCCGGCCGGAGCGCCAGGGCCCGGTGCAGGGCGCCGGAGTCGCCCGCCATAAGCTGGGCCGCCGAGTCGAAGACCGACCCGAAGTACCGTGCCACGGGACCGAGTTCACGGCCCAGTACGGCGTCGGCGAGCAGGCTCCGGCCCTCCGTCCAGCGGCCCAGGAGGCACAGGGCGAGGGCGCCCGCGACGGCGGCGACACCGTCGGGCTCGTGCACCCGGGGCAGGTACTCGTCGGCGACCGCGTCGAGGCGGACCATGTCTCCGGCCGAGGCCAGTGCGGCCACCCGCGCCACGGCCACCTCCTGGCGGGTTCCCGCGTCCAGTTCGCGCACATGGACGCGGAGGATCTCGTCGGCGGCCTCGAACGCGGCCCGGTCCTCGCCGGCCACCAGCGCCATCGAGGTGTAGCGGGCCAACGCCCGCGCCCGGTCGGCGGGATCGGCCATCAGATCCGCCGCCGCGCGCAGCCAGCGGGAGGCCCGCCCGCTGTGCGTGAACCACAGCCGCTCCGCGATCACCGGCAGCTCGCGCACGGCCCGCTCCGGATCAACAAGCGCCCCGGCGTCCGCAATCCGATCCGCAAGACAGGCATCGGCTTCATCGGCGTCCGCCGCGAGTGCCTCCCCGGCGACAACACCGGGCACTCCGCCGGCCCGGGCCACCGTGCTGCGTGGAGCCACCCCGCCGGCCCCGGCCGCCGTGCCGTCCCGGAGCGCCCAGAGACGTCGTACCACCGCCGCCGAGATCTGGCGGCGCTCGTACGGTCCGAGTCTGGCTCGGGCCGCGGAGGCGACCAGGGGGATGCGGAAGGCCCAGCCCTGGGGGCCGGCGGCGGGGTGCGGGCCGGTGAGCCGGTCCACGGCGCCCGATGCCACCAGCTCCGCCAGCGCGGCCCGTACCTCGTTCTCCGGCATTCCGGTCGCCCCGGCGAGCACCTCGGGGACGCGGGCGCCGACGGGTTCCACGATGCCGAGGGCCTTCGCCACCCGCCAGGGCGACTCCCCCAGCTCCCGCAGCCCGCGTACGAAGCGGTCGTCGTCGGGGAGCACGGGCACCGGCGCCCGGGCGATCCGGTGGGCGCGGCCGAACAGCAGCCGGATCCCGCCGGTCTCCTCCCACCCGGTGACGGCGGCGGTCGCCGCGGCGGGATTGCCCCGGCTGAGCCGGTGCACCTCCTCGACCAGGTCCTCGTCGGGCGGCGCCCCCAGTCTGCGGGCGAGCAGGCGCCCGACGCCGGGTTTGTCCAGCGGCGGCAGATCGACGACGCCGACCATCAGCGACCGTCCGGAGGCGGCGGCTCGCGCGGCCGGCCCGGCCCCGCCGAGCCAGGTCCCGTCGGCGAGGACGTGCACACCGAGGACCAGCCGGGCCGACGGACGGGTCAGCGCCGGTACCCACGACAGCAGGAACTGCACCGACTCGGCGTCCGCGTACCGCAGGTCGTCGATCACCACGACCAGCGACGGATGGTCCCGCAGGGCCCGCCCGAGCGCGGCCGGCACCGACGCCGCCGAGAACCGTGCCTCGACCGCCGGGCCCGTGTCGCGTGCCGGGCCGGGCAGCTTGGCGAGCGCCGACAGCAGCCGGTAGGCGAGCAGTTGGGGAGGCTGGTCGTCCCCGGGCAGACAGTCCACCCGGCACACGGGTGTGCCGGCGGCCCGCAGCCGCTCCGTGACCGTGGCGAGGACGGTGCTGTGGCCCGCCCCCGTCTCCCCGCGAACCAGCAGGACGGCGGGGCCGGTCGGCCCGGTGACGGCGTGGGTCACCTCGCGCAGGACGTCGTCCCTGTCGACAAGCCCGGCCTGCGTACGGGAACCGGGTCCCTCTTCCGCGGTGGCCCCTGGTTTTGGCTCACTTCGGCCTGCCACCCGGCTCCTCACGCCTACCGTCACGGCCATCGCATGGTACCCAGTCACATGCCCAAAACGCCCACGCAACAAGAGAGTTGACCGGACAAGTCCGAAGATCCACGGGAAAGGGACCGAGGATGAAGACGTACCGCAGGACCATGCCAGGGCGGGAGGCGGAGGTCAGAGCCGTCGAGTCCGCACTCCGGCGGACCGGCGGCACCGCACCGCTCCTCGTCCTGCACGGCGAGCCGGGCATCGGCAAGACCGTGGTGCTGGAAGCGGCGCTCCGGGCGCCGATCGGCGAGGGGCTGCTGACGACCCGTCTGACCCCGGCGGCGGACGAGGCGTTGGGGCTGCACGCGGCCGCGGACGCCGTCTGCGACCTGCTGACGGCGGCCTCCGACGACGTGTCCGGCCGGGCCGCGGCGCTGCGGCGCGCGCAGTCCGCACTGGACCGGCAGGGCCCGCTGCCGCTGCTCCAGGAGGTGCAGATCGCCGTACGGCATCTCTCCTCCCACCGTCCGGTCGCGGTGGTGCTCGACGACGCCCATCTGGTGGCCGACGACGCCGTGGGGGTGTTCCGGGCGCTGCTGCGCGGCTTCTGCGCGGACGGTGTTCCGGTGCTCGTCGCCGGACGGATGCCGGAGCACCGGCCCGGGCCCGTCCGGACACTGGCGGAGATCGCCGACCGGGTGATCGGGCTGGCGCCGCTGGCACCGGCCGAGACCGGGAGTCTTCTCGGCCGGTATCTGAGCCTGCCGGCCGAGCCGGGGCTCGTGGCCGCGGTCCATCTCGCCCTGGGCACCCTGGCGGGCAATCCGGGCGCCGTGCTGTCCGTGATCGGCGCGCTGCGGGAGGACGGGCGGCTGCGGACGGTCGACGGGATGGTGTGTCTGCTCGATCCGGGAACGCCGCTGCGGCTGTCCCTCGGGCCGGACGGCTCCGCCTGGTTCCCGTGGCTGCGGCCGGCGTCGCCGCCGGAGCGGGACCGGCCGGGCGCCTTCGAACTGGCCGTGCTGCTGGCCCGGTTGACGGCGAGCGCCGAGCTCCGCGTCGACGATCTCGCCGTCCTCGCCCCGGCGCTGGGCCACTCCCTCGACGCCGTCGGCCGCGCCCTTGACCTGCTGGCCGAGCACGGTGTGGTGACCGTCGGCCCCGGCCAGCGGCTGGCGTTCGGGGTGCCCGCCCTCGGTACGGCGCTGCGGGACGCCCCCTCGCCGTACGACATCCCGGCCCTGCACGCCCATCTGGTGCGCGGCGCGGTGGAGCGGGCCGGCGGGGCGACCGGATGGCTCGATCCGCGGCTGTGCGACCACGCGCTGGCGGCGGGGCCGGCGCTCGCCGCGGACCTGCTGGACGAGGTGCTGCTGGCGGTGGCGGGCCGCGACACCGCCGGCGACGGCAAGGCGACGACCCGCGCCTGCGTCGCGGTGCTGCGCCGGCTGCCGCACGGTGACGCGCGCGTACCCGAACTCCTGCCGACGGCCGTGGACCTGATGCTGCGCCAGGGCGACACGGCCGGGCTGCTGGAACTAGGCAACCAGTTGCTCCCCCGGGTCGCCGGCGACGGCCCCGAGGACGCCGTACTCCTCGACACCCTGGCCCCCGCCTGGGCGTTCGCCGCGCTCCACGAACACTGGCTGAGCATCGAGCCCGACGGTGCGAGCCGCACCCCGGCCGTCCCGGTGGCCCGCCGGGTCCCCGCGGCAGCGGCCCTCCTGGACATCCCACCCCGCCTCATCGGCGCCGACACACCCCCACCGACACCCCCCGGGCAGACGACTCCCACGCCCCCCGGACCGTCGACCCCCACGGCCCCAGGGCCGATGCCTCCCACGGCCGCCGGGCCGCCAATGCCCACCGTTCCACGACCGATGCCTCCCACGGCCCCCGAGCCACCAATCCCCACCGCCCCACGACCGACGCCTCCCACAGCCGCCGAGCCACCAATCCCCACCGCCCCACGACCGACGCCTCCCACGACCGCCGAGCCCACGGCTCACACCGCCCCACGACCGATGCCTCCCACGACCGCCGAGCCCACGGCTCACACCGCCCCCGAGCCGACGGATTCGGCGCCCGCCGGGCCGGTACCCCCCACGCCCGCCCCAACGGCACACCCCGCGCCCCCCACCCCCCACTCACCTCCCGCCGCCCCGCGGTCCGACGGCCGGCACCACACCCCCGACCGGCAGCACGGTCGGAGCCCCACCCCCCTGCGCTTTCCCCTCGCCGCCGAGAGTCGGCTCGTGGCGTGTGCGGCGGGGACCGGGGTGGAGTTCGACGCCGCGCTCCGGGAGGTGCGGGCCGTCCGGTCGGCGCACGGACTCGAACCGCTCGCGGACCCGGACAAGTTGCGCGAGGCGGTGGCGTACGGGGACTGGGCGACGGCGTCCGAGGTGCTGCTCGGTGACCGGTACACCGCGCCGGAGGACAGCCCCAGCCAGCTGTACCAGGCGCTGATCCAGGAGTACCTGACGGGCTCGTGGCAGACCGCGCTGTCCCTGGCGAGGCAGATCGAGCTGCGCCCGCAGACCAACGGCCGCAGCTGTGTCCGCAACCTCGGCCGCAGCCTGGCGGCGGAGATCTGCCGCTGGAACGGCGATCTCGAACGGGCGACGGAGTGGCTGGACCGCATCCCCGGCTCCGCCGCCGACTGCCCCTGGGTGAGCTGGGCCCGCTGCGGTCTGCGCCACGACAGCGGCAACCGCGAGCTGGCGTGGGACGAGGCGTGGCGGGACTACCGCCGGCTGCGCGGAAGCGGCCGCCTCGTCGGGCTGGAACGCCTGCTGCTGCGGCTGGTGACGTACGCGACGCTGGACGGGCACCGTGACGCGGCCCTGGAGATCCTGCGCGAACTCGACGAACTGAACGCGCTCGTCGGCTCCCGGCAGACCCGCGAGGTCGCGCTGCTGGCCCGCGGCGGCGTGCACCGCGACATCCGTTCCGGTACGGCCGCACACGCGCTCATCTCCCAACGCGGCGACCAGTACCTCCTCTTCCGCACCTGCGAGTGGCTCGCGCGGATCACCGACGCCCCGGAGCAGTGGCTGCGCGCGGCGGGCGACCTGGCGAGCCGCCTGTCGTCGCCGCGCGCCCGCAGACAGGTGACCGAGACGGCCCAGCTGCTGGGATCGCCGCTGCCGCGCAGACGCGCGGAGAGTCCGCTGCTCAGCCCACTGGAGCTGAGTGTGGTCGACATGGTCAGCACGGGGGCGACGAACCGGCAGATCGCGACCGCGCTGACCCGCAGCGAGAAGAGCGTGGAGACCTACCTCAGCAAGATCTTCGAGCGGACCGGCTGCCGTTCCCGGCTCGCACTCGCCACGGCCTGGCTGGACGGCAGCCTCGCCTGGCTCGTACCCGATCGCCCCGACTCAGGAGACTGACACCGCACATGATCGCGTACACGGACACGGGACGCACGGGCCTCAACATGCTGGGCCCCCTGGAAGCGATGTACGAAGGGCGGCGGCTGGCCCTGGGAGGGGTCCGCCAGCGTTCCGTGCTGGGTTTTCTGCTGCTGCACGCCAACACCTCGGTCACCACGAGACGGCTCATCGGCGCCCTGTGGAACGACGACGAACCGGCCACCGCGCGCAAGGTGCTTCAGAACGCCGTCTCGGGCCTGCGCCGGGCGCTCTCGGACCGCGACGGACCGACGGACGCGCCGCCGTGGTCGCTGCTGGCCCGCCACGAGGGCTACGTCCTGCGGGTGCCGCCCGACCACATAGACCTCTCCCGCTACTCGCGCCTGGCCGGCCAGGGCCGGAGCCGGCTCGCGGCCGGGGCGTGGGAGGAGGCGTCCCGGTGTCTGGGCGACGCGCTGGATCTGTGGCACGGCCGGGCGCTGGCCGACCTGGTGGAGGCCGGGGTCGCCTGGCCGGAGCTGGCCGCGCTCGGCGAGGACCGGTGGGACGTGCTCGCGGACCGGATCACGGCCGATCTGATGCTCGGCCGCCGCGCGGAGGTGATGGCGGAACTGAACGTGGTGACGGCGGCGGAACCGGCCCGGGAGCGGCTGTGCGCGCAGCTGATGCTCGCCCTGTACCAGAGCGGCCGGCAGGCCGAAGCCCTGTCCCGCTACCGGCGTACCCGGGCGGCGATCGCCGAGGAGTACGGCGCCGCGCCCGGCCGGGAGCTGCGGGAACTCGAACAGGCCGTACTCACCCAGTCCCCCGCCCTGAGCTCCCCCGGCGCGGCGGCCCGGCTCTTCGCATGACGGTGACCGCGACCGTGATCCGCCCGCCGACACCCCTGCACGCCGGGAGGTTCAGGGTGCGCCCGCGCGGTGCGCCGAGGGGCTGACGCCCCGGGTGCGCTTGAAGGCCGAGCTGAAGGTGAACGCGTCCGTGTAGCCGACCTCCCGCGCGACGGCGGCGACCGTCACGCCGGGACGCCGCAGCCGGTCCGCGGCCAGGGCCATCCGCCACTGCGTGAGGTAGGCCAGCGGCGGGCGGCCCACCATCGCGGTGAATCGGCGGGCGAACGTGGTGCGGGACATCCCGGCCTCCGCGGCGAGCGAGGCGACGGTCCAGGGCCGGGCCGGCTCCTCGTGCAGCCGGCGCAGCACATGGCCGAGGTACGGGTCGGACAGGGCCCGGTAGCCGGGGGGCGGTTCGGCGTCCGGCCGGGCGAACCAGCAGCGCAGGGAGCGGACCAGGAGCAGGTCCAGCAGCCGGTCCAGGACGATCTGCTGCCCCGGGTTGTCGTCGGCGGTCTCGTCGGCGACCAGGTCGAGCAGCGGGGCGAGGCTGGTGTGGGCGGGGACCGGGGCGACGGGCGGCAGTGCGTCGAGCAGCGGCAGGGAGAGGTCGCCGCCGATCCGGTAGCCGGCCGTCACCAGGAGGTCGCCGTCGTCGCCCGCCGGACCGTCGTCGGGGCTGGAGGTGCGGCCGGTGACACGCCAGTTGCGCCGGGGCGCCTCGGGGTCGCCGGTGACGGTGCAGTGGTCGTCGCCGTCGACGAGGATCCGCGGACTGCTGGTGGGCCGGTCGGCGACGGTGTACGGCAGTTCGCTGCGGATCAGTACGATCTCGCCCTGGCGCAGCGCCACGGGCTCTCCGTCGGCCGGCACGATCCAGCCGTTGCCGCGCAGCATGACGGCGAGGGCCAGCGGCGCGGGTTCGACGAAGCACAGCCCCCACGGAGGGGCGCTGACCGTACGGCAGAAGACCGCCCCGTGGGCGCGTACGCCGGCGAGGTAGTCGTCGAGGATGTCCACGCCGATACGATCGCACATGCTTCCGGTCGTTTCGGCCATGGTTCGTGCCACGCCGACGGGGTTGGCTGGTCGCCATGACAGAGATCCTCGTAATCGGCGCCACCGGCAAGACCGGCGGCGCCCTGGTGCCCCGCCTCCGGGCGCTCGGGCACACCGTCCGTGCCGCCTCCCGCTCGGGCGAGACCCGTTTCGACTGGTCGGACATCTCCACCTGGACCCCCGCCCTCACCGGCGTGCGGGCCGTCTACCTCGTCCCGACCGAGACCCTCGGCCTGCGGGAACGCGCCGAGTTCGTGGCGAGCGCGAAGGTCGCCGGGGTGCGGCGCCTGGTCCAGTTGTCCGTGCGCGGCATCGACGAGGACGGCACCCATCCCACCGAGGCGGCGGTGCGGAACTCGGGCCTGGAGTGGACGATCCTGCGGCCGTGCTGGTTCGCGCAGGACTTCGCCGCGCCGGACTTCTTCCTGCCGGGCGTCCTCGACGGCGAGGTCCGCTCCCCCGCCGGTGACGGCCGCGAGCCGTTCGTCGACACCCGGGACATCGCCGACGTCGCCGCCGAGGTGCTCACCGCCGACGGCCACCACGGCCGGACGTACGACCTCTCGGGGCCGCGGGCCCTTACCTTCGCCGAGGCCGTCGCGCTGATCGGCAAAGCGACGGGCCGCGAGGTCACGTACCGCTACCAGACGCCGCGGGAGTACGTCGCCGAGCAGGTCGCGGCCGGGCACCCGAAGGCCGACGCGGAGGCTGTCGGCGGCTTCCTCGACCAGATCCGCCAAGGCGCGGACGACTACCTCAGTGACGGTGTCGAACAGGTCCTCGGCCGTGCGCCGCGCACGTTCGAGGAGTACGTCCGCACGGCCGCCGAGAGGGGCGACTGGGCGCGCTGACGCCCGGTCGCTCCCCTCAGCCGCGGGGCGGCGGTCAGTTCCGGAGTGAGGCCATCACTCGCTCCGGGGTCAGGGGCAGGGTGCGGATCCGTGCCCCGGTGGCGGCGAACACCGCGTTCACGATGGCGCCGGGGACGGTACCGACGGTCGGCTCGCCGGCGCCGAGCGGCGGCTTGTCCGGACGGTTGAGCAGGATCGTCTCGACGACGGGTATCTCGTCGAACCGCAGCACCTCGTACTGCGGACCCGGGTTGAAGGTGCTGGACTCCCACACCACCGACGTGACGCGGTCAGCGGTGTAGCGGACCTCCTCCTTGAGTGTCCGGCTCACCCCCTGCATGACGTTCCCCTCGATCTGGTTGCGGACCCCGTCCGGGTTGACGATCAGCCCGCAGTCGTGGGCGACGACCACCCGCCGCACCCGGACCCGCCCCGTGCCGGGGTCCACCTCCACCTCCGCGTAGGTGGCCGCGTACGCGTCGTGGACCTCGTACTGCTGGAAGGCCACGCCCGCGCCCACCCCCTCGGTGCCGCGCGGGCGGGCACGCCAGACGTCCCGCAGGGCGCGGCAGACGTCGGCCGCCCGTGGATCGGGCAGGGACGTGATCCGCAGCTCCAGGGGGTCGTGACCGCCGGCGTGGGCGAGTTCGTCGAAGAACGACTCGTTGGCGAAGTTGTTGGAGAAGCCGCCCAGCGAGCGGAGCGCGGAGGTCCGCGGGATCCGGTAGACGAGAGGGCTCGACGGAATGCCGGCCGGCGTGCCGGTGGTCTCGAACGTCTTCACGAGCCGGGCCTCGACCCGCTGCGGGAAGCCGTACACCACGGGCGCGTTGCGGCCCGAGTTGTTGACCGAGGACTGCGGCAGGTTGGCGGGCAGCCGGCCGGAGAGCGCGCCGGCCAGCAGGGTTCCGGAGTTGCTCTGCTGGGGGCGGCTGGTCGCCGGTGGTGCGTAGAACAGATGGGACCAGGCCGTGATGCCGTCGGGGCCCAGGGCTCCTCGCATGTCGTGGGCCTGGGCTGCGCCGAGGGGCTCCCACGCGTGCTCGTTCTGCCGGGTCCACTGGACGCGTACGGGGCGGCGGGTGGCACGGGAGAGCAGGACGGCGTCCGCCGCGCAGTCGTCGGCGCCGTTGTGGCCGTAGCAACCCGAGGCCTCCGTGAAGAGGACCCGCACCAGCTCCGGCGCGATGCCGAGCAGGTGGGCGAGGGAGCCGCGGAGGTTGGTCACGTTCTGCGAAGCGGCCCACACGGTCACCTGGATGCCGGTCTCCGGGTCGGGGCTCTCCCGCACGTCGGCGACCGCACTGGAGGCGCCCATCGCCCCGTGCATCTGGAAGGGCGTGAAGTACTCCGCGCTCAGCACGGTGTCCGCGGTGTCGAATATCGGGCCCACCCCGTCGTCCTGTTCGAGGATGGTCCGGTAGTGGTTGGCCGGGTCGCGCAGTGCGGCGGGGAGTTCGGCCTGCGGGATGAGCGGGGGTCCGGCCGTCCAGCCGACGGTGATGCCCGTCGAGGTCGACGCCGCGCGGGCCGCCGCCCACTCCGACCCGGCCACCACACCGACGAACCGGCCCTCCTGGACGGCGGTCACGAATCCGGGGATGGCCCGTGCACGCTCCAGCTGGCCCAGGACGGGTGCGGTGGCGTTGCGTCCCGGTGGCCTGACGACCCGCCCGTGGAGCATCCCGGGCAGCCGTACGTCCGAGAGGTAGCGGAAGCCCCCGTCCAGCTTGCCGGGGAGTTCGACCCGCCGGACCGACCTGCCCACCACTCGGTAGTCGGCGGGCGCGACCAGGGGCGCCGTGGAGTCGAGCGGGACGACGTCGACTCCGGACTCCAGGAGCCGCCGGTAGGAGACGCTCCTGGCGTCCCGGCCGGAGCCCACCCGGAACGCCCCGTTCTCGGCGGTCAGCCGTTCGGCGGGAACCCCGAGGTGTTCCGCGGCACGCCGCCGCAGCTCCCGGTACGCGGTGGCCGCCGCCGCCCGCAGCTCGATGCCGCCCTCCTGAAGGCTCTTGGAGCCGGTCGTGCCGTCCTGGCTCACGCTCAGCAGCGTGTCGCCCTGGACGTACGTCACGTCGGCGACGTCGAGCCGCAGTTCCTCGACGACCATCTGGCTCAGGGCCGTGCGGATGCCGGTGCCCAGTTCGACCTTGCCGCTGTACACCGTGATCCGGTCGGCCGTCAGCACGAGCCACGACTCGCGCGCCGCCGGTGTGGCTCCCTCGGCGTGGACACGGACCAGGCCGTCGCCCGCGGAGGCGGACGAGGCGGACGAGGACGCGGCCCTCGCCGACGGCTGGAGCGAGAAGGCGACCACGAGCGCCCCCGCTCCCGCGAGGAACCCGCGCCGGCTGGGCGTGCTCAGGGTGTCGGTCATCGGACCATCTCCTCGGCGGCGCTGCGGATCGCGGCGACGATCCGCTGATGTGCTCCGCACCGGCAGATGTAGTTCTCGGCGCCCTCCCGGCCGTCCGTCCCCGACAGGAACGCCTTGATCTCCGCCTCGTCGGGCACACTGCGGTCCCCTGCCGCGATGCGCTCCTCCATCCAGGCGAGGACACCCATGACGATCCCGCTGAGGCAGAACCCGCACTGCCCGGCCTGAAGGGACACCACGGCCCGCTGGAGCGGATGCGGCCGGCGACCGGCCAGGCCGTCCAGTGTGCGGACCTCGGCGCCCTCGGGCACGGTGTGCATCTGCCGTGTGCAGGAACGCACCGCCGCCCCGTCCACCAGAACCGTGCACGCGCCGCACTGCGAGACACCGCAGGCGTATTTGGGGCCGTACTGGTCGTGCTGTTCGCGAAGCCAGTACAGGAGTTGTTCCGAAGCCTCGGATTCTCCCGATCCCACCGACGCGTAATCGGCGGAGATCTCCGCGCCATTGAGCCGAACATTACGTAAGGGCACGTCAATTCCTCACGTTTCTCCCCCCAATTGCCGCCCCCAGCCGTTTCATCATCGGATGGCGGCGGCGGAGCCGTCCAGAATGGTTCGGGCCAATCGAATCGCGAAATCCCGCCGCGCGTTTGCGGGCGGCGACGCCATCAAGCAAGGTGACCGAAGCTACGTCCAGAACACGGAACGTCCGAAGGGCCCGAAATGCTCAAAGTAGGGATCATCGTCGGCAGCACCCGCCCGAACAGGGTCGGGCGGATCGTCGGCGACTGGGTCGCCACCGTGGCCGCCGGACGGGACGACGCCGAGTTCACACTCGTCGATCTGCTGGACGTGGACCTTCCCCTCCTCGACGAGGGAATGCCGCCACTCGCTGCCCAGTACACGCATCAGCACACCAAGGACTGGGCCGCCACCGTGGCCGACTTCGACGCCTTCCTGATCGTGAGCGGTGAATACAACCACTCAATCCCCGCGGCCCTGAAGAACGCCCTCGACTTCGTGTACGCCGAATGGAACAACAAGGCGGCGGGGTTCGTCACCTACGGCGCGGACAGCGGAATCCGGGCGGTGGAACATCTGCGCACCGTCCTGGCGGAATTGCAGGTCGCCACGGTCCGCGAGCAGGTCGCGCTCAACTCGTACACCGACTTCGAAAACTTCTACGAATTCCACCCGACGGCCCGTCACGAGGCGGCCCTGAACCGGGTGATCGACCAGGTTCTCGCGTGGGGCGGCGCGCTCAGGTCCCTGCGCTGACCACCGGCTGGGTCCGTGCCGCCCAGTGGCCGGTGAGGCCCGCGTACGCGGGTGACGCGGCGAGGAGTTCCTCGTGGGTGCCCAGGTGGGTCTCGGCGCCGTCCAGGAGAAGCGTGTGCCGGGCCCGCCGGGCCGACGCGAGACGGTGGGCTATCACGATCAGGGTGCCCGGGCGGGCTGCGAAGGCGCTCTCGGCGCGGGCTTCGGCCGGCGGGTCCAGGTGGCAGGTGGCCTCGTCGAGGATCACGACCTCGGCCGGGGACACGAAGGCCCGTGCCAGGACCAGGAGCTGGCGTTCTCCGGCGGAGAGCCGGGTCGCCGGGTCGGAGAGCTCGGCATCGAGGCCGCCCAGGCGATCGAGCAGCGTACCGGCGCCCACCTCCCCGGCCGCGCGGGTCAGTTCGGCGTCGGTCGCGCCGGCCGCCAGATACCGGAGGTTCTCCCGGACCGTGCCGTGGAAGACGTAGGCCTCCTGCGGGATCAGGGCGATGCTGCGGGCCCGGCGAGCCGGGTCCAGGCGGGTCAGGGCGGCCGTGCCGAGCCGGACCGTGCCCGAGTCGGGGGTTTCGAGGCCCGCGAGAAGGCCCGCCAGCGTCGACTTGCCGATGCCGCTGGCCCCGACGATCGCCAGGTGGTCACCTTCCGGGACCTCCAGGGACAGGCCTCGCAGGACGGGTTCGGCCTGTGGTCCGTAGCCGAACGTGAGGCGGTCGACGGTCAGGTGGAAGCCGTCCGGTGAGCAGGACGGCGGCTCGTCGGGCAGGGCCTCCTTCGGGGTCGTCACGACCTCCGCCAGGCGGGTCAGTGTGCTGCCCAGCTGGGTCCAGTAGCCGCCGACGGAGCCCGTGACCGAGGAGAGCGCGCCGATGAGTGAGCCCGTCACATAGGTGATCGCGCCGACCAGTTCGCCCGGGCTGATGCGGTCCGTCGACACCAGCCAGGGACCGGCGAGCAGCAGTGCCAGGAGCGGCAGATGGCCGCCGAGGAGGACGAGCAGCACCCGTATCGCCCCGAACCGGGCCGCCGCGACGCCGGCCCGGACGTAGGTGTCCGTCGCCGCCGCGACCTGCTGGACGGCGTGCTCCCGCGCGGCGAGGGCGAAGATGTCGCGGGCGGCGCCCAGGGACTCACCGGTCCGTACGGCGACCTGCTCCTCGGCCAGGATGAGCGCGCGGCGGCGGCGCATCATGGGGCGCAGCGTCAGCGGGAACACCAGCAGGGCGCCGACCAGGGGCGGCAGTACGACGGCCGCCGCGACCGGGTCGAGCAGCAGCAGACCCGTCACCGAGGCGACCAGGGAGATCGCGAGTGGGCGGGCCGTGCGCAGCAGCGTGGCGACCAGATTGCGCACCAGCTCCACCTGCCGGGTCAGCCGGGACACCACCGCCGCGTCCGCCCGGCCCCGCCCGGCGGCCTGCTCCACCGTGGCGCCGACGAGGACACGGACGAGGTGGTCGCGGAGCGGTTCGACCACGGCGGCGAAGTGCGGGAACATCGCCCGCTCCGCGCCGGCCCGCGCCCCGTAGAGGCCGGCCAGCAGCGCCAGCCAGGCGATGCCCACGAGGGGGCGGCCCGCGAGGAAGCCCCGGTCGATCGCGGCGGCCGTCACCCATCCGGAGGCGAGGGCGGGTGACGCCTCGACCAGCGACCACACCGCGAGGCGGGTCAGCGGGCCGCGGCTGCCGGCCAGGCCCGTTCTCAGCAGCCGCAGCCCGTCGTCGCTCACCACGCTAGACACCGGCCGTCTCCTGTCCGTCGAGTGCGGGTGTGCCGGCCGCGGCGAACACGGCCCGGTAGTTCTCGTCGCGCCACAGCCGCGCGTGCGGGGCGAGCGCCACGATCCGTCCGCCGTCCAGCCAGGCGACCAGGTCGCAGCGGGCCGCGGTCGCCGCCCGGTGGGCCACGATCAGCCGGGTGCGGCCGTGCAGCCTGGTGGTGAGCGCCTCGGTCACCTCGGCCTCGGTGACGGTGTCGAGGCCGGAGGTGGCGTCGTCGAGGACGTACACGCGGGCGGGACGGACCAGCGCGCGTGCCAGACCGATGCGCTGGCGTTCGCCACCGGACATGGGTGCCGCGTCCAGCGGGGTGTCGTAGCCCTGGGGAAGGCGGCGGACGAAGGCGTCGGCGTGTGCGGTCCGGGCGGCCTCGACGACGTCGGCGCGTTGTGTTCCGGGCCTGCCGTAGGCGATGGCCTCGTGGACGGTGGTGCCGGTGAGGGCGGGGCGGTCGAAGGCGTAGGTGACCTGGCGGCCGAGTTCGGTCAGGGGCAGTTCGTCGACCGGCACTCCGTCCAGCAGTACCTGTCCGCCGTCCGGGTCGCAGAGCCGCCCGACCAGGCCGGCGACCAGGCTCTTGCCCGCGCCGGACCGGCCCACCAGGGCGGTCGAGCGTCCGGCCGGCAGCACCAGGGACAGCCGGTCCAGTACGGGCAGTCCGTCCCTGGTGAGCGAGACCTCCCGGAACACCACCTCGCCCGCACCGGGCGGCAGGTCCCGCCGCGTGCCGTCGACGGGTCCCGGGCGGTCGAGGATGTCGGCGAGGCCGGCCGCTCCGGCGCGGACCTGGGCCACCTCAAGGAGCACGTCGACCTGGGCGAGGGCAGCGCAGGCCAGGCCCAGATAGCCGGAGATCGCGAGGAGTTGCGCCGGTCCGGTACGGCCCGACGCCACGCCGAGTCCGGCCACCGCCAGGACCAGGACCTGGGTCAGCGGGATCAGCAGCTTCAGCTGCCACACCGTGCCGCGCTGGAGGTTCCACAGGGCCATGCCCGCGCCGGCGAGAGCGGGCAGCGGGTCGAGGACCCGGTTGGTCTCGGCGCGTACCGTGCCGGCGGCCCGGATGCTTCTGGCGCCCGCGAGCGCCGAGAGGAGCCGTGCGGAGAGGGCGGACTGGGCGCGCATGTAGTCCGTCTGCGCCGCGGTCGCGCCGCCGACGAACCGCCGCGACACCACCACGACGAGCGGCACGGCGAGGGTGAACACCAGCCCCGCCCACGGGTCGATCCACCACAGCAGACCGAGCGCCACCACGGAGCCGGCCAGGGAGATCACGGAACTCGCGATCGTCACCATGAGCCCCGCCACGCCGGGTGCGGCCTGCACCACCCGGGCCGTGGCGTCGCCGGGCGGCAGCGACGGACGGGTGCCGAAGGTCAGGAGATGCCCCACCGCGCGGGACTGGAGCCGGGCGCCCGCCCGTCCGACCACCGAGGCGCTCAGCGGTGCCGTGGTGGCGTCCAGCAGTCCGGACGCCACCACGGCGGCACCTAGCAGGGCCACCGGGCGCACGGCCTCACCACCGTCCAGCGCGGCCTTCACCGACGCCGCGAGCAGCGCGGGCGTGGCCAGGCCCAGCAGCGTCCTGGTGACCATCAGGGTCACCAGGACGGCCAGCCGTCCACGAACCCGGACCGCCGTGCTCAGCAGCAGTGCGCGGCTTCCGTCCCGGGCCATGTCCGTGTCTCCTTCGGGTCGTTCGGTGGTGATGAGCCGGTCGGGCACACCCCCTAGGGGATGGAGAACCAGCAGGTGATCTTGCAGGAGGCGGTGCAGGGTTCCTGTTCCAGGTCGCCGACGTACAGCCGGTTCTCCTCGGCGAGCAGGAGCTGGAGCGCGTCCGTCTCGATCTCCATGGCGCAGATCTCCTTTCGTCCTGGGCTGATCGTCAGCCGGTGATCAGACAGGTCTGGGTGCAGGTCTGCGAGCAGGTCTGCGCGCAGGACTCCACGTCCCGGTCGCCGATGTGCAGCCGGGTCTCCTCGGCGGTGAGGAGCTGGAGCGCGTCCGCGTCGATGTCCATCACTGTGTGTGCCTTTCTTCTTCGCCGGGCGGGGTGGATGTTCGGCCGGGCGCGCCCGGTGTGCGCGCCCGGCCGGTGCGTCAGAAGACGTTGCTGACGTTGCACGTGATCTCGCAGCTGTAGCCGCAGCTCGCCGCGCAGGTGAACGTTCCGCAGTCGCCCGCGTCCCGTTCGCCGATGTAGAGCTGCGCCTCCTCGCTGCCGAGCAGCTGGAGGGCGTCGAGCCCGAGGTCGATGGTGGTGTCCATGTCCGTGGTCACCTCCTCTCCGATGCCGATGCCGTTGCCGTTTCCGTCGCTGTTCCTGCCCGGTCGGCCGGTCAGCCGGTCAGCCGGTGACGGTGCAGGAGATGCCGCAGGTGCCCTTGCAGGTGGAGCCGTCGCACGTGATGCCGCAGGCCTCGTCACCCAGGTCGCCGATGTACAGCGACGCGTCGGCGGCGCCGAGCAGCTGGAGCGCGTCGATCTCGAATTCCATGTCCATGAATTCACCCCCTTTCCAGCGGAGTTGTGGTCGTCAGTGGGCGATGGCCGCGAGAAGCGGCCGGTGTCCCTGACTCGCCGTCGCCGTGGGAGGTACGTCCGGGCGAGTCAGGAAGTCGGTGATTTCTTGCAGTTGGGGGGAGCCGGCCAGCGGGCTGAAGGCCATGTGGCCGCGGTCCGCGGGTTCCCGGTAGGTGACGTGGCCGTGGCCCGTGTCGACCAACCGGTATGCCAGGGCCCGTGAATGGGCGACCGGAATGGTCTCGTCGAGGCGCCCGTGGAGCAGCAGCACCCGGGTCCGGATGCGCTCGGCCAGCCGCAGCAGGTCGCGCGGTCCGAGGGCGTCGGCCACGTCACCGTGCCCCGCCAGCCGGTCGACGAGATTCCGGGTCGGCGTGGGAGCGTCCGCGTACAGCGCGGGTACGGAGGTGAACGGAGCCACCGCCGCACACGCCGACCATCCGTCCGGATCGGCCGCCGTCGCGAGCAGCGCCAGGAAGGCGCCGTAGCTGCTGCCGTACACCGCCGGCCGGGGTGCGCCCGGTCCGCGCGTCTCCTCGACGAAGGCGCGCAGCGAGCGGATGTCGGCGAGGTCGGGGCCTCCCCACGCACCCCGGATGGCGTCGGCGTGCTCCCGTCCGTAGCCGGTGCCGCCGCGTTGGTTGGGCGCGATGACGGTCAGGCCGGCGGCGGCGAACAGCTGGAACAGGGCGTCGAAACCCAGCGTCCAGTGCCGGTCCGGCCCACCGTGCAGCGCGACGACCACCGGCCCGTCACCACCCCGCCAGTCGGGCCCGTGCACAACGGCTTCGAGCAGACCGTCCGCACCGGGCAGCCGCTCCAGGCGGGCGGGGTGCCAGGCGGTCGTGTACGGGGCGGGACACCGGGCGGTGCGGTCCGCTGCGGGGTGCCGAGCGGTTCCCGCCGATCCGGGCTGCCAGGCGGCCCCGTCCGGTACGGGGTGCCAGGCGGCCTGATCCGGCCCCGCGTGCCAGGCGGCACCGTCCAGCTCGACCCCGTCCGGTCCGGCACGCAGAGCGTCCTGCTCCGGGCCGGCGTCCAGGGCGGCGCCCCCGTCCGGTCCGGCGTACAGGGCGTTCCCGCCTGCCGGGACCCATCCGAAGGACGTGGGTCGGGCCGGGTCCGAGTACGTCGACCACAACCCCCGGTGTGTCCACGCCGCCTCGGGCCCGACGACGCCCGACGCCCCCGTCACCCGCCGCAGCGTGCCGGACTCGAGCTCGTACACGGCGAGTTCGGACCGTGCGCCCCGGTTGACCGCCAGGGCGAGCCGGTCTCCCGTCGGGTCCAGGGCCAGCGGGGTGAGCGTCGAGCCCTCGGTCTCCGGAATGTCCAGGAGGCGTACGGCCGTGCCCGTGACCAGCGCCAGGCGCAGTCCGGCGCCGGTGTCCGCGGCGAGGAGCACCCGCCCGGCCCGGGACAGCAGGACATGGGCCCCGGCACCGGCGAGGTCGCCGGTCAGTGGAGCGGTTCGGGAGCCCTCGGGCGCGGCCGGGTCGATCCGCAGTGGGGTCGGTGTCCCGTCGACGACCGCCGTCACCGCCAGCGTGGCTCCGACGGCGGCCGCGCCGCCCAGTCGTCCGGGCAGCCGGGCGACGGGTGCGAGCCAGGGCCCGTCGCCGCCGATCCGGTGGACCGTGGAGTGTCCGTCGGCTCCGTACGCGACGGCCGTGGCGATCCAGCCCGGCAGGTCGAGGCCGGGCAGGAGCCGCAGCGGTGCCGCGGAGGGGCCGAGCGCCCGGCGCCCGCCGGCCGGGTCGAACAGCTCGAACCGCTGGCGGCCCCCCGGTTCGTGCCAGGAGAGCAGCGCGCGGCCGTCGTCGAGGGCGACGCTCTGGGTCAGCGGCAGGTCCCGGCCGAGGCCGACCCGCAGCCGTACGCGCGGACCGGTCTCGGTGAGTTCCCAGGTCTCCAGGTGGCGGGCGCCGATCTCGTCCTGTGCCACGCAGACCGCCCGCAGTCCGTTCGGTGAGAAGGCCCTGCTGCCGCGCTGAAGTGTCCGGTGGTTCATACGGGCACCTCGTCGCGCGCGACGGGCCGCCGGGCGCCGTCGAGGAGCGGGCGGGGGCCGCCGTGCCGCAGTCGCAGGAGGAAGGAGACGGTGCCGGCCAGGCCCACGCCGTAGTCGACCGTGACCCGGCTGCCGCTCTCGTCGGGCAGCAGCGCGAGGCCGTTGCGGAGCGTGTGCCGGGTGTGGAGGGTGGCGGCGAGATCCTCGGCCATGGCGTGGTACGGGCCGCCGAGGGCCTGGTCCATGTCGAGCAGGAAGTCGCCGTTGCCGGCCAGTCCGTGGCAGACGGCGGTGCCCGTGAACCAGCGGGCCCGGTGCACGGCGGTCGCCGCCTCCTCGGACAGCTTCCGCAGGGTGTCGTCGCCGGTGGCCTGCCACAACCGGAGCAGGAAGGTGCCGACTCCGGAGGCGCCGCTGCACAGGTGGTACAGCATCCCGGTGCCGTTCTCCGCCGTGCGGTCGGTGCGCCAGCGGGCGCCGCGTTCGTCGCGTTCCGCGGCCCGGGCCAGGGTGTCGCCCGCCTCCACGGCCAGTTCGAACAGGTCGGCACGGCCGGTGGCCAGGGCGGCTTCCAGGACGAAGGTGCCCACGCCCGCCACACCGTGGGCGTAGCCGAGGTGGGTGATGCCGGCGAGCGCGGAGTCGAAGTCCGCGGGGACGGGCCAGAACACCCCGTCGTCGCCGCGTACGGCCGCCGCGGCGAGGCCGTCGGCGCAGTCCGCCGCACGGTCCAGGAACTCCTCCCGGCCGGTGGCGTGCCACAGCTTCAGCTGGGCCAGACCGGCTCCGGCGGCGCCATGGAAGAGGTCCGGGTTGGGCCAGCGCAGCGGAAGGGTCAGCGCGAGCCGTTCCGCCCGCTCGGCGAGTGCGTCGTCGTCGAGCCGCCGGGCCGCGTCGTGGAGCGCCCAGGCGGTGCCGGCGCGGCCGAAGTGGAGGCCGGGCAGGGGCGGTGCGGCGGCGGTGAGGTCGAGGCGGGCGGTGAGCCAGGAAGCGGTGGTGGCCAGGGCGGTCCGCAGGTCGGGGCGGGCGAGTGCCGCGTCGGCCTGGGCGAGCGTGACGAGGACCCCCGCGGCGCCGTGCTGCACGTTGCACGGGTCCGTGCTGTCGCCGAACGGGGTGCTCTGCCAGAGCCGTTCGGTGCCGTCCTCGGCCAGGGTGGCGAGCGTGTGGGTCAGGCCGTCGTCCACGAGCCGCCGCACCGGGTCGCCACCGGCGTCGCGCGGGCCGGGCAGCGGGACGTGGGTCGAGCGCGGAGCCCGCACGTGCTCGTCCAGCCGGGTGAGCAGCCGTGCCGTGCGCCAACGGTCCTCCGGCGCCTGCGCGCACAGACCGCGCACGGCCGGGGCCAGTGTCCGGGCCGCCGCGTTGTGCGGGGTGGCGAGAGCGAGCACGCCGTCGAGCCGCTCGACGACGGAACGGAGGTCCGCCGGCTCGTCGGCCGCGAAGGCCGGGCCCGTGCCGGTGCACAGGAAGAAGAGGGTGGCGCCCAGGGCGAAGAGGTCGACGGCGATGTCGGGCACGGGACCGTACCGGGGGCCGTCGACGTACTCGGGCGCGCCGTAGCCCGGGGTGTAGGCGCGCGTTCCCCATGTGCCGGGGCGGGCCGCGAACTCGGGGTCGATGAGGCGGAGCGTTCCGTCCGTCGTGACCATCACGTTGTTGGGTGTGAAGTCGCGGTATACCAGGCCGCGTTCGTGGACCGCGCCGAGGAGGTGGGCGAGCCGGCGTGCCGTGGAGCGGACTTCGTCCACGGGCAGTCCGGTGCCGAAGTCGGGCAGTGCGGCGTACCGTTCGCTGATCCAGCGGGCGAGGGTGACTCCGGGCACCACGGTCTCGACGAGGAATGTACGGTCCTCGTGGTCGAAGATCTCGACGAGTTCGGGGCCGAGGCCGTCGAGGGTGGTCAGTGCCGCGGCCTCCGCGCGCAGCCCGTCGCGCGCGTCGAGTCCGGTGTACCAGCTGCCGACATGGGCGCGGGCCTCCTTGACGATGACCTCGTCGCCGGTGTGCTGGTCCAGCGCCCGGTAGACACCGCCGCGTGCGGAGTGCCGGATCGCGTTGTGGACGGCGTAGCGGTCGCGCAGCAGTACCTGCCGGGGTACGGCCGGTGCTTTGCCGGGCCTGCCGGGCGGGCCGGGGAAGGGCAGTTCCGCCCAGGTCGGCGGGGAGAACCACGGGTTGCGCAGGTCCTCGACCGCACGGCCGTCGGGTGCCTGGAGCCTGGCCTGGTGCACACCCTCGTTGCTGAGGTGGGGTACGCCGCGGAACGCGCCGTAGCGGTAGTGGACCAGGCTGCCGGGGCGGTAGGGGCGGTCGGACAGGATGCGGGGGCCGGGCAGTCCGGCCGTGGCCCGGTCCAGTTCTTCGGCGAGGGACCGCAGTTGGTCGTCGTCACGCGGATAGGCGGTGAGGAACTTCCCGCACTGCGCGCGGTCGAACCGGATGCCCGTCAGTTCCTCGACGTACTCGGCACGCGCGGCGAACTTGAACGGACACCGCTGCTGTACGAGCACCCGCGCCGCCCGCAGCAGCACCTCCGGCGCGGAGAGCGGCGTCGCGGAGACGTGGAGTTTCCAGCCCTGCACCCGGTGGTGCTGTGCCGTCGGCCCCACCCGGCACCAGAAACCGCCCTCTTCGGTCTTCCAGTCGGCGGCGCCCGCGTCGTCGATCACGGAACGCACCAATGCCTGGAAGGGAAAGCCGGTGCCTTCGGTCCGAGGGTGCCCCAGTGCCACGAGAACTCCAAGATCGCGCGAGCCAGTGATGCCGAGGGAGGGCCGGGGCAATCCGTCACCGGCCGCCCGTCCCCCTCAGCAAGATCGATTGTTCGCGCACCCGCCGTTCACAGCATTGGGGAGACCCCTAGGCGTGAGGACCTCGTGCGGAGTCCGAACTCGCGGCGGGGCCAGCCGGGTTGGGCCGGCCGGGCGGCCCGGGTTGGATTGAGTTGGGTTGGCCGGGCGAGGCCGTACCGGCCCGGCGTCGCGGTCTCGTCGCCGCAACCGATCGCCCCGGCCGGAAGGTGATGCGCCGGCCGCCCGGCCCGAAGGGCACGCGCCCGCCGGCCCGCCCGAAGGGCACGCGCCCGCCGGCCCGTCCGAAGGGGGCGCTACGAGTCGCGGCGCAAGGCGTCGGACAGGGCGACCCGGGACGAGACGCCGAGCTTGCGGTAGGCGCGGGCGATGTGGGTCTCCACCGTGCGCGGGCTGAGGAAGAGCCGTTCGGCGATCTCCCGGTTGCGCAGCCCGGCCGCGGCGAGGCCGGCGATCTCGCGCTCGCGGTCGCTGAGCAGGTCCAGGGCCTGCGCGCCGCGCTGGTCCGCGGAGAGTTCGGCCCGCAGGTCGGCCACGCGTTCCCGCACGAGCCGTGCCGCGTGGGTGCGGGCGACGAAGTCGGCGGTGTGCAGTTGGCGCAGGGCGGTGTCCGGGCGGTGCGCCTCATGGAAGGCGCGGGCGCCGGCCGCGAGGGTCCAGGCGTACTCGACGGGCATGGTGGCCGATCGGAAGGTCTCCGCGGCGAGTTCGAAGAGCTTGGCCGCGACGCCGTGCTCGCCCTCGGCCAGGTGGAGCTGGGCGCGGGCGCGGCGTACGTATGCCTCCTGGACCGCCAGGCCGAGCCGCTCCGACTCCGCCTCGGCGATCCGGAGCAGTCGGTCCGCCTCCGCGTGGTCGCCGCTCTCCAGGGTCGCCGTCACCAGCAGGGACAGCAGCAAGGGCCGGGAGAAGGGCCTGACCTGGGGCAGCCGCTGGACGCCGATGGCGTCGAGGAGCGTACGCCGGCACCCGGCCGCGTCACCGGCGAGCAGCTGGGCCTGGGCGAGCAGGCCGGTGGCCGACGCCGCCCACCAGCTGTGGCCGGGTGGGGCCGCGGCGCTGGTGGCCTCCTCGACGAGGGCGACGGCCTCGTCGACGGAGGCACGGCCGTGGGACCAGACATGGGCGGTCGCGCGGATCGCCTGCGCGAGGGTGACGGCGGGCCGCGCGCCCAGGGAGCGGGCCAGGGCCTCGGCCTCCAGGGCGTGCTGCCGCGAGGCGTCCAGGCGGCCGGTCCACTGTTCGGCCATGGCCAGCCCCAGCAGCCGGTGGAGCTGGATGGGCCGCTGGGGGCCCGACTCGGCGGCGGTCAGCCCCCGGTGCAGGTGACGGGCGGCGTCCGTGAACCGCTCCAGGTAGAGCTCGGCGCTGCCCAGCAGGGCGAGGGTCTCCGGGGTGCGGCCGGCGAGGGGATCGGGAAGGGCGTCCACGAGCCGGACACAGCGGTCGACCTCCGCGCCGGCCTCCGTGAGGTCACCGGCGTGCGTCGCGCACAGGGCACTGAGCACCCGTAGCACGGTACGGTCCGCCGCCTCGGTGTCACCGGTCGCCCCCGGTGTCCGTACGGCCTCCGCGAGGAGGTCCCGGGCCTGCTCGTGGGAGCCGCGCAACACGTGCACCAGCCCGAACTCGATGATCAGTTCCGACGCTTCGGGCGGAAGGGGGGCGGGCAGGGGCCGGGGCAGCAGGGCGAGGGCGGCGCCGACGATGGCGGTGGCCTCCGCGTAGCGGCCCAGCTGGCGTTCGGCCTCCGCGCACAGGGCGTGCGCCCGGAGCAGCTGCCGGTCGTCGAGTGTGCTCGGGCGGCGGCCCAGCAGTTCGTGCGCGCGGGTACGGGCCTCGTCCAGCCGTCCGGACGCGATCAGCGCGCGGCAGTAGGCGAGTTCGGTCTCCGTGCGGTCGACGGTGCCGGTCCCCCCGTCGGGCAGGGCCTCCAGGACGAGGTGGAGCCAGCGGGTCGCCGTCGTCGGTTCCTGCGGGGTGATCTCGACGGCCGCCTGGGCCAGGGTGCGGGTGGCGAGTGCCGCGTCGGTGCCCAGCAGCCGCTCGGCGTGTCTGGCCCGTTCCCTCACCCGGCCGCTGCCGGTAAGGAGTTCCAGGGCCCGGCGATGGGCACGCAACCGGAAGGAGACTCCCGCGAGTTCGTACGCGACCTGTCCGACGACGGGATGGCGGAAGACGAGGCCGCCCGTCCCGTCGCCCGCCCGCACCAGGTCGGCCCGTTCGAGTTCGGCGAGTGCGTCGAGCGCCCGGTCCATGTCCAGTCCGCAGATACGGGCGACGTCCTCGGGCCGGAAGGCGCCGCCGGCCACGGCCGCCGCCGACGCGGTGAGGGCCGCGGGCACCGACAGCGCGTCCAGCTCGGCGATCAGCGGCATCGCCGCACGCGGCAGTCCCGCGGTGTCCGTGCCCGGCGGGACCGTCCCGTTCCCGGGGTGCCCGTCGGCCGCGGCGAGCAGGCGTACGTACTGGGGGTTGCCCCCGGCCTCGGCCCACAACCGGTCGGCCAGCACCCGGAGTTCGGCCTCCGTGCACGGACTCGGGCCCGCGGCGGCGCGTTGGTCGGCCACCAGCGCGGCCACGGCATCGGGGCCGAGCGGACCGGGTTCGAGCCGCTGTACGTTCCCGGCCCGCACTCCTTCCTCGATGGCTCCCCGCAGTTCGCGCGACGTCTGCCGGGGACGGTGGACGAGGGCGAGCAGCAGAGGACGCGGCACGGCGGACCGCACCAGCTGGGCGAGGAGCGTCGCGGAGGCCGGATCGCAGTGGTGCAGGTCGTCCAGGACCACCACGTGACCGGCCATCCATGCGGCGGGCGGCTCGCCGGACGCGTCGAACCGCCACGCCCGCGCACCGGCCCCGTGCCGGGCCGCCCAGGCGTCGCCGATCAGCTGCCAGGGTGTGGTGTTCCCGCGGACGGCGTGGGCGCGGACCGCGGGGATGCCCCGTCGCTCGGCGAGCGCGAGGAGCGCGTGCGCGAGACGGGATTTCCCGATACCCGGTTCGCCGCGGATCTCCACGATCGAGCCCCGGCCGTGCTCCATCTCCTCCACGGCCCCCGCGAGCGAGGCGAGTTCGGCCCTCCGCCCGACGAGGCGCCCTTCGGCAGCCGGTTCAGGCACCGCGGCCATGAGCGCTGTTCCCCCTACTTCGCGCAGCGTTGACCCGGCAACCATACAGACGCCCAACGGCCCTCTCCGCTTCAGATTCTGAAGCACATGGCCGCCCGAGGCGGCAAACCCGAACGCCTCCCGCCCGAGGTGAGGTGGTTCAGTCGGGTATGTCCCAGGTGAACCTGTGCACATGGATGCCGAAGTACGGGAAGGACTCCACCGAACGCACGCCGGGGACCGCGCGAATCCTGGCGTCGATGATCGTGGACAGCTCCTCCATGCTCTGGCAGACGACCTCCGCGAACAGATCGCAGGAGCCCGCCGTGGACACCAGGTAGACGACGCTGTCGATACGTTCCAACTCGTCGACGACGTCCGCGAGCCGGCCGTCGATCCTGATGCCGAGCAGGGCCATGACGGGCAGCCCCAGTTTCATCGGGTTGGTGACCGCGGCGAACTCCAGCAGGCCGCGGTCCGTCAGCCGCTGCACCCGGGCCCGCACGGCCGGAGCGGACAGCCCCACCTCCCGGCCCAGGTCCGTGTACGAGGCGCGGCCGTCCTGCTGGAGGCGGCGGACCAGGGTCTTGTCGACCGCGTCCAGTTCGATACGGGCCGCCACGTGAACCTCTTCCTGTCCGAGATGTGTCGGACGCGACCGTAGCAACCCACCGCCACGGGCCGGCCTCCCCCTCGGACGCGCGTGCGGACGTGGGCTGCGCGCCGGGTACGTAGGGGGCTTACGTAGTTCCACCGACGTATTCGCAAAAAGGTTCGATGACGCTTGCCCTCGCAGTCGGCACCGTCGCAAGGGAGAAGCCGTTGAACACGCCCACGCACCACGTCCTCACCTCCGAGGAGGCTCCTGCCGTTAGTGAGGAGGGTGCTCCCAGCGGTCGTGAACGGGAGACGGGACGCCTGCGGCGTATCGCCACCGCGCGACCGCACCAGAGACCCTGGCTGCTGGAGATCACCGGAGATCCCGGCATGGGCAAGACCCGGCTCCTGGACGAGTGGGCCGCGCTGGCCGGGCAGTCGGGGCTGACCGTCCTGCGGGGACGGGCGTCGGCGGCGGACCACGGACGCCCGTTCGCCGCCTTCCGCGCACCGGTCGTACAGGCCCTGCACCTGGCGGGGGCCCGCGCCGCGCTCCAGGAGGAGGACCGGGCCTTCCTCCTGCGCCACTTCGCCGGACCGGCACCCGAGGTACGGCCGCGCACGACCCCGGACGGACCGGGGCCCGGAGCCGGCCCCGCGGACGTGGAAACGGACCGGCTGCGCCGATGTATCGCGGCCCTCCTGTGGGCGGTGGCACACGACCGCCAGGGTCTGACGCTCTGTCTCGACGACCTCCAGTGGGCCGACCCCGAGTCGGTCGCCCTCCTGGGGGATCTCCTGCGCCATCCCCGGCCGGGGGTTCCGCTGATCCTCGTGTGCTCCGTGCGGCCCCGGCAGAGCCCGACCTCGCTGACGGCGCATCTCGCCGACCCGGACGACGTGTTCCGAACGGAACGCTTCCGGCTGGGGCCGCTGCCCCGCGGCACGGCCGGCGCACTGCTCGACCCCCGGACCACCACCGAACGCCGGCGGTACCTGTACGAGGCCGCCGAGGGCAATCCGTTCTACCTCCGGGCCCTGTCCTCGTCACCGGGACCGTTCCCCACACCCGGCACGGTCCGTCCGTGGACCCTGTCCGACACCACACTCGCCACCGCGGGCGCGGCGCTGGCCCGCGAGTTCGTCCTGCTGGACCCGGCCGAGCGGGACGTGCTCCGGGCAGCCGCCGTCCTGGGCGACACGTTCGACCCCGCACACCTGCCCGAGGTCGCCGACCGGGATCCGGCGCACACCCAGCGGGCGCTGGACCGGCTGGTCGACCTGGACCTCGTGCGCGCCGACCACATCCAGGGGCGGCTGTGCCGGCTGCGCCATCCCGTGGTGCGTGCCGTCGTCTACCAGGACACACCCCGCGGTTGGCGTGTGGCCGCCCACGCGCGCGCGGGCCGCGTCCTGCGGGCGGCGGGCGCCGACCCGGCGCGGCGCGCCCCGCACGTCGCCCGGTCCGCCGAACCGGGCGACACGGAGGCGGTCCTGCTGCTGGCGGAGGCGGCGGACCACGTGAGTGACGTGGACCCGGCCGCCGCGGCGGCCTGGCTGGGCGCCGCGCTGGGTCTGATCCGCGGTGACGGGGACGGGCTCCGGACCCGGGTGACGACGTCCCTGGCCCGTGCGCTCGGGGCCCTCGGAAGGCTGCGGGAGTGCCGGGAGCTGCTGCGCGGTGTTCCCCGGCCCTCCGGCGGTCGCCCCACGCAGGCCGACGCCGACCTCGTGGCGTTCCGCGCCAGGGTCGAACGCCACCTGGGCGACTACGACCGGGCCGACTCCCTGCTGACGGCGGAACTCCGGCGGCTGGCCGAGGCCGGGACCGGCGACTCCGCCACCGACCGCGCCGAGTGGGGCGGCACACTCCGGCTGGAGCTGGCCACGGTCAGCACCCTGCGCCAGGCGTTCCCCCGCTCACGGGCACTGGCGGAGGAGGTACGCCGGCAGACCACCGGTACGCGGAACCGGTCCCTGCGCCTGGCGGCCGCCGTCGGACGTACCCACTGCGGCGCCTTCGCGGGCGACGTTCCCGCCCTGCTGGACGGGGCGCGGGAGGCCGACGCGCTCCTGGCCGCGATGAAGGACTCCGAGGTCACCGCACAGCTCGACACCGTCGCCCAGCTCGGCTGGGCCGAGACCCTGGCCGAACGGCATCACGACGCCCTGCGGCACACGGCCCGCGGCATCCGGCTCGCGCAGAGCGGCGGACAGCTCTTCGTCCTGCCCTACCTGCGTCTCGCCCACGCCTACGCCAGCGTCAACGTCGGGCGGCTGACGGATGCGCTGGGATCGGCCGACGGCGCCGAGGAGGAGGCCCGCAGCATGGAGCGGCCGGCTCTGCTCGGCTTCTCCCTGGCCCTTCGCGCGTGGGCCACCTCGCTGCTGGACGGCCCGGACGCCGCCGCCCCGGTCGCGGAGCGGGCGGTGCAGGAACTCGGTGCGGGCGGCAGGCTCTGGGCGGTCACCGCCGGAGTACTCGCCGACGTCCGGTTCGACCAGGGGAGACACGAGGAGAGCCTCGATCTGCTCCGGTCCGCCGTGGAACACGAGAGGCATCCCGGCACGGCCCGGTCCATCACCCCGATCTGGTACTTCATGGCGGCGCGGGCGGCGGCGGCACTCGGAGACACCGACCAGTCGGCGCGGTGGGCCCGGCGGGCGTCGTTCGACGCGGACCTGCTGGGCCTGCCCGGCCAGCGCGGCTACGCGGCGCTCGCCCGGTCCTGCGCCGCGCCCGATCCCGTGGGTCCGCTGCGGGAAGCGGTCTCCGGCTTCCGGGCCGGCGGGCTGATCCCGATGGAGTGCCGGGCGACCCTGTCGCTCGCCGCGGCACTCGCGTCGGGTGACGCGCGGGCCACCGACCGTGATCCGGGAGGCACCCTGGAGCAGGCGCTCGAACACGCCAACCGCGCGAAGACGCTCGCGGAGACGCTGGGAGCCCGCCGGCTCCGTCGTGAGGCGGTGGACATCCAGCGCCGCCTGGGAGCCCGCCGCCCCCGCGCTCCCCGCGAGACGACCACCGCGCTGTCGGACCTGTCGGACCGGGAACGGGAGATCACCCGCATGGTGGCCCTCGGCATGTCCAACAACGACATAGCCCGCACCCTCGTCGTCTCCCCGAAGACGGTGGAGGCCCACCTCACCCGTATCTTCCGCAAGGCGGGCGTCCGCACCCGGACCGCGCTGGTCGCCGCCCTCCCAAAGGGCGAACCCACCCCGGTGGTCTGAGTCCCGGACCGCCGACCAGGCCCCGAGCACGACTGAGGGCCGGTCCCGGACACCTCCGAAACCGGCCCTCATCTACGACTGTCTCCAGTCGGGACGACAGGATTTGAACCTGCGACCCCTTGACCCCCAGTCAAGTGCGCTACCAAGCTGCGCCACGTCCCGATGCCGTCTGACCTGGGGTTTCCCCGGGCCGAACACGCACAGAAACAATACCGCACTCGACCGGGTGGTCGCGCACCCGTTTAACCGGCCCCCGCGCGATCGACACCGCCCATCCACCGGCTCGGCCCGTCCGACCGCTCAGCTCTTCTCTTCTGCCGGCTCAGCTCTTCTGCCGGTCCGACTCCTGCCGTACGACCGGCCCGCCGCCGCCTCTGCCCACCGGCGCCGCGTCCACCCGCACGAGATCGCGCACCGCCGGTATCGCGAGCAGCGCGAACACCACGAAGAAGCTGGTCACGGCGGCGACCAGCAGGACACCGTCGGCGCCGAGCGCGGCGGCGGCCGGGCCCGCGAGCGCCTGGCCGACGGGCAGCATCGCGAGGGATCCGGCCACGTCGTAGGCGTGGATGCGGTTGAGGACGTCGGGCTTGACCTGTGTCTGGACGCTGGTCGTCCACATCACGCTCCAGAACGCCATTCCGGCACCGGCCACCCCGGCGCCGGCCGCCATGGCCGGGACGCCCAGACCAAGACCGACCGTCGCCGGGAACCCGGCGAAGCCGACGAGGCTGATCGCGCCGGCCCGGAGCATCCGGCGGGGGCGCAGCCGCAGGGCGATCAGCCCGCCCACGACCGTCCCGGCGCCGAGCGCGGAGTTGATCAGGCCGTAGGCGCCGGCGCCGTGCTCCCCCACGACCTCGGTCGCCACCAGTGGGGTGATCGGGCCCCACACGGCGATCATGTAGAGGCACCAGACGAGGATGACGCTCCACAGCCAAACGCGGGATGTGAACTCCCGCCAGCCCTCGACGAGATCGGCCCGGAAGGTGCTCGCCGAAGGGCCGTGCGCACGGCTGTCGTGGGGCGCGGCCGGCAGCCGGAGCAGCAGCAGACACACCGCGCTGATCGCGTACGTGGCCGCGTGGGCGACGAACACCCCGCCGGGCGCGGTCAGTCCGACCAGGACGCCCGCGGTGGCGGGACCGGCCAGCTGGGCGGCGGACTCGGCGATGCGGATCGCGCCGTTGGCGCCCTGGACGTCGGTGGCGAGCCGGGGCACCGTGCTGGCGACGCCGGGCTGGAAGACCGCGCCCGCGACGCCGTTGACGACGCCGATCAGACAGATCTCCCACAGCACCACGTGGCCGGTGAAGAACAGCACGGCGGTGAGGGACTGGGTGACCAGGCGGACCAAGTCGGCGCCGATCATCAGCCCGCGGGTGCCGAAGCGGTCGGCGATCACCCCGCCGAAGACGACGAGTCCCGCGAAGGAGGCGGCCGTCGACGCCATCGCGAGGCCCACCGCGCCCACGCCGTACCCGTGCTGGAGCAGACCGGCGGCGAGCGCCACCGGGAGGATGGTGTCACCGAGCCGGGCGGCGGCGCGGGCGACGAAGAACAGCCCGAAGTCCCGCGACCAGACCCGGGGTCCGGGCTCCCCGTCCCACGATCCCTTCCCCGCCGACGGCGACGACGTCCCCGGCATCCCGCGCACTCCCCTCACGACCGACCGACCCGTCACAACCCCGTCTCATGGACAACCGCGGCCCCCCGGACCACGGCCCCCACCCCTGCCTCGGATCATGCCACGGGCCACCGACAACGGCCTCGGCCGCTCCGGCCCCCGCGGCCCGGCGACTCCGGACCGCGCGCCCCGCCGACCCCGGACTCCGCGCCCCGCCGGCCCCAGACCCAGCCGCCCGTCACCTTTCGCCCATCACCCTCCGCCCATCACCTTCCGCCGGGCAGGCCCAACTCGGGGTGCTCCTCGAGGAGTCCGGTCGGGGCGGCCTGGCGCCAGGAGTCGGCGAGGATGTCCCGCAACTCGTCCTCGTCCTCCAGCGCGGAGAGACGAGCCCGCACCCAGGCGAACATGGCCTCGTGGTCCGCGATCCAGAACTTCCGCGGTTCGGCCAGCACCAGCTCGTCGCGCTCCTCCTTCGGGCAGCGCACGGCGATGGAGGTCTCTTCCTCGGGCAGCGTGGCGAACATCTTCCCCGCGACCCGGAACGTGGGCATACTCCAGGCGATCTTCTCCGTCGTGTCCGGCAACGACAGGGCGATACGGCGTACGTCTTCGGCATCCGGCATAAGACGCACGGTAGCCGGTCGCACTGACAATCACCTGGTGGGAGGGGCGGGTTCGCCCACGGCGGGGCACGGCGACGCCAGCCGCTTGAAGTAGATCGACGTCGGCCGCAGCACCCCGCCCGGGTCCGCCGCGTAGTCCGGTATCGCGCCGAGCCGGGTCCAGCCCGCGGAGTCGTAGAACCGCTCGGCGGGGCTGTCGGTCTCGGTGTCGAGGTGCAGGAGGCTGAGGCCGGACGCGGCGGCGGCCTCCTCGGCGGTGGCCAGCAGCCGGCGGCCGACGCCGCTGCCGCGCGTCTCGCGGTGCACCATCAGCTTGACCACCTCGGCGCGGTGCCGACTGTTGGGCTTGTCGGAGTGGGCGAGGCTCACGGTGCCGACCACACGGCCCGCGTCCAGGACCGCCCACACCACCAGCCGCCCCTCGGCCACCTGCCCGGCACGCTCCTGCCACCAGGCGAGCGCCTGCGCCGGATCGAGCGGAGCGAGAAAGCCGAGCGACGCTCCGGCATCCACGGAGTCGACCAGCAGTTCCGCCAACTCCCCCGCCAGGGCGGCGAGTCGGCCCGCGTCCAGTCGGACCACGGTCATGGCAGCACCACCGCCAGTACGTACCGCACACCCTCAGGACCCGGGCAGCGGAACCGCGTTGGCCCCCACACCCGCAGCCGCAGACAGTCCCCCGCCGCCAGCAGGTGCTCGACGTCCTGCGCGGTCACCTCCAACGTGCCGTCCAGGACCCAGATGTGCTGCTCAAGGCCGGGCACGGGCGGCCGGTCGTAGGCGAGGTCGGCGCCCGCGGTGAGCCGGCCCTCGACCAGTTCGCCGCGCAGCCCGGGGTGCGGCGGCGACACGGAGCGCCGGACGAACCCGGAGCCCGGGTCCTCCCACACCGGCTGCTCGCCGGCCCGCAGCAGCGGGGCGGGCTCGGCCTCCACCTCACTGAGCAGGCGGGACATGGTGCGGCCGTAGACATGGCACAGCCGGTTGAGGGTGGCGGCGGTGGGGCTGATCTCCGCGCGTTCGGCGCGGGAGAGGGTCGAGCGGCTCACCCCGCTGTGCGCGGCCAACTCGCCCAGCGACCAACCACGTTCGGCCCGCAGCTCGGCAAGCCGGGCGGCCAGCCGGGCGTCCACGGGATCGGAGTCATCGTGTCTCATATTCGAGAAACTATCCCGGATATGAGACAGGCAGGTTACGGAGAACTCACACCGGCGCGACCTCGCCGAGCGCCACAAGCACCGGCCGGATCAGCGGATGGTCCTCGGCTCCCCGGCGTACGGCGGCGAAGACCCGGCGGGTCGGGGCGACACCGTCGACCGGGCGGACCACAACACCGGTGAGGTCCATACCGCGCAGCGCCGAGCGCGGTACGAGCGCGACGCCGACGTCGGCCGACGCGAGCGCCACGACGGCACGGAAGTCGTCCGAGGAGTGCTCCAGGCGGGGCTGGAATCCGGCGTTCTCGCAGGCCAGCACCACGACGTCGTGGCAGGGGTTGCCGGGGTAGGGGCCGATCCACGGGTCCTTGGCCAGCTCGGCCAGCGGCACGACGTCCGCGTCGGCGAGGCGGTGGCTGACCGGGACCACCGCGTCGAACGGCTCGGCGTACAGCGGCACATGGGCGAGCCGGGGATCGTCGGCGGGCGGCGCCCCCCGGTACTCGACGGCAACAGCCACGTCGATCTGCCGGTCCAGCACCATCGGCAGACTGGCGTCGCCCTCGGCGTCCTGGACGCGGATCCGGATGCCGGGCGCGGTCCCGGCGAGCCGGGCCACGGCGGGGGCGACGACGAGTGCGATGCCGGTCGCGAAGGAGGCGACGGTCACCGTGCCGGCGGCGCCCGAGCTGTAGGCCGCCAGCTCGGCCTCGGCCCGCTCCAGCTGGGCCAGGACGGCGTTGGTGTGACCGAGCAGGATCTCACCGGCCGGCGTGAGCCGTACGCCCTTGGCGCCGCGCTCGACCAGCCGGTGCCCGGTCTCCTGCTCCAGAGCGGCAAGCTGCTGCGACACGGCGGACGGCGTCAGATACAGCGCGGCGGCGGCCGCGGTCACCGTGCGATGATCCGCCACCGCCCGAAGGATATGCAGCCGCCGAGCCTCAATCATGCCCCCATTGTCGCAGGCCACGCCACACCCCCCTCAGGAGCGCGAGCAACCGCCCGACCAGCCACACCCAACCACGAACCGCAACCCCCACCCCCCAGGGGCGCGGGGAACTGCGCGACAAGCCACAACCCACCCGCACCCGCCCTCAGCCCCGCACCACCCCCACCCCCCGCGCCGCTACCCCCTGCCCCCTACCCCCGCCCCCCATCCAACTCAGCCCGCGCAGCGACAAACGCCGCGACGGCCCGCTCGACATCCCCCAAAGAATGCGCCGCAGACAACTGCACCCGAATCCGCGCCTGCCCCTGCGGCACCACGGGATACGAGAACCCGATCACATACACCCCCCGCTCCAGCAGCAGCTCCGCCATCCGCCCAGCCCGGGACGCGTCCCCGATCATCACCGGAGCGATGGCGTGCTCGCCGGGAAGGATGTCGAACCCCTCCTCCCCCATCCGCCGCCGGAACAACGCCGTGTTCTCGGCAAGCCGCGTCCGCAGATCGTCCGCCGACTCCAGCAGATCGAGCACCTTCAGCGACGCCGCGGCGATCACCGGCGCGAGCGTGTTGGAGAAGAGATACGGCCGGGACCGCTGCCGCAGCAGCGCGACGATCTCCGCGCGGGCGGCGACATAACCGCCGGAGGCCCCACCGAGGGCCTTGCCCAGCGTGCCGGTGATGATGTCGACGCGGTCCATGACGCCGTGCAGCTCGGGGGTGCCCCGGCCGCCGGGACCGACGAAGCCGACGGCGTGCGAGTCGTCGACCATGACCATGGCGTCGTAGCGGTCGGCGAGGTCGCAGATCTCGGCGAGGGGGGCCAGGTAGCCGTCCATGGAGAAGACGCCGTCGGTGACGATCAGCCGGCGCCGCGCGTCGGACGCGTCCTTCAACTGCCGTTCCAGATCGGCGAGATCACGGTTGGCGTAGCGGAAACGGCGGGCCTTGGAGAGCCGGATGCCGTCGATGATCGAGGCGTGGTTGAGGGCGTCGGAGATCACCGCGTCCTCGGGGCCGAG
The DNA here is from genome assembly GCF_044753385.1 of Streptomyces sp. NPDC088387. Taxonomy (NCBI): domain Bacteria; kingdom Bacillati; phylum Actinomycetota; class Actinomycetes; order Kitasatosporales; family Streptomycetaceae; genus Streptomyces; species Streptomyces sp. NPDC088387. The sequence continues at coordinate 508,376 of NZ_JBIVNC010000002.1, forward strand.
CAGCGTCTCGAAGACACCGCCGTTGGCGTCGAAGCAGGAGGAGTAGAGGATCGTGTCCTCCTGGCCGAGGAACGCCGAGAGGCGCGCCTCCAGCTCCTTGTGCACCTCCTGCGTGCCGCAGATGAAGCGCACGGAGGCCATGCCGTAGCCCCAGCGGTCCAGCGCCTCGTGGGCGGCGGCGATCACCTCGGGGTGGTCGGCGAGGCCGAGGTAGTTGTTGGCGCAGAAGTTGAGGACCTCGCCGCGGCGCCCGCCCGCGGTCACGTTGACGGTCGCGGACTGCGGGGTGCCGATGACGCGCTCGGGCTTGTGCAGGCCGGCGGCGCGGATCTCGTCGAGGGTGGCGCGCACGTCGTCGCGCACGGAGTCGAACATCGAAGGGCTCCTAAAAGATCCGGATGACTTACGCGGTCCAGTCGAGGATGACCTTGCCGCCCCTGCCGCTCGCGGCGTCCTCGAACGCCGCCTCGAAGTCGCGGTGGCCGTAGCGGCCGGTGATCACGGGGGCGAGGTCGAGGCCGCCTTCGAGCAGCACCGACATCGCGTACCAGGTCTCGAACATCTCGCGGCCGTAGATGCCCTTGATGGTGATCATCGAGGTGACGACGCGGGCCCAGTCGACGGGGAACTCCTGGGCCGGCAGTCCGAGCATCGCGATGCGTCCGCCGTGTGTCATGTTCGCGAGCATGTCGCGCATGGCCTCGGGACGGCCGGACATCTCCAGGCCGATGTCGAAGCCCTCGCGCAGACCGAGGGTGCGCTGGCCGTCGGCGATGGTGCCCCGGGAGACGTTCAGGGCGAGGCTCACACCGATCTTGCGGGCCAGCTCCAGGCGTTCCTCGCTGACGTCGGTGATGACGACGTGCCGGGCGCCCGCGTGCCGGGCGACGGCGGCGGCCATCAGTCCGATCGGTCCGGCGCCGGTGATCAGTACGTCCTCGCCGACGAGCGGGAACGACAGCGCGGTGTGCACGGCGTTGCCGAACGGGTCGAAGATCGCGGCGACGTCGAGGTCCACGGGGACCCGGTGCACCCAGACGTTGGAGGCGGGCAGCGCCACGTACTCGGCGAAGGCGCCGTCGCGGCCGACGCCGAGACCGACCGTGGCCCGGCACAGATGGCGGCGGCCGGCCTGGCAGTTGCGGCACTTGCCGCACACCAGATGGCCCTCGCCGCTGACCCGGTCGCCGAGGGCGATGTCCGTGACGTCACGGCCGGTCCCGACGACCTCGCCGACGAACTCGTGCCCGACGACGAGCGGGGTGGTGATGGCCTGCTGGGCCCAGCCGTCCCAGTTCCGGATGTGCAGGTCGGTGCCGCAGATCCCGGTGCGCAGCACCTTGATGAGTACGTCGCCGGGTCCGATCTCCGGCTCGGGCACGTCCGCGAGCCACAGTCCGGGCTCGGCCTTCTGCTTGACCAATGCCTTCACGCCGCGGCTCCAGGGGTGAGGTCCCGGGTCCGGGCATGCCGACGGCGGCCCCGGCCGGGGGAAGAGGGGGATCACCGAGCAATCTGCCGTACGGCGAAGCCCTGGTCCATCGAGGATTTCTTAAGCGCTCCAGCAGCTTTCCTACACGCAGGCCGGTGGGGTGGCCGCCGGTGCCGGGACGGTCTCGCCCGCCCGGGTCGGCGATTCACCCCACCGGCCGCCGACGGCACACGGTCCGGATCCCGGCGTCACAAGGTCGTAAGGGGCGGCGCGGCCGTACGACGGCGGCGAGAATCTACGCTGGACCCCGGGTCCGAACGGACCGGCCCCGGGGAAGTCCCCGCCACTCGTCCTACTGACGTGGAGTCGCTCATGAACACCGCCCGGGATCTCGTGATCGTCGCCATGGACGTGGCACCCGACCGTCCGCTGGAGCGGGGCGATCTGTCGCTCGCGCTCGCCGGGGCGGAGCTGCTGGACCTGGCCGACGCGGGCGCCCTCGCCGTGGACGGCGAGCACATCGTGCCGGCCACCGCGTCCCGGACGGGCGACCGGCTCCTGGACCAGGCCGCCGACCAGCTCGTACGGGAGCAGCCGTACGAGGCGGTGGAGGAGTGGCTGTGGCGCCGGGGCCGCGAGCTGGCCTCGGCCTACGCGGACGCCCTGGAGAAGGACGGTGTGACGGCCCGGTCGCGGCGCACCCCGTTCCGGGCCCCGCAGACGGAACTGGTCGACTCGCCGGAGCGGGAGCGGGCCCGGGAGCGCTGGGTCTCCGACGAGCCGGTCCTCGTGGCCCTCGCCGCGGCCGCCGGGATCCGCGAGGAGTCGGAGGAGGACGCCGAGAAGCTCACCGACGACGTGGCCGCGACCGTACTGGCCGCGGTGGGCGACGCGGTGATGGAGCTGGAGGCCGTACGGCAGCGGCGGGCGATCGAGGACGCGGCGTTCGACAACGTGTGGCGCGGGTTCTAGCCGGCACCGCGGGTGTCGCGGATCTTCCCCCGGTGCGGCCCGCTCACAGGGCCGGGAATCCGTCGGCCTCCCGGCGCTCGATCCGTTCCACGAGTTCCGCCGCGGCCGACTTGATGGTCTCCAGGCCCGGCTTTCCCCAGGGCCGCGGGGTGACGTCGGAGACGCACACGGTGCCCAGCACCATGCCGGTGGTGTCGATCAGCGGGGCGCCCAGATAGGAGCGGACGCCGAACTCGTCGACGACCGGATTGCCGGCGAACCGCGGATAGTCCCGGACGTCCTCCAGCGCGAGCGCCTTGCGCCGGACCACCACGTGCGGGCAGAAGCCGTGGTCGCGCGGCAGGAACCGGCCGACCTCGGGCCGGCTGCCGTCGTCCCGGACCACCGGCACGGGGTCCGCGGTGTGCAGCCCGGCGTAGAACTGCCCCTGCTCACCTAGGAAGTTGACCATGGCGTACGGCGCCCCGGTGTGCTCGGCGAGCCGGACCGCGAAGGCGTCGAGGGCGGGCTCGGGGCGTTCGCCGAGGCCCAGCCCGCGCAGTCGGCGGGCGCGGGCTGGGGCCTCCTTGTCCTCGGGCGTGAGCAGCAGACGACCGGCCGGGCGTGGCGGGTCGTAGCTCATCGCCGGGCTCCGTCGCTGTGGGGGTGTGTCATATGCGGCTCCGGTCGGTGGTGTGCGGGGAGATGCGGTGATCACATGTGCGCGCCATGGCTCGGCGCGGGCGCCGGCGCGTGCGCGATCAGATGGCGTACGAGGGTGAGCAGGGTCTGGACACCGGAGGCGGAGATCCGGGCGTCGCAGCGGACGACGGGGACCCGGGGATCCAGGTCGAGCGCCGCGCGTACCTCCTCGGGGTCGTAGCGGTAGGAGCCGTCGAACTCGTTGACGGCGATGATGAATCCGAGGCCGCGTTCCTCGAAGAAGTCGACGGCGGCGAAGCACTCGGCGAGGCGGCGGGTGTCGGCGAGGATGACCGCGCCGAGGGCGCCCTCGGAGAGCTCGTCCCACATGAACCAGAACCGCTCCTGGCCGGGGGTGCCGAACAGGTAGAGCACGTGCTCCGGGTCGAGGGTGATCCGGCCGAAGTCCATGGCGACGGTCGTCTCGACCTTGTTCTCGATGCCGTCGAGGCTGTCGGTGGCGGCGCTGACCGTGGTGAGCAGCTCCTCGGTGCTGAGCGGGGCGATCTCGCTGACCGCGCCGACGAAGGTGGTCTTGCCGACGCCGAAGCCGCCCGCCACAAGGATCTTCAGCGCGGTGGGGAACGGGTCGCCGTCGTGGTCAGAGCTGTCGTCGTAGTCCATCGAGCACTGCCTCCAGAAGGGCCCGGTCGGTCGGGTTGTGGTGGAACGCGGGGGGCTTGGTGGTGAGCGCCCCGCAGTCGACGAGGTCCGAGAGCAGCACCTTGGTGACCACCGCCGGCAGCTTGAGCTGGGCGGCCACTTCGGCGACCGAGACGGGCGCGCGACACAGGTCGAGCGCCTGGGCGTGCTCCGGGCCGAGATAGCCGAGGGGGGTCGCCCCGGTGGCCATCACCTGGGACATCAGGTCCATCGCGACGGTGGGGCGGGTGCGGCCGTTGCTGACGGTGAAGGGCCGTACCAGTCGTCCGGCCGCCTCGTCGAGCCACGGCCCGTCGCCGGCCGCCGCCACGCTCAAGGCCTCATCGCCGTGGGTTCGACGGCATGCTGCCGGGGCGCGGTGGCCAGGTAGGGGCGGACGCTCTTGACCAGCATGGCCATCTCGTAGCCGAGCACCGCCGCGTCGGCCTCCCGGCCGGCCAGTACGGCGAGACAGGTGCCGGAGCCGGCCGTGGTGACGAAGAGCAGGGTGGAGTCGAGTTCGACGACGACCTGGCGGACCTCGCCGCCGTCGCCGAAGCGGACACCGGCGCTGCGGCCGAGGGAGTACAGGCCGGAGGCCAGCGCCGCCATGTGGTCGGCGCTGTCGGGGTCGAGACCGTGGACGGACTTCACCAGGCCGTCGCTGGACAGGAGGACCGCGCTGCTGGTGTGGGGTACGCGCTGCACGAGGCCGCTCATCAGCCAGTCGAGATCGGATACGTGGCCGGTCGGCGCGTCGCTCGCCATGGTGGATGGACTCCTTGGGGTACGAGGGTCTGCGGGAGCGGTGGGGGCGGGGGTGGTCATCCGGCGGAGGGGCTCCCGTCGTGCCGGGGGGTGTGGTGGTGCGCCGCGGCCGGCGGTACGGGTGCCGGTGGGGCGGGTGTTATGGACGACGGCGTGTGCGCGGCCGTGGGCCGTGCGTCGGTGCGCAGGGAGGACAGGGGTGTGGCCCGCGGGTCCTGGGGGTCGAGCAGCCGGTCCGGGTGGCCGGGTCCTGGCCCGACCCGTTCAGGTTCGATGCTCGGCTGGGACTCGGCGAGGCTCATGCCGCGCTGGAAGGCCGCCATGAGGCCGGGGTCGTGGCCTTCGACGTACTCGGGTTCCGGACGGGCGGCGGGCCGGTCGCGCAGCTGGGGCGCGAGGTGTTCCTGGGAGCGCCGGCGGGGCAGTTGGGGCTTGCCCATGGTGCCGCGCACGGCGCCGCCGCGTGGGGTGAGCGGCGTGGTCGTGTGTTCTTCCAGGAGCGAGCGGTCGTCCGGCCGGATGCCGGGGACGGCGTCGGCCGGGGTGAGCCGCTCGTCGTGGCCGCGTACCGGCAGGGGCGCGGGGGCGCCCTGGTGGGTGGCGGGGTTCTGCACGTCGGTCCGGGTGTACGGGGTCGCGTGGCGGCCGTGCCCTCCCCCGTCGGGTACGGCGGAGTGCTGCCCGCCCCGCGGTGCGGCCGTGCGCTGCTGGGCGGCGGCGACGGCCTGCGGGGTGCCGGGCTCGGCGCCCAGCAGGGCCTGCGGGACGACGAGGACGGCCTGGACACCGCCGTAGATGTTGGACTGGAGCCGTACGGTGATGCCGTGCCGGCGGGCGAGCTGGGAGACGACGAACAGGCCGATGCGGCCGTCGGCCAGCAGACTGGCCACGTTGACCTGGTCCGGGTCGGCGAGCAGGGCGTTCATCCTGGTCTGTTCGCCGACCGGCATGCCGAGTCCGCGGTCCTCGACCTCGACGGCGAGGCCGGAGGTGACGAGGTTGGCGCGGAGCAGGACCTGGGTGTGCGGGGCGGAGAACACCGTGGCGTTCTCGACGAGTTCGGCGAGCAGGTGGATGACGTCGGCGACGGCGTGGCCGCGCAGGGTGCCGTCGACGGGCGGCACCAGCTTGACGCGTGAGTACTGCTCGACCTCGGCGATGGCGGAGCGCAGCACCTCGGTCATGCAGACGGGGTTGCTCCACTGGCGGCGGGAGTTGGCGCCGCCGAGCACGGCGAGGTTCTCGGCGTGGCGGCGGATCCGGGTGGCGAGGTGGTCGACGTGGAAGAGGCCCTTGAGGAGTTCGGGGTCCTCGATCTCGTTCTCCAGGTCGTCCAGGATGGAGATCTCGCGGTGCACCAGGGACTGGAGGCGCCGGGCGAGGTTGACGAAGACCTCCAGCTTCTGTTCGCTGCCCGCCTGGCTGGAGAGCTGGGCGGCCTGGACGACCGCGGTGACGGCGCTGTCGTGTGCGCGGGAGAGTTCGGCGGCGAGCAGCTCGAAGCCGTCGGCGTCCTCGGGGGGTGCGCCGCGGTTCTTGCGGCGGGGTGGGTGTTCGCCGCGGCGCAGGGCCTCGACGAGGGTGCGCAGATCGGCTTCGCGGCGGGCGTTGCTGCGGCGCAGGGCGCCGACGCGCTCGTACACGGACTGGGCGGCGCGGCCCGCCGCGACGGCGGCGATGGCGATGGCCGCGAGGGTGACCGAGGCGGCTCCGGCGAGGACGGCCCACAGGACGATGCCGGGCCGGTGTTCGGTGGTGGAGCGGATCGTGAACAGGACGGCCGCGCAGCCGCTGAGGGCGACCGCGACGGGTGGCAGCACGGCCAGGCGCAGGAGCTGCGGCCGTATGTGGGCCTCGGTCAGCGCGGGGGCGGTACGGGCGACCGGCCGTCCGTGCCGGCCGCCCTCGCGGCGGTCTGCGCGTGGGGCCGGAGCGCGGAGGTGTGACATCGGTGTCCTCGTACTGGTCCGTCGGTGGGGGCCCGGGGCGCGGCCCGGCGGACACTCACAGTAGTCGGCTCCACATCATGTGCGGTGGGCAGTTGACAAACTCCTACGCCGAGCATCCCGCTCTGGTATGAGGCCTCGTACGACAGACCGATAAGTCGGCGGGACGGGTGTTCGGATGGGACAAAAGACCGATCAGAGCTGGTCAGTTGTGGTCATGAAAAAACGGCGGGGGCCGGGGAGCTTCTCGCTCCCCGGCCCCGCCGTCTGCTCGCCGCCGACCGTTCTCCGGCGGGCGGCGACCGTTTCCGACCTCCGGGCCTACTGCCCAGAACATCACCCAACGTGACTGACGAGGGGTGTCACGGCTTACGGGCGACCGCCCCGTACATCCCGATGTCCGCGTCGCGGATGTTCTGCTCGCCGGTGCCGTCCGGGCGCCACTTGTGCACCTGGACGATGCCGGGCTCGACGAGTTCGAGGCCGTCGAAGAACTCGTGCGCCTCGTCGATGGTCCGCAGCCGCATCGGCATGTTGCGGGCGGCGTACTCGCGGGCGACCCGGGCGATGTCCTCCGGCGCGAACTCCGCCGTACCGATGGACATCGCGAGGTAACTGCCCGACGGGAGCGGCTCCAGCAGGCGCCGGACGATGCCCACCGCGTCGTCCTCGTCGAGGATGAAGTGGACGATCGCGATCACCGTGAGGGCGACGGGCTGTGTGAGGTCGAGCGTCTCCCGCAGCTCGGGCGCGTCCAGGATGGAGCCCGGGTCGCGGAAGTCGGCCTCGATGTACGACGTCCTGCCCTCGGGCGTGCTGGCCAGCAGGCCCTGCGAGAGCGTGAGCACGATCGGGTCGTTGTCGACGTAGACGACCCGTGACTCGGGGGCCACCTCCTGGGCGATCTCGTGCAGGTTCGGCGAGGTGGGGATACCGGTGCCGATGTCCAGGAACTGGCGCATGCCCGCGTCCTCGGCGAGCCAGCGCACGGCGCGGTTCATCCAGTCGCGGTTGGCGCGCATGTGGATCGGGAGGGCGGGCCACTCCCGGGCCATGGCGTCACCCGCCTCCTGGTCGGCGGGGTAGTAGTCCTTGCCGCCCAGGATGTAGTCGTAGATCCGCGCGGAGTGCGCGTTCTCGGTGTCGATGCGGTCGGCCGGCCATCCGTTGTCGGGCAACGCCGTGTCTCCCATTCGGGTCGGGGTCGTACGGGCAGATTCAGAGATAACAGACAGGAGAACCAAGGACACTTCAGAGCAGGAAGTCGGCGTCCCCCGCCTTCACACCGGACAGGAAACGCGTCATCTCGCGCGGCGTGAAGACCAGCGCGGGGCCGTCGGGGTCGGTCGACTGCCGTACCGCCACCCGCCCGTCGGCGAGCTTCATCACCTCCACACAGGCACCGCCCGCGTCGTCGCTCCACGGCTTGGACCAGCCGGAGGCGTCCAGCTCCCGGGACGGCATGCCGTTGCGTATGTCGTCGTGCACGTCAGAACTCCTTGCGAATCGCACCCAGATGGGCCTCGGTCCTGCTGACGGGCGCCGCCTGGGCGCCCAGCCGGTCCAGGGCCTCCCGGTACACGACGACGTCGTCCCTCTTGTCGAGGTAGACAGCGCCGACCAGGCCGCTGAGGTAGACGATGTCGGGCAGTTCGGGCGCCCGGAACCGGAAGAGGTGGTACGCGCCGGCCCGCATGGCCGGGTGCGGTCCGTTGGCGAACCGCATGATCTGAAGGGTCACGTGCGGCAGCCGGTTCATCTCGATCAGATGGTCGACCTGCGCCCGCATCACGTCGGGCCCGCCGACCGGCCAGCGCAGCACCGTCTCGTCCATCACGACCCACAGCCGCGGCGGCACCGGGCGGAACAGCAGCTCCTGGCGCCGCATCCGCAGCGCCACCCGGCGCTCCGTCGCCTCCGCCGCGGCATGCGGATTGCCCGCGCCGAGCAGGGCGCGCGCGTACTGCTCGGTCTGCAACAGCCCGTGCACGAACTGGTTCTCGTACGCGCGGATCTGCAACGCCGCCTGCTCCAGGCTCAGATACGCGGCGAACCAGTCCGGCAGCACATCGCGGTAGGTGTGCCACCAGCCGCGCCGGTTGGCCTCGCGGACCGACTTGAGGAAGGTGTCGATCTCCTGCTGGTCCGTCACGCCGTAGACCTGGAGCAGCTTCTCGGCGTCCGCTAGCCGGAGCCGGGCCACCTTCGCGGCCTCCATCCGGCGGATCGTGGAATGGCTGACTCCGATCGCCGCGCCCGCCTGCTCGAAGGTCAGGCCGGCCCGGGTCCGCAGCTCCTCCAGCTGCCGGCCCAGGATCATACGCAGGACGGAAGGCGCGCCGCCCCAGTCGGTCTCCGAGGTCACGCCGTACCCCCTCAAGCCTCCGGGTTCCAGATCCACCGTCTCACGCGATCGATTCCAGCCGCTCATTCGATCACGTTCTGACGCGATCAGCATGCACGTGTCCATTTGCAATTTTCAACTTGCCTGTTGCGAAATGACGTTGCCGGATGACACATTGGTCTAACTGTTCCGGCTCGCTCAACATCGATGCGGCGCAGCCCAGTTGGGGTGGGCGGGGGCTGTGATCCACTGTCGTCGAACGCGGGTTGACCTCCGCGTTCAGGCGTGGCCGGGCCTACTGCGTAATCCGGTATGGCCATGGGCACATGGCAGACGAAAGGCGTACGGCGATGGCTTCGCCCTACCTCCCCCACCCGCTCGCACCACTGCCCGAGCCCGGCCTGCTCGTACCGCTCCAGCAGAGCAGGCGCTCCCACTGCGCGCAGGAACACGCGCGCGCCACTCAGCCACCCGGAGGCGAGCACCCCGGTCAACTCCCTGGGGACCCCTACCCCGACCGCCGGCTCGCCTCCGGGGACCATCCGTCCCCTCGGTCGCACAGCTTCGGGCTGCCGGCCCTGCCGACCTCGGTCGGCGCGGCCCGCAGACGGGTGTGCGACGTGCTCAGCGCATGGAACGTGCCCGAGGAAACGCGTGACAACGCTGTCATCGTCACGTCCGAACTCGTCACGAACGCCGTCACCCACTCGGCCAGCGACCATGTCGTGTGCCGACTGCTCCACACCGCGGACCGGCTCCGTATCGAGGTGGAGGACCAGAACCGGAGCGCCGAGCGCCCGACCCCCCGGCACGCGGACCCCGACGACCAGAGCGGCCGTGGGCTTCTGCTGGTCGCCGCGGTGAGCAGTGACTGGGGTGTCGGTGCGGTCGCGCACCGGCCCGGCCGGATCGTCTGGGCCGAGCTGGTGACCGCTCCGCAGGACGTGCTCCCCACCACACCGCCGCCGACCGCAGCCGCCCCCGGCCCCTCCCCCACCAGGCCGAAGGAATTACGCCATGCACCGAAGCCCCGGCTCTGACCCCCGTCCCCCGGCCGCCCACCAGGCGGACCCGTCCTGGACGCCGACCCGCCCGAAACCCGAGCAGCACGTTGCGGTCCGGACCGTCGGCGGGCACCGGCAGCACACCGTCCCCTTCCGTCTCGGGTCACCCCGGCCCCACTGACCCGGACGCAATTCCGGCCCCACTGCCCCGGGTCACCCCGGCCCGGGGCACCCCGGCCCCACCGACCCGGACGCCATTCCGGCACCGCTCACCCGGGCCCGCCCCGGACCACCGACTCGGGTCACCTCGGACCCACCGACCCGGGTCGCCCCGGACCGACTGAACCGGCGGACGCCACACCCACCGGAACGGCGACCGGTCCCTGTGCCCCAGAGGCAACGCCGCACTCGGCCCGACGCCCGGCACGGCACACCACCGGACGGGCGGTACGAGGCACCCGGGCGCCGATCCGGGCCCCGGCCCACTCGCGCACGTCAGGCATGCCCGCCCGCTTCCCGGCACGGACCTCGACGTCCCCCGCGCCTGCACGGCCGCCCGGTTCCTGGGCGCTTCCCGGAACCCGCTCACAGCCGCATGCCGGGAGCTCGGCCAACCAGTGCCAGTGCCGGGCACCGACGGCCGGCCGTCCAGCGGGACCCGGCCTGAGCCGGTCTCCGCCCTCACAGGTTCCGGCTGAAGCCGGTCTCCGTCCTCCACGTCCCGACCTCAGCCGGTCTCAGTCCAGGTCACGGCCTAAGCCGGTCCCCGTCCTCCAGGTCACGGCCTAAGCCGGTCCCCGTCCTCCAGGTCACGACCTAAGCCGGTCCCCGTCCTCCAAGTCCCGACCTCAGCCGGTCCCCGTCCAGGTCACGGTCTCAGCCCGTCTGTGTCCTCAGCGGTCCCCCGCGAGATCCATGTCCCCCTGCGGCGCGGGCGTCGGCTTCGAGGACTCACCCTCGCGCCACGGGCGGGCGATCGGCGTCGAGATCGCCTGCCACCACCGGTCCGCCGGGACCTTGCCCGCCGGTTCGAAGGGCTCGCCGGGGTGCGGGGACGCGAGTGCCTGGCCGGCGTCCGACGTGACGTCCGCCGTCCACTCCGCGGGCTCGGCCCAAGCGTGCGGCGCGAGATTGAACGTGCCCCAGTGGATCGGCAGCAGCACACCGTGCGGCCGGCCGCCCTGGAGGTCGAGGTGGGCGCGAAGGGCCTCCTCGGGGGTCATGTGGATGTCGGGCCAGAACTCGCTGTACGCGCCGAGCTGGATCATCGTGGCGTCGAAGGGGCCGTGCTCGGCGCCGATGTCCTTGAAGCCCTCGAAGTAGCCGGTGTCGCCGCTGTGGAAGATCCGGTGCCCGTCACCGGCGACGACCCAGGACGCCCACAGGGTGTGCTGGGTGTTGCGCAGGCCGCGCCCGCAGAAGTGCCGGGCCGGGGTCGCGGTCAGGGTGAGCCCGCCGACCTCGGTCGACTCGTGCCAGTCCAGCTCGCGCAGCCGGTCCGCGGGGACACCCCACTGTTCCAGGTGCGCGCCGACGCCGAGCGGCACGGCGAACACCGTGTCCATTCCGGCCAGTGCCTTGATCGTCGGCATGTCCAGATGGTCGTAGTGGTCGTGGGAGATCACGATCACGTCCACCGTGCCGATCGTCGCCAGCGGCACCGGCGCCGGGTGCAGCCGCTTGGGCCCGGCGAACGGGAACGGTGAGCAGCGCTCGCCCCACACCGGGTCGAAGAGCACCCGGTGGCCGTCGATCTCGGCGAGCACGGTGGAGTGCCCCATCCAGGTCAGCCGCAGGCCGGTCGCCGGCGGCCGGGCGATGTCGGCGAGGGTGGTGGCGTGCACCGGAATGGGTGCGGTCGGGGCGCGACGACTGCGCGACTCCTTGTCGAAGTAGTTCTTCGCGAAGCCGAGCGGCGAGCCCGAGGGCCGCGTGCGCGCGGCGCCTCCGGGGTTCTGGAAGACCCCGTCCTTGAAGTGGGGCGATCTACGGATGCGCGCCATGCGCTCGCCGCTCGGGTCCGCGCCGAAGGCGTCGGGCTGCAATGCACGGAGCCCGGCACTCGGGGAACGGAAACCGGCCACGTTACCTCCAGGTGGAGTCGCTGAGACCTCCATTATGGTCGCCTCCTCCGACAACCCCGATTGACGCTGCCCGAGCAGACCTTCGATACTGACCGCGCATTCAGTAGAACCCCCACAGAACCTCCGTCCCGAGGAGACCGCATGCCCGCTCCCCTGCTGTCGCTCACCTGGACCGATCACGTGACCGGGCGGCCGGGCTACCTCGTGGTGGACCGGCTGGTGCGGGGCGTGGCCAGCGGCGGACTGCGGATGCGCCAGGGCTGCACGCTCGACGAGGTGACGGGTCTGGCCCGGGGCATGACCATGAAGGAGGCGCTGCACTACGACCCGGCGGGACGGTACGTCCCGCTCGGCGGCGCCAAGGGCGGGATCGACTGCGATCCGCGGTCCCCGGAGGCGTACGGCCTGCTGGTGCGCTACCTGCGCGCGATGCGGCCGTACATCGAGAGCTGCTGGACGACCGGCGAGGATCTCGGGCTCACCCAGGACCTGGTCGACCGGGCCGCCGCCGAGGCGGGGCTGGTCTCGTCCGTGCAGGCCGTCTATCCGCTGCTCGACGACGAGGCCAGCGCGCGCAAGCGGCTCGCGGACGCGTTCTGCGTGGACGTGGACGGCATCGGGCTCGACGAGCTGGTCGGCGGGTACGGGGTCGCCGAGTCGGTGCTCGCGGCACTGGACCGCGCGGGCACGCCGTACGCGGGCACGCGCGTGGCGGTGCAGGGCCTCGGCACGATGGGCGGCGCCACGGCCCGCTTCCTCGCGCGCGCCGGCCTCACCGTCACCGCCGTCGCCGACGTCGGGGGCACCATCGCCAACGCGGCCGGGCTGGACGTGGAGGCACTGCTCGCCGCGCGGGACGCGTACGGGACGGTGGACCGCGCGGTGCTGCGGGCGGACGACCGCGAACTCCCCGGGGACGCCTGGCTGGCCTCGGGCGCGGAGGTGCTGGTGCCCGCGGCCGTGTCGTACGCGATCGACACCACGAACCAGCACCGCGTCACCGGCCGCTGGATCGTCGAGGCGGCCAACATGCCGGTGACCGCCGCGGCCGAGGAACTGCTCGCCGCGCGGGGCATCACCGTGCTGCCGGACGTGGTCGTGAACTCCGGGACCAACGCATGGTGGTGGTGGACCCTGTTCGGCGACATCGGCGCGGACGCGGACGAGGCGTTCGCGCACACGCGGCGGTCGATGCGTGCGCTGATCGAGCTGATGCTCTCCCGCGCGGAGGCCGACGGGACGACCCCGCGGGCCGCCGCCCACGCCATCGTCGCGGACCGCCTCCCGGTGATCGCGGACCGCTACGGCTGGTACCGCTGAGACGCTCGCAGCGCAGGCGGGAACGTACGACAGCCCGCGCCGGCACGCGGCAGACACTGTCCAGGCCTGCGCCGGCACGCAGCACATACCGTCCAGCCCCGCGCGGGCACGCGAGACGTACGGCTGGGGCACGCGCGTGCCGCGGCCTACGGGCACCCGCCCGCCCGGTGGCGAGCCGTACCCGACCCGCTGCCCCCGGTGACCACTGGCTATAGGGTGGCCGCCGTGGCGAGAGTGCGGTTGAGCGTGGAAGAGCGGCGCGAGGAATTGCTGCGGGCCGCCATCGAGCAGATCGAGGCGCGCGGGGTCGCGGCGGTCCGCATCGCCGACGTGGCCGCGGCACTCGGCGTGAGCAACGCGCTGGTGCTGTACCACTTCTCCACCAAGGAGAAGCTCGTCGCCGCCGCGTTCACCCACGCCGCCGCGGACGATCTCGCCCATCTGCGCAAGCTGTTGGGCCGCCGGACCACTGCCCTGCGCCGGCTGCGCTCCGCCGTCCGCTGGTACGCCCCCACCGGCCAGGCCAAGGGCTGGCGGCTGTGGATCGAGGGCTGGGCCGTGGCGCTGCGCGAACCCACCCTCAAGGAGGTCACCCTGGATCTCGACCGCCAGTGGAAGGCGGCGATCACCGAGGTGATAGCGGAGGGTGTGGCCGCCGGCGAGTTCCGCTGCCCGGACCCGACCGGAACGGCCCTGCGCCTGACCGCCCTGCTCGACGGACTCGCCGTACAGATGACGTCCTACGCGGGCGCCGGCGCCGTGTCCCGCACGCGCGCGCAGCAGTGGGTGGACGAGGCGGTGGGCCGGGAACTGGGCCTGTCACCAACGGCCTTCTGATCCCCCGGCCCACCAGAGCCCCTTCCGGCACCGCGCATCCGCACAGCCACGCGCCCCCGGCCTACGCCACCGAATCGATCCGCAGCCTGATGTCCTGCGGCGACAGCGCGCCCTTGGCCGTCACATGGTCCCCCGACGACTCGCCGCGCAGCCGGCGTCCGATCCACGGCACGAGGTACTGCCGCGCCCAGTGCACGTCGTCGCGGCGGACCTCCAGCGTGCCGCGCGGCGGCAGGGCGGGCCAGGACTGTTCGGGGTCGGCCGGTACGTCGACGCCGAGGGCGAGTCCGGCCCGCAGCGCCACGCGCGTGTGCCCCTCGGGGGAGAGATGGAGCCGGTCGCCGTCCCAGGCCCGGCGGTCCTGGACGGACTTCAGGGACCACAGGTCGAGGACGGGACAGCCGTACCGGTCGGCGACGGCCCGCACATGTCCGTTGTAGGTGGCGATCTTGCCGCGCAGATGCCGGAGCACCGGCACACCACGGGTGTCGAAGCCGGTCGTCACCATCACCGTGCCGGCCGCCTCGGCCAGCAGGGCGACCGCGCGTTCGAACCGTTCGGCAACGTCGTCGGGGTCGGTGCCGGGGCGCAGGATGTCGTTGCCGCCGGCACTGAAGGAGACCAGGTCGGGCGCGAGTCGCGCGACCCGCGGCACCTGGTCCGTCACGATCTGGTCGAGGAGTTTCCCGCGTACGGCGAGGTTCGTGTAGGTGAAGTCGCCCTCCGGGCACCGGTCCGCGAGCAGTACCGCGAACCTGTCGGCCCAGCCGACGAGCGCCCCGTCGGGGCCGGGATCGCCCACACCCTCGGTGAAGCTGTCCCCCAGCGCCACGTACGACCCGATCTCTGCTCTGCTGTCACTCTTCGAATCGTCTGCCACGTCGCACCATGATTCCCCTTCGAATGTGACTTACGCGACCGTAGGGCGGGGTTGACGGGCGGTGAGATAAGCCACGGACCAAGCCTTGGTCAAATGCGGAATAGTCCACGGGTCCCGCAACACATCCCGATATCCACCGGTACGCACCGAAGGCCGGACCCGGGGATCGTGGGTCCGGCCTTCGGAGGTGGTCGCGCGACGGGGGTCTCAGCCGACGGAGAGACCGTGCGAGCGCAGGTAGGCGACGGGGTCGACGTCGGAGCCGTAGTCCGGCGTGGTGCGGATCTCGAAGTGCAGGTGGGGGCCGGTCACGTTGCCGGTCGCGCCCGAGAGGCCGACCTGTGTGCCGGCGGACACGGACTGGCCCTGCGAGACGGACAGCGAGGACAGGTGGGCGTACTGGGC
Source organism: Streptomyces sp. NPDC088387 (assembly GCF_044753385.1). NCBI lineage: Bacteria > Bacillati > Actinomycetota > Actinomycetes > Kitasatosporales > Streptomycetaceae > Streptomyces > Streptomyces sp. NPDC088387. Next base: position 523,691 of record NZ_JBIVNC010000002.1, read on the forward strand.
GTAGAAGCCGTCGGCGAGCTTGATGACGACCTGGTTGCCGTACGCACCGCCCCAGCCGGCGGAGACGACGGTGCCGCTGCCGACGGACTTGAGGGAGGTGCCGGTCGGGACGACGAAGTCGACACCGGTGTGGTAGCCGCTGGACCACATGCTGCCCGCCATGCGGTACGGCGTGCCGACGGCGGCACCGGCCACCGGGAGGCTGAAGCCCGAGGCGTTGGCGGTGGTCGTGGACTGGTCGCCGGAGGACGACGCATCACCCTGCGCCTGGCTGGAGTTGGACTCCTCGGACTTCTGCGTCTTCTGCGACGCGGTGGAGTCGGAGGACTCGGCCGGCTTCGAAGCCTGTGTGTCGGTGCCGGCGGGCCTGTCGGCCGCCTTCTTGCCGATGGAGAGCTTCAGACCGGGGTGGATGAGCGACGGATCGCTGCCCACGGCCTCGCGGTTGTCGTCGTAGATCCGCTGCCAGCCGCCGGTGACGTCCTGCTCCTCGGCGATCTTCGCGAGGTAGTCGCCGACCTTCACCGAGTAGGTGTGCGCACCGGACTTCGGGGTGGCGGTCTTGGTCGCGGTCTGCTGCGCGACGGGCTGCTCGGTGACCGTGCGCGGCAGCGACTCCTGCGTGGCGGTGAGAGTTCCGGCGGCCTTCTCCGTGACGGACTGGCCGGTGGCGGCGTGGGCGCCGGCGGCCCCCATCAGCGGCAGTGCGAGTGCGGCGCCACCGGTTCCGGCGACGGCGATCGAGCGGGTGAAACGCTTGCTCTTGGGACGGCGGTGCTTACCCTTCGCGGGCATGGCGAATTCCTCTCCGGCGCCTGCGAGGTGAGCTGTCGGGTGCGGGCTGGAGATGCCCGGCCGCGCGGGGAACGCGGCTGAACCCCTAGCCGTTCCGGAGACCGGAACAGGCGGTAAGTCCTGTGGGTCCCCCGCTCCTGCCGAGGCACGGGTGAGTGGGCGGCTTCCGGGCGGCGGCAGGATTCGGCGTTCCGTCCGGATTCGGTGGTGAACGTAAGCGACCAAGACGCAAAGGGACAAGCAAGAGGTTCCACTCGAAGGTCCCCTTCTTGATCCGTACGGGGAATTCCCGGTCACCCTCCGTCGAAGCGGTACACGCCGAATTCCCAAAACCCCTTGAAAAGCGGCCTGATTACGTGAACATGACGGGCGACACACGGTCACGAATATGACGCTGCTCACGTGACAGTGCTCCAGGTCCCTTTATTCCAGAGCGAGTTGGAATCCACGCATCAATTCGGACAGAACTCCCAGATGTGACGCAGGAGGAGAAGTGTCGCATTGAGTGGCACAGTGAAATCACAGACTTCTTTACGGGGGTTTCGTCCGTTTCGCGACACCGTTCCGCAGGAGGCCTCGACAGGAGGCCTCGACACCGTTCCGCGCGAGGCCTTGTCGTATCGTCGAGGTGCCCCACGCCGGCCGGCACCCGAGCCGGGCCGGCGGTCCGACCGGGAGGAGCCCCCCGTGACGCAGCAGGTCCCGTCGACCGAGCCACAGCTGGAAGCCGTGCGCAACTTCCGGGACGTGGGCGGGCTGCCGACGGTGGACGGCCGCCGGGTGCGTCGGGGAGTGCTGTTCCGCAGCGGGCATCTCGCGCACGCGACCGCGGCGGACGCCGTGTTCCTGTCCTCCCTCGGACTGCACACGGTCTTCGACTTCCGCAACGCCGCCGACCAGCGCCTTGAGGGCCCGGACATCGAACTGCCCGGCGTCCGCAACGTGAACCTGCCGCTGACCGACCCGGCACACGGCGCCGAGTTCTGGACGATGATCCGCGAGGGCGACCTGGACCAGCTGCGCACCCTGCTCGCCGACGGCAGGGCGGCGAACCGGATGGTCGAGTCGTACCGCACGATCGTCCTGGAGCGCACCGCCGAGCACTCCCGGGTGCTGCACGCGCTCACCGAGGACAGCGTCCCGGCCCTGATGCACTGCGCGGCCGGCAAGGACCGCGCGGGCATCTCGGTCGCGGTGACCCTGCTCGCCCTGGGCGTGGAACGCGAGGCGATCCTCGCCGACTATCTGGAGTCCAACGCCAAGCACCGCCGCTACCAGGTGCGGCGCAGCAGCAAGGCCCCCTCCGCCCACTCCCCCGAGGTCATGGAGCTGATCAGCCCGCTCTTCGACGCGCGCGCCGAGTATCTGACGACGGCCTTCGACACCATCGAGGCGACCTGGGGCGGCGTCGACGGCTATCTGGAGCAGGGTCTGAAGCTGACGCCGGAACTCCGCGACCGGCTGCGGCAGCGCATGCTCGACTGAGCCCGCGCCGCCACCGCTACTTCGCGCCGACCTCGAACAGCAGGTACAGGAACGCGGCGAAGACATGCCCGGCGGCGACGTAGATGAACAGCCGCACCCAGACTCCGCGGTTGCGCTTCGCGGTCTCGCTCATGGTGTTTCTCCCGTCGTCGGGCCGAGACAGAGCGCGGCCGTGGGGCTCTGAAGCAGGGTGTGTACAAAGAGCAGCTCGACGCCGGCCGGGTCGCGGGCGGCGATGCGGTGCGGGGTCAGGGAGTCGAAGTGCGCGCTGTCCCCGGGACCGAGCTGGTGCACGGCGTCCCCGAGGCGCAGCCGCAGCCGGCCCCGCAGGACGTACAGCCACTCCTCGCCGGGATGCACCCGCACGATGTCGCCCTGGGAGCCGTGCGGTACGTGGACGCGCAGTGCCTGCATCCCGCGGCCGGAGGCGCCGGCCTGCCAGTACGTCCAGCCGCCGGCCTCGGTCGGTTCCATGTCGGCGGCGCGCAGCACGGCGTCGCGTTCGGCGACCGTCTCGCCGAGGAGTTCGGAGACGGTCGTACCGTAGATACGGGCGAGCGCGAGGAGCATCGGCAGTGAGGGCTGCCGCCCGCCGGTCTCCAGCCGGGAGAGGTGGGCGGGCGAAAGACCGGCGGCGCGGGCCGCGGCCTCCAGGGTGAGCGAGGCCCGGCGGCGCAGGGCGCGCAGCTGCGGGGCGACGGCCGGCAACTGACCGGCGGCGGGCTCGGGGCCGGGCTCCGGTGCCGCGTCGGGAGAGGGGCTCATACCCTCCATTCAGCCGGAGTCTTACCTCCAAGGCAAATCTCTTGCCTCAGAGACAAGCTCCGGCGTTCACCCCCGCGGGTGCCAGGATCTCACCGGTTGGCCACCGCCTGCTTGACCAGGGTCTTCCCAAAGTCCCAGATCAGTCCGCCGCCGCCGTGCGCGTCGTCCATGATCTCGGTGAAGGCGTCCACGAACCGGTCGACCTCCTTCTCACCGACGATCAGCGGCGGGATCAGCTTGATGACCTCCAGGTGGTCGCCGGAGACCTGGGTGAGGATCCGGTGCCGCTGAAGCAGCGGGACGACCACCATCTGCGCGAACAGGCCCTTGCGCGCGGCCTGGAGCATCGTCCAGCGGCTGCGCAGCCCCAGTGATGTGGGCCGGCCGAACTCGATGCCGATCATCAGGCCCCGGCCGCGCACGTCGGCGAGCAGTTCGTACTTGTCGACCAGTGCCGCGAGCCGGGTCCGCAGCAGGTCGCCGGTCGCACGGGCGTTGGCGACGATCTGCTCGTTCTCCATGACGGAGAGGACCGCGAGGCCGGCCGCCATGGCCTGGGCGTTGCCGCCGAAGCTCGCCGAGTGCACCAGCACCCGGTCGATCGACGAGTAGACCTTCTTGAAGATCCAGTCCTTGCCGAGGGTGGCGCTCACCGGCACATAGCCGCCGGACAGCGCCTTCGCCACACAGACCAGGTCGGGTTCGACGCCGTCCTCGTGCTGGTAGGCGTAGAAGTCGCCGGTGCGGCCGAGGCCGGTCTGCACCTCGTCGGCGATCAGCAGCGCCTTGTGCCTGTGCAGCAGTTCCTGGGCGGCGCGCAGATAGCCGGGCGGTGCCTCGTGCACCCCCTTGCCCTGGATCGGCTCGACGATCAGGGCGGCCACGTCGCCCTTCTTCAACTCCCGTGCCAGGGCGTCGAGATCACCGAGCGGTACGGCCGTGTCGGGCAGCAGCGGGTCGAAGCCGGCCCGGAAGCCGTCCTCGCCGTTGACGGACAGTGAGCCGGTGGTCAGTCCGTGGAAGGCGTGCTCGCAGTAGAGGGTCCGCGGTCTGCCGGTGGCCCGGCGGGCGAACTTCAGGGCGGTCTCCACCGCCTCGGTGCCGCTGTTGCCGAAGAACACCCGGTCGAGGTGCGGGCTGTGCGCGAGCAGCCGCTCGGCCAGCAGTCCGGGCAGCGGCGGGCAGTCGAAGCGGGTGAGGTCGGCGAGGTCGGCGTCGACCACGTCGTGCAGCGCCTTGCGGACCACGGGGTGGTGGCGGCCCAGGCCCATCACCCCGAACCCGGCGAGCATGTCGAGGTAGTCGGCGCCGTCGGTGTCCCAGAAGTAGGCGCCCTCGGCCCGCTCGTAGACCTTGTCGAAGCCGATGGTGTGCAGCATGCGCGGGAGCTGGTGGTTGAGGTACCGGGTGTGCAGCTCGTAGCGCTCGGCGCCGCGCTCGGCCAGCAGTGCGGCGAGGTCGAACTCCCCGGTCCCGGCTGCGCGTTCCGCGGTGGTCATTCCTGGTTCTCCTTGGAGAGCTCTTCCTTGGTGGCCAGACTCGCGCTGATCCGCCCGGCGACCTCCACCGGAGTCAGCCCGATGTCCGCGAGGAGTTCGCCCCGCTTGCCGTGCGCGAGGAACTGCTCCGGGATGCCGAACCGCCGTACGGGCACGTCCACGTCGGCGTCGCCCAGGGCGAGCGCGACCGCCGAACCGACCCCGGCGGCACGGCTGTTGTCCTCGACCACGGCGACCAGCCTGTGCTCGGCGGCGAGGCCGGGCAGCGCCGGGTCGACGGGTTTGACCCAGCGCGGGTCGACGACCGTGCAGCCGATGCCGCGCGCTTCCAGCAGCTCGGCGGCCTGGAGACACACGGGTGCCATCACGCCGACGGCGACCAGCAGCACCTCGGGCCGCTCGGCGCGGTGCAGCACGTCGAGACCGCCGATCCGGTCGAGCGCGGGGATGCGCGGGCCGACGGACTCCTTCGGGAAGCGGACCAGGGTGGGCGCGTCGTCCACGGCGACCGCCTCGCGCAGCTGGGCGCGGAGCTGGTCGGCGTCGCGCGGCGCGGCGATCCGGAGGCCGGGCACGACCTGGAGGACGGACATGTCCCACATGCCGTTGTGGGAGGCGCCGTCGGCGCCGGTGACGCCGGCCCGGTCCAGGACGAAGGTGACCCCGCAGTGGTGCAGCGCGACGTCCATCAGGAGCTGGTCGAAGGCGCGGTTGAGGAAGGTGGCGTAGACGGCGACGACGGGGTGCAGTCCGCCGGTGGCGAGCCCGGCCGCGGAGACGGCGGCGTGCTGCTCGGCGATGCCGACGTCCCAGACCCGGTCGGGGAAGCGCTCGGCGAACCGGCCGAGTCCGACCGGGTGCAGCATGGCCGCCGTGATCGCCACGACGTCCTCGCGCTCCTCCCCGATCGCCACGATCTCCTCGCCGAACACCGAGGTCCACGAGGGACCGTTGGCGGGGGCGAGCGGCTCGCAGGTGAGCGGGTTCATCACCCCGACGGTGTGGAAGTGGTCCTCCTCGTGCGCGAGCGCCGGTTCGTAGCCGCGGCCCTTCTCGGTGAGGCAGTGCACGAGGACCGGCCCGTGGAAGCGCTTGGCGCGGCGCAGCGCGGACTCGACGGCGCCGATGTCGTGTCCGTCGATGGGGCCGACGTACTTCAGGCCCAGGTCCTCGAACATGCCCTGCGGCGCGAACGCGTCCTTGAAGCCCTTCTTCGCGCCGTGCAGGGCCTCGTAGACGGTGTTGCCGACGACCGGGGTGCGCTGGAGCACCTCCTTGCCCCAGGCCAGGACCTGTTCGTAGCCGTCGGTGGTGCGCAGGGTCGCGAGGTGGTTGGCGAGGCCGCCGATGGTGGGCGCGTAGGAGCGCTCGTTGTCGTTGACGACGATGATCAGCGGCCGGTCCTTGGCCGCCGCGATGTTGTTGAGCGCCTCCCAGGCCATGCCGCCGGTCAGGGCCCCGTCGCCGATGACCGCGACGACGTGTCCCCGCTCGCCCTGCACCTGGCGGGCCTTGGCGAGGCCGTCGGCCCAGCCGAGTGCCGTGGAGGCATGGCTGTTCTCGACGATGTCGTGCTCGGACTCCTCGCGCGACGGGTAGCCGGACAGGCCGCCCTTGCCGCGCAGTTTGGAGAAGTCCTGCCGGCCGGTCAGGAGTTTGTGTACGTAGCTCTGGTGGCCGGTGTCCCACACGAGGCGGTCGAGCGGCGACTCGAAGACCCGGTGGAGCGCGACGGTCAGCTCGACCACGCCCAGGTTGGGCCCCAGATGGCCGCCGGTCCTGGCGACCGCGTGCACCAGGAACTCACGGATCTCTTCGGACAGTTCACCAAGTTGCGCCTCGGACAGCGCCTTCAGGTCACGTGGTCCCCGGATGCTCTCCAGAATCGTCACGCTCGGGCCCCCTTCGGTCCGTGCAGTTCAGCTCACGGTGACGGCCGGCTCCCCGGACCCGGCGCCGTCCTTCTCCATCTGCTCGGCGATCTTCATCGCCTCTTCGATCAGCGTCTCCACGATCTTCGACTCGGGGACGGTCTTGATGACCTCGCCCTTGACGAAGATCTGCCCCTTGCCGTTGCCGGAGGCGACACCGAGGTCGGCCTCGCGGGCCTCGCCCGGACCGTTCACCACACAGCCCATGACGGCCACGCGCAGCGGTACCTCCATGCCCTCAAGTCCCGCGGTGACCTCGTCGGCCAGCTTGTAGACGTCGACCTGGGCGCGCCCGCAGGACGGGCAGGAGACGATCTCCAGGCGCCGCTGGCGCAGGTTCAGCGACTCCAGGATCTGGATGCCGACCTTGACCTCCTCGGCCGGCGGGGCCGACAGGGAGACGCGGATGGTGTCGCCAATGCCCTGGGAGAGGAGCGCACCGAAGGCGACGGCCGACTTGATCGTGCCCTGGAACGCCGGACCGGCCTCGGTCACCCCGAGGTGGAGCGGATAGTCGGACTGCGCGGCGAGCTGCCGGTACGCCTCGACCATCACCACCGGGTCGTTGTGCTTCACCGAGATCTTGATGTCCCGGAACCCGTGCTCCTCGAAGAGCGAGGCCTCCCACAACGCGCTCTCCACCAGCGCCTCGGGCGTGGCCCTGCCGTACTTCTGGAGCAGCCGCCGGTCCAGCGACCCGGCGTTGACCCCGATCCGGATCGGCGTGCCGTGGTCCTTCGCGGCCGCCGCGATCTCCTTGACCTTGTCGTCGAACTGCTTGATGTTGCCCGGGTTCACCCGGACCGCCGCACAGCCCGCCTCGATCGCCGCGAACACGTACTTCGGCTGGAAGTGAATGTCCGCGATCACCGGGATCTGCGACTTACGGGCGATGGTCGAAAGGGCGTCCGCGTCGTCCTGCGTCGGACAGGCCACCCGCACGATCTGGCAGCCGGACGCCGTGAGCTCGGCGATCTGCTGGAGCGTGGAGCCGATGTCGGACGTACGGGTCGTCGTCATCGACTGCACCGACACCGGGGCACCGCCCCCGACCGCCACCGGTCCGACCTCGATACGGCGGGAGACCCGCCGTACCGCGATCGGCCGGACCGGTACCTCGGGGATGCCCAAGGGGATGGCGGTCATGGCGTCAGGCCCGGTTCCCGTTGACCGTCTCGCGCATGGCCCGCAGCGACTCCTTCAGGGAGCCCATGGTGGCGAGGACGGCGGTGGGCTCGTAGCCGCAGTGCGCCATGCAGTTGGCGCAGCGCGGGTCCTTGCCGCGGCCGTACTTGTCCCAGTCGGTCTTCTCGATGAGTTCGCGGTACGTCGGGACGTAGCCGTCACTCATCAGGTAGCAGGGCTTCTGCCAGCCGAAGAGCGAGTAGTTCGGGATCGCCCAGGCCGTGCACGGGAAGTCGACCTTGCCCTCCAGGAAGTCCAGGAAGAGCGGGGAGTGGTTGAGCCGCCACTTCCTGCGGTTGCCGCCCGAGAAGGCCTTCTTGAAGAGCTCGCGGGTCTGCTCGACGCCGAGGAAGTGCTCCTGGTCGGGCGCCTTCTCGTAGGCGTAGGCGGGCGAGATCATCATCTCGTCGACCTGGAGGTCGTCGTTGAGGAAGTTGAGCACCTCGATGATGGTCTGCGGGGTGTCGGTGTTGAAGAAGGTCGAGTTGGTGGTGACCCGGAAGCCGCGCTGCTTGGCCTCCTTGATGGCGGCCACGGCCTCGTCGAAGACGCCTTCCTTGGCGACCGACTCGTCGTGCCGCTCGCGCAGTCCGTCGATGTGCACGGCGAACGCGAAGTACGGCGACGGCGTGAACTTCTCCATCTTCTTGCGCAGCAGCATGGCGTTGGTGCAGAGGAAGACGTACTTCCGCTTGGCCACCAGCTGCCGCACGATCTCGTCGATCTGCGGGTGCATCAGGGGCTCGCCACCGGCGATCGACACCATCGGCGCCCCGGACTCGAGCACCGCTCCCACGGCTTGGGCGACCGGCATGCGCTGCTTGAGCACCCCGGCGGGGTGCTGGATCTTTCCGCAGCCCTCGCACTTCAGATTGCAGGCGAACAGCGGTTCAAGCTCCACGATCAGCGGGAACTTGTCCCGCCTGCGCAGCTTCTGTTCGGCCAGGTATGTAGCGACCTTGATGGACTGGCGCAGCGGCATGGCCATCTGGCTCACCTCCGGGGGAGCAGCACATTACGGTGCCATTCGAAGAAAGTAGGCATTACGGATCGAAGAACGCGGAAAGCCGATATTCCACCGCGCACCGTGCCGATCCGGACGAGTTCATGTTCTGGAGCGTCCACGACCACCCGTACGGCCGCAACCGGGCGCTCGCCCGCGCGCACGGCGCTCAGAAGCGTGGCCGCCGACTCCATGTCGACGGCGACTGCGCCGGTCGCCCGCAGTTCCGACCGTTCCGGACCGCGGACCACGTGGTCGGAGCCGGTCAGCGGCCCGGTGTGGACGGTACGGCCCGGCAGCGCCCGGGTGAGTTCCTTGACCAGGGTCTGTGTGCCGTGGCAGGTGACGGTCCCGCGCGGGTCCCGGGTCTCCTCGGCGACGACCAGGTCGCCGGGGTGCATCCCGGGCGCGAGGCCGGCGCAGAAGCCGGTGGCGATCACGGCGGCTCCGGCGCGGGCCGGGTCGGCGAGGACCCGGCCCACGGAGCGTTCGGCCGCCCGGGGCCCCATGCCGGTGCGCAGCACGGTGACCGGTCCGCCCGCGCGGCCACGGTCGCCGGTGCGCAGGGCGATCTGCTCGATGCCGAGCGCGCAGGCGATCAGCAGCGGGGCGGAGTCCGGCTGGGCGCCCATCAGCCCTCCTTGATCAGCGCGAACGGGTCGCCGTGTACATAGCGGCCGAGCGCGGTGAGCGGGAAGACCTGCCGGTAGAGGTGGTAGTTGATGGAGAAGTCCCAGGGGAAGCCGGTGCCGGTGAAGTACGGCTCGTCCCAGGAGCCGTCCTCCCGCTGGGTCTCGGCGAGCCACTCGACGCCGCGCTCGACGGCCTTGGAGTCCCGCTCACCGGCGGCCAGCAGCGCCATCAGCGCCCAGGCCGTCTGCGAGGCGGTCGAGGCTCCCCGGCCGCTCCACCGCTTGACGTCGTGGTAGGAGCGCAGGTCCTCGCCCCAGCCGCCGTCGTCGTTCTGCACCGACTCCAGCCAGCGCACCGCCCGGCGGATCGCCGGGTGCGAGCCGGGCAGGCCGGCCGCGGTGAGCGCGGGCACCACCGAGCCGGTGCCGTAGAGGTAGTTGACGCCCCAGCGGCCGAACCACGAACCGTCCGCCTCCTGTTCGGCGAGCAGCCAGCTGATGCCGCGCCGGGTGCGCGGATCGTGGGCGAGTCCCTCGACGGCGAGCATCTCCACGACGTGCGCGGTGACGTCGGCCGAGGGCGGGTCGATGACCTCGCCGAAGTCGCAGAACGGCAGCTTGTTGGGGAACGGGCTGGTGTTGTCGACGTCGAAGGCGCCCCAGCCGCCGTCCTTGGACTGCATGCCGAGTTCCCAGCGCACACCGCGGGCGACGGCCTTGTCGACGCGCTCCCGGTCCGGGTGGGTGACCCGGCGCAGCGCGAGGATCACCTCGGCGCTGTCGTCGATGTCGGGGTAGTTGTCGTTGTGGAACTCGAACGCCCAGCCGCCGGGCGGCAGTTGGGGGCGCTTGACAGCCCAGTCGCCGGGTCTGACGACCTCTTCGGCGAGCATCCAGTCGGCTGCCTTGACGAGTTGCGGATGGTCGGAGGGAACGCCCGCGTCGGCCAGCGCGATCGCGGCCAGGCAGGTGTCCCAGACGGGCGACTGGCAGGCCTCGACCATCCGGGCGCCGTCCTCGCGCCAGACGGTGTAGCGGTCGAGGGACTCCAGGCCGGCGCGCATCACCGGGTGCTGGAGGTCGTAGCCGAGCAGGTGCAGGGCGATGATCGAGTAGACGGCCGGCGGCTGGATGCCGCCCCAGCAGCCGTCGTTCTCCTGGCGTTCGATGATCCAGCGGGCGGCGGTGTTCATCGCGGCCCGGCGCACCCGGCGCGGCGCGACCCTGCGGAACGCGTGCAGCGCCTTGTCGAGCCGCTGGAAGGCGCCGTCCCAACTGGCCGCGGGTGCCAGGGGTCTGGGCGGGTTGGGCCGGGCGGGGTCGGTGTGCAGCTCGTCGAGCGGGAAGGGCGCCGGACGGACCGGGCGCTTCGCGGAGACGATGGTGAGCGGCACGATGGTCTGCCGCGCCCAGCAGCCGAAGTCGTAGATGTTGAGCGGCATCCACTTCGGGAAGTAGATGAGTTCCGGCGGCAGTTCGGGCAGGTCGTCCCACTTCCACCAGCCGAACAGGGCGAGCCAGATCCGGGTGAAGACGCGGGCCTCGGCGATGCCGCCCCGCTCCCGGACCCAGGCGGACGCCCGCGCCATGTGCGGGGCGTCGGGCGCGTCGCCGGCGAGCCGGAGCGCGACGTACGCCTCGATGGTGGCGGAGAGTTCGCCCGGTCCGCCGAAGAAGGTCGCCCAGGTGCCGTCGTCGCGCTGTTCACCGCGGATGAACAGCGCGGCGGCGTGGGTCGTCTTCTCGTCGCGGATGCCCAGGAACTGACGGAGCAGCAGATCCTCCGCGTCCATGGACACGTTGGTCTCCAGGTCGCCCTTCCACCAGCCCTGGGCGTCCTGGAGGGAGAGCAGGAAATCAGTGGCGCGCTCGGTCGCGCGTCGGGCGGCCTCATCGACCCCGGTCGCCAGAGGGGTGGTGCTTTCGCTGGCCGCGGCAGCGCGGGGCGGCATGGCCCCGGTGCTTCCGTCGGTCGTCGCTGTCATGGCTTCCCCTTCGTGCAGTGTGCAAGTGGTGCGTCTGCTGGGTCCGCCGTCGGCCGGTGGGCTTCTTCTGTTCGCGCCGCCGGCCGGCGACTACGCGAGGATGTTTCGACCGATAGTGATCATCTCTTTCGTACGACGACGAAGTCGGCGAGCGCGGAGAACCGTGCCCGCACCTGGTCGGGCATGTCGATGGTGTCGAGGGCTTCGAGGGCGGTGACGTGCTGACGGCGTGCCTCTTCGGCGGTCCACTCGCGGCCGCCCGCCTTCTCGATGAGGGCGGCGCGGGCCGCGAACTCCTCCTCGGAGAAGTTCTCGAAGTCGCTGCTCTTGGCGTCGGCGGCGAGGATCTCGCCGAGCCGGTCGGAGGCGTCGCCGCCCGCCGCGAGCGCGGCCACCACCGGCAGGGACTTCTTGCGCTGGCGCAGATCGCTCCAGGTCTGCTTGCCGGTGGCCTCCGGGTCGCCCCAGATGCCGAGGAGGTCGTCGACGGCCTGGAAGGCCAGGCCGAGATGGTGGCCGTACTTCTCCAGCGTGTCGGCCGTGCGGTCGTCGGCGCCGCCGAGCACCGCCCCGATCGAGCTGGCGCAGGCCAGCAGCGCGCCGGTCTTGTTGCCCTCCATCTCCAGGCACTCCTCGACACTGACCCGGTCGCGGTGCTCGTAGGAGATGTCCTGCGCCTGACCGTCGATCAGGGCGCGGGTGGCGGAGGTCAGCCGGCGTGTCGCGCGGCCGGCGTCGACCGTGCCGAGCTCCAGCAGGACGTCGTTGGCGAGGGCGAACAGGGCGTCGCCGACCAGGATGGCCTGGGCGGGGCCGTGCACCTTCCAGACGGTGTCGCGGTGCCGGCGCTGCTCGTCGCCGTCCATCAGGTCGTCGTGCAACAGGGAGAAGTTGTGGACGAGTTCGACGGCGACGGCGCCCGGGATGCCGACCTCGGGGGCGGCTCCGGTGACCTCGGCGGAGAGCACGGCGAGCGCGGGGCGCACGGCCTTGCCGCCGTCACCGGCGGAGGGCCGGCCGTCGGCGTCGATCCAGCCGAAGTGGTAGGCGGCCACGGTGTCCATCGGAGACGCCAGGCGGTCGACGGCCGCCCGCAGTACCGGGGTGGCCAGGGTCCGGCCGCGCTCCAGGAGCGCGGTCACGTCCACCGCGGTCTCTCGCGCGGCCAGGGAGGCCGGGGGCACAGTGGGCACGTTCTCTCCTCTTGTTGCGGTACCGGAGGTGCGGGGGCCTGCCGCGCGCGGGTCGGTCGTCATGCGGCCTCCTCGACGTCGAAGAGGCGGGCGGGGCGAGGCCGGCCGAGGGCGCGCAGCGCGGCGTCCGCCGCGCTCACGCCGCTGCGGACCGCGCTCTCCATGGTCGCGGGCCACCCAGTGGCGGTCCACGCGCCGGCCAGGTAGAGGCCGGGGGTCCTGGTACGGGCGCCGGGCCTGAGCCGTCCGACGCCGGGGGTGGGAGCGAACGTGGCGGTGCGCTCCCGGGTCACGAAGAAGTCCCGCACCTCGGCGTGCCGGGTGAGCGGCAGCACGCGGTGCAGTTCGGGCAGGTACCGCTCGCGCAGCTCGGCGACCGGCAGGTCGATCTCGTCCTGCGCCGCCGACTGCGACAGCGCCAGGTACTGGCCCTCCTTCAACCCGGACGCGTCGGTCCGGTCGAAGACCCACTGCACGGGGGTGCCGAGGGCGGCGACGAAGGGGGTGTCGAGCACCTTGCGGTCGTAGACGACGTGGACGTTGAGGATCGGCGCGGTGCCGATGTCCAGGAGCCGCTCGGGGGCGTCGAGGGCGCCCTGCGGCAGCAGTTCGTACGTCTCGCGCTGGGGTACGGCGAGGACGACCGCGTCGGTCTCGATGTTCTCGCCGGGAACCTGAACGCTCCACCGCCCGTTTGCGTTGTGGGAGACGGAGGTGACGCGTGTACGGACCTCGGTACGCACGCCCGCGGAGTCGAGCGCCTTGCGGGCGAGCCGGTCGTGCAGTTCTCCCAGGGGCACATGCGCCCAGCCGATGTCGGCGGCGCCCGGGTCGGACAGCAGACCGGTCTTGAACACCATCGCGGCGAGCGACAGTGAGGCGTCGCCCGCGACCGCGTTGAGGGTGGCGACCCCGACCAGGTCCCACAGCGCTTCGACGGCACGCGCCGACTGGCCGTGAGCGGCCAGCCAGCTGCCGAAGTCCTGTGCGTCCAGGGTCGGATCGGAGAGGTCGAGCCCCTTGAGCGCGAGCGCGGCCCGACCGACCTTGGCACGCTCGGCGAGCGAGAGATGCGGGTACGTCGCGAGGCTGCGCCCCAGATGCAGGGGCACCGGCAGCGCGTCGCGCCGGAGTCTGCCCAGCCGCCGCCCCTCGGGCCTGGCGGTGTCGACGACGGGTACGTCGAGGCGGTTCTGGAGCGGGGCGAGCGCCGAGCCGTCGATCCGGTCGAGGAACCACCGGTAGGCGGTGCAGCAGCGCAGGTACACGTGCTGGCCGTTGTCGACGGTCAGTTCGCCGCGTTGGAACGAGAAGGCCAGGCCGCCCAGCCTCGGCCTGCCCTCCAGCAGGGTGACGCGTACGCCCGCGTCCGCGAGCGCGAGCGCCGCGGTGATGCCGGCCAGGCCGCCGCCCACGACGACGGCATCGTGTGCCGCGCGCCCTTCGGGTGGCCTGGCTCGTGGGCCGTCGGTCATCTTGCGCCCTCCCGTGCCCGGCTGGCCTGGGCCGTCGTGCGTGTGCGGCACCGTTGTGGCTGGTCGCGCCCACGTGGCGGAGCCTCATATCGATACGGCCCGCGCCCCTGAGTGGGCCCAGTGGAGCGCGCCGGAACGCCCCGGGTCTGCTCAGTCAGGGACGCGGACCCGGCGCGGAGGGTTGCCCGCCGTTTTTCGCCGGTGTCGTCACCCGGGTCCAGGGTCTCCATCAGGCGCGCCTCCTGACGGTCCTCCGGGTCACGTTCCGGGCGTCGAGGCCGGAGAGTCCGCGTACGGCGACATACGCCTTCTCCCGTCCGGGCAGCGAGACCCGGCCGCGCAGGACCGCCTCGGGGTCGCGTTCGATGCGGTCGAGCAGCCGGCGGTAGATGCCGGCCATGGCGGCGACGCAGGCGCCACTGCGCCGGTCGAGCATGGGGAGCAGCCGGTAGCCCTCGGCGAAAAGGGCGCGGGCCCGTCGCACCTCGAAGTGGACGAGGCCCGCGAAGTCGGAGCCCTCCGGCGGGGTCGGCCCGTCGAACCCGGCCGAGCACCCGAACTTCGCGAGATCGTCCGCCGGCAGATAGGTGCGGCCGGTCTCGGCGTCCTCACGGACGTCCCTGAGGATGTTGGTCAGCTGAAGCGCGAGCCCGAGGGTGTCGGCGTACTCGGAGGCGCGCTCGGAGCCGCGGGCGCCGGGTTCCGCGCCGAAGACGCCGAGGGAGAGCCGTCCGATGGCGCCGGCGACGCACCGGCAGTACACCTTCAGGTCGTCCCAGGTCTCGTAGACCTCGCCGCGGACGTCCATCTGGACGCCGTCGATGAGTTCGTCGAGGCCGTCGAGCGGGATAGGGAAGGCCGCGGCGGCGTGGGTGAGGGCGACCGCGACCGGGTCGGTGTCGTCCTCGTCGACGCCGCCCTCGCGGACCCGGGTGAGCAGCGCCCGGGTGTCCTCCAGCCGGGCCAGTTTGACCTCGTCCGCCAGCGTGCCGTCACCGATGTCGTCGACGCGGCGCGAGAACGCGTACAGCGCCGACATCGCCCGTCGCTTGGACGTCGGCAGCAGCCGGATGCCGTAGGCGAAGTTCTTGGCCTGCTGTCCGGTGACCGTCTCGCAGTAGCTGTAGGCGGCGAGTACCGGTGCGGACACGGGTGGTGTGAGCTCCACGGTCCGGATCACCCCTCTTCTCGCAGAGTCACGCCCACCTCACGCAGCAGCCGGAGCTTGCCGGGCTTGGGCGGGCCGGGAAGTACGTCGTATTCGGCGGCGGCGATCGCTGCGATCGCCGCCCTTCCCCCCGCCACGAACCCCGCGAGCAGCAGCCTCAGCCTGCCGTGGACGCTACCCACCAGGGGGGCGCCTTCATTCAGCAGATCGCGGGCGCGTTGCGCTTCGTATGCAACCAGGGCGCGCGCCGATGCGCCTGTGGTTTTCGCGGCCAGGTCCGTCTCCTGGACGTGGAACCGCTTCATGTCCTCGGCGGGGAGGTAGATCCGGTCACGGCCGAGGTCCTCGGCCACGTCCTGGAGGTGTTCGACGATCTGGAGCGCCGTGCACACGGCGTCGGAGCGGCGGATGCGCTCGGGGGTCGAGGTGCCGGTGACGGCGAGGACGAGACGGCCGACGGGGTTGGCGGACAGCTCGCAGTAGGCGAGCAGGTCGTCGTAGGTCTCGTAGCGTTTGACCAGCTGGTCCTGGCGGTTCGCGGCGATCAGGCCGAGGAACGGCTCGGGGGTCAGTCCGGTGCGGCGGACGGTGGGCCGCAGGCGGCGCAGCAGGGGGTGGCGGGGGCCGCCGTCGGATCCGTCGAAGACCCGGTTCAGGTCGGCCTCGAAGGCGTCGAGCAGATGCAGCCGGTCGTGTGCCCGGTCGGGTGACACACCGAGGAGACGGGCGTCGGCGCCGCCGGGGGCCAGATCGCCGTCGCCGATGTCGTCGACGAGCCGGGCGAAGCCGTACACGGCCATGAGGTCGGTGCGCCAGGCGCGGGGCAGGAAGAAAGGGGCCACGGGGAAGTTCTCGGCCGCGGCCTTGTCCAGCGTGTGCCGCTCCGGATCGCCGGTCCGCGTCGTGTCCGTTCCCGTCATCGTTTGCTGCCCGGAGCGGGGACGGCACATGCTGCGAAGAGCTGGGGAGTTTCCGTAGCCATTGCCGTCACATCTCCCGTTCTACACTGCCTACCCAATACACACTATTTCGGACACGCCGCCCAGGGCTCCCCGCGGCCATCCATGCCGGGTGCGCGCATTATCGCCCTACTTGCCGCGATTCGGCACCCGTACAGCTTACGTTGTACAACGCATGCTGGACCGTGGGGGTGTCCTGCGCATCACAAGAACACACCGATTGGCTCCAAGATTCCTTCGGGGAGCCAGAGTTGGTATTTCCTTTGCAGACACGGGGCCCCGCCGGACAGTTCCGGCGGGGCCCCTTTGCCTCTGGTCTACTTGCCCGTGAACTTCTCGTACTCCTTGAGGACCTCGTCGGTGGGTCCGTCCATCCGGAGTTCGCCGCGCTCCAGCCACAGGACGCGGTCGCAGGTGTCGCGGATCGAATTGTTGTTGTGGCTGACCAGGAAGACCGTGCCGGCCTCCTTGCGCAGCTCGCGGATGCGGGCCTCGGAGCGCTTCTGGAATTTGCGGTCGCCGGTGGCGAGCGCCTCGTCGATCATCAGAACGTCGTGGTCCTTGGCGGCGGCGATGGAGAACCGCAGCCGGGCCGCCATGCCGGAGGAGTACGTCCGCATCGGGAGGGTGATGAAATCGCCCTTCTCGTTGATGCCGGAGAACTCGACGATGTCCTCGTAGCGCTCCTTGATCTGTTCGCGGGTCATTCCCATGGCGAGGCCGCCGAGGATGACGTTGCGCTCACCGGTCAGGTCGTTCATCAGGGCCGCGTTCACACCGAGCAGTGAGGGCTGGCCGTCGGTGTAGACCCTGCCCTCCTCCGCCGGGAGCAGACCCGCGATGGCGCGCAGGAGGGTCGACTTGCCGGAGCCGTTGGAGCCGATCAGGCCGACCGCCTCGCCCCGGTAGGCGATGAAGGAGACACCGCGCACGGCGTGCACCTTGCGCACCCCGCGCTCCTCGCCGCGCTTGAGTATCCGGCTCAGCGCGGCGGTGGCGCTGCCCTTGCCGGACTTCGCGCCGTTGACGCGGTAGACGATGTGCAGATCGTCGGCGATGACGGTGGGGATGCGCTCCCCGGGCAGCTGCTCAGCCACGGCCGTACCTCTCCTCCGCCTTCCAGAAGAACACGAAGCCGCCCAGCGCGAAGAGCACCGCCCAGGTGCCGGCCGCCGCCCAGACGTGGTCGGGGAGGTTCTCCGAGCCGTACCCGTCGATGAGCGCGAAGCGGATCAGGTCCATGTAGATCGCGGCCGGGTTCCACTGGAGGATCGTGGCGATCCACCCCGGCTTGTCGGCCAGCATGATCGGAATGGAGTACATCACGCCGGACGCGTACATCCACGTACGCATCACGAACGGCATCAGCTGGGCCAGGTCCGGGGTCTTCGAACCGGCGCGGGCCATGATCAGGGCGAGGCCGGTGTTGAAGCAGAACTGGAGGGCGAGCGCGGGCACGATCAGCACCCAGGACATGTCCGGGTAGCTGCCGAAGGCACAGGTGACGGCGAACAGCACGATCATCGAGAAGAGCAGCTGCTGGAGCTGCTGGAGCGCGAACGAGACCGGCAGCGCGGCGCGCGGGAAGTGCAGTGCGCGCACCAGGCCGAGGTTGCCGGAGATCGCACGGACGCCCGCCATCACCGAGCTCTGCGTGAAGGTGAACACGAAGACGCCGGTGACCAGGAACGGGATATAGACGTCCTGGGACATACCGCGGTCGGCCTGGAGGATCACACCGAAGATGAAGAAGTAGACGGCCGCGTTCAGCAGCGGGGTGACCACCTGCCACAACTGGCCCAGCTTCGCCTGGCTGTACTGGGCCGTGAGCTTGGCCCGGGAGAAGGCGAGGATGAAGTGGCGGCGGTCCCAGAGCTGGCGGACGTACTCGACGAGGGAGGGCCGGGCACCGCTCACGGCGAGGCCGTACTTCGCGGCGAGTTCCCCCGCGCTCAGCGACTCGTCGGGCGACACGGGCGCGCTCACCGCGACCGTGGCGTCATGCGTTGTCTCACTCACAAGTGGAAACTTTCGTCTTCGATGTGCGCGGCCCGTGCGGGCCCGACGGGCCCGGCCGAAGGGCCACGGCCCGGTCGCCTTCAGGGACGAGCTTGTCAGATCACCGGAGGCCGGCCCAGTCGGGTCAGCCGCCACACGGTACGCCACTTCATGGGCCTGCGGGGCCCGCACGGTGTGGTCCAGCCTTCCCTGAATCCGCCGAACCAGGCACGCAGCGCGGTCCGTGAGGGACGGCGCAGCAGGGTGAGCAGCAGCCAGACGCCGAGGTAGACGGGGACCAGGGGCGCGGGCAGGTTGCGGCGGGCCAGCCAGACGCGGTTGCGGGCGACCATGCGGTGGTAGACCGCATGCCGCGAGGGGGCCGTCGTCGGGTGGAACAGCACCATGTCGGACCGGTAGTCGATCATCCAGCCGGCGTCCAGGGCGCGCCAGGCCAGGTCGGTCTCCTCATGGGCATAGAAGAACTCGTCGGGCAGGCCGCCGACCTCGGCGAGCAGCCGGGTGCGGACCGCGTTGGCGCCGCCGAGGAACGTGGTGACGCGGGAGGAACGCAGCGGGTCGGAGGCGCGCAGCCGGGGCACGTGGCGGCGCTGGGTCTTGCCGGTGTCGGGGTCGGCGATGCGGAAGCTGATGATGCCGAGCCGCGGGTCCGACTCGAAGGCGCTGCGGCACAGTTCGGCGGTGTTGTGATGGGCGAGCAGTCCGTCGTCGTCGAGGAAGAGCAGTATGTCGACGTCGCGTCCGCTGGGGCCGAAGGCCTCGATGCCGACGTTGCGGCCGCCGGGGATGCCGAGGTTCTCGGGGAGTTCGACGGTACGTACGCCCTCGGGGACGTCGGGCACGGGTGAGCCGTTGCCGACGACGACCGCCTCGACCTGGTCGCCGTCCTGCTTGGCGATGGAGTCGAGCAGGGCGCGCAGCTCCTCGGGGCGGTTGCCCATGGTGATGACGACCGCGCCGACCTTCATGCCGGGGCTCACCGGAGCCTGCTCGACGCCAGGATGGACACCAGGTGCAGCAGGGTCTGCACCAGGGCGATGCCGGCGAGTACGGCGGTCCCGAGCCGGGTGAAGAACAGGTCGCCGCGGCTCGCGTCGAGGATCGCGAGGACCAGGATCAGCAGGGTCGCCTCGATACCGAGGACGAGCCGGTGGAACTTGAGGGCGGCGGCGGCCCGGCGGGCGAGCGCCATGCCGGAGGAACGCGGTTCGGACGCGGCCTCCTTGACCGGGGGGAGCCCGCCCTGGTGCCGGGCGACGCCGACCAGGTCGGTCTCGGCCTTGATGAGGATGGCGCCGACGGCGGCCAGGGTTCCGAGGAACGCCCACAGCCAGTCGATCCGGCCGGTGCCCCACAGGTCGGCGGCGCGCAGTCCGAGCCCGACGAGGACGGCGGCGTCGGTGAGGTAGGCGCCGACGCGGTCGAGGTAGACACCGCCGAGGGAGAACTGCTGCTTCCAGCGCGCTATCTCGCCGTCGACGCAGTCGAGCAGCAGGTACAGCTGGACCATGAGGACGCCGAGTACGGCGCCGGTGATGCCCGGCACCAGCAGGGCGGGGGCCGCGAGCACACCGAACAGGGTCATCAGGTATGTGAGCTGATTGGGCGTGATCCTGGTGTTCACCAGGTAGCGGTCGACCCGCAGGGACACCTCGCGCATGTAGAGGCGTCCCGCCCAGTGCTCACCGCTGCGCCGGTCCTTCACCCCTGCGGGGTGCACGACGGGGCGGAGTTCAGCTACCGATGGCCTTGACATAGTCGGCGTAGATGTCCTTGATCTGGTGGGGGGTCAGGGCGAGGTGTTCGAGGATCGTGTAGCGACCGGGCCGGGTCTGTGGGGCGAACTCGACGACCCGGACGAACTCGTCCTCCGTGAAACCGATCTCCTCGGGCAGCACGGGCAGTCCGTGCCGCCGCAGCACGTCGGCCATGTGGACCGACTCCTCGTGCGCGCCGCGCAGGTACATCGCGAAGGCGGCGCCCAGGCCGCACTGTTCGCCGTGGGCGGCCGCGCGCTTGGGGTACAGCAGGTCGAAGGCGTGGTTGATCTCGTGGCAGGCGCCGGACGAGGGGCGGGAGTCGCCCGACACGGACATGGCGATACCGCTGAGCACCAGCGCCTCGGCGAGCACCTGGAGGAAGGCGTTGTCGCCGATGCCGCCGGGGTGGCGCAGTACGGCCTCGCCGGCCTGGCGGGCCATCGCGGCGGCGAGTCCGTCGATCCGCTCGCCCTTGACCCGGTTGGCGAGCTCCCAGTCCCGGATCGCGGAGATGTTGGAGACGGCGTCGCCGATGCCGGCCCGGACGAAGCGGGCCGGGGCCTCGTGGATGACGTCGAGGTCGATGACGACCGCGATCGGGTTGGGCACACCGTAGGAGCCGCGCCCGGCGTCGTTGTCGAGGGTGGCGACGGGCGAGCACAGGCCGTCGTGGGCGAGGTTCGTGGGTACGGCGACCAGGGGCAGGCCGACGCGGGCCGCGGCGAACTTCGCGCAGTCGATGATCTTGCCGCCGCCGAGTCCGACGAGTGCGTCGAAGTGGCCGGCCTTCATCTCGCCGGCCAGCCGGACGGCGTCGTCGAGGGTGCCGCCGCCGACCTCGAACCAGGTGGCGCCGGGCAGGGAGGGCGCGACGCGCTCGCGCAGCCGGGCGCCCGAGCCGCCGCTGACGGCGACGGCGAGCTTGCCGGAGTGCGAGATGCGCTCGTCGGCGAGGACGTCGCCGAGGTCGTCGAGGGCACCCGGGCGGATGTCGACGACGACCGGTGAGGGGATGAGCCTGGTCAGTACCGGCACGCGATCTCCCGTCCCCGGGCGAGATCGTCGTGGTTGTCGATCTCGACCCAGTCGACGTCGCCGATCGGCGCCACGTCGATGCGGAAGCCGCGGTCGACGAGCTCCTGGTAGCCGTGCTCGTAGAACTGCTGCGGGTCGTTCTCCCAGACCGTCCTCAGGGCGTCGCCCAGGTCGGCCGCGGCCTCGCCCTCGATGAGGGTGACGCCGATGTACTCGCCGGTGGCCTCGGCCGGGTCCATCAGCTTGGTGATCCTCGAGACGCCCCGCCCGGGGTCGACGACGACCTTCATCTCCTCGTCGGCGAGGTCCTTGACGTCGTCCAGCGCGAGGATGATCCGGCGGCCGTCGCCGCGCGCGGCGAGCAGCGTCTTCTCGACGGAGACCGGGTGGACGGTGTCGCCGTTGGCGAGGATCACGCCGTCCTTGAGGGCGTCACGGCCGCACCACAGGGAGTAGGCGTTGTTCCACTCCTCGGCCTTGTCGTTGTCGATGAGGGTGAGCTTGAGGCCGTAGGTGCGCTCCAGGGCTTCCCTGCGCGCGTAGACGGCTTCCTTGCGGTAGCCCACGATGATCGCGGCCTCGGTGAGGCCGATCTCGGCGAAGTTGCCGAGGGTGAGGTCCAGCACGGTCGGCTCGCCCTCGACGCCCGCGGGGCCCACCGGCACCAGTGCCTTGGGCAGGGTGTCGGTGTAGGGGCGCAGCCGCCGTCCGGCGCCTGCCGCCAGCACCAGGCCGATCATGCGGGTTCTCCTTCGTCGTGTACGGCGGGTGCGCCTTCCCGGTGGGAGGCGACCCAGAAGCGGACGCTCTCGACGAGCACCACCAGTGCCACGGCCACGGCGAGGACCGTGAGCGCGACGGCGAACCACTCGCCGGTGAGCAGCGCGGCCAGGAGCGCGACGAGCAGCGTGCGCCCGTCGTGTCCCCCGACGACCCGCACCAGCCAGGCCGGCGGCGCCCCGGCGTTTCCGCGGATGCGGTACACCGTGTCGTAGTGATGGTAGGCGACAGCGGCCACCAGGCCGAAAGCTGCGGGAAGGGCTCCGTTCACTTCCGATTCAGCTGCCAGGAGCAGCACGGTGCCGTACTCGGCGGCCCGGAAGAACGGCGGAACCAACCAGTCCAGGGCACCTTTGAGGGGGCGTGCGACGGCGACGGCGGAGAGCGCGGTGCAGAGGACCGCGGCGCCCGCCGTGGCCCAGCCGGCGCCCCAGAGTGCGGCGGAGATCACTACCAGGGCGCCGCCGAGGCCCGCGGCGAGCGGGGCCGGGACACGGGGGGCGAAGCGCCCCAGGAGTTCGGAGAGCGGGCCGCTGTCGGCGAGGTCCCTGAGCGCCTGCGCGGCCCGGTCGGTGCGCTGGGCCTTTCGGGTGAGCGAGCGCAGTACCCGGCCCGCGGTGGTGTAGGTCGCGGCGAGGGCGCAGCCGATCAGCAGGACGGTGAGGGTGATGCGCGGGGTGGTGACCGCGGTGAGCACGGCGATCATCGCCCAGCGCTCGCCGATGGGCAGCACGATCATGCGGCGGGCCCAGACGGTCCAGCCGACGCTGTCGAGCTTGTCGGAGAGGGCCGCGGTGGGGCTGGTGTTGGCGCTCGCGTCGGTGTCCCCGGCGTTCGCCTCGTTGAAGGCGAAGTCGACGACGTGCCGGCAGGTCTGGAGGACCATCGCGCCGAGGGCGAGGGCCCACACGTCGTCCCCGCCGCGGGCCGCGCCGAGCGCGAGGCCCGCGTAGTAGGCGTACTCCTTGGCACGGTCGAAGGTGGCGTCGAGCCAGGCGCCGAGGGTGGAGTACTGAAGGGAGTAGCGGGCGAGCTGGCCGTCGGTGCAGTCGAGGACGAAGGACGCGATCAGCAGGACGCCCGCGGCGACGAAGCCGCCCCGGGTGCCGGTGGCCGCGCAGCCCGCGGCGATCAGCGCGGTGAGCAGTGAGGCCGTGGTGACCTGGTTGGGGGTCAGTCCGCGGCGGGCGCACCAGCGCGCGAGGTAGCGGGAGTAGGGGCTGACGAAGAAGGTGGTGAAGAAGCCGTCGCGGGCCTTCACGGCCGACTTCAGGCGTACGGCCTCGTCGTCGACGGCGGCCACGGCCTGCCGTGCCTCGTTGCGGGCCTGCGGGTCGGGCGGGACCACCGCGACCAGGGTGCCGAGCGCGGGGCGGTGCAGGTCGGCGCCGTCGGTGTCGAGGGCGGCGATGATGCGGTCGGGCAGGCTGTCGACGAGTACGGCGCCCTCCGCGGAGCGCTCGCGGGCCATCGCGCGGGTGAGGGCCTGGCGGCCGGCGGGCTGGGCGGTGACGGCGCCGGGCACGGCGGCGAGCGGGAAGCGGGGGTCGGTCAGGCCGAGCCGCAGCGCGTGCTGGTGGCCGACGAACCGGGCGTCCACGATCGCGACCCGCCGGTCGCCGGGGACCTGGGCGAGGAGCGTCTCGGCCTCGGCGGTGCCGGAGGCTACGCGCACCTCGAAGCCGAGGGTCCGCAGATCGTCCTCGATCGACGATCCCGGGGCCGGCGGGCCGGTGAGGATGGCGGTCGACAAGCGGACTCACTCCCTGGGTTCTGGCACGTCCGCGCCGGTATGTGCATGGTGGGGGGGCGCCCCCGGACCACGCCGGGCGGGCGGCGTTCGGCAGAGGCTATCGGATGATGGGAAGAGCATGTTCACCGGCCGTTCATGATCCGGACGGCGCCGTTTGCCCTTCGTGTGTTCGCGATCATCATGGGGGATGGGCCGCCCGCCGTACAAAATCGCACTGTCGGACCGGGGCGTTCGCGGGCATACGCGACGCCGCCCGCGGCGCGACGGCGAAGGCGCCCGCCGGGCCCCGGCTTAGGGTGGTCGACCATGACGTGGCTGATCACCGGCGGTGCCGGATACATCGGGGCCCATGTGGCGCGGGCGATGAAGGAGTCCGGGGAGCGCGTGGTCGTGCTCGACGACCTCTCGACGGGTGTGCCGGAGCGGCTCCCCGCGGACGTCCCGCTCGTCGTCGGGTCGTACCTGGACCGGGAGTTGCTGCGGCGACTGCTCGCCGAGCGTGGGGTGACGGGCGTGGTGCATCTCGCGGCCCGCAAGCAGGTGCCGGAGTCGGTGGCCCGGCCCACCTGGTACTACGAGGAGAACGTGGGCGGGCTCGCCGCCCTCCTGGACGCGGTGGCCGGGGCCGGCGTCGGGCGCTTCCTCTTCTCGTCCTCCGCGGCCGTCTACGGCAACCCGGATGTGGATCTGATCACGGAGGACACTCCGTGCGCCCCGGTGAACCCGTACGGCGAGACCAAGCTGGCCGGCGAGTGGCTGGTCCGGGCGGCGGGCGCGGCGCACGGCATCGCGACGGTGTGCCTGCGCTACTTCAACGTGGCGGGCGCCGCCGCGCCCGAGCTGGCCGACACCGGGGTCTTCAACGTGGTGCCCATGGTCTTCGACCGGCTGAGCCGGGGCGAGGCGCCGCGGATCTTCGGTGCCGACTACCCGACGCCGGACGGCACCTGTGTCCGCGACTACATCCATGTCGCCGACCTCGCCGAGGCGCATCTCGCGGCGGCCCGGCGGCTGGCCGCCCCGGGCACCACGGGCGATCTGACCGTGAACATCGGCCGCGGCGAGGGCGTCTCGGTGCGCGAGCTGGTCACCCTGATCGGCGCCGCGACCGGGCACACCACCGCCGCGGTGGTCGAACCGCGCCGCCCCGGGGACGCCCCGCGTGCCGTCGCGTCGGCCGCGCTGGCCGCCAAGGAGCTCGGCTGGACCGCCCGCCGCGACGTACCCGAGATGGTCGCGTCGGCCTGGCGCGGATGGCTGCTCCACCACGGCGAATGATCACCCACACGGCCTGACCTGCGGTTCGTTTCCGCAGGTCAGGGCACATGACAACGGTGTTCACTGCCGCGTTGCCACATACCCCCCACCCGTAGTTCACTGTGGTCGCGGGCCGATCACAGGAGGCGGTACTTCATGGGCGCAGGACACGACCACGGGCATACGCACGCCCCGCCGGCCGGCAGCGGCACGGCAGCGGCGGCGTACCGGGGCAGACTGCGCATCGCCCTGTCGATCACGCTCACCGTGATGGTCGTCGAGATCGTCGGCGGGGTGCTCGCCGACTCCCTCGCGCTGATCGCGGACTCGGCGCACATGGCGACGGACGCGCTGGGTCTCGGTATGGCCCTGCTGGCGATCCACTTCGCCAACCTCCCGGCGAGCGGGAACCGCACCTTCGGCTACGCCCGCGCCGAGATCCTCGCCGCGCTCGCCAACTGTCTGCTGCTGCTCGGCGTCGGCGGCTATGTGCTGTACGAGGCGATCCAGCGGTTCATCACGCCCGCCGACACCGAGGGCGGGCTGACCGTGGTGTTCGGTCTGATCGGCCTGGTCGCGAACATGATCTCCCTCACGCTGCTGATGCGCGGGCAGAAGGAGAGCCTGAACGTGCGGGGCGCCTTCCTGGAGGTCGCGGCCGACGCCCTGGGTTCGCTGGCGGTGATCGTCTCGGCGGTGCTTATCCTCACCACGGGCTGGCAGGCCGCCGACCCGGTCGCCTCCCTGGTGATCGGCCTGATGATCGTGCCCCGCACGGTCAAGCTGCTGCGCGAGACGCTGGACGTGCTGCTGGAGGCGGCCCCCAAGGGCGTCGACATGACGGAGGTGCGGTCGCACATACTCGCCCTCGACGGGGTGGAGGACGTGCACGATCTGCACGCCTGGACGATCACCTCGGGGATGCCGGTGCTCTCCGTCCACGTGGTCGTGCGCACCGACGTACTGAACGCGATCGGCCACGAGAAGATGCTGCACGAGCTTCAGGGCTGCCTCGGCGACCACTTCGACGTCGAGCACTGCACCTTCCAGCTGGAGCCGGGCGGACACGCGGAACACGAGGCCAGGCTGTGCCACTGAGCGGGTGACGCGAGGGGCCGGTGTCCGCGGGGGCCCGGCACCCCGGCGGCCCCGGGGGTGGTGCGGCCGCGTGTCGCGCGCCCCCGGCCTGCGGTTCACTCCCCCGGGCGGACGGTTCCGTGCCCGTCGTGCCGGGCACGCTCACCCACCGGGCCCTGCTGCGGCGCCCGCGCCGGGGACGGGACATGCGGGCGCGCCCGGGAAGTACCGGGCACGCCCGTTTCGTACGGCAGACTGGGTCCCGAGGACCGAGGCGAAGGATGGGTATGCCGATCACACCTGCCACCGCGACGCACAGCGCGTCGAACGGCACCGCGGAAGCGATCATGCTGGAACTGGTCGACGAGAAGGGCGCGACGATCGGCACCGCGGAGAAGCTCGCGGCCCATCAGCCGCCCGGACAGCTGCACCGCGCGTTCTCCGTGTTCCTGTTCGACGAGCACGGCCGGCTGCTGCTCCAGCAGCGCGCGCTCGGCAAGTACCACTCCCCCGGCGTGTGGTCCAACACCTGCTGCGGGCACCCGTACCCGGGCGAGGCGCCGTTCGCGGCCGCCGCGCGGCGGACCTTCGAGGAGCTGGGTGTCTCGCCGTCGCTGATGGCCGAGGCGGGCACCGTCCGCTACAACCACCCGGACCCGGCGTCCGGGCTGGTCGAGCAGGAGTACAACCACCTCTTCGTCGGCATGGTGCAGTCGCCGCTGCGGCCGGACCCCGAGGAGGTCGGCGGGACCGCGTTCGTGACCCCGGCCGAGCTGGCCGAGCGGCACGCCAAGGACGAGTTCTCGGCCTGGTTCATGACCGTCCTCGACGCCGCCCGGCCCGCCGTCAGGGAGCTGACCGGTCCGTCCGCGGGCTGGTGAGCCTCAGGGCAGCCCGGCGGGCTTGAGGGGCAGCGCGGCCCAGATCACCTTGCCGCCGCTCGCCGTGTGCTCGACGTCGCACGCCCCGCCCGCCTCCCTGGCGATCTCGCGCACCAGCAGCAGTCCCCGGCCGCCCGTCCGGCCGTGGTCGGCCTCCAGGGCGGTCGGCCGGTACGGGTGGTTGTCCTCCACGGACACCCGCACCCACTCGGCGCCCACGGCCACCTCGACGGCGAGCATCGGCGACAGCAGCGCCGCGTGCCGCACGGCGTTGGTCACCAGCTCCGAGACGATCACCAGCAGACCGTGTGCCAGGTCCTCCGCCACCGGCACACCCTGCCTCAGCAGCAGGTCCCGCACCGCGTGCCGGGCCTGCGGGACCGAGGCGTCCACAGCGGGGGCGGTGAAGCGCCACACCCCCTCGTACGGCAGCGGTTCGGGCGGGCCCGCCTCCGGGGGTCTCACCGCGCCGCCATCTGGGCGTGGACCGGGCCCGAGCCCGTCGTTGTCCATCGTCCGGTCGCCACCCTTGCGCTCGATTGTCACCACACGTCGAGTGTTGGTAACGCATCGCGCGGGACCACGCTACTGAACAGAAGTCAGCGACTATCGAACGCTTCTGACCATTGGCGTATGACGCGGTCAGTTGTGGGACTGCTCCTGTCCCCGCCGTGCCGACTTGCGCACTCTTCGGGTTGTACGGGTTTGACCGCGGCGTCGTCCGGTTCGTCCGCGGCGGGCCGGTCCGACACCTTACCGGCGATCTTCCGCACGCCGAAACCCCGGATAGCATCCGGCACATGGAGCCGCAGCTGCTGCACCGGGTCGAGGACTCGGTCGCCACCGTCGTCATCCACCACCCGGCGAAGCGCAACGCCATGACGGCACCGATGTGGCGGGCGCTGCCGCCGCTGCTGGCGGACCTGGCCGCCGACCCCGGGGTGCGGGCGCTGGTGCTGACCGGGGACGGCGGCACGTTCTGCGCGGGCGCCGACATCACCGGGCTGCTGGCGGGGCCGCAGGAGGCGCGGGACCTGACGGTGGCCGCCGAGGAGGCGCTGGCCGCGTTCCCCAAGCCGACGGTGGCGGCGGTCCGTGGCCACTGCGTGGGCGGCGGCGCGCAGTTGGCGGCGGCCTGCGATCTGCGGTTCGCCGAGGAGGGCGCGCTGTTCGGGGTGACACCGGCCAAGCTCGGCATCGTCTACAAGGCGTCGTCGACCCGGCGGCTGGTGGCACTGGTGGGTCCGGCGACCGCCAAGTACCTGCTGTTCTCCGGAGAGTTGATCGGCACGGCGCGCGCACTGCGCACCGGCCTGGTGGACGAGGTGCTGCCCGAGGGTGAACTCGGCAAGCGGGTCGCCGAGTTCACCCGGATCCTCGCCTCGCGCTCACTGCTGACCCAGGCGTCGGCGAAGGAGTTCGCGAATGGACGCACGGACCGGGACGCCCACTGGGACGAGCAGCTGCGCGAGAGCGGTGATCTCGCGGAGGGTGTCGCGGGGTTCCTGGAGCGCAGGGCGCCGCGGTTCGGCTGGAGCGCGCCTACGCCGGACTGAAGCGGCTGCGGGAGCGCAGCCGCTCCACGAGGTGCGCGGGCGCCTTCTGCGGGGACCCGGCGTCGTAGGGCGGCTGCGGGTCGTACTCCGTCATGAGCTGGACGGACCGCGCCACGTCGTCGTCGGCGATCCGGCCGAGCAGGGACAGGCCCATGTCGATGCCGGAGGAGACCCCGGCCGCGGTGACGTACTTGCCGTCGAACACCACTCGCTCGCCGGTCGGTTGGGCGCCGTAGCGCGTGAGGTGCTCCAGGGCCAGCCAGTGGGACGTGGCACGGCGGCCCGAGAGCAGGCCTGCGGCGGCCAGCAGCAGCGAGCCGGTGCACACGGAGGTGGTCCAGGTGCTGTCGGCGTCCGCGGCGCGCAGCCAGTCCAGGAGGGCCGCGTTCTCCATCTGGTCGCTCTGCCCCGGGCCGCCCGGCACGACCACGACGTCCGGCCGTGGCACGTCCGCGAGGGCGCGGTCGGCGGTGAGGGCCAGGTTCCCGCTCTCGTTGCGCACGGGGCCGGGCCGTTCGGCGACGAACACGGTCTCGGCGCCGGGAAGCCGGCCGAGGGTCTCGTAGGGGCCGACTGCGTCCAGGGCGGTGAAGCGGTCGAAGAGGAGGATGGCGATCTGCATGCGGGGTCCCTTCGGGGGGTGAGGGGGGTGACGGGTCAGGGGGCCGGCAGGGCGCGGAAGCGGCGGCGGTACTCCGCCGGGGCCGTGCCGAGGGCCCGGACGAAGGCGCGGCGCATGGCCTCGGGGGTGCCGTAGCCGCTCTCCCGGGACACCTCCTCGACGCCGTCGGTGGTGTCCTCCAGGAGCCGGCGGGCGTGTTCCAGGCGGACCCGGTCCACGTAGCGGCCGGGGGTCGTGCCGGTCTCGGTGCGGAAGGCGCGGGCGAAGTGGCGCGGGGAGAGGCGGGCGCGGGCGGCGAGCGACTCGACGCTCAGATCGCCCGCGGGGTGCTCGGTGATCCAGCGCTGCACCTCGCGCAGCGGTTCGCGCCGGGCGGTCTGGGCGGCGAGCTGGGCGCTGAACTGGGACTGGTTGCCGGGCCTGCGCAGGAACACCACGAGATGCCGGGCGATGTCGAGGGCCACGTCACGGCCCAGGTCCTCCTCGACCAGGGCGAGCGCCAGGTCGATGCCCGCGGTGACACCGGCCGACGTGGCGACGGATCCGTCCCGGACGTAGATGGGATCGGCGTCGACCCGCACGGCCGGATGGTCCCGGGCGAGTTTCTCGGCGTAGGCCCAGTGGGTGGTGACCCGCCGGCCGTCCAGGAGGCCCGCCTCGGCGAGCAGGATCGCCCCGGTGCACACGGAGACCAGCCGGGGCGCGCGGGGCCCGTGTGCGCGCAGCCAGTCGGTCAGCCGGGGGTCGGGGGTACGGGTGCCGATACCGCCCGGCACCACGAGGGTGTGCGGCCGCCGGGCGTCGGCGAGCGAGGTGTCCGGCACCAGGGCGAGTCCGCTGGAGCTGCGTACGGGGCCGCCGTCCAGGGAGGCCGTACGGATGCGGTACGTCCCCGGCTGGTGCTTCTCGGCCCCGGCGAAGACCTCCACCGGGCCGGTGACGTCGAGGCTCTGCACGCCGTCGAAGAGAACGACCAGAACGGTCCGCTGCGCCATGCCGTCGATTCTTCGCGGTCTGCGGAATGTCCGCAATGACGAGTACCCCACCTTTCCTGCCACCGGCCTTCGATGCGGACACCCTGCGGCACGCATGACCTGCGGTCGTCGAGGTACCCGGTACGCACGGTCCGTCCGCAGGGCGGACCGCCATCGAGTGAGACGAAAGGTGATTCACGTGTTTCGAGCCATCGCGGACGTTCTGCGTCAGATCGGCGGAGCCATCGCCACCGTCGTCACCCTGCCGTTCCGGGCGCTGGCCCGGCTGTTCGGCGGAGCGTCGCGCTCCGGTCGCGGCGGAGCACGCCGCGCCTGACGGCCGCCGCCCGCCGGTTGCCGCCCTGATCCCCGATTGTCGGCGCCACCTGCCACAATTGCCGCGCAACCCGAGCGGAGAAGGCGGTACGGGATCGTGACGACACCCGGGTCCCTGGGAATTGGGTCCATCGAAGGCAGGATCGCCGAGGAGCTCGGCGTGCGGGAGCGGCAGGTCAAGGCCGCCGTGGAGTTGCTCGACGGCGGTTCGACGGTGCCCTTCATCGCTCGTTACCGCAAGGAAGCGACCGAGATGCTCGACGACGCGCAACTGCGCACGCTCGAGGAACGGCTGCGTTATCTGCGGGAGCTGGAGGAGCGCCGGACGGCGATCCTGGAGTCGGTGCGTGAGCAGGGCAAGCTCACCCAGGAGTTGGAGGCCCGGATCCGGGGCGCCGAGACCAAGGCGCGCCTGGAGGACATCTATCTGCCGTTCAAGCCGAAGCGGCGCACCAAGGCGCAGATCGCGCGCGAGGCCGGTCTCGAGCCGCTGGCCGAGGGACTGCTCGGCGATCCGTCGGTGGATCCGCTCGCCGCGGCCGCCGCGTTCGTCGACGCCGACAAGGGTGTGGCGGATCCGCAGGCCGCGCTGGACGGCGCGCGGTCGATCCTCACCGAGCGGTTCTCGGAGGACGCCGATCTGATCGGCGAGTTGCGTGAGCGCATGTGGGTGCGGGGGCGGCTGGCCGCCAAGGTCAAGGACGGCAAGGAGGAGGCGGGCGCCAAGTTCGCCGACTACTTCGACTTCGCCGAGCCGTTCACCGCGCTGCCCTCGCACCGGATCCTCGCCATGCTGCGCGGCGAGAAGGAGGAGGTCCTGGACCTCGTCCTGGAGCCGGAGGAGCCGACCGAGGGTCCTTCGTCGTACGAGGGGATGGTCGCCCACCGGTTCGCCGTCACGGACCGGGGCCGGCCGGCCGACAAGTGGCTGAAGGACACGGTCCGCTGGGCCTGGCGGACCCGGATCCTCGTGCACCTCGGCATCGATCTGCGGCTGCGGCTGCGGACCGCCGCCGAGGACGAGGCGGTCAACGTCTTCGCCGCGAACCTGCGTGATCTGCTGCTCGCCGCGCCGGCCGGCACCCGTGCGACGCTCGGCCTGGACCCCGGTTTCCGTACGGGCGTGAAGGTCGCCGTGATCGACGCGACCGGCAAGGTGGTGGCGACCGACGTCATCTACCCGCACGTCCCGGCGAACAAGTGGGACGAGGCCGTCGCCAAGCTGGCCGTGCTCGCGCGCGAGCACGCGGTCGAGCTGGTCGCGATCGGCAACGGCACGGCGTCCCGCGAGACCGACAAGCTCGCCGGTGAACTCATCACCCGGCACCCGGAGCTGAACCTCACCAAGGTGATGGTCTCCGAGGCCGGCGCGTCCGTGTACTCGGCGTCCGCGTTCGCCTCGCAGGAGCTGCCCGACATGGACGTGTCGCTGCGCGGCGCGGTCTCCATCGCGCGCCGGCTCCAGGACCCGCTGGCCGAGCTGGTGAAGATCGACCCCAAGTCGATCGGTGTGGGGCAGTACCAGCACGATCTGTCCGAGGTGAAGCTGTCCCGCTCGCTGGACGCGGTCGTCGAGGACTGTGTGAACGGCGTCGGGGTGGACGTCAACACCGCCTCCGCGCCGCTCCTTTCCCGCGTCTCCGGCATCACCTCCGGGCTCGCCGAGAACATCGTGGCGCACCGCGACGCCAACGGCCCGTTCACCTCCCGCGGCCAGCTGAAGGGGGTGGCGCGGCTGGGCCCGAAGGCGTACGAGCAGTGCGCGGGGTTCCTGCGGATCCGCGGCGGCGACGACCCGCTGGACGCGTCCAGCGTGCACCCCGAGGCGTATCCGGTGGTGCGGCGCATGGTGAAGACGTCCGGGCAGGAAGTGGCGTCGCTGATCGGCAACACGGGTGTGCTGCGCTCGCTGAAGCCGACCGAGTTCGTCGACGAGACGTTTGGTCTGCCGACCGTGAGCGACATCCTGAAGGAGCTGGAGAAGCCGGGGCGTGACCCTCGTCCGGCCTTCAAGACGGCCACCTTCAAGGAGGGCGTCGAGAAGATCGCCGACCTGGCTCCGGGGATGGTCCTGGAGGGCGTGGTGACGAACGTGGCGGCCTTCGGGGCGTTCATCGACGTCGGGGTCCATCAGGACGGTCTTGCGCATGTCTCCGCGCTGTCGAAGACCTTCGTCAAGGATCCGCGGGATGTCGTCAAGCCGGGTGACATCGTGAAGGTGAAGGTGCTCGACGTCGACATCCCGCGCAAGCGGATCTCGTTGACGTTGCGGCTGGACGACGAGGCGGAGGCTTCGCAGTCGGGCGGTCGTGGGGGCAAGCAGCAGCGGGGTGGGGGCGGGCGTCCGCCCCAGCAGCGGCAGCAGCCCCGGCAGGGTGGGAGTGGGGGCGGCCGGCAGGCGGCTCCGCCTGCCAACAGTGCGATGGCCGATGCTCTGCGCAAGGCCGGGTTGCTGGATCCGAAGAAGAAGGGGCGGTAGCGGGTCGCGGGGAGCTGCGGGCCGGTTGTGGCTGGTCGCGCAGTTCCCCGCGCCCCTGATGGGTTGTGGCTGAGCTCCGGGAAGTGCGAGGCGGTCGCGGCCACGCGGCAGAGACGTCGGCTGCGGGTCGGTTGTGGCTCGTCGCGCAGTTCCCCGCGCCCCTAGGGGGGGTGTGGCTGAGCTCCGGGAAGTGCGGGCCCCATCGGAGTCTCAGCGTTCCGTTACCTTGCCTGCTGTTACCTCCAGGCGGCGGGTGACGTGGACTGCGTTCAGCATGCGGCGGTCGTGGGTCACCAGGAGGAGGGTGCCCTCGTAGGTGTCGAGGGCGGACTCCAGTTGTTCGATGGCCGGTAGGTCCAGGTGGTTGGTGGGCTCGTCCAGGACCAGGAGGTTGACGCCCCGGCCCTGGAGAAGGGCCAGGGCCGACCTGGTGCGCTCGCCCGGGGAGAGGGTCGCCGCCGACCGCGTCACATGGTGCGCCTTGAGGCCGAACTTGGCGAGGAGCGTGCGTACTTCGGCCGGCTCGGTGTCCGGGACCGCCGCGCAGAACGCGTCCAGCAGGGACTCCTCGCCGTGGAAGAGCCTGCGGGCCTGGTCGACCTCGCCTACCAGGACGCCGGAGCCGAGCGCCGCGTGACCGGCGTCGAGCGGGACACGGCCCAGCAGGGCGCCGAGCAGGGTGGACTTCCCCGCGCCGTTCGCGCCGGTCACGGCAACCCGGTCCGCCCAGTCGATCTGGAGGGTGACCGGGCCCAGGGTGAAGTCGCCGCGCCGCACCTCGGCGTCGCGCAGGGCGGCCACGACGGAGCCGGAGCGCGGGGCCGCCGCGATCTCCATCCGCAGCTCCCACTCCTTGCGGGGTTCCTCGACGACGTCCAGACGCTCGATCATGCGTTGTGTCTGGCGGGCCTTCGCGGCCTGCTTCTCGCTGGCCTCGCTGCGGAACTTGCGGCCGATCTTGTCGTTGTCGTTGCTCGCCTTGCGGCGGGCGTTCTTGACGCCCTTGTCCATCCAGGAGCGCTGCATCTGGGCGCGGTCCTGGAGGGCAGAGCGCTTGTCGGCGTACTCCTCGAAGTCGTCGCGGGCGTGCCGGCGGGCCACCTCACGCTCCTCCAGATACGCCTCGTAGCCACCGCCGTAGAGGGTGATCCGCTGCTGGGCGAGGTCGAGTTCGAGGACCTTGGTGACCGTGCGGGTGAGGAACTCCCGGTCGTGGCTGACAACG
Source organism: Streptomyces sp. NPDC088387 (assembly GCF_044753385.1). NCBI lineage: Bacteria > Bacillati > Actinomycetota > Actinomycetes > Kitasatosporales > Streptomycetaceae > Streptomyces > Streptomyces sp. NPDC088387. The sequence continues at coordinate 557,520 of NZ_JBIVNC010000002.1, forward strand.
ACCGTGCCGGCGCGCAGTCCGCTCACAAAGCGTTCGAGCCGCTCCAGGCCGTCGAGGTCGAGGTCGTTGGTGGGCTCGTCGAGGAGGAAGACGTCGTAGCGGGAGAGCAGCAGGGAGGCGAGGCCCGCGCGGGCGGCCTGGCCGCCGGACAGGGACGTCATCGGCTGGTCGAGGCCGACGGTGAGGCCGAGCGTGGCGGTGATCTCCTCGGCCCGTTCGTCGAGGTCGGCGCCGCCGAGGCCCAGCCAGCGCTCCAGGCTCACCGCGTACGCGTCGTCCGCGCCGGGCGCCCCGTCGACGAGCCCCTGGGTGGCCGTGTCCATCTCCTGCTGGGCGGCGGCGACGCCGGTGCGGCGGGCCAGGAACTCCCGCACGCTCTCCCCCGGCCGGCGCTCCGGCTCCTGCGGGAGATGGCCGACGGCGGCAGTGGGCGGGGAGAGGCGCAGCTCGCCCTGTTCGGGGGTGGTCAGCCCGGCGAGCATCCGCAGCAGCGTGGACTTGCCGGCGCCGTTGGCTCCGACGAGGCCGATCACGTCTCCGGGCGCGACGACGAGGTCGAGCCCGGCGAACAGGGAGCGGTCGGCGTGGCCGGCGGCGAGGTTCTTGGCGACGAGGGTGGCAGTCATCAGAACGTCGATGGTAATGGGCGCCCGGCGGCCGGGTCAGTGGGCCATGGCCTCCACCAGGACACTCCCCGCGGTCCGCGCGACCACGTAGGACTCGCCCTTCACCGCGCGGGCGTCCAGGGGGATGCGGTGCCGGCCGGCTTCGAGGACGCCGTCGAAGACCTCGTGGGTGTGGGTGCGGTACAGCCGGTCGATGCGGTACGCGGTGAGCCGGACCCGGCACGGGGAGGTGACCTCGATGCCCGCCTCGCCGTCGGCGGCGACGAGCCGGGTCAGCCGGCGCCGCTCGGCGGGGCCGCGGTCGAGGGCGTGTTCGATCTGGGCAACGAGCAGCGGGACGATCGGGGCGAGTCCGTCGACGTAGGCCACGTCGACCCCGGCCCGGTCGAACGCGGCGCGTACGGCGGCGCGTTCGCCGTCGGGGACGGCGCGGCCGAAGGCGACGGCGCCGTAGCCGCGCAGTTCGTCGGCGGGGACGTCCTGGGCGTCGTGGGTGATGTCGGCGCCGACGCCGATGGTGCGCAGGGCGGCGGCGAGTCTGGCGAGGACGGCCACGCGGGCGCCGATCAGCAGCACCCGGCGGCGGTGTGTGCCGGGGGCGTCGCCGTCGAGCAGGGCGTGCAGGGCGGTGCGGTACTCGTCGCCGCGGAAGCGGAACGGCCCTATGCCGTGGTAGCCGTTGAGCTCCCGGTCGACGAGGGGTTCGGTCTGCCAGGCGAAGTCCCGCCAGACATAGTCGTCGTGGTCGCGTTCGATGACGGCGGTGACCGCGCCGCACGCGAGGTCCTCGCACTCGGGACAGCCGTAGACGACGTAACGGCCGCCCGGCAGCGGGGCCTCCGCCTCCAGGAGCAGGCTGCGGACCTGGGCGGTGAAGATCGCGGGTGGGACGTCGGAGGCGAGCGGGGAGACGGCGTCGAGGTCGGAGAGCTGGAAGAGCAGCGGGCGGCCGTCGACGATGAAGTCGACGAAGTCCCGGTGGACCTGGTAACCCCCGTCCGACAGCACGCCGCCGGCCCGCATCGCCGGGGCCAGGCCGAAGGTCGCGTACGCGGCAGACATGCTGTGAGTATCCCCACCTGCCCAGCTCTCTGAGCGCGGCATGACACATTCCGCTACGGTCGCGCTGTGACCGGGGATCAGCGGGGCGACGTGGTGGTTGTCGGCGGCGGTGTGATCGGGCTGACGACGGCGGTGGTGCTGGCCGAGCGGGGCGGCCGGGTCCGGCTGTGGACGCGGGACCCGGTCGAGCGGACCACCTCGGCGGTTGCCGGCGCGCTGTGGTGGCCGTACCGCATCGAACCGGCGGACGCGGTGCGCGGGTGGGCGCTGCGCTCCCTCGATGTGTACGAGGAGTTGGCGGAGCGGCCCGCGGTGACCGGCGTACGGATGGTCGAAGGGGTAGTGGGCGAGACGGACCTGGACGAGACGCGGGGCTGGACCGCGGGCCGGGTGCCGGGGCTGCGGGCGTCCGCGCCGCACGAGTACGCGGGGCAGGGGGTGTGGGCGCGGCTGCCGCTGGTCGACATGCGGGCCCATCTGCCGTGGCTGCGGGAGCGGTTGACGGCCGCGGGCGGCAGGGTCGAGGAGCGCACGGTGACGGCCGGGTTCCCGGAGGCGGACGCGGCGGTGGTGGTCAACTGCACGGGGCTGGCGGCGCGGGACCTCGTACCGGATCCGCGGGTGCGGCCGGTGCGCGGGCAGGCGGTCGTGGTGGAGAACCCGGGCATCCGCACCTGGCTGGCCTCGACCGCGCCCGACGGCACCAAGGCCTACTTCTTCCCGCACCCCGACCGGCTGGTGCTGGGCGGTACCGCCGACGACGACGTGTGGGACACCGAGCCCGATCCGGCGGAGGCCGAGGCGATCGTACGGCGGTGTGCGGCGCTGCGGCCGGAGATCGCCGGGGCGCGGGTGCTGGAGCACCGGGTGGGGCTGCGCCCGGCGCGGGACGCGGTGCGTCTGGAGCGCGAGACGCTGCGTGACGGGCGGGTGCTGGTGCACAACTACGGTCACGGCGGGGCGGGTGTGACGGTGGCGTGGGGCTGTGCGGAGGAGGCGGCGGGGCTGGCTTCGGCCTGACCCGGCCCCGCCGGCTCCTCCCCCGCCGCGTCCCCGCCGCCTCCCCGTCACCTCCCTGCCGCCTCCCTGTCGGTCAGTGCTTGCCGATCGGGTCTCCCTCGACGTCGGGGCCCGATCCCGGACCGATACGGAGTTCGAACTCGCCGTCGTACTGCTTGTGGCCCTCGATGACGGCCATGTCGACGGCCTCGGAGCCCATGCGCTCGCGCACGATGACCGGGTCCTGGCGCAGGTCCCGCATGAGGGCCACACACATGAAGATCATGACGACGACGAACGGGGCCGCCGCGAGGATCGTCAGGTTCTGGAGACCGGTCAGCGCGTCACCCTGTCCGCTGCCGACCAGCAGCATGACCGCGGCGACCGCGCCGGTCAGCACACCCCAGAACACGACCACGAAGCGGCTCGGTTCGAGGGCGCCCTTCTGCGACAGGGTGCCCATCACGATGGAGGCCGCGTCGGCTCCGGAGACGAAGAAGATACCGACGAGGATCATCACCAGCAGGCTGGAGACCGTGGCGATGGGGAACTCCTGGAGTACGGCGAAGAGCTGGCCCTCGGGTGTGGTCTCCTCGCCGAGGCGCCCCTGTTCCTGCATCTTCATCGCCGTGCCACCGAAGATCGCGAACCAGACCAGGCTGACCGTGCTGGGCACCAGGATCACCCCGCCGACGAACTGGCGGATGGTGCGGCCCCGGCTGATCCGGGCGATGAACATACCGACGAAGGGCGTCCAGGAGATCCACCACGCCCAGTAGAAGACGGTCCAGCTGCCCAGCCAGTCGGCGACGCCCTCGCCGCCGCTCGCCTCGGTCCGCCCGGCCAGCTGGGGCAGATCGCCCAGGTAGGAGAAGACCGAGGTCGGCAGCAGGTCGAGGACGATGATGGTGGGTCCTGCGACGAACACGAACAGGGCGAGCACCAGCGCCAGCACCATGTTGATGTTGGACAGCCACTGGATGCCCCGCTCGATGCCGGACACCGCCGAGGCGACGAACGCCAGTGTCAGGACGGCGATGATGGCGACGAGCAGCCCGGTGCTGACGTCGTCCATCCAGTCCAGCTCCTGGAAGCCGGAGCCGATCTGGAGGGCGCCGAGACCGAGCGAGGCGGCCGAGCCGAAGACGGTCGCGACGATGGCGAGCATGTCGATGATCCGGCCGCCGACACCGTTGGCGTTCTTCTCGCCGATGAGCGGGGTGAACACGGCGCTGATGGTCTGGCGGCGGCGCCTGCGGTACGTGCTGTACGCGATGGCGAGACCGACGACCGCGTAGATCGCCCACGGGTGGAGCGTCCAGTGGAACAGCGTGGTGGCCATGGCCGTCTCCATGCGCTCACCGGAGTCGGCCGGGTCGGTGCCCGGTGGCGGCGTGATGTAGTGCGCGAGCGGTTCGCTCACGCCGTAGAACATCAGGCCGATGCCCATGCCCGCGCTGAACATCATGGCGACCCAGGACACCGTGCGGAACTCGGGCTGTTCGCCCTCCGCGCCCAGGTGGATCCGGCCGTAGCGGCTGATCGCGAGCCACAGCGCGAAGACCACGAAGGCGGAGGCGGCCAGCATGAACGCCCAGCCGCCGTTGTGGATCAGCCCGTTGAGCATGGAGCTGGAGGCGTCCTCCAGCGAATCGGTGGCGATCGCGCCCCACAGCACGAACGCGAGGGTGAGCGCGGCCGTGACGCCGAAGACGACACGGTCGGTCCCCGCCCTCAAGGGGGTGCCGGCCCCCGCTTCGGGGGCCGGCTGCGGACCTCTTGGATCGGGGCTGTTCTCACTCTGGTTGTCGGGTGTCACGGGCAGCACCTTTCTTCGGGTCCGCGGGGCGGGGAAAACACCGCTGGGTACGCGCCTACCACACGCGACGCGTTTCTCACCTGATCAGCAGTTCGTGTCGGGCTCCCCCTGCGCCAGGTGGTAGGCGGCACGTCCGTCGAGCAGCATCGGCACCAGCGCGCGCAGCGACTGCCGCAGCGGTACGTAGGTGCCGTCGCGGTCGTGGCGTACGCGGACGCCGTGCAGGGCGAGTTCGTCCTTGACGTCCGTGTACTGGGCGTCGGTGAGGCGGTACGCGCAGGGCGGGTCCTGGATCACCTCGGCGGGCTCGGGCGGGTCGTTGTCGGCGCCGCCGAGATAGACGGGTCCGGTGTCGGCCCAGCCGGCGACGCGGGCCCTGCCGGTGGCCGCCTCGACGTGTCCGCGCCGCTCGTCGGTGTAGGCGAACAGACCGTCCAGGGCGTCGAGCTGGGAGGTGACGCGGCGCCGGTTGTTGAGCGCCTCGTCCCGCTTCTCGGCGTCCGTGAGCGGGTCGACCCGGCTCTCGATGAGCAGGCCGATAGCGTGTTTGGCGCCGGACATGTTCCGCAGGATGCGTTCCTGCCCGTCCCCGGCGACCTGCCGGACCGGTTCACCGGTGACGGGGTCGGTCCAGATCCCGTACGTGCCGATGGAGTGCCCGGCGTTCCGCGCGGCGGGCCGGACGTAGGCCTCGGACAGGGTCTGCGCCTCGTTGTGCACCCGGTCGTCCGTGTTGAGGTTGCGCGGCCACAGGTCGAACAGGTCCTTGTCGTAGTACGGGGGTGTGGCGCCGTACTCGTGCAGGTCGTAGATGACGTCGGGGCCGCGGTCGCGGATCACGGCGGCCAGGGCGCGGCCCTCGTTAGTGGCGAGGGCGACGTGGTCGCGGTTGATGTCGATGCCGTCGGAGTTGCCCCGGGTGTCGGCGGCCCGGCCGTCGGGGTTGGCGGTGGGCACCACGAGCACGGTGGTGCGCTCCAGGAAGCGCCGGGTGTGGTGGTCCCTGGCGAAGGCGAGATCGCGGACGGTGGTGAGACAGGCCTCGCGGCCGGAGGGCTCGTCGCCGTGCTGGCTGCACACGAGGAGCACGGTGTTGGCGGCGGAGCGGCCGCCGATCCGTACGAGTTGCAGGGGGCGGTCCTGCTTCGTCGTACCGATGCTGCTGATCGAGACCTTGCTACTCGCGCGGTCGACGGCGGCGAGGAAGGCCTGTTCCTCGGGCTGGGTGGTCCAGCGGGCGCCGTCGGAGCGTTCGAAGCCGGTGCGTGGCGGTGCGGTGTCGGTGGCGGCCTGGGCGGGGGCCGCCACCAGTGATGCGGCGATGGCGGCGGTGGTCAGGGTCAGGACGCGGACGCGGCGGTTCACCGGCCTCCCTCCGGGATGCGGGACAGGGTCTGCGGCGGCTGGACGCCGGCGAGTTCACCGGCCGGGAGCGCGGTGGCCGTGGCGCCCGCGACGGCGCGGGCGAAGGCGGTGGTGCCGCCGACGACCGGCACGTCGGCCGTGGTGCGGGACAGGTCGACGGTGAGGGTCGGGGTGTCGGCGGGCGGTTCGATGAGGCCCCGGTCGGTGCCGGCGACGATCAGCGCGAGCCGGTGTCCGGCCGGTACGACGTGGTCGGTGGCGGCCAGGTCGAGGGTGATCGTGTACGCCTTGCCGGGGGTCAGCGGGCGGCCCTTGGCGTCGGAGGCGTGGTTGCCGAGGTCGGCCCAGCCGCGGCTGACGACGGTGTGCTCGACGTCCGCGGTCCGGGCCGCGGTCTCCTTGAAGCAGGCGCCGTCGCCGCTGGTGCTCGCGCCCCAGCAGGTGCGGTCCGTGAGGGTGCTGATGCCCTCGCCGGGGCCCGCGTAGTCACGGATGGTGTCCGGGCCGACGTCGACGAGGACGGCGCTCAGATGGGCCGTCGGGGTGTTGGGCGTCGCGGTCACGGTGACCTTCGAGGAGCCGGAGAGGCGCAGGTCGCGGCTGAGCGGGACGGTGACGAAGCCCGCCTTGTCGGGGGTGGAGCTGCCGAGGTCGGCGGCCCAGTCGGCCTCGTCGCGCGAGGGGTCGTCGGTGAACGTCTCGGTGCCGCCGCCGGTGCGCAGGCCCAGGGTGCCGACACCGGGCGCGGTGCCCTCGGCGGGCTTCAGGCGCACGGTGTCGGTGGTACGCGGCGGCCAGACGGCGGAGGTGACCCACTGGTCCGGGTGGCGTTCGATGTCGGCCATCGGTTCGTCGTCGATGCCGTTGTCGTAGCCGAGGAGTTCGTGGTCGAACCAGCGGTGCAGGGTGTTCACCCAGTCGGCGCGGCGGAAGTCGAAGGGGTCGACGTGGCCGACCTGGGAGAGCCAGATCTTGCGCTCGACGCCGTTCTTCGCGAGGGCGTCCCACCACTGTCCGAAGTGCTTGGCGCGGACGTTGAGGTCCTGCATGCCGTGGACGACGAAGACGCTCGCCTCGACCTTGCCGGCGTCGGGGACGTGGTTGCGCTCGCTCCACAGCGCGGTCCAGTCGCCGGTGCGGGGCGCGCCCGCGACGATCCGCTCCTGGACGGCGGCGCACCGGGCGCGGGCTTCGGGGCTCTCCACGCGGTTCGCGAGCCCGTCGGGGCCGGAGTCGAACAGCGGGGCGCCCTTGGCGAAGTAGTAGTCGTACCAGGAGGAGATGCCGCCGATCGGGACGATGGTCTCCAGGCCCTCGACGCCGGTCGCCGCGACTCCGTTGGCGATGGTGCCGTCGTAGCTCTTGCCGATCATGCCGGTGCGGCCGTTGCTCCAGTCCGCGGCGGCGCGGGTGGTGCCGGTGCGGGTGGTGTACGCCCGGCCGCGGCCGTTGAGCCAGTCGACTACAGCCTTCGCGGACTGGACGTCGGAGCGTCCGCCGACGTCGACACAGCCGTCGGAGCGGTTGGTGCCGGCGAGGTCGACGCCGACGAAGGCGTACCCGCGGGGCACGAAGTAGTTGTCGTAGTAGAGCGGCATCTGGACGACGGTGCCGTTCGCGTCGTACGTCTTGAGCTGGCTCTCGTTGCCGCGTCCGCAGCAGGAGTAGTACGGGCTGGCGTCCATGATGACGGGTATCTTGCGGCCCTTTTGCGCGGGTTCGCGCGGGCGGACGATGTCGACGGCGACCCGGTCGGTCTTTCCGTCGCCGTCCCCGTCGAGCCGGGTGTCCACCCAGACGGCCTCGCGGACGGCGCGGTCGTAGGAGTAGACGGGTTGGCTGGAGCGCGAGGCGCGCTTGTCCTGCTCCTGGACCTGTGTCCGGTCCTGTGCCTGGTCCTGTGCCTGGCTCTGTACCGGGATGAGGAAGGTGGCCATCAGGGCGGCCGTGGCCGCCGTCGCGAGCGGTCTCCAGATCGTGAAGCGCGTGCGTATCGGCATGCCGCGGACGGTACAGCCGTCAACTCCCGCACAGAAGAGGGCAGGTGAGGGAGGTAAGTGAAGGAATGTGGCCGGAATCGGCCCCCGGGTCGGGGGGTTCGTGGCGGCCGAATGGCGATCGTGTGACACGGGCGGCGTGGACAGCCGTACGGGATCAGGCGGTACATAGGGTTCGAACAGTCTTCGGTCCCCTACGACTTGGAGCCTTTCGTACACCGCAGAATCATCGCGCCGGGATCCCTCGCCGCGGCCACCCTGCTGCTGGCGATCCCGGCATCGGCCGCGAGCCTCTCCCCCGGCGCACCGGGCATCGGCGATCCCTACTACCCGGCGTACGGCAACGGCGGCTACGACGTCTCCCACTACGACCTGCGCCTGAAGTACCAGCCGGCCACCGACCGCCTCGAAGGCACGGCGACGCTGCTCGCGCGCACCACGCAGGATCTGAGCCGGTTCAATCTGGACTTCCTTCTCGACGTGTCCGAGGTCCGGGTCGACGGCGTCAAGGCGTCCTTCACGACGTCCGGCGAACACGAGCTGGAGATCACCCCGAGGAAGCCGCTCGCCAAGGGCAAACCGGTCACCGTGGTGGTGCGGTACGCGGGTGTGCCCTCGTCGAAGCAGGCGTACGGGTTCACCAGCTGGCACCGGACGGCGGACGGCGGGGTCGCCGCGAACGAGCCGGAGGCGGCGTGGTGGTGGTTCCCGAGCAACGACCACCCGCTCGACAAGGCGACCTACGACGTCTCGGTCCAGGTGCCCGACGGCACCCAGGCGATCTCCAACGGCGTCCTTCAGTCGACGGGTTCGCGGGCCGGCTGGACGCGTTACGCCTGGCGGTCCGACAAGCCGCAGGCGACGTATCTGGCCACGCTCGCGGTGGGCCGGTTCGACATCACCACCGGGACCACGGAGAGCGGTGTCCCCGTCCTCAACGCCTACAGCAAGGACCTCGGCGCGAACGACGGGGCGGCGCGGGCGAGTGTCGAGCGGACCGGTGAGATCGCCGACTGGCTGTCCGGGTACTTCGGGCCGTACCCCTTCAACTCGGTCGGCGGGTATGTCCCGAACACGAACACCGGGTACGCGCTCGAAACCCAGACCCGGCCCTTCTACAGCCCGCGGCAGTTCGCGAACGGTTCGAACACCTCCGTGGTGGTGCACGAGCTGGCCCACCAGTGGTACGGCGACCTGGTCTCCGTCACCGGCTGGAAGGACATCTGGATCAACGAGGGGTTCGCGCGCTACGCGCAGTGGCTCTGGTCCGAGCACGAGGGCGAGGGGACGGTGCGGGAGCTGGCGGACTATGTGTACGCGTCGCATCCGGCGGACGATCCGTTCTGGACGGTGAGGCCGGGTGATCCGGGGCCGGAGAACCAGTTCGATGCCGCGGTGTACGACCGGGGGGCGCTGGCCTTGCAGGCGCTGCGGAACGAGATCGGTGACGGCGCGTTCTTCGCGGTGCTGAGGGGGTGGCCGGGTGAGCACGCCTACGGCAACGCGTCCGTCGCCGACTTCCGGCGGTACGCGGAGGGGGTGAGCGGGGTGTCGCTGGCGACGTTGTTCGACACCTGGTTGTACCAGCCGTCGAAACCGGGCGACTTCGTCGCGGGGGCGGGGGTTCCGGAACGCCCACGTTCCTGGAAGAAGATCGCGGAGACGAACGCGGGGCGGGGGTAGGGGGTCACTGCGGCGCCGCGCCGGCCGCTCGCGCAGTTCCCCGCGCCCCTGGGGGGTTACGCAGGGTCCTGACCTGCGGCGCCGTCGTGGCTCGTCGCGCAGTTCCCCGCGCCCCTGGGGGGGTCAGCACGGACCTAAGCTGCGGCGCCATCGTGGCTTGTCGCGCGGTTCCCCGCGCCCCTGGGGGGGCAGCACCGCCCTAACCTGCGGCGCCGTCGTGGCTTGTCGCGCAGTTCCTCGCGCCCCTGGGGGGGGTTACGCAGGGTCCTGACCTGCGGGGCCGTCGTGGCTCGTCGCGCGGTTCCTCGCGTCCCTGCGGGGCGGGTACCTGACCGGGGTGCTGTGACTGGGCCCAGTTGGGGGCGCGGGGAACTGCGCGACCAGCCACGACGGCGCCGCGCCCGAACAGGGGGTTCACCCATCGGGGTGCCGTCACTGGGCCCACCCAGGGGCGCGGGGAACTGCGCGACAAGCCGCCTGCCCCCGTTGCGCCCCGCCCGACCGCGACGTCGATCGAATGTCCGTTCTAGAACACGCTTCCGGAACAGTCCGGTGACGCGCGCGTTTGCTGACGCGCCCCAACACCTCCCTCGGTCTACGGTGGCCCCATGCGCCGGACGGCTCGGCGCGCGGACGAGGTGAAGGAGCCGAGGCGTGCGGGACGTCGCGATCATCGAGGCACCGTCCGTGCTGGGACTGCGGCCGACCGGGGTCGAGGAACTGCCCGAGGCACTGCTCGGCGCGGGACTGGCCGAGGGACTCGGCGCGGTACGCGCGGGACGGGTCGAGCCGCCGCCGTACGACCCCGACCGGGACCCGGAGACCGCGATGCTGAACGCGGCCGGGATCGCCGAGTACTCCGTACGGCTGGCCGACGCGGTGGGCGAGGTACTCGACGCCGGGAAGTTCCCGCTGGTGCTCGGCGGCGATTGCAGCATCCTGCTCGGCAACCTGCTCGCGCTGCGGCGCCGCGGCAGACACGGGCTGCTCTTCCTCGACGGCCACACCGACTTCTACCAGCCCGAGGCCGAACCGGTCGGCGAGGTGGCCTCCATGGAACTGGCCCTGGCCACCGGCCGTGGCCCCGAGGTGCTGTCGGCCCTGGAGGGCCGCGGACCACTGGTCCGGGACACGGACGTCGTGGCGTTCGGTTACCGGGACGCGACGGAGTCGGCGGTCTTCGGGATGCAGCCCCTGCCGGACGAACTGCACGCCATGGACCTGCACACGGTCCGCGAACTCGGCGCGGCCGAGGCGACCCGCAGCGCGCTGGACCTGCTCCATTCGGACGCCGGCAGCGAAGGCTTCTGGGTGCACCTCGACGCGGACGTCCTGGACGACGCGGTCATGCCGGCGGTGGACTACCGCCTCTCGGGCGGACTCTCCTGGGAAGAACTGGACACCGTCCTGGGCGCGGCACTGGCCGACCCCCGCGCACGCGGCCTCGACCTGGCCATCTTCAACCCCCGCCTGGACCCCGACGGCGCCCTCACCTCCCGCCTGGCGACCTGCCTGCTGCAAGCGTTCCAGACGGCGCGCTGATCAAGGCGGGCCGACAAGGGGCCGCGGGGAACGAGCTCGTCCCCTACTTCGTCAGCCTCGTCAGTTCCGTGTCCGTGTCGCGGTTCGATCGGCGGCGGAGGGCGTACCAGCCCGTTACGAGCAGCGCTGTGATGGCCGGGATGAGGTAGAGGGTTTTGCGGCCCACCTCGGGGTCGTTCCACATCATGCCGAGGCAGGCCAGGAGGAAGGCGATCGTGGTGATCTCCGTGACCGGGCTGCCGGGGAGGCGGAAGTGGGGGCGTTCGACGTGGCCCTCCCGGGCGCGGCGGACGAAGACCAGGTGGCAGACCATGATGATCACCCAGGTGCTGATGATGCCGAGGGAGGCGACGTTCAGCACGATCTCGAAGGCCTGGGACGGGACCAGGAAGTTCAGGCCGACCCCGAGCACGCAGACCGCGCAGGTCAGCAGGATGCCGCCGTAGGGGACCTGGCTGCGGTTCATACGGGCGGTGAACTTGGGCGCCGAGCCCGCCATGGCCATCGAGCGCAGGATGCGGCCCGTGGAGTAGAGGCCGGAGTTGAGGGACGACATGGCGGCGGTGAGGACCACCAGGTTCATGACGTCGCCCGCCGCCGGGATGCCGATCTTCGACAGGACGGTGACGAAGGGGCTCTCGTCGGCCGAGTAGACCGAGCCCGGGAGCAGCAGGGCCAGAAGGACGACCGAGCCGACGTAGAAGATGCCCACGCGCCACATGATGGAGTTCACCGCGCGCGGGACGACCTTCTCCGGCTCGGCGGTCTCGCCCGCGGCGACGCCGACCAGTTCGAGGGCGGCGTACGCGAAGATCACGCCCTGCATGACGAGGACGACCGGCATCACGCCGTGCGGGAGGATGCCGCCGTTGTCGGTGATCACGCTCAGCCCCGGCGTCGTGCCGCCGACCTCGTGCCGGGTGGCCAGCAGGAAGATGCCGATGAGCATAAAGCCCACCAGCGTGGCGACCTTGATGATCGCGAACCAGAACTCCATCTCGCCGAAGATCTTCACCGAGATCAGGTTCACCGCGAGGACCACCGCGAGGGCGATCAACGCCAGGACCCACTGCGGGATGTCGGTGAACAGGCTCCAGTAGTGCGTGTAGAGCGCGATCGCGGTGATGTCGGCGATCCCGGTCGTCGACCAGTTCAGGAAGTACATCCACCCCGCGACGTACGCGCCCTTCTCGCCGAGGAACTCGCGCGCGTACGACACGAACGAACCGGAGGACGGCCGGTACAGGACCAGCTCACCGAGGGCGCGGACCACGAAGAACGCGAAGACCCCGCAGACCAGGTAGGCCAGCGCCAGCGCGGGACCCGCGTTGTGCAGTCTGCCGCCGGCGCCCAGGAAGAGGCCGGTGCCGATGGCGCCGCCGATGGCGATCATGTTGACGTGCCGGGCCTTGAGGTCCTTGCTGTAACCGGCGTCGCCCGCGTCCGCGGGCGTGGTGGTCGCCCCGTTCCCGGCGGTGACCCTGGCCGTGTCCACGGCGTCCTTGCTCACGGGTGGTACCACTCTCTGGTGCGCCCCAGCGGCGTGCGCTCGGGTGTCCGTACGTGACTTCGGTCCGTGACGCGTTTGCCGACGCGACACAGACCGAGGCAGCACCTTCCCACACAGATCCGGCCATATGGCATGGCTTACGTCACACAGCGTCGCTTCTCACACGTCCACCCGGAGATCTCCCCACCGTCACCCCACGTTCACCACGCGGTGGACGGGTGCCGCGTCCGCGGTGTCACAGCACTGGTGAGACAGCGATACTGCTGCGCATGACGACCGACACCGCCGAGCAGCCGGGAACGCCCCTCACCATCGACGAGCTGGCCGCCCGCGCGGGCGTCACGGTGCGCACGGTCCGCTTCTACGGCACCAAGGGCCTGCTGCCGCCTCCGGCGCTCGGTCCGCGCCGGGTGGGGCACTACGGCCGGGAGCATCTGGCGCGGCTGGCGCTGATCGAGGAGTTGCAGCACCAGGGCATGACCCTGGCCGCCATCGAACGCTATGTACGGCGACTGCCGCCCGGCCTGAGCGCCGACGATCTCGCCATCCACCGCGCGGTGGTGGCCTCGTGGGCGCCGGACGTGCAGGAGACCGTGTCCCTGGCGGAGCTGGAACGGCGGGCCGGGCGGGCGCTGGCCGGGCCCGACCTGGAGCGGCTGGCCGCGATGAACGTCGTGGCCGCGGAGGGCGAGGCCTTCCGGGTGGACACCGGGCTGCTGCGGCTCGGCGTCGAACTGCTCGACGTACCGCTGCCCCAGGAGGCGATCCTGGCCGCCCGTGCCGTCCTCGTCGAGCACTCCCGCGCGGCGGCGCAGGAGCTGTCGCGGCTGTTCCGCGAGGAGGTGTCGGAGCGGGACGCGGACGCGGTGCGGTCGCTGTCGGCCCATATGCAGCCGATCGTGGTGCAGGCCCTGCTGACCACCTTCCAGCGCTCCCTGAAGGAAGAGCTGCGGGTGTGGCAGAGCGAGGGGTCAGAGGTGGGCGGGTCCGCCTGACACGGTGAGGGTCTGGCCGGTCAGGGCGCCGCTGCCCTCGTCCACCACGTAGAGCAGGGTGGAGATCAGGTCGCACGGGCGCAGCCGGCCCATCGGGCCCGGCGCGGCGGGCGCGATGGCGTTGACCGTGATGCCGTGCGGGGTGAGGGCGGTGGCCAGCGCCCGGGTGAGGCCGATCAGGCCCATCGTCGAGGCGGCGTAGGGGACCGTCTCGGGCGGGGGCGTCCGTACGGCCGCGGAGGCGATGTTGACGATCCGGCCCCACCCCGCCGCCTTCAGATGCGGCAGCACGGCCCGGGTCACCAGGAACGGCGCCTCCAGGTTGACGCGCATGACGTGCCGCCAGTCCTCGGCGGTGGTCTCCTCGAAGGGCCGCTCCGGGTGGACGCCGGCGGCGTTGACGAGCACGTGCAGGGTGCCGAAGTGCCCGAGGACGCGGGCGAGTCCGGCCAGGAGCCGCGGTTCGTCGGCGGCGTCGGCGACCACCTCGACGTAGTCCAGGATCCTCGCGGCGGTCCTCGGCTGGGGGACGACGTCGAGCCCGGCGACCCGGTAGCCGCGCCCGGCGAGCGCGACGGCGAACTCCTGCCCGAGGCCCTGTGCCGCTCCGGTCACCAGGGCGGTACGCGTCTCCATGCGGCGAGTGTGATGAGCCGTCAGGCGGCGGACAAGAGGGCGTTTTCGGCGCCCTCCCGGGCCCGGCCTCCCGGTCCCGCCCTACGCGCCCCCGTCTCCGGGATGACACCCCAGGCGAGGGCGCGTCGCTCAGCGGTCCGTCACCGGCCGTCCGTGAAGGTCTCCCCCTTCTCGGCCTTCGCCACCAGCAGGGCGGGCGGGGTGAACCGCTCGCCGTAGGTCTGCGCCAGCTCCCGCGCGCGTGCCACGAATCCGGCCACACCGCCCTCGTAGCCGTTGATGTACTGGAGGACGCCGCCGGTCCAGCCGGGGAAACCGATGCCGAAGAGGGAGCCGATGTTGGCGTCGGCCACGGACGTCAGCACACCCTCCTCGACGAGCCGTACGGTGTCGAGCGCCTCCGAGAAGAGCATGCGCTCCTGCATGTCCCGGAACGGGATCTCGGTGCCCGCGCGCGTGAAGTGCTCCCGCAGTCCGGGCCACAGGCCGGCCCGCTTGCCGTCCTCCCCGTACTCGTAGAACCCGGCGCCACCGCTGCGGCCGGTGCGCCCGAACTCGTCGACCATCCGGTCGATGACGGCCTCCGCCGGGTGCGCGGTCCAGGTGCCGCCGGCCTCCTCGACGGCCTGCCGGGTCTCCTTGCGGATCTTGCGGGGCAGGGTGAGCGTCAGCTCGTCCATGAGGGACAGCACCTTGGCCGGGTAGCCCGCCTGGGCCGCGGCCTGTTCGACGGACGCGGGCTCGATGCCCTCGCCGACCATCGCCACGCCCTCGTTGATGAAGTGGCCGATGACGCGGGAGGTGAAGAAGCCGCGGGAGTCGTTGACCACGATCGGGGTCTTGTTGATCTGCCGGACCAGGTCGAAGGCGCGCGCGAGGGTCTCGTCCCCGGTGCGCTCGCCCTTGATGATCTCGACGAGCGGCATCTTGTCGACCGGCGAGAAGAAGTGCAGCCCGATGAAGTCGGCCTGGCGCTCGACGCCTTCGGCGAGGGCGGTGATGGGCAGGGTGGAGGTGTTGGAGCAGAGCAGCGCGTCCGGCTCGACCACGCCCTGGATCTCCTGGAACACCTTGTGCTTGAGGGCGGTGTCCTCGAAGACGGCCTCGACGACCGCGTCGCAGCCCGCGAGGTCGGCGGCCTCGGCGGTGGGTGTGATGCGGGCGAGCAGCGCGTCGGCCTTCTCCTGTGTGGTGCGTCCCCTGGCGACGGCCTTGGCGCACAGCTTCTCGGAGTAGGCCTTGCCCTTGGCGGCCGATTCCGGGGTGACGTCCTTGAGGACGACGTCGATGCCCGCGCGGGCGCACGAGTAGGCGATGCCGGCGCCCATCATCCCGGCGCCGAGGACGGCGACCTTGCGGACCTTGCGGGGTTCGACGCCCTTGGGGCGGTTGGCGCCGGAGTTGACGGCCTGGAGGTCGAAGAAGAACGCCTGGATCATGTTCTTCGACGTCTGCCCGGCGGCCAGCTCCACGAAGTAGCGGGCCTCGATGACCTGGGCGGTCTCGAAGTCGACCTGGGAGCCCTCGACCGCGGCGGCGAGGATGCTGCGCGGCGCCGGGTAGGGGGCGCCGTTGGTCTGCTTGCGCAGGTTGGCCGGGAAGGCGGGCAGGTTGGCGGCGAACTTGGGGTTGGCGGGGGTGCCGCCCGGGATGCGGTGGCCGGGCCTGTCCCATGGCTGCTGCGACTCGGGGTTGGCGTCGATGAAGGCGCGCGCCTTGGCGAGCATCTCCTCGCGCGTGTCGGCGACTTCGTGGATCAGGCCGTTGTCCAGGGCGCGCCGAGGGCTGTACTGGGTGCCCTGGAGGAGCACCTTCAGCAGGGCGTCGGTGATGCCGAGGAGCCGGACCGTGCGGACGACTCCGCCGCCTCCGGGGAGCAGGCCGAGGGTGACCTCGGGGCAGCCGATCTTCGAGCCGGGCGCGTCGAGGGCGACGCGGTGGTGGCAGGCGAGGGCGAGTTCGTAACCGCCGCCCAGGGCGGCGCCGTTGAGCGCGGCGACGACGGGCTTGCCGAGGGTCTCGATGCGGCGCAGGTTTCGCTTGATGGCCAGGCCGCCGTCGAAGAGCTCCTGGGCGGTGCCGGGCGTGACGCGGATGAGGTCGCGCAGGTCGCCGCCCGCGAAGAAGGTCTTCTTGGCGGAGGTGACGATGACACCGCGGATCGCGTCCCGCTCGGCCTCCAGGCGGTCGGTGACCGCCGCGAGGGAGTCGCGGAACGCCTGGTTCATGGTGTTGGCGGACTGGTCGGGGTCGTCGATGACGAGGGTGACGACACCGGTGTCGTCCTGTTCCCAGCGGATGGTGGTGCTTGTGGTCATGAGGGTCTCTCCGTTGAGGTCTCTGGATGTCTGCCGCTGGGAGGGTCAGATGCGTTCGACGATCGTGGCGACGCCCATGCCGCCGCCCACGCACAGGGTGGCGAGGCCGTAGCGCTTGTCCTGGCGCTCCAGTTCGTCGACGAGGCTGCCGAGGATCATCGCGCCGGTGGCGCCGAGCGGGTGGCCGAGGGCGATGGCGCCGCCGTTGACGTTGACCTTGTCCAGGGACAGGCCCATGTCCTTCACGAAGCGCAGCACGACGGCCGCGAAGGCCTCGTTGATCTCGACGAGGTCGATGTCGTCGATGGTCAGCCCGGCCTTGGCGAGCGCCTTCCGGGTGGCCGGGGCGGGGCCGGTGAGCATGATGGTGGGCTCGGAGCCGGAGACGGCGGCGGAGACGATCCGCGCGCGCGGGGTGAGGCCGTAGCGCTCGCCGACCTCCTGGGAGCCGATGGCGACGAGGGCGGCGCCGTCGACGATGCCGGAGGAGTTGCCCGCGTGGTGGACGTGGTCGATCCTCTCGACCCAGTGGTACTTCTGGAGCGCCACGGCGTCGAAGCCGCCGAGGTCGCCGATGTCCGCGAACGACGCCTTGAGCCTGGCCAGCGAGTCGGCGGTGGTGCCGGGCCGCATGTGCTCGTCGTGGTCGAGGACGACGAGCCCGCTGCGGTCCTTGACCGGCACGACGGACCGCTCGAAGCGGCCCTCCTTCCAGGCGGTGGCCGCGCGCTCCTGGGACAGCGCCGCGTACTCGTCGACGTCGCGCCGGGAGAAGCCCTCGATCGTGGCGATCAGGTCGGCCCCGATGCCCTGCGGCACGAAGTTGACGGCGAGGTTGGTCATCGGGTCGTTGAACCAGGCGCCGCCGTCGGAGGCCATCGGCACGCGCGACATGGACTCGACGCCGCCCGCGAGGACGAGGTCCTCCCAGCCGGAACGGACCTTGGCGGCGGCCATGTTGACCGCCTCCAGACCGGAGGCACAGAAGCGGTTCTCCTGGACGCCGGCCACCGTGTCGGGCAGGCCCGCGGCGATGGCCGCGATGCGCGCGATGTCGGAGCCCTGGTCGCCGACCGGGCCGACGACGCCGAGCACGACGTCGTCCACGGCCGCCGGGTCCAGGCCGGGGAAGCGGGCGCGGATCTCGTGGATGAGTCCGACGACGAGGTCGATGGGCTTGGTGCCGTGCAGGGCGCCGTTGGCCTTGCCGCGCCCGCGCGGGGTGCGGATCGCGTCGTAGACGTACGCTTCGGTGCTCACGGGGTGGCCTTTCGAGGGGTGTTCCGAGGGGGATGAGGGTCTTCGCGGCCGGCCGGGGCCGGCTCCTGGCGGTCGGCGAGTCCGGGTACGTCCCAGTCGCGGGCCACCTCGGCGGTGTCCGCGCCCGGCCGGGCCGGGCCGCCGGAGAGGGCCGTGGGTGTGGCGGAGAACCGCGGGGCGGGCGCCGGCTGGGTGATCCCGGCGTGCTCGGTGAAGGTGCCGCGCGCGGCGAGGTGCGGATGCCGCGGCGCCTCGCGCAGGGAGAGGACGGGGGCGACACAGGCGTCGGTGCCCTCGAACACGGCCGTCCACTCGTCGCGCGTACGGGATCCGAAGCGGGCGGCGACCCGCTCGCGCAGCTCGTCCCAGCGGGCCGGGTCCTTGCGGGCCGGGGCGTCCTCGGCGATGCCGAGAAGCCGCAGGAACTCGTCGTAGAACTGCTGCTCCAGCGCGCCCACGGCCATGTATCCGCCGTCGGCGGTCTCGTACGTGCCGTAGTACGGGCAGCCGCCGTCGAGGAGGTTGGCGCCGCGCCGGTCCTGCCAGCCGCCCGCCGCGAGCATGCCGTGGATCATCGCGCCGAGGTGGGCGGCGCCGTCGACGATCGCGGCGTCCACGGTCTGCCCGGCGCCGGTGGCACGCGCGTGGTGGAGGGCGGCGAGGACACCGACGACGAGGTAGAGCGAGCCGCCGGCGTAGTCGCCGAGGAGGTTGGCGGGGACGGGCGGGGGGCGGTCCGGGTCGCCGATCATGCCGAGGGTGCCGGTGAGCGCGAGGTAGGCGATGTCGTGGCCCGCGCTCTGCGCGAGGGGGCCGTCCTGGCCCCAGCCGGTCATCCGGCCGTACACCAGCGCGGGGTTGCGGGCGTGGCACGCCTCGGGGCCGACGCCGAGCCGTTCGGCGACTCCGGGGCGGAAGCCCTCGATCAGGATGTCGGCTCGGGCCGCGAGGTCGAGGACGCGGGCGGGTCCGCCGGGTGACTTGAGGTCGAGGACGACGGAGCGCTTGCCGCGGTTGGTGACGTCGTAGGCGGGGTTGATCGCGAGGCCCTGGCCGCCGGGGCGGTCCACGCGGACGACGTCCGCGCCCAGGTCGGCGAGGAGCATGGCGGCGAACGGGGCGGGGCCGATGCCGGCGAGTTCGACCACCCGCACGCCGGTGAGCGGGCCGTGCCCGGGTGTCCCTGCCATGCGACCCCCATCGCTGTGACACAACTGATGTAACACCGAAGATGCTAAGAACGTGTTCCAGTCCGCACAAGACCTGGCGAGCAAGCGCTTAGCCAATTATGGCCGCAGGCCGTCGACGTGCGTCCAGCTCCGCCATGAGCTTCTTCGTCACTGTCGCGCGGCGACTCCGGTGTTTCCGGCCACCGCCCTCCCGAACACCTCCGGGCTCGTCCTCGGCTCCGTACTCCTCACGCTAGCCTCGGCCACCGACAGCGGCGCGAGCTGCGGGACCGAGGGGTGACATGGGCAGGTCGAACACAACGGATCGTCCCTACGACATCGTGCTGTTCGGGGCCACCGGCTTCGTCGGCGCCCTGACCGCCGAGTACCTCGCGGCGCACGCGCCGAAGGGGCTGCGCTGGGCGGTCTCCGGCCGCGGTGAGGAGCGGCTGCGCGCGCTGCGGGACCGGCTTCCGGGCGGCGAGGCGATCGGGGTGCTGCCCGCCGACGTGACCGACCCGGCGTCGCTGCGTGCCCTCGCCGGGCAGGCGCGGGTGGTCGCGACGACCGTCGGCCCGTATCTGACCCACGGCGAGGAACTCCTGGCCGCCTGCGCCGACGCGGGCACCGACTACCTCGATCTGTGCGGCGAGGCCGAGTTCGTGGACCTGATGTACGTCCGGCACGACGCACGCGCGCGGGAGACCGGCGCGCGGCTGCTGCACGCGGCCGGTTTCGACTCGGTCCCGTACGACCTGGGCGCCTACTTCACGGTCCGGCAGCTGCCCGAGGGTGTGCCGCTGTCCGTGGACGGTTTTATGGCCGCCGACGCCATGTTCTCCGGCGGCACCTTCGCGTCCTCGCTCCACCAGGCGGGCCGGGTCCGGCAGATGACCGCCGCCGCGCGGGAGCGCCGGCGGCACGAGCCGCGGCTGGTCGGCAGGCGCGCCTCGGTGCCGGTGAGCGCGCCCCGGTTCGCCGGGGAGGTCGGCGCGTGGGCGGTGCCGATGCCCACCATCGACCCGCAGATCGTGTGCCGGTCGGCACGCGCGCTGGACCGTTACGGCCCGGACTTCCGCTACCGCCAGTACGCGGCCGTACGGCGGCTGCCGGTCGCGCTCGGCGGGGTGGCGGCCTTCGGCGCGCTCGCCGCCGCCGCGCAACTGCCGCCCGCGCGGCGCTGGCTGACCGAGCGGTACCGGCCGGGCGACGGGCCGGACGCGGAGAAGCGGGCGCGCAGCTGGTTCTCGCTGCGGCTCGTCGGGGAGGGCGCGGGCCGCCGTGTGTACACCGAGGTCGCGGGCGGTGACCCGGGCTACGGCGAGACGGCGAAGATGTTCGCCGAGGCCGCGATGGCCCTGGTCCTCGACGCACTGCCGGACACCTCGGGACAGGTCACCACTGCGGTGGCGATGGGCGACGCGCTCATCGAGAGGCTGGTCCGCGCGGGCATCACGTTCCGGGTGGCCGCCACCCGCTGAGGCACCCGCGCCCCGCGCTGCGGGGACTCGCCTAGAGGGGCCACTGGACCAGCGTGTAGACCATGCCGCCTATCCAGCCCACACCCGCGAGCACGGCGACCAGAAGGGCGGCGTTCACGGCCCGCTCGACGGGACGGCCGGGGTCGGACAGGGGCTTCGGGGCACGGTGTGTCGTCATGCGCCCAGCCTTTCGTCCGGGCGGGCCCCGGACATCCGTACAGGTACTCAGACGACGTACTCAGCCGCAGGAACGCGCAGCCGCCGCTCACTTCCTGCGCGATTTGAGGCTTGGCGGCCCCGGGCCCCTGTCTTCTCCTGCCCGTCCGGCGCAAAAGTCCCCACTAGGACTTCAATGAAACACTTGAAGGGCAGGTCAGCAGCCGATCAGAAGGTGGTGGAGCGCGTGAAGTTCGTCCTCGAGGTCACGGTGGACGAAGGGGCGATGGCCAAGGACCCGGTGGGTGAGCTGGGCCGGATCCTGCGGTACTGGGGCGGCAACATGCGCCACTACGCCGTACAGCCCGGGGACACGAGCACGATCTACGACTCGGAGTACCGCGAGGTCGGCGAGTGGCGGATCGTGGCCTCCTGAAGCGCCCTGCGGCACAGGGAGTCCGCTCGGCGGGTGGTCTCGGGGAGGCGGTGGGCGGGGGTGAGCGCGAGCGTGTGCGCGCACGCGTTGGCGAGACTCACACGGTGGCCGACGGAGACGTAGACCGGCTTGACGCCGTCGCGGGTGCGCAGCGCGCGGCCGACCTCCTCCTCGCCCGCGAGGAGCGGCGCGGACGATCCGCGCGGGGTGCCGGGCGCCTCGTAGGTGAAGGTGAAGGGGTTCTTGGCGACGCCGATCGTCGGCAGGCCGGTCAGCACACCGAGGTGGCTGGCGAGGCCGAAGCGGCGCGGGTGGGCGCGGCCGTAGCCGTCGCACACCACCAGTCCCGGCGGGCACGGCAGCGCGTCCAGGGCGGCGAGCACGGTGGGGATCTCGCGGAAGGCGAGCAGCCCGGGGACGTACGGGAAGGAGATCCGGCCCAGGGCGGTGGCCTCGGCGACCACGTCGAGGCTCACCGCGTCCAGGACCACGGCCGCCGCGGCGACGAGGTCCAGGTCGTCGTCGTAGGCGACGTCCACGCCGGTGACCGTGCCGGTCCCCGGTACCGGCCCGGACTCGTCGAGCATCACCGCCGCGCGCAGCTCGTCCTGCACCGCGCGGGCCTGCTCCTCGGTCGCGGGCCAGCCCGCGGGGATCTCTACGGTCGTCATGGTGGCCAGAGCCTAGCCACCGCGCGGCCGTGTCCGTTCCTGTGGGGCGGGAGGGTCAGGGCTCCAGCCGTGCCGCCCGGCCCTTCTCGCCCGCCGCCCAGCAGGCCAGGTCGGGGGTGCAGTCGACGGTGTCGTAGGAGCCCGTGTCGACGGTCCGCCAGGTGCGGCCCGCGTCGGTGGTGAGGTCGGTTCCGGTCGGGCCGACGGCGAGGGCGGCGCTGCGGCTGTACGGGAGCCAGACGACGCCGGAGCGGTAGGCGGGCGGCGAGGTGGTGGCCGACCGCCAGGTGCGGCCGGCGTCCGTCGTGCGGGCCGCCGCCTGCGGGGAGGGCTGGTCCGGGTTGAAGTCGCCGCCGACGGCGAGTCCGTGGGTGCGGTCGCGGAAGGCGAGGGCGAAGACACCGCGGGCCGAGGTGCCGGCCGGGATGGGGCTGTCGGTGGCGGTCCAGGTCAGACCGCGGTCGGTGGAGTGCAGCACCCGCGCGCGTGCCGCGCCGCCGGTGGCCATCCACACGTCCTTCGGCCCGGAGGCGACCAGGCACTGCCCGCTGGCCGCGAACCCGGCCTCGCCGGGCAGCGCGGGCGGCATGCCCTTGTCCGGGAGCACCTTCCAGGAACGGCCGCCGTCGCGGGTGGACAGGATCCGGAACTTCCCGTCGACCGGGTCGCTCATGGCCAGGCCGTTGCGTGTGTCGAAGAAGGTGACGCAGTCGTAGAAGGCGCGCGCGTCGGTGTTGCGGAAGGACTCCGTCCAGGTCGTGCCGCCGTCCTCGGTGCGGTACACGCGCGAGGCCTCGCCCTCGCCGATGGCCAGCACCACCGCGCGGCGTGCGTCGAACGCCTCGACGTCCCGGAACTGAAGGTCGGTGGTGCCCGGCGGGGACACGTTCCGCCAGTGCGCGCCGCCGTCGGTGGTCCGCAGCACGGTGCCGCCGGTGCCGGCCAGCCAGGCCGTCGAGCGGCTGACGGCGGACAGGCCCCGGTAGCGCACCTCGGGTGTGCCGGTGTCCTTCAGCTGCCAGTGCGGGGCGCGGTTCCGCGCGGAGGCGGTCTGTGCCGCGCCCTCGTCCGCGTGTGCCGCCGCCGGGACGGCCGTCGCGGCGAGGGCCGCCGCCCAGGCCACGCCGACGGCGACCGTCCGCCGCATCCGCGCGGATCGCCCCACAGGCCCCACTCGTCCTGCCCGCATCGCCCATATCGCCACTGCCGTGCGTCGCATACTCCCCAAGGGCCTCATGGCGGGCGAAGCTAGCCGAGCGCCCGGGTGGCGTCCAGAGGGCGGTGGACGCACGGGCATGTGCCGATACGCGCGGGGGACACGGTGACAGAGGTCACTGGAGATTCATGTGCACGTCCTGGCCCATTTCTTCGTCTCTCTCCATGACCGGCCTCGTCCATCCGGAGGCGCGCCGCCGGTCAGACCGGAAGCTCGTTCCGCCGTCACAAGGGAGCAAGGTCGTGTCCACAGTCATCGAGCAGCCCGTGGAGGCCCGACTCGTCGCAGCCGCGCCCCGTATGCCGAACATCCCGGCCACGCTGCGCTACGACCGCAGTGAGCCGTTCGCCGTCCGTATGACCTTCCCCGCCCAGGCCACCCTGGAGGGCGTGGAGGTGTGCTGGACGTTCTCGCGCGAACTGCTGGCGGCCGGTCTGGAGGGCCCGGAGGGCCAGGGCGACGTCCGGGTCCGGCCGTACGGGTACGACCGGACCGTGCTGGAGTTCCACGCCCCGGAGGGCACGGCCGTGGTGCACATCCACTCGGCGGACGTGCGCAGCTTCCTGGAGGCGACCGGCGATCTGGTGTCCGAGGACCGGGAGCACCTCCAGTTCGACCTGGACCGCGGCCTCGCGGAGCTGATGCGCGACGCCTGCTGACGGCACGGTCAGCGGGCGTCCCCGAACAGGGCGTTGAGCTCGCCGTAGGGCAGCCCGTCGCCCACCGTGTCGTACGTCCCCGCGTCGAGCAGCTCCCGTGCGGCGCGGCGGACTGTGGCGTGCGCGGCCTCGGCGATACGGCCGCCGGTGCTGACGCGGGCGACGCCCAGGGCGGCGAGTTCGGCGACGGGTGGGAGTCCGGCGCCCACCACCACGTTCAGCGGCGCGTCCACGCCGTCGACGAGCAGTTTCAGCGTCTTCGGGTCGACGGCCCCGGGGACGAAGATGCCGTCGGCGCCGGCAGCGCGGAAGGCGGCGGCCCGCTCCAGCGTGGCGTCCACTCCCCCGGCGCCCGAGAGGAACGTGTCGATTCGCGCGTTGACGAAGAGCGGCACCCCTGCCGCGTCCGCGGCCTCGCGGGCGGCGGCGATCCGCTCGGCCTGCTCGGCCACCGCGCGCAGCGGCCCGGAGCCCGGCTCGTGCAGGGCGTCCTCGATGTTGACGCCGACCGCGCCCGCGGCGAGCACCGCGCGGACGGTGTCGGCGACTCCGGCCGGGTCGGCCGCGTAGCCGCTCTCGATGTCGGCGGTCACCGGTACGTCCACGAGGGCGGCGATGCCCGCGACCACCGCGAGGGCCCGGTCACGGTCCAGGTGGTCGCCGTCCGCGGCGCCGAGTCCCCAGGCGAGCCCGGCGCTGGTGGTCGCGACGGCCGCGGCACCGGCGTCCTCGATGATCCGGGCGCTCGCGAGGTCCCAGGCGTTGGGCAGCAGCAGCGGGCGGCCCGGGACGTGCAGGGCGTGGAAGTGGCGGGCGCGGTCCTGAAGGGTGGTGTCGGTCGTCATACGTCCAGCCAACCAGCCGCGCGCGTGCGGGGCTGGCAGGAATCCGACACGGTCGTCGAAGTCCCGCACGGCCGGCGGTGCGGCCGGCGGTGCGGACCACGCGGAAAAGCCCGTTGACACCCGTCCCGCACGCTCGTACGGTGTACAACGCTTCTGTTGCCGCCGATTGGAGAAGGACGTTGCTCGTCTGAGGTCCTGAGACACCACGCCACACCGCACCGGTGTGAGCGTCGCGTGCCGACCTCGGCGTTCGAGCCGTCCTTGCGGAACAGGGGCCTTTTCCATGCCCCGGCCCACCGCCCTTGCCCACGGCCTCGACCCACCGCCCCGTCGTCACGCCCCCGTGTCTCGATACGCGTTGCTGCCCCCTGATCGCTCCAAGCAACCGCGAGGCCCGTATGTCATCTTCCATCACTGTCACCTCCCTCTCCTACGCCTGGCCGGACGGCACCGCCGTCTTCGACGGCATGGACGCCTCCTTCGGTACCGGCCGTACGGGCCTGGTCGGCGTCAACGGATCGGGAAAGTCCACCCTGTTGAAACTGGTCGCCGGTGAACTCCGCCCGGCCGACGGCATGATCCGTGTCGCCGGCGAGGTCGGGTACCTCCCGCAGAGCGTCACGCTGGACACCGCGCTCCGCGTCGACCAGGCGCTCGGCATCGCCGGGCAGCGGGCCGCGCTGCACGCCATCGAGTCCGGCGACGTGTCCGAGGCGCACTTCGAGACCGTCGGCGACGACTGGGACGTCGAGGAGCGCGCCCTGGCCACGCTCGGCGAACTCGGGCTCGCACACGTCGGGCTGGACCGCACCATCGGTGAGGTCTCGGGCGGCGAGTCGGTGCTGCTCCGGCTGGCCGCGCTGCTGCTCCGCCGGCCCGACGTGCTGCTGCTCGACGAGCCGACCAACAACCTCGACGTGTACGCCCGCCGAAGGCTGTACGCGGCCGTGGAGGCCTGGCCGGGTGTGCTGGTCGTGGTCAGCCACGACCGTGAACTCCTCGACCTGGTCGACCAGATCGCCGATCTGCGGTCCGGGGAGATCACCTGGTACGGCGGCAACTACTCGGCCTACGAGGAGGCGCTCGCCACCGAACAGGAGGCCGCGGAACGCATGGTGCGCGTCGCGGAGGCCGACCTGAAGAAGCAGAAACGCGAACTGGTCGACGCCCAGGTGAAGTTGGCCCGGCGCAAGCGGTACGGCCAGAAGATGTTCGAGCAGAAGCGCGAGCCGAAGATCGTCATGGGGGCGCGCAAGCGCGCGGCGCAGGTGTCCGCGGGCAAGCACCGCATCATGCACGAGGAGAAGCTCACCGAGGCGAAGGACCGGCTGGACGAGGCGGCGGAGGCCGTCCGGGACGACGACGAGATCCGCGTCGACCTGCCGTACACGGCGGTGCCGGCCGGGCGTTCCGTGCTCACCCTGCGGGAGCTGGAACTGCGGTACGGGGCCCGGGTCGCCGGAGGGTTCGATCTGTACGGTCCGGAGCGGATCGCGCTGGTCGGGCGCAACGGCGCGGGCAAGACGACGCTGCTGCGCACGATCGCCGGGGAGCTGGAGCCGGTGTCGGGCGAGGCGACGGCCCATGTCCCGCTGCGGTTCCTGCCGCAGCGCCTCGACGTGCTCGACGGTTCCCTGACGGTCGCCGAGAACGTGGCCCGGTTCGCGCCCGGCGCCACCAACAACCGGATCCGGTCGCGGCTGGCCCGCTTCCTGTTCCGGGGCGCCCGCGCGGACCAGTCGGCGGACACCCTGTCCGGCGGCGAGCGGTTCCGGGCGGCTCTCGCGGCGCTGATGCTGGCGGAGCCGGCCCCGCAGCTGCTGATGCTGGACGAGCCGACGAACAACCTGGACATGGCGAGCGTACGGCAGCTCACCTCGGCCCTGGAGAGCTACGAGGGGGCGCTGATCGTGGCCAGTCACGATCTGCCGTTCCTGGAGTCCGTCGGCATCACCCGCTGGCTGCTGCTGGACGGAGAACTCTCGGAAATCACGCCAGAAGCTGTCGGGTTTGAGGCCTAGCGTCGGCCGTATGCGCGAGTTCATCACCATCACCGGAGCCAGGGAGAACAACCTCAAGGACGTCGCCCTCCGGATCCCGAAAGGCCGGCTGACCGTGTTCACCGGCGTTTCGGGATCGGGGAAGTCGTCCGTCGTCTTCGACACCGTCGCGGTGGAGTCGCAGCGCCAGCTGAACGAGACGTTCAGCTGGTTCGTGCGCAACCGGCTGCCCAAGTATGAGCGGCCGCACGCGGACGCGCTGGAGGACCTCGCCCCCGCGATCGTCGTCGACCAGCGGCCGGTCGGCGGGCACTCCCGCTCGACGGTCGGCACGATGACGGACGTCTACTCGGTGCTGCGGGTGCTGTTCTCCCGGCACGGCACCCCGAGCGCCGGAGCGGCGACGGCGTACTCGTTCAACGACCCGTCGGGCATGTGCCCGCGCTGCGACGGACTGGGCCGCACGGTCCGGCCGGACTGGGAGCGGATCCTCGACCCGGCCAGGTCGCTCGCGCAGGGGGCGGTGCGCTTCCCGCCGTTCACCGCGGGCACCTGGCAGGGGAAGACGTACACCAACAGCCCGGAACTGGACCCGGACAAGCCGGTCGGCGAGTTCACCGCCGCCGAGCGGGAGTTCCTGATGCGGGGGCGGCCCGGCAGCAAGGTCGACGTCAGCGGTGCGGGCGGCACCTGGACGACCGACTACGAGGGCCTCGCCGACCGCTTCGAGCGGCTGTACCTCAACCGTGATCTGTCGGGGTTCAGCCAGAAGACCCGCGACCTCGTCGCCGGCTATCTCGCGGAGGGGGTCTGCCCGGAGTGCTCGGGCGCCCGGCTGAACGCGGCGGCGCTCGCGTCCCGGATCCGCGGGCTGTCCATCGCCGACTGCGCCCGGATGCAGATCACGGACCTCGTCGGCGTACTGCGGGAGATCGACGACCCGGTGGCCCGGCCGGTCGCGGCGGCGGCCGTCGGCGCGCTGGAGCGGATCGACGCCATCGGGCTCGGCTATCTCAGCCTGGACCGGGAGACGTCGACCGTGTCCGGCGGCGAGGGGCAGCGGCTGAAGACCGTGCGGCATCTCGGATCGAGCCTGACCGGGATGACGTACATCTTCGACGAGCCCAGCGTCGGGCTGCACCCGCGCGATGTGCACCGGCTCGGCGATCTGCTGCTGCGGCTGCGCGACAAGGGCAACACCGTGCTCGTGGTGGAGCACGACCCGGACGTGATCGCGCTCGCCGACCATGTGGTCGACATGGGGCCGGGAGCGGGGACCGCGGGCGGCACGGTGGTGTTCGAGGGCACACCCGCCGAACTGGCCCGCGCCGACACACCGACCGGGCGCTGCCTGGGCCGCCGTACGGCACTCAAGGACACCGTGCGCGAGGCCGACGGCGGGTTGTGGGTGAAGGGCGCGGACCGGCACAACCTGCGGGACGTGACGGTGGAGTTCCCGACCGGCGTGCTGACCGTGGTGACCGGGGTCGCCGGATCGGGCAAGAGCACACTGGTCGCGCAGTTCACCGAAACCCATCCGGACGCCGTGGTCGTCGACCAGTCGTCGATCGGCATCTCGGGGCGCTCGACGCCGGCGACGTATCTGGGCGTGATGGACCCGGTCAGGCGGCTGTTCGCCCGGGAGACGGGCACCGAGCCGGGTCTGTTCAGCTTCAACTCCTCGGGCGCGTGCCCCACGTGCGAGGGGCGTGGGGTCATCCACACCGACCTCGCGTTCATGGACCCGGTCACCACCACCTGCCACGACTGCGAGGGCCGGCGCTTCAAGGACGAGGTACTGCGGCTGACCGTGGCCGGCCGCTCTGTCGCGGACGTCCTGGAGATGACGGCCGAGCAGGCGCTGGACGTCCTCACGGACCCGGGTGTGCGCAGGCGGCTGCACGCCCTGAAGGACGTCGGGCTGACCTATCTCACCCTCGGCCAGCCGATGTCGACACTGTCCGGCGGCGAACGCCAGCGCATCAAGCTGGCCACCCGGCTGCATCGCAGGGGCGCGGTCTACGTGCTCGACGAACCGACGACCGGACTGCACATGTCCGACGTGGACGGCCTGCTCGCCCTGCTGGACCGGCTGGTCGACACGGGCAACACGGTGGTGGTCGTCGAGCACAACCTGGACGTGGTGGCGCACGCCGACCGGATCATCGACCTGGGCCCCGACGGGGGCCGGGACGGCGGCCGGGTGATCTTCGAGGGGACACCGCGGGAGCTGCTCGCCGCGCGGGACTCGTTCACCGCGGACCATCTCAGGAGGGCCACAGCCTGACTACGGGGGTTTTGTCCGCACGGGTGTGCGCTGCATGATGGCGGACCGGTGCCCCAGGCGCCGGTGCCGTCGTCGCCGATCCGGAGTGATCCCCGTGCCCAGCAGGAAAGCCCTCGTCCGCCGCCCCAGCCCCCGACTCGCCGAAGGTCTCGTCACGCACATCGAGCGCGAGGACGTCGACACCGGGCTGGCGGCCGAGCAGTGGGAGGCCTACGTCGCGGCACTGGCCGAACACGGCTGGGAGATCGTCGAGGTCGACCCGGCCGACGACTGCCCCGACTCGGTGTTCGTCGAGGACACCGTGGTCGTCTACAAGAACGTCGCCCTGATCGGCCGGCCGGGCGCCGGGTCGCGGCGCGACGAGACGGCCGGTGTGGAGGAGGTCGTCGCGGGCCTCGGCTGCTCGGTGAACTGGGTCTGGGAGCCCGGCACGCTGGAGGGCGGTGACGTGCTGAAGGTCGACGACACGATCTACGTCGGCCGCGGCGGGCGCACCAACGCCGCCGGCGTCCAGCAGTTGCGCGCCACGTTCGAGCCGCTCGGCGCGCGGGTCGTGACGGTGCCGGTGAGCAAGGTGCTGCACCTGAAGTCGGCGGTCACCGCGCTGCCCGACGGAACGGTCGTCGGGCACATCCCGATGATGGACACCCCGTCCCTGTTCGGGCGCTTCCTGCCGGTGCCGGAGGAGTCGGGGGCGCATGTAGTGCTCCTCGGCGGGAACTCGCTCCTCATGGCGGCGAGCGCGCCGAAGACCGCGGAGCTGTACCGCGATCTCGGTTACGCACCGGTACTCGTCGACATCAGTGAGTTCGAGAAGCTCGAAGGTTGTGTGACATGCCTCTCGGTACGGCTGCGGGATCTGTACGCCTGACGGGTGAGTCGATCACCCGATCGGCCCCGGACCTGCGGTCCCGGCGACTGACCCCGTTCCCCGTGTACATGCCGTGAGCTGGGACCTTTACCGCACACTTAACCTACGGTCCCGTAACCTACGGATTCGTAGCCTACGATCTCGTAGGTTCCCGGCCCGCTCGCCGGTCGACTCTCCCCTGTACGACGTCCCCCTGGAGTTCCCGTGACGATCACCTCCCCCCATCTCGGCAGCCCTTCCGTCTGGACCGACGCCCGGCTGTTGCTCGCGCTGGAGGAAGTGGTCGAGAAGGAACTCAACCGGCATCTGAAGGTCGCCAAGGACTGGATGCCGCACGAGTACGTGCCCTTCAGCGACGGCCGCAACTTCCCCGGTCTGTTCGACGACGGCGAGGCCTGGGAGAAGGAGCAGTCCAAGGTCACCGAGATCGGCCGCATCGCGCTTGTGGTCAACCTCCTCACCGAGGACAACCTGCCCAGCTACCACCACGAGATCGCCTCCCTGTTCGGCCGGGACGGCGCCTGGGGCACCTGGGTGCACCGCTGGACCGCGGAGGAGGGCCGGCACGGCATCGTGATGCGCGACTACCTGCTCACCTCGCGCGCGGTGGACCCGGACAAGCTGGAGCAGTTCCGCATGTCCCACATGAGCGAGGGCTTCGAGTCGGACAACCGGCACTCGATGCTGCACTCGGTGGCGTACGTCGCCTTCCAGGAGCTCGCGACCCGGATCTCGCACCGCAACACCGGCCACCAGTCCGGCGACCCGGTCTGCGACCGCATGCTCGCGCGCATCGCGACCGACGAGAACCTCCACATGGTCTTCTACCGCAACCTCCTCGGCGCGGCCTTCGAGCTCGCCCCCGACCTCACCATGCAGGCCGTGCGGGACGTCGTGGTGAACTTCCGGATGCCCGGCCACGGCATCCCCGGCTTCGAGCGCGCCGCCGCGCAGATGGCCATCGGCGAGGTCTACAACCTGCGGATCCACCACGACGACGTGATCCAGCCGGTGCTGCGGTTCCTCAAGGTGCTGGACATCGACAATCTCGGCCCCGAGGGTCTCCAGGCGCAGGAGGAACTGGGCCTGTTCATGGGCGGCCTGAACGCCGAGGCGTCCAAGTTCGACGAGAAGCTGGCCGCCCGCAAGGCGCGGCTCGCGGCCCGCGCGGCGGGCTGACACCCGCCGGGGGGGCACGACCGGGTGCCGGTGAGCCGGTACTGGGGCGGGGCTCAGTCCGAGGCGCGGCGCAGCTGGAGGCGCTCCTTCTCGGACATCCCGCCCCACACACCGAAGCGCTCGTCGTTCTCCAGGGCGTACTCCAGGCACGCGGTGCGCATCTCGCACATACCGCAGATGCGCTTGGCCTCGCGCACCGAGCTGCCCGGCTCGGGGAAGAAGAAGTCCGCCCCGGTCTGCGCGCACAGGGCCTGGTCCCGCCAGGCGGGGGCGGCCGGGGTAATGGTGTCGAAGTGCATGGTCCAGATGGTGTCGGGCCGCGCAAAACGTTCGCTCAACGCCGGATCAACGCCGCCGTCCATGGCCCCAGGCCGTCCGATCGTGCACCCGCCGGGTGACACGGCGCACGGCGGCGCGCGGACGGCACCGGAACTCGCGGCGTCCGGGCCTTCACCCACCGTCACGGCGAACGCGTCCGTTCCGGCAGCGATTGTCGGTGCGCGGTGCGAGACTCGGCACTGTTGGCAGCGGGCCCCTTTCCCAGGAGGGCGATCATGCTCACCACCCGTTTCGTCACCGGCGCGCCGAACTGGCTCGATCTCGGCACGCCCGACATCGACCGAGCCGCCGGCTTCTACGACGCCCTGTTCGGCTGGCAGTTCCAGTCGGCGGGCCCCGAGGCCGGCGGATACGGCTTCTTCCGGCTCGACGGCCGCACGGTGGCCGGCGGTATGCAGACCGGCGCCGAAGACGGCCCGCCCGCCTGGACGGTGTACTTCCAGAGCCCGGACGCCGACGCCACCGTGAAGGCCGTCGAGAAGGCCCACGGCAGCGTGCTGATGGCCCCCATGGACGTCATGGCCCAGGGCCGGATGGCGCTGCTCACCGACCGCGCGGGCGTGCCCTACGGGATCTGGCAGCCGGGGCAGTTGAAGGGCCTCGACGTGGTCTCCGAGTCGGGGTCGCTGTGCTGGCTGGAGCTGTACACGCCGGACATCGCGGCCGCGGCGGGGTACTACAACGCGGTGCTGGGCTGGGAGACGTCGTCGGTGTCGTTCGACGAAGGTTTCTACACGTGCTTCAACCCCGGCGGTCAGAGCGAGGACACCATGTTCGCCGGTCTCGTCCAGCTCCACGACGACCCGACGGACTCGGGCGCCGCCCCGTACTGGCTGCCGTACATCGCGGTCGACGACCCCGACGGGGTCTGCGAGCGGGCCGGCCAACTGGGCGGCACCGTGCGGCTGGCGCCGACGGACGTGCCGGACGTGGGGCGCATGGCCAAGCTGGCGGACCCGTTCGGTGCCCGGTTCGCGGTGCTGAGGCCGGAGCCGCGGCAGGAGGGGTGACGGGTCCGTCGTCCTAGGCGGAGGCGCGCCGGACCAGTGTGGTCGGCAGGATCACGCTGTTCGACGACCCGGAGTCGAGCGGTTCGTCGCCGCGCAGGGCGCTCAGCAGCCGCCGGGCCATCAACTGGCCCATGCCCAGGATGTCCTGGCGGACCGTGGTGAGCGGCGGGTCGGACTGCTCCACGATGGCCTGCATGTCGTCGAACCCGACCACCGCGACGTCCTGCGGGACCCGCAGGCCCCGTTCCCGCAGCGCGCGCAGCGCCCCCACCGCGGTCAGGTCGTTCGCGGCGAACACGGCGTCCAGGTCCGGGCGCCGGTCGAGCAGTTCGCGCATCGCGCGCTCGCCGCCGAAGTACGTGAAGTCGCCGTGCGCGACGAGTCCCGGGTCGGCGTCGCCGACGACGTCCCGGTAGCCGTCGAGCCGGTCCGCCGCGGAGGTCTGGTCGAGGGCGCCGGTGATGTGCGCGACCCGGGTGCGGCCGAGGGCGAGGAGATGCCGTACGGCCTCGCGGGCGCCGCCGCGGTTGTCGCTGTCGACGTACACCGTGGGTTCCGTGTCCGGCTCCGGACGGCCGCCGAAGACGGCGGGGACGCCCGCGCGCCGGATCAGGGCGGGGAGCGGGTCGTCGAGGTGCAGGGAGAAGACGAGGGCGCCGTCCACGTGGCCGCCGGCGAGGTAGCGGCCCACGCGGGCGTGGTCGTGGCGGCCCTCGGTGAGGAGGAGGACGAGCTGGTTGTCGTGGGCCGTCAGCTCCTTGCTGATGCCGCGGAGCTGGAGGGCGAAGAAGGGGTCCGCGAAGACGCGGGTCTCCGGTTCGGCGACGACCACGGCGATGGCGTCGTGGCGGCGGGTGACGAGGCTGCGGGCGGCCTGGTTGGGGACGTAGCCGAGTTCCTCGACGGCTTGGCGGACTCGTTCCACGAGGGGGGGTCTTACGCCGTCGCCGCCGTTTACCACGCGGGATGCGGTGGCTCTTGATACGCCTGCCAGCGCTGCCACTGCTTCCAGTGTGGGGCGCGCTGTGTCGGTCACGTGGGGGTCCTCTCGGCGGTTGCCGATCAGAATAGCGACGGCCCTCCGGGCGGGGGGTTGGGCGGGTGCGGGTCTGTGACGGTTGTTCGCGCAGTTCCCCGCGCCCCTGTCGATCACGGGCGTCGCCCCGGTGCGGGCAGTTGGTGGCCGGTCGCGCCGTTCCCCGCGCCCCCGAGGGCCCATCGGTCGCCATTCGGCCGCGGGCCCGGTGGGGGTTTGTCGCGCAGTTCCCCGCGCCCCTCAAAAGGTCGTCGGTCGGGCGCGGGCCGGTGGGGGCGTGTCGCGCCGTTCCCCGCGCCCCTGAAAAGGTCGTCGGTCGGGCGCGGGCCGGTGGGGGCGTGTCGCGCCGTTCCCCGCGCCCCTGAAAAGGTCGTCGGTCGGGCGTGGGCCGGTGGGGGTTTGTCGCGCAGTTCCCCGCGCCCCTGAAAAGGTCGTCGGTCGGGCGCGGGCCCGTGGGGGCTGGTCGCGCCGTTCCCCGCGCCCCTGCAAGCCCGCGTAGCCGCGGGAAGGCGTGTCGGTGGGCGGCACGGGTGGGCTTGGTGGCGGACCGTTGCGCCGGGCTGCGCAACGCCCCCCGGCGGTCAGTTCAGGAGGTTTAGCTGTTGGCCTATGTTCCTGTGGGTCGCGTGGTCGTAGGCCAGCCAGGCGAGGGCCAGGTCTTGCCAGGGTTGGCCGACCGGGGCGTAGACCGTGAGGGTGGTTGGGGACGTGCGGCCCGGGTGGGTGCCGTTCAGGACCTCGCCGAGGGTTGCGTCCGCGGCGTCACCCGGCAGTCCCGCCGACGCCAACACACCCGTCTCCAGCGCAAGTTGCCGGTCGTCGACGACCAGCAGCGCCGAAGTCAGCAGATCCGCCGCCAGCTCCCGCTTGCCCGGCTCGTCCGCCCCCAGGCTGGTGAAGTGCTGTCCCGGCGCCGCGTCCGCCAGGGCGAGCAGGGGCTCGCGCGACCACGTCGCGAGTACCACCGTGCCGGCCGCCGCCGCGACCTCCCCCGGCGACCCCGCCACCCGGCCCCCGTGGCGGGCGGCGAAGGACGCGGCACGCTCCGGGTCCGCGTCGTACACCACCAGCTCCCGCCGGTCCCGCAGCGCCGCCAGCCCCCGTACCGTCAGCTCCGCCTGCGCTCCCGCGCCGATGACCCCGACATCCTCCCCCGGCCCGGCCAGGACGTGCGTGCCGAGGGCCGCCGCGAGACCCGTCCGCCACGCCGTGACCGTCGCGGAGTCGAGCAGCGCGAGGAGTTCGCCGTCCCGGCCGCTGTGCAGGCAGACCACACCGCGCAGGGCCGGACGCGCGTCCGGGAACTTGGCGTTGACCTTGACCGTGTAGGCGTCGATGCCGGGCAGCACACCCGGGATCAGCGCGGTCGCCGTACCGGGGAAGGGCAGATCGGTGCGTACCCGCCGGCCGGCCACCGTCGCGTCCGGCGCGCGTACGAACCCCTCCCGCAGCGCGGCCACGCACGCCACGGGATCGAGTACGGCTTCCAGGTCGCTTCGGGTCAGGACACGGGTCACCCGTCCATGATCCCTCAGTGGTCGTGCTCCGCGGCGGCGTCCGGCTTCGCCCCCGTGCCGTGGCCGCCGTGCGGGTCGTAGCCCGGGATCGTGCCGTCCGTCTTCTTCACCAGGAACAGACCCACCATCCCCATGTCCGAGTGGCTCTGGACATGGCAGTGGTACATCCAGGCGCCCGCGCCCACACCCTCGCCCGCGATCACCTGGAAGCCGAAGGAGTCCGCCGGGCCCACGATCTTGTTGTCGATGACCTGGCTGGGGTCGTCGGGGCCGGTCAGCATGCCGGTGCGGTTGTCCGCCCAGCGATGACCGTGCATGTGGAACGTGTGGTAGTACTCGCCGTGCGTGATCATCACGAACTCGACCCGGTCGCCCACCGTCGCCTCGAAGTCGGGGCCGGAGTGCGCGGGCCGGTTGTTGATCTGCATGTCGTTGAAGACGACCGTGTGGGTGCGGTCCGGGAGGATGTCGCCCTTGCGCCGGACGACGACGGGACCGTAGAGGCCGTTGCGGATACCGCCGGTGCCGTGTTCCGAGCCGACGACGTGGTCGTGGTAGTGCCAGTAACCGGCGCTGCCCGCCCGCCAGGTGCCGTCCTTGCGGCGGCCCGGCGCGTGGGTGCGCCAGGTGTAGGTGCGGGTGCCGCCCGGCTCGACGTCGCTCTTGTTCATCCGGGTGCCGTCGCTGGTGATCTCGTAGTCCAGGCCGTGGACGTGCAGACTGACGGCGACGTCCATGGTGTTCTCGAACTCGACGTGCAGGGTGTCGCCCTCGTTCAGCTCGATCAGCGGGCCGGGTATGGACGCCTTGCCCTTCTCGAAGCCGTAGCCCATCCTGCCGCCGTCGAGCCGCTCGGCGTAGAGCTTGATGCGCCGGACCTCGCCGCCGGCCGGTGCCGTCCTGGCCGGTCCGTCGGCGCTCACGGCATCGGGCCCCAGGGACAACGATGTCGCGACCGCCGCGCCTCCCAGCAGCACACTCCGGTTGAACGCGCGTCTTTCCATGCCGAACTCCCCACTCCGGTACGGGATTCAGGACGGTAGCCGGAGCCGAGTCGTTTATCCACACTCAGGACAAAGTTTGTGCCATCCCGGTCATAGCTATTGGCGAAGTGAGCAAAGAGGTCTAGCTTCCTTTGCGCTGTCTGTGACCGACGAGGGGTGGAAGACCACATGCGGTCGACATCGCACCAAAGACCCGTTCCTTCAAGAGGGTTGGGCGCCGGAAGACGAGGCCTCACGGCCGTCCTGGCTGCCGGATTCGTCACCGCGGGGCTGCTGTCCGGCCCGTCCGCGAGCGCGATCCCGGCCCCGGATCCGTCCCTGACAACGATGTCCGTCAAGTCGCCCCCGGGCGGCGCGAACGTACGAGTGCTGGTCTTCTACGGATCCGCCGCGGCCGGTGACGAGTCACCGGTGGTGAACGCCGGCATCGAGGCGATCGAGAAGATCGGCCTGACCGGACCCGCGAACCAGCGCTTCACGACCGTGGCGACGGACGACGCCTCGGTCTTCACCAATGCGACCAAGCTGGGCCGTTACAACGCGATCGCGTTCCTGACCGGCGGCGGCGACATCCTCGACCCGGAGCAGGAGGCCGGCCTGGAGGCGTACATGGAGGCCGGCGGCGGCTTCCTGGGCGTCCACGACGCGGCCAGGGCCGAGCCGTACTCGGACTGGTACACGGGCCTGATCGGCGCCCGTCCGGCCGCGTCGAGCCCGACCGCCGTACAGCGGGCCACCGTTGAGCTCGGGGACCGGCAGCATCCGGCCACCAAGGACCTGCCGCTCACCTGGAAGCGGCCCGACCAGTGGGCGAACTGGGTGAAGAACCCGTCCGGCGACGTGCACACCGTCGCCCGGGTCCGCGAGTCCTCGTACGCGCCGGGTGCGAGCGCCAACGGCGCGGACCACCCGATCAGCTGGTGCCGCGACTACGACGGCGGTCGGTCCTTCTACACCGGTATGGGCGGCACGGTGTCGTCGTACGACGAGACCGACTTCCGTGGTCATCTGCGCGGCGCGCTGCTGTGGACGACCCGTCTGGTGCAGGCCGACTGCACGGCGACGATCAACGGCAACTACAAGGCCGAGCGGCTGACCAAGCCCAACCAGCCGGGCCAGAACGACCAGATCGGTGAGCCGCACGGCCTGGTCACCGCGCCCGACGGCCGGGTGCTGTACATCGGCCGCGGCGGTATGGACTCCACCCAGCCGGTGATCATCGACTGGAACAACCCGGACATCGGCAAGGGCAAGGGCGAGATCCACGTCTACGACCCGAAGACCAAGCAGGTCACATTGGCGGGGGCGCTCACCGTCTTCGGCAACAAGGGCGGCGGCGACGAACTGGTCAAGGTCGAGGAGGGGCTGCTCGGTATCGAGCTGGACCCGCGGTTCGAGCAGAACGGCTGGGTGTACCTGCACTACACACCGCACTCGGGGCTCAACCGCGACACCCGGATCGCCGAGCGGCGCGTCTCGCGCTTCACGCTGGACCTCGCGACCAACAAGCTCGACCTGGGCAGCGAGAAGGTGCTGCTCAAGTGGCCGGTCCAGGTGCACAGCTGCTGCCACTCGGGCGGCGGGATGACCTGGGACTCCAAGGGCAACCTGTACATCGCGACCGGCGACAACAACTCCAGTGGCTTCAGCGGCGGTTACTCGGGCAACAACCCGCAGCCGAACTACAAGGGCGTGTCCTTCGCCGACGCGCGCCGCACCGCCGGCAACACCAACAACCTCAACGGCAAGATCCTGCGCATCCACCCGGAGGACGACGGGACGTACACGCTGCCCGCCGGGAACCTCTTCACCGGCCGGGAGACCGACGAGGGCGGCGGCAAGACACGCGGCGAGATCTATGTGATGGGTGTGCGCAACCCGGCGCGCATCTTCGTCGACCAGCAGACCGACGTGCTCTACGCGGGCTGGGTGGGCCCGGACGCGGGAGCCCCGTCGACCACGTGGGGTCCGGCGAAGTACGACACGTTCGCGGCGATCACCAAGGCGAGCAACCGCGGCTGGCCGTACTGCATGGGCAACAAGCAGCCCTACCGGGACCGCAACCTGCCCGATCCCTCGCAGCCGCTGGGCTGGTACGACTGCAACGCGCCGAAGAACGAGTCGCCGAACAACGACGGCCTGGTCAATCTGCCGCCGGTCACCGGCAACAACATCTGGTACTCACCGCAGGGCGGTGGCCCGGACTTCCCGCGCAACGCGAGCGGTGTCCCCTCCTACAAGCAGGAGGAGGCCACCTACCAGCTGCCGTGGCTCAAGGGCGGCGGACAGGCCGCGATGAACGGCCCCGTCTACCGCTACGACGCGGACAGCACCAGCACCACCAAGTGGCCGTCGTACTGGGACGGCAAGTGGTTCGTCGGTGACTTCTACGACGCCGACCAGCCGCGCAACGCGGTGGTGATGGACCCGAAGACGATGGGTGACGGCGGTATCCCGGTGCACTCGGAGTCACTGAAGAAGATCGTGCCGATCGGCAACGACGGCATCAAGAACCTCATGGACTGGAAGTTCGGTCCGGACGGCGCGCTGTACGCGCTCGACTACGGCCGGGGCTTCTTCACCTCGGACGCCAAGTCGGCGCTGTGGCGGGTCACGTACACCGGCGGCGGTCCGACGCCGACCGCCGACCAGCTCGCGAGGGGGACTGCGCAGTGAGTACAGGGCAGTTGCAGGTGCGCTACCGAAGACTCCTGGTGGTGCTGCTCGCCGTCTCGATGGTGATCGTCGGCCTCCAGACGTCCCGGGCGAGCGAGCGGACCGAGCCGGCCGCCGCCGCGGCCGAGCAGGTGCTGAACTGGACGGCGGGCGACCCGATCGACCGGTATCTGTCGGCGCCGACGACGGCGGTGGCGGGCACGGCGACGATCGTCTTCGAGAACAGCACGGCGACCGGCAACTCCACCGGGATGCCGCACACGCTGACGTTCGTCACCAGTGACCCGGAGTTCAACAGCGACGTCCAGCTGAACATCCTGGCCAACCCGGGCGACGCACAGGGCGGCAAGCACACCGCCCAGGTCAATCTGACACCGGGCCGCTACTTCTACCACTGCACGATCCCGGGCCACGGGCAGATGCAGGGCATCCTGGTGGTGACCGAGGGCAACGGTGAGGACAACACCGCGCCCGAGGCCTCCGCGCACGTCACCGGCACACAGAACGCGCAGGGCCAGTACGTGGGTTCGGCGACCGTGGCGGTGCACGCCACCGACGAGTCCGGCGGCTCCGGTGTCGACCGGGTCGAGTACGCGATCGGCGACGACGGCGCCTGGCAGCCGTACACCACGCCGGTCGTCGTCGACCAGGTCGGCGACCACAAGGTGAGATACCGGGCCACCGACAAGGCGGGCAACACGGCGGCGGAGAAGAGCGTCCAGTTCACGGTCGTGCCGCCGCCGACGGAGGACACGACGGCGCCGGAGACCTCGGCGACCGTGACCGGTGAGCAGAACCCGGACGGCTCGTACATCGACATGGCGACGGTGACGGTCTCCGCCTCGGACACCGGCTCCGGCGTCAACACCGTCGAGTACGCGATCGCAACGGGTGCCTGGCAGCCGTACTCGGCGCCGGTGATGGTGCACTCGCCGGGTGACCACACGATCCGCTACCGGGCCACCGACAAGGCGGGCAACGTGGCCGCCGAGAAGAGTGTGCGGTTCAAGGTGGTGGCCGCGCCGCCGGAGGACACCACTGCGCCGACTACGGGTGTGACGGTCGACGGCTCGCGCAACTCCAGCGGGGCGTACATCGGCAACGCGAAGGTGACCGTGTCCGCGACGGACCACGGTTCGGGTGTCGAGCGGATCGAGTACTCGCTCGACGGCGGGCCCTATCTGGCGTACTCCGCGCCCGTGGTGGTCGACCGTGCCGGTGCGCACGCGCTCGCCTACCGGGCGACGGACAAGGCCGGCAACACCTCCGCGGCGCTCACCACCCGCTTCACGGTGGTGGCGAGCGGTCCGCCCGCGCCCAACTGCGCCGAGTACGACGAGCGGTTGACGGTCATCGTCGGCCAGGTCGACTCGGGTGTGCCGAACCGGCTCACCGAGAGCCGGTGCCGGATCAACGAGCTGATCGAGGACGAGAAGGAGTGGACGTCCCACGCCCTGTTCCTCAAGCACGTGAAGACGGTCCTCGACAAGCTCCTCAAGGACGGTGTGCTCGACCAGCGCGAGTACAACGCGGTCACGAAGGCGGCCAAGCAGTCCGGGATCGGCAAGCCGGGTTCGACCACCGGGTACACGCCGATCTTCGACGGTTCGGCGGAGTCCTTCGCGAACTGGCAGCACGTGGGCGGCGGTTCGTTCGGGCTCAACGCGGACGGGTCGATGACCAGCGGCACCACCCGGGGCGGTCTGGGCATGCTGTGGCTGCCGGAGCGCAAGTACGGCGACTTCTCGCTGCGGCTCCAGTGGCGGGACGACGCACCGGGCACCGGGAACGCCAACTCCGGTGTGTTCGTGCGCTTCCCGTACCTCCATGACCACCCGGAGGAGTCACGGCCCGAGTGGGTCGCCATCAAGTACGGGCACGAGGTGCAGGTGTTCGACTCGCCCGTCGGCGACATGTACAAGACCGGGTCCGTCTACGGCTTCGACCGGGTGGGTCTGGCCGGCGCGGGTGTGACGCAGAAGGGCACCTGGAACGACTACGAGATCCGTGTGGTCGACCAGCACTACTCGGTGTACCGCAACGGTGTGCTGATCAACGAGTTCGACAACACCGGTGGCCAGGCGTTCACTCCGCCGCGCGGGGACGACCCGGGCACGGACGGACGGCGGTTCGCCTCCGGTTACATCGGGCTCCAGGTGCACGGCACGACGGACGTGGTCTCGTACCGCGACATCCGGATCAAGGAGCTGTAGGCCCCGGCAGTCACGTGGCCGAAGGTCCGGGCGGCGCCTCCTCGGGGGGCGCCGCCTTCTTCGCGCGGCTCGGCTGGACCCGCTTGGGCTCGCCCGGCATCTTCGGGTACTCGGGCGGGTAGGGCAGGTCACCGAGCCCGTGGTCCTGCTCGTCCTTCGCGGCCAGTTCGAGGAGGGCTTCGAGGGAGTAGCGCCGGTCGTCCATGTCGGCGTGCACGTCGCCCACCTCGGCGAACCGCACCGGCATGGTCGCGAGGTCGAAGTCCCGCGGATGGGCCACGCCCACCTCGTCCCAGGTCAGCGGCGCCGAGACGGGGGCGTGCGGGCGGGGCCGCACGGAGTACGCGGAGGCGATGGTGCGGTCCCGGGCGGTCTGGTTGTAGTCGACGAAGATCCGCTCGCCGCGCTCCTCCTTCCACCACTTGATGGTCACCCGGTCCGGCATCCGGCGTTCCAGCTCCCGGCCCACCGCGATGGCGGCGCGGCGGACCTGGGTGAAGGTCCAGCGCGGTTCGATGGGCACGAAGACATGGAGTCCGCGTCCGCCGGAGGTCTTGGGGAAGCCGCGCAGGCCGCCGAACTCGTCGAGGACCGCGCGCAGTTCGTGGGCGGCGCGGACGGCGTCGTCGAAGTCGGTGCCGGGCTGCGGGTCGAGGTCGATCCGGAGTTCGTCGGGGCTGTCGACGTCGGCGCGGCGGACCGGCCAGGGGTGGAAGGTGAGGGTGCCGAACTGGGCGGCCCACACCACGGCGGCCTGTTCGGTCGGGCACATCTCGTCGGCGCTGCGGCCGCTGGGGAACATGATGTGCGCGGTGGGGATCCAGTCGGGCATGTTCTTGGGCGCGCGCTTCTGGAAGAAGGACTCGCCGGTGACGCCCTCGGGGTAGCGCTCCAGGGTGGTGGGGCGGTCGCGCAGGGCGCGCAGGATGCCGGGGCCGACGGCGATGTAGTAGCGCGCGAGGTCCAGCTTGGTGAAGCCGCGCTCCGGGAAGAAGATCTTGCCCGGACTGGACAGCCGTACCGTGCGGCCGTCGACTTCCAGCTCCACCGCTTCGCCCATGGACGACACGGTAGGCGCACCACCAGCCCCCCGCACATCGGCCGGCGGCCCCGGATTTCGCGCGGATCGCGGCGATCACGCGCAGAATCTGAGGCATGGATCTCCCGGTGATGCCGCCCGTCAAGCCGATGCTCGCCAAGTCCGTGGCGAGGATTCCGCCGGGCATGCAGTACGAGGCCAAGTGGGACGGGTTCCGCGCGATCGTGTTCCGCGACGGCGCCGAGGTGGAGCTGGGCAGCCGTACCGGAAAGACGCTGACCAGGTACTTCCCGGAGCTGGTGGCGGCGCTCGCGGAGCGGATCCCGCGGCGGTGCGTCCTGGACGGGGAGATCGTGATCGCGCGGGACGGGAAGCTGGACTTCGACGCGCTGACCGAGCGGATCCACCCGGCGGACTCCCGGGTGCGGCAGCTCGCCGAGCGCACCCCGGCCTCGTTCGTCGCCTTCGATCTGCTGGCGCTGAACGACGAGTCGGTGCTGGACGTCGAGCTGGGCGACCGGCGGGCGCTGCTGGCCCGCGCGCTGTCCGGGGTGACGGCCCCGGTGCATCTGGCGCCGGCCACGACGGACGTGGACGTGGCCCGGCGGTGGTTCGAGCAGTACGAGGGCGCGGGCCTGGACGGGGTGATCGCCAAGCCGCTCACGCTGCGCTATCTCCAGGACGAGCGCGCCATGTTCAAGATCAAGCACGAGCGCACGGCGGACGTGGTGGTCGCGGGCTACCGGTTGCACAAGAGCGGCCCGGTGGTCGGCTCGCTGCTGCTCGGCCTGTACGACGACCGGGGCGCGCTCCAGCACGTGGGGGTGTCCGCAGCGTTCACGATGAAGCGCCGCGAGGAGCTGATCGGGGAGCTGGCGCCGCTGCTGATGGAGGACACGTCCGGGCACCCGTGGGCGGCCTGGGCCGAGGAGGCGGCGCACGAGTCGGCGCGACTGCCGGGGGCGCCGAGCCGCTGGTCGGGCAAGAAGGACCTGTCGTGGGTGCCGCTGCGGCCGGAGTGGGTGGCCGAGGTGGCGTACGACCACATGGAGAACGGGGCACGGTTCCGGCACACGGCCCGCTTCCGCCGCTGGCGCCCGGACCGTACGCCGGAGAGCTGCACGTACGCGCAGCTGGAGGAGCCGGTGCGCTACGACCTCGCGGAGAT
This sequence comes from Streptomyces sp. NPDC088387, assembly GCF_044753385.1. Lineage (NCBI taxonomy): Bacteria > Bacillati > Actinomycetota > Actinomycetes > Kitasatosporales > Streptomycetaceae > Streptomyces > Streptomyces sp. NPDC088387. The sequence goes on from NZ_JBIVNC010000002.1 coordinate 600,304, forward strand.
CCTCGGCGGAACCGGCTGAGGCTCCCGCCGCCGGGCGGGGTGCTACACCCCGTCCGGCGGGTCCGCAACTCCACACTGCGCCGAACGGCCGACGCCTTCGCGGGCCATCGGTGTACTTCGCCGTGCTTGTCGATCGCGGACAGAAAACGACCGGGTATGGCCACCAAAGAACCTATAAGCGCACAATTGAGCACACGATTGGGCGGGTGGCGATGGTGGGCAGGGCAGGAACAGCGCGCGGACGGCGCGCGGCGAGAACGGCGGCGCTGCTGGTCGCCGCGGCGGCGGTCGCACTGACGGCGAGCTGCACCACGGGGCACGACCGCGGTCCGCGCGACGACGGCAGGGCACCGGTCAAACCGCCGGCCACCAGCCGGACGGAACCCGCGAAGGTCCCCGGGTCGGTGCTCGCGGTGAAGATCGACAACGTGCCCCAGGCCCGTCCCCAGACCGGTCTCGACGCGGCGGACATCGTCTACGTCGAGCAGGTCGAGGGCGGTCTCAGCCGGCTGATGGCGGTCTACGGGACCCGGCTGCCGGAGGTCGTCGGACCGGTGCGCAGCGCCCGCGAGAGCGATCTGGAGCTGCTGCGGCAGTTCCATGAACCGACGCTCGCCTTCTCCGGCGCCCAGGGCAGGCTGCTGCCCCTCATCGACCGGGCGGAGCTGCGCGCCGAGCCGCCCGGCACCGCGTCCGACGCCTACTTCCGCGGCCCCGACCGGCCCTCCCCGCACAACCTCTTCCTGCACCCCGACGACGTGCTGCCGAAGGCGCCCGGCGCGGAGGGACTGACCACCGGATTCACGTTCGGCGCGCCGCCCGCCGGTGGCACCGAGGCGCACTCGCGGACCGTGCGCTACCCGTCCGCCGAGTTCCGCTTCACCTGGTCCCAGGAGCGGGGGCGCTGGCTGGTCGCCATGGACGGCACGGACGCCGTCTCGACCGACGGCGGGCCCCTGGCGCCGGCCACGGTCGTGGTCCAGCACGTGAAGATCCGCCCGTCCGCCTTCCACGACTCGCTCGGCAACAACACGCCGTACACCGAGACAGTGGGCTCGGGGACCGCCGAGGTGCTGCGCGGCGGCAAGTCCTACGACGTGAAGTGGGAGCGGCCGGAGGCCTCGGACGGCACCCGGTTCACCACAAAGGACGGCAAGCCGGTGGACTTCGCCGACGGACAGGTGTGGGTGGTCTTCACCAAGGCCTGAGCAACTCTGCTTCACCAAGGGCTGAGCACGGTCCGCGTACGGCGGGGTCAGGCCCGGCCGACGAGGGGTTCCGCGGGGTTGCGGAGCCCCTCGGCCGCGTCCGCCACCCGCTGGACGAGATCGAGGAACACGGTCTGCTCGGCGGCGGAGAGCGGGGCGAGGAAGACCTGGTTCATCCGCGCGGTCCGCACGGTCAGCCGGCGGTGGGTACGCACACCCTCCTCGGTCAGGCCCAGCACGAAGCGGCGGCCGTCCTGCGGGTCGCGCACCTTGTCGAGCAGTCCGCGGCGGCCGAGACGGCTGATCACCTCGGCGATGGTCGACCGGTCGAGCCCCACCCGCTCCCCCACGGTCCGCTGGTCCAGGCCCGGCTCGGCGACGAGCGCGTTCAGGACGGCGAACTGCGGCGAGGTGATCTCCTCGGAGACCATGGTGTTCCACAGCAGGTAGTGCGCCTGCTGGAGCCGCCGGGCGAGATGCCCGGGGTGGGCGGAGAGATCCACCGCGGCCATGTGCGCTCCCTCGTCGATTTCATCGGTGCACTGACGATACCCGGACCGGGCGGGGATGTCTGCGGATGCGGAGTCCCGCGTCCCGCCATATCCTCGCAGGTACAGGCCGAGGTATTGACGCCCTCGTATCCCGGTGGCAGCGTGAGTGAAGTCGCGAAATTAATCAGTGCCCTGACTAATACCGTGGTCGGGACGCCTGGCAGATGGGACTTCGCGGATGGACAAGGTGGTCGCCTCGACGCTGGAGGCGGTGTCCGACGTACCGGACGGCGCGTCGCTGGCGGTGGGCGGATTCGGCCTGAGCGGTGTGCCGAACGTACTGATCCAGGCGCTGTACGAGCGCGGGACCGGCGGGCTCGCGGTGGTGTCGAACAACTGCGGCGCGATGGAGTCGGGCCTGGCGGTACTGCTGGCGGCCGGTCGCATCGCGCGGGTGACGGGGTCGTACATCGGGGCGAACAAGGAGTTCGCGCGGCAGTATCTCGGCGGTGAGCTGGAGGTCGAGATGATCCCCCAGGGCACGCTCGCCGAGCGGCTGCGGGCGGGGGGCGCCGGGATCCCGGCCTTCTACACCCCGGCCGGGGTGGGCACCCAGGTCGCCGAGGGCGGACTGCCGTGGCGCTACGACGGCTCCGGCGGCGTCGCGCTGGCCTCGCCGGCGAAGGAGGTGCGGGAGTTCGACGGCACCGAGTACGTGCTGGAGCGGGGCATCCGTACGGACTTCGCGCTGGTGCGGGCCGCGAAGGGCGACCGGCACGGGAACCTGGTCTTCAACAAGTCGTCCCGGAACTTCAACCCGCTGGCCGCGATGGCGGGGCGGGTCACGATCGCCGAGGTCGAGGAGCTGGTGGAGCCCGGCGCCATCGATCCGGACGCGGTGCATCTGCCGGGGATCTTCGTGCAGCGGGTGCTGGCCCTGACCCCCGCGCAGGCGGCGGACAAGCGGATCGAGCAGCGGACGGTGAGTTCCTGATGGCCTGGACACGCCAGGAGATGGCGGCGCGCGCGGCCCGCGAGCTTCAGGACGGGCAGTACGTCAATCTGGGCATCGGGCTGCCGACGCTGATCCCGAACCACCTTCCGCCCGGTGTGGAGGTGGTCCTGGAGTCGGAGAACGGCATCCTGGGCACCGGGCCCTACCCGGCCGAGGACGAGGTCGACCCGGATCTGATCAACGCCGGCAAGGAGACCGTGACGGTCCTGCCAGGGGCGTCCTTCTTCGACTCGGCGCTGTCGTTCTCGATGATCCGCGGCGGGCACATCGATGTCGCCGTGCTGGGCGCGATGCAGGTCTCGGCGGGCGGGGATCTCGCGAACTGGGCGATCCCGGGGAAGCTGATCACCGGGATCGGCGGGGCGATGGATCTGGTGCACGGCGCCCGGACGGTGATCGTGGTGATGACCCACACCGCGAAGGACGGCTCACCGAAGATCCTGCCCGAGTGCACCCTGCCGCTCACGGGCAGGGCGTGTGTGAACCGCGTCATCACCGACCTGGGTGTCCTCGATGTCACGGAGGACGGGATGGTGCTGGTCGAGTGCGCGCCGGGCGTCACCGCCGAGGAGATCGTCGCCGCCACCGGCTGTGCGCTGACCGTCGCGGAGGTGCCGCTGTGAACACGGTCTACGTCGTCGACGCCGTACGCACCCCGATCGGCCGCTACAACGGCGCCCTCGCCACCGTGCGCCCGGACGACCTGGCCGCCCACGCGATCCGTGAACTCCTCGCCCGCACACCGGAGTTGGATCCGTCCCGGATCGACGACGTCTACTTCGGCAACGCCAACGGCGCGGGCGAGGAGAACCGCAACGTCGGCCGGATGGCCGCCCTGCTCGCCGGTCTGCCCACGTCCGTGCCCGGCGTCACCGTCAACCGGCTGTGCGCCTCAGGCCTGGAGGCCGTCATCCAGGCCGCCCGCGCCATCGCCGTCGGGGACGCCTCGATCGCCCTGGCCGGCGGGGTGGAGTCCATGACCCGGGCCCCGTACGTCCTGCCCAAGTCCGACCGGCCCTTCCCGGCCGGCAACGCCGAGCTGTACTCCACCACCCTCGGCTGGCGCATGGTCAACCCGCGTATGGAGCCCCGGTGGACCGTGCCGCTGGGCGAGAGCGCCGAGCTGATCGCCGAGAAACACAAGATCACCCGTGAGCAGCAGGACGAGTTCGCGTACGGCAGCCACCTCAAGGCCGCCGCGGCGCAGGCGGCGGGGCTGTTCGACGCCGAGATCGCCGCGGTGAGCGTGCCGCGGCGCAGGGGTGAGCCGGTGGTGTTCGGCGCCGACGAGTCCGTACGGCCGGATGCCTCGCTGGAGTCGATGGCCCGGCTCAAGCCGTCGTTCCGCACGGAGAACGGGACGGTGACCGCGGGGAACGCCTCGCCGCTCAACGACGGTGCGGCGGCGTTGCTTCTCGTCGACGAGGCGGGGCTTGCCGCCAGCGGGCGTGAGCCGCTTGCCCGGGTGAGTGCGAGTGGGGTGTCCGCGATCGAGCCCCAGTACTTCGGGCTGGCGCCGGTCGAGGCGGTGGCGCGGGCGCTGGGCAAGGCCGGTCGGTCGTTCGGGGACCTGGCCGTGCTGGAGCTCAACGAGGCTTTTGCCGCGCAGGTGTTGGGGTGTCTTGCCGAGTGGCCCGAGTTCGACACCGGGGTGCTCAATCCGCAGGGTGGGGCCATTGCGCTGGGGCATCCGCTCGGCGCGTCGGGGGCCCGGCTCGCCGGGACCGTCGCTCATCAGTTGGCGCGGCGGGGGTCGGGGGTCGGGGTTGCCTCGCTGTGCATCGGTGTGGGGCAGGGTCTCGCGCTTGTGCTGGAGCGGTGATGTCGCGCGAGCGGTGTTGTTCTTCGGCTGCGGGCCGGTCATGGCTGGTCGCGCCCGCGCGGCGGAGCCGCAGACCGATGCCGCCCGCGCCCCTGTCGGCGGCGTCGACGGCCCGGAGTTCACAGTCCACCCCTCGTCCTAGGAAGACGTCATGACTCTTGACCAGCGCGATATTGATCTGGAGATAGCGGCCAGGCACGCCGCTTACGAGAAGGGGGTTGCTGACGGGGGTGTGGTCGAGCATCAGCCTCGGCGGGACTACGCGCCCTATCGGTCCTCCGTTCTTCGGCATCCGAAGCAGGCACTGGTCGCTGTGGCCCGGGATCCGGAGTCGGTGGAGCTGGGGTCGCCGGCCTTCGGGGAGCGGGACCTCAGTGAGAGCGACAGTGATCTGACGGTTCAGCACACCGGGGAGCCGATCGGTGAGCGGATCACGGTGTCCGGGCGGATCCTCGACCGGGCCGGGCGGCCGGTGCGCGGTCAGCTCGTCGAGATCTGGCAGGCCAACTCCGCGGGGCGGTACGCCCATCGGCGCGAGCTGCACGACGCCCCGCTCGACCCCAACTTCACCGGCGTGGGCCGCACCCTCACCGACGCCGAGGGGCACTACCGGTTCACCACCATCCAGCCGGGGCCCTACCCGTGGCGCAACCACCTCAACGCCTGGCGCCCGGCGCACATCCACTTCTCGTTCTTCGGTTCGGCGTTCACCCAGCGGCTCGTGACGCAGATGTACTTCCCGAACGACCCGCTGTTCACCTACGACCCGATCATCCAGTCCGTGACGGACGACGCGGCCCGGCAGCGGCTGGTCGCCACGTACGACCACAGTCTGTCGGTGCCGGAGTTCTCCCTGGGCTACCACTGGGACGTGGTGCTCGACGGGCCGGACGCCACCTGGATCGAGGAAGGTCGCTGATCACCATGACAAGGATCGACACGAATCGTCCGGAGAGTGTGCTGCCCACTCCGTCGCACACCGTCGGGCCGTTCTACGGGTACGCGCTGCCCTTCAACGGCGGCGAGGACATCGCGCCCGTCGGGCATCCGGACACGGTCGCCGTGCACGGGTATGTGACGGACGGGGAGGGGCAGCCGCTGCCCGACGCGCTCGTCGAGGTGTGGGGACCGGACCCGGACGGCAATCTGCCGCAGGTGGACGGCTCGATGCGCCGGGACCCGGCCTCCGGCGGCTTCCCCGGGCGCAACGGTGTGGAGTTCACCGGCTGGGGCCGCGTCCAGACCGACGCGAACGGCCACTGGTACGTACGGACCCTGCGGCCCGGCGCGCGGGGTGGCAACGCCCCGTATCTCAGCGTGTGTGTCTTCGCGCGGGGACTGCTGGTGCATCTGTTCACGCGGATCTATCTGCCGGGTGACGACGCGGTGCTCGCGGCGGATCCGCTGCTGGCCTCGCTGCCGGAGACGCGCCGGGACACGCTGGTCGCGCGTGCGGAGAGCGGTGGCACCTACCGTTTCGACATCCGCCTTCAGGGCGAGGGCGAAACGGTATTCCTGGAGTTCAGGTGAGAGTGCACGATCCCGACACCGGTCTGCTCACCCCCGGGTGGACAGGCTCCCCCGCCGCTGCCGCGACAAGCGACGGTGCCTATCTACAGGCCCTGCTCGACGCCGAGGCCGCACTGACGCGTGCGCAGGCCCTGCTCGGGTCGGTGCCCGTTGAGGCGGGCGCTGCGGTGACCGCGGCGGCCGAGGCCGACCGCTTCGACCTGGCGTCACTCGCCGCTCGGGCGCGCGGCGGCGGCAACCCCGTCATCCCGCTGGTGGCCGACCTGACGGCGGCGGTCGGTGCGGAGTACGGGGCGTACGTCCACCGGGGCGCGACCAGCCAGGACATCCTCGACACGGCGGCCATGCTGGTCGCGGCCCGCACCCTCGGCCCGGTCCTCGACGACCTCGGCCGTACCGAACGCGCGCTGGCCGCACTGGCCGCCGCCCACCGTGACACGGTGATGCCCGGCCGCACCCTCACCCAGCACGCCGTACCCACGACGTTCGGGCTGAAGGCCGCCGGGTGGCGGTCGCTGGTCCTTGACGCCCGGGACCGGCTGACCGCCGTACGGGACGCGCTGCCCGCCCAACTCGGCGGCGCGGCAGGCACGTTGGCGGCCTTCGGCGCCTACGGCACGGCCGCGCCGACCGAGCTGCCGGTGGTGTACGCGCGCGAACTCGGCCTGCGTGCGCCCGAACTGCCCTGGCACACCCTACGGACCCCCGTGGCCGACCTCGCCGGGAGCCTCGCCCTGACGGCGGGCGCGCTCGGCAAGGTCGCCGTGGACGTGCTGACCCTGTCCCGCACCGAGATCGCCGAGGTCGCGGAGGGCGGGGGCGGCGGTTCGTCCGCGATGCCGCACAAGTCGAATCCCGTACGGTCCACGCTGATCGTCGCCGCCGCGCGCCGGGCGCCCCAGCTCGCGGCCACCCTGTACGGGTCGCTGGTCGCGGAGGACGAGCGGCCGGCCGGGGCCTGGCACGCGGAGTGGGAGCCGCTGCGGGAGCTGCTGCGGCTGGTCGGCGGGGCCGCCCGGGACGCCGCCGAACTGGCCGAGGGGCTGCGGGTGCGGCCGGACGTCATGCGTGAACACCTCGGTCTCACCAGGGGCTTGATCGTCTCGGAGCGGCTGTCCGCCGAACTGGCGTCCGTCCTCGGGCGTTCCCGGGCCAAGGAGCTGCTGACGCGGCTGGCCGCAAAGGGGCGTCCGCTCGCCGAGGCGCCCGAGCTCGCGGACGCCGATCTCGATCCCGCCCACTACACCGGCTCCGCGGGAGCCCTCACCGACCGTGCTCTGGAGCGACGTTGACCCTCCTCAACCACCGGGCCGAAGGCCCCGCCTCCGCTCCCCCGCTGCTGCTGGGGCCCTCGCTCGGGACGTCGTACGCCCTGTGGGACAAGGTCGCGCCCGAGCTGTCCGTCGGCCACCGGGTGATCCGCTGGGACCTGCCGGGGCACGGCGGTTCGGCGGCGGACCTGATCGCGCCGGGCGCGACCGTGGGTGACCTGGCCGACCTGGTGCTCGCCCTCGCCGACCACCTGGGCCTCGAACGCTTCGCGTACGCCGGGGTGTCGCTCGGCGGGGCGGTGGGGCTGCATCTCGCCGTGCACCACCCGGAGCGGGTGTCGTCGCTCGCCGTGATCTGTTCGTCCGCGCACTTCAACGGGTCCAGGCCGTGGGAGGAGCGGGCCGCGCTGGTGCGGGCCGAAGGGCTCGCCGGGCTCGCGGAGAGCGCGAACGACCGCTGGTTCACCGCCGGGTTCACCGTGCCGAGGCTGGTCCAGGACCACCGGGACGCGGATCCTGCCACGTACGCCGCCTGCTGCGACGCGCTCGGCGCGTTCGACCTGCGCGACCGGCTCCCGGAGATCTCCGCGCGCACCCTGCTGATCGCCGGCCGCGAGGACCCGGCGACCCCGCCGCCGCATCTGCGGGAGATCGCCGACGCGGTGGCCGGGTCCGCGCTGGTCGAACTCCCGGGCGCCTCGCACCTGGCGCCCGCGCAGTGCCCGGAGGCGGTCCTCACCGCCCTGCGCACCCATCTGGACGGTCCGGCGCCGCGCGGTATGGAGGTGCGCCGCGAGGTGCTCGGGGACGCGCACGTCGACCGCGCGCAGGCCCGGCAGTCCGCGTTCACCGCCCGCTTCCAGGACTTCATCTCGCGCTACGCGTGGGGCGAGATCTGGACCGACCCGACCCTGTCCCGCCGCGAACGCAGCATGATCACCCTCACCGCGCTGGTCGCGCACGGCCACTACGACGAGCTGGCCATGCATGTCCGGGCGGCCCGGCGCAACGGTCTGACGCCCGACGAGATCGGGGCCGTGCTGATGCAGACGGCCGTGTACTGCGGGGTGCCGGCCGCGAACTCGGCGTTCCTGGCGGCCCAGCGGGTGCTCGCCGAGGAGGGCGACGACCAGGGGTGACCCCGCCGGTTGTTCCCTCCGACCGCGGCGCGGCTACACGGGGAAGCCGCTCGGTGCGTCCAGGCGCTCCAGGGCCGCCTCACCGCGCTGCACCAGGCCGTCCGCCCCGCACGAGCGGGCCAGGGTGAGACCGCGGCCCAGTTCGGCGGCGGAGCGGGCGGCGATACCGTGCTCGATCCGGGCCGCCGCGTGCTCGTACTGACAGGGTGACGCCTCCAGATAGGCGACGGCCTGCGCGGTGAGCCTCACCCGGCGCTGGCCGGTCTCCAGTGCGGCGGCGCAGCGCAGGGCCTCGCCGATCGCGGTGTCCGTGCCGAAGCGCTCGGCCTGGCGGCGGGCGTCGGAGGCGAGCCGGGCGGCCCGCACCGGGTCCTCGGCGGCGAGCGCCAGGGCGAGATCCACCGTCCAGGGCGCGAGCACCGGGTTGTGTCCGCCGCGGGCCGCGGCCGCCTTCTCGGCGGACTCCAGCTCGTTGACCCCGTCCTTGGTGCGGCCGACGGCGATCAGCAGCCGGCCGCGCACCGAGCGGGTGTCGGGCAGCACGATCGTCGACGGGTACGGCGGTGCGAAGCCGTACTCCTCGGCGGTGGCCCAGGCCTCGGCGACATGGCCGCGCGCCAGCAGGGTGTCGACCAGTCCGCAACTCGCCGACCAGTACAGCGGCAGGCCGCGCCCGACCCGCTCGGCGATGCGCAGGGACTCGCGCAGCACCGCCTCGGCGTCCTTGAGGCGGCCCTGTCTGCGGTAGGCGAGTCCGAGGAACGCGTGCGCCAGGGCGAGGTGGCCGCCGCTCCAGCCGGACGTGGTGTAGACGCGCAGGGCCTCGGCGAAGAGGCTCTCGGCGCGGTCCAGCCGGTCGGCGTAGGCGTAGCTGCTGCCCAGCATCATCAGCAGTTCGACACCCCACTCGGTGTCGGTCCAGCCGAGGCCGGGCGCGAGCCGGCCGTTGACGAGGGCGCGGTCGCAGAGTTCGACGACCTCCTCGGCGTTCTCGCCGTGGGTCATGGCGTCGAAGGCGCGCAGGATGAGCAGGGCGCGCTCGGAGTTGTCGCGGCCGGTGCAGGTACGGGCGAGCGCGGCGAGCCGGTCGGACCGGCCGGGGGTGGCGGCCTCGCCGTAGATGCCCTCCCACATGTACTGCACGGCCTGGAGCCGCATCCGGGCCGGGCCGTCCTGGTGCCGGGCGGCCTCCGCCTCGACCGTGCGCACGGCGTGCTCCAGCTGGTCGTTGTGGAGGAGCGCCTGGGAGAGGCGGAAGACGGCGTCGACCCGTTCGTCGCCGTCGAGGCCGGGCATGGCGAGGGCGGTCTGGAGGTGGCCGATGGTGGTGGCGGGCGCGGTGAGCAGGGTGGCGCAGCCGAGTTCGTAGAGCACACGCGCGTGCACCTCGGGCCGGGGCGGCTCCTTCAGGGCGCGCTCCAGGCAGCGGCGGGCGGCGTCCGGGGCGCCGACGGCGAGATGTTCGCGGCCGGCCTCGCGGAGCTGGTCGACGAGTTCGGCGTCGTCGTCCGGGTGGACCTGGAGCAGATGCCGGGAGGCGGCCGCGGCGCCGAGCCCGGAGTCGGTGACGACCTGTGCGGCGATGCCGTGCATGGCGGTGCGCAGCGCGTCCGGGATGGAGTTGTAGACGGCCGACGCGATCAGCGGGTGCACGAACTCCAGGTCGCCGGGGGCCGGTTCGGCGCCGGCGGGTTGCGGGGCGGTGAGGATGCGGGCGCTGCGCAGCAGTTCGGCGCAGCGCAGGGCGTCGTCGTGGCTCATGGTGGCGAGCTGGGCGACGAGGTCGACGGAGATGTCGGTGCCGAGGATGGCGGCCGCCCAGGCGAACCGGGTGGCGTCTATGCCGAGGCCCTCCAGGCGGGCGACGAGTCCGCCGCCGCGGGCGGAGCGGTTGAGGGCGCGCAGTTCGCTCGCGGAGGACTCGACGGGGTCGAGTTCGCTGTCGTGGACCTTGGCGAGGAGCTCGACCGTCTCGTACGGGTTGCCCGCGGTGACCGCCCAGACCTCGCGGCAGAAAGCGGGGTCGGCGTGCTCGCCGAGGGTGGCGCGGGTGAGTCCCGCGGTGGCGTCCGGGGTGAGCGCGCTCAGGTTGGTGACCTGGTCGCCCAGTTCGGCGACGGTGTCGAGGAGCTCGGCGCTGTCGCCGCTGACCTCGCCGGGCCTGCGGGCGACCACCACGAGCACGGACAGGTCCTCCAGGCGCGCGGCGAAGGCGGCGAGCCAGCGCAGGGTCTCCTGGTCGGCCCAGTGGGCGTCGTCGATCAGCAGGACCAGCGGCCAGTCCCGCTTGGCGAGCCGGCGCACGGCGACGACCAGGCCGTCACAGACACCCTGCGGGTCGGCGTGGCGCTCGCCGGGTTCCGTGATGCCGAGGGCGGGGCCGGCGATGTCGAACCAGTCGCCGAGGTAGTCCCGTGCCTCTTCCGGCAGCAGGGAGACCAGCGCGGGCTGCAACAGCTGGCGCAGCACGTTGAACGGCACCGACCTGAGGGTCTCGCCGCCACGGGCGGACCAGACGGTGCAGCCGCGGGCCTCGGCGATCCTGCGGGTCTCGGCCAGCAGAGCGGTCTTGCCGAGTCCGGCCTCGCCCGTGAACACCAGCAGACTGCCGGAGGGGGAGCCGTCGGTGCGCAGACCTTCCACCGCCCGCCGCAGGGCGGCGACTTCCACGTCGCGCTCCCACAGGGGAGCCGAGGCGGCCGCCGTGGGCCGTACCTCCGTCATCCCGCTACCTCCCCAAGTCGCCCGAACGACGTACAGAGCTTGAGCGTAGCCGTCCGGCGTGCCCCGTGGTGGTGGGTCCCGGCAGCTCCTGCCGGGTCGGGTGAACCGGGTCGCGCCGGGGCGACGCGCCGGGCCGCTGACCGGGGTTTGCGTGACGGTTGCACGGTCAACAGCCCTGGGATGAAGCAGACTTTCCGCAAACGTGGGACGGACGCGGACCGGCCGGGTGTAAGGGCCTTGCTCGCGGGTTCGGTCGGCAACTTCATCGAGTGGTACGAGTTCGGTGTCTACGGCTACTTCGCGACCGTGATCGCCGCCCGGTTCTTCACACCGGAGGGCGGGAGCGAGGCGGAGGCGCTGGTGCGGACGTACGCGTCGTTCGCGCTGGCGTTCTTCTTCCGGCCGGTCGGGGCGGCCGTGTTCGGACGGCTCGGCGACCGGATCGGGCGGCGGCCGGTGCTGATCCTGGTGGTCTCGCTGATGACGGGCGCGACAACGCTGATCGGGCTGCTGCCGACGTACGCGGCGGCCGGGGCCCTCGCGCCGTGGCTGCTGACGTTCCTGAGGGTGGTTCAGGGGCTGTCGGCGGGCGGGGAGTTCGGTGGGGCGGTGGCGGTGATGACGGAGTCCGCGCCGCCGGGCCGCCGGGGTCTGTACGGGGCGTGGCAGTCGTTCACGGTGGCGCTGGGGCTGCTCGGCGGGGCCGGGGTGGCGGCGGTCGTGGCGACCGCGCTGACGGAGTCCCAGGTGCAGTCGTGGGGCTGGCGGCTGCCGTTCCTGCTGGCGGCGCCGATGGGGGCCGGCGCGCTGTGGCTGCGGTTGCGGCTGGACGAGACGCCGGAGTTCCGCCGGGAGCGGGCCTCTTCCGGGACGCTGGCGGCCGTACGTCCGCCGGGGCGGGAGGTGGCCGGGGCGATCGCCCTGGGCGCCGGGCGGATCATGGGGTGGGCGGCGGCCGGCTACACCTTCCTGGTGGTGCTGCCGTCGTATCTCCAGAACACATTGGACGCGAGCTTCCAGCAGGCGCTGATCGCCACGGTCCTGGCCAACCTCGGGTTCGCGGTGACGATCCTGCCGGCCGGGCTGCTGAGCGACCGGATCGGGCGCAGGCCGGTGATGCTGACGGGGGCGGTGCTGGTGGTGGTCCTCGCGCTGCCGCTGCTGGATCTGCTCCAGGACACCGGTACGTCCGCCGGTGTGCGGGGCCTGGCGGTGTTCTGTGCCGGTGCCGTGGTGGGGCTGATGGCGGGGCCGGGTCCGGCCATGCTGGCGGAGATGTTCCCGACCACGGTCCGCTACACCGGCCTCGGTCTCGCCTACGCCCTGTCCAACGCCGTCTTCTCCGGCTGTGCCGGGCTCGTCATCACCGAGACGGTCGAACGCACCGGGAACGCGGACATTCCGGCGTACTACGCTGCCGCGACCTGCGCGGTGAGTGTGCTGGCGCTGGCGACCGTGCCCGCGGTGGCGGGCGCGGTGCGCGGGGAGGCCGGGTGAGTGGGGGCGGGGTGAACGGAGGTTCGTCCATGCGGGTGATCGGGCTGATGTCCGGGACGTCGTACGACGCCATCGACGCGGCGGCGGCCGAGCTGCGGCTCGACGGGGACACGCTGGTGCTGCGGCCGCTCGGGATGGTGAGCGACGCCTACGACGACGAGCTGCGGGCGGCGCTCGCGGCGGCGCTGCCGCCCGGGGTGGTGTCGATGGCCGACGTGTGCCGGCTCGACACCCGGATCGGACAGGCCTTCGCGGCGGCGGCCGTCCGGGCGGACCGTGAACTGTGCGGTGGGCGGGGCGAGTTGGTGGCCTCGCACGGGCAGACCGTCTTCCACTGGGTGGAGGGTGGGGTGGTGCACGGGACGTTGCAGCTGGGGCAGCCCGCGTGGATCGCGGAGGCGACGGGGCTGCCGGTGGTCGCCGACTTCCGGCCACGCGACATCGCCGCGGGCGGGCAGGGCGCGCCGCTGGTCAGCCTGGTGGATCTGCTGTGGCTGCGGGGGCGGGAGGGGGTGCCGGTCGCGCTCAATCTCGGCGGGATCGCGAACCTCACGGCGCCGGACGGTACGGCGTTCGACACCGGGCCCGGGTGTGCGCTGATCGACGCGGCGGCGCGGGGGTTCAGCGGGGGGCGGTTGTCGTACGACGTCGACGGGCGGCTCGCTGCGCGGGGGCGGGTGCATGAGGTGTTGCTGGGGCGGCTGTTGGACGAGCCGTACTACGCGCTTTCCGCGCCGCGGACCACCGGGAAGGAGTTGTTCCATCCCGGGTATCTGCGGGATGCGCTGGCCGGGGTGGGGGGCACCCTGTCCGCCGAGGATGTGATCGCGACGCTCACGATGCTTACGGCTCGGACGGTTGCGGATGCGGTGCGGGGGGTGGGGGCGACGGAGGTGCTTGTGTCGGGTGGGGGTACGCGTAATCCGGCCCTTGTGTCGATGCTCGGCGAGTGTCTGCCGGGGGTGTTGGTACGTCGGTCGGACGTGTGGGGGTTGCCTTCTGACGCGAAGGAGGCGTACGCGTTCGCGGTGTTGGGGTTCTTGACGGTTCACGGGTTGCCGGGGGCGTTTCCTGTCAGCACGGGGGCTCGGCATCCCAGCGTGCTGGGTTCCATCACACCGGGCACGCACGCCTTGCGGTTCCCCCCGCCGGGGGGTCGCGCGCCGAGGCGCCTGGTCATCGAGGGCGGGGCGGGTTGATCGTGTGCGGGTGAGTGGGGCCTGGTCGCGCAGTTCCCCGCGCCCCTTGCCCGGCGGGGATCGGGAGCATCTGCGGGTGCGTGGGGGCTCGTCGCGCAGTTCCCCGCGCCCCTTAGGTGCGTTGCCGGGGCCGGCGTGGACAGGGAGCATCTGCGGGTCAGTGGGGGCTGGTCGCGCAGTTCCCCGCGCCCCTTGGGTGGGATGCCGGACCCGGCGTGGACAGGTGGGCATCTGCGGGTCAGTGGGGGCTGGTCGCGCAGTTCCCCGCGCCCCTTGGGTGGGTGCCGGGGCCGGCGGGGGGAAGGTGGGGGGCGTTTTTGGGAGGCATCGGGTGTGGGGTGCGGGGGTGTGCCGGGCCCCCGCGACGCCGCCAGGGGCGCGGGGAACTGCGCGACGAGCCCCCACTCAGCCGCAGATGTCCATGTCCGCCCCGGCTCCGTGACGCCGCCAGGGGCGCGGGGAACTGCGCGATCGGCCCCCACCCACCCGCAGCCGCACACCCCGCGTTATGGGGCTACCGCTCCCGGAGGGCTCGTGGCGTCGTAGGGGTTGAGGGGGAGGGCCTCTTGGGGGACGCCGGCCGGGGGGACCGTGCGGGGGTCGGGCTGGCGGGGGACGTAGACCGGGGCGTCGTTGCGGTAGAAGAGGTCGATGTCAGCCTCCTCGCCGCCGACGATCAGCGTGTCCCAGGCGCCACTCTCCCGCAGGGTGCGGAGGGTGCCGGGCGCGACGGAAGTCAGATGGTCGCGGAGTTCGTCGTCCGTCGGCATACCCGGCAGTCGCGGAGCCAGGCGCTCACGGATGGCGGACATCCGGTCGAGGAGGTCGTCGAGGTCGGGGCGGGCCGACACCGCGCCCGGCGCATCCGTGCTGGCCGCGATGACGTCCTTGATGGCCCGGGTGACACCCTGCTCGTCCGTGGTGACCATGGCGTTCCACGCACGGCTCTTGTGCCGGTACTGAAGCATGGACATGGCCGCCTCGTGCCGGATGAAGTCCGCGTCCCGCAGCGCCCTCCCCTGCCAGGTGCGGCTCAGCGACCGGGCGAGCGAAGTGGCGGACGCCAGCCCGCTGTTGAGCCCGCGCCCAGGCCAGAAGTGGATGGCGTTGGCCGCGTCGCCGAGAAGGAAGCCGTAGGTACCCGGCGCCGTCGCGGTCGGCGGCGTGAGCTGGGCCGTGAACCGGGGCCGCTGCACCATGTCCAGCCGGAACGAGGTGATCGCGGACAGGTCGGCCTCGGGGACCCCGAACAGGTTCAGACCCTGGAGGATCTCCTTCCACAGCGGCGAACTGCGCAGCAGCGCCGGCAGGAAGAGCGTCCCGTGGGTCGGACAGCGGAACTCGTTGCCGTCCTCCTCGCGGGTCATCAGACAGGGGCGCGCGGCGACGCACTCCTCGAAGACCTGGCGGACCGGGTCGATACCGATGACGCTCTTGGCCTCCTCGCGCGTGAGCCGCATGTTCAGGAAGCCCTCGCCGCGCAGGGAGTTCAGCAGGAAGCGGTTCTGCGAGACGGTCAGCAGCACGCTCATCGGGTCCGACAGCCGCGACTTGACACGCAGGCCGAGGACGAAGTCCTGGAGGTGCTCGCCGTCGAGGGAGTAGATCGAGGCGTCGGCCGCGCCGAACCGGTCGGCGTAGAACTCCCGGGTACGGGACCGCCCGCCCTCGGCGATGACCAGGACGTGCTCCTGCGCGAGCCGGCCCTGCTCCTCGGGGTCGAAGCGGTTCGGGACGAGCCGGATGCCCCGCCGGGTGTTGGCCAGCGCCAGGAGCCGGTCCTCGATGTAGGCGATACGGATGTTGCGGGGCGGCCGGCCCTCGACGGAGTCGGGTCCCAGCGGCCACATCTCGGAGAAGGCCGCGTCGTCGTCGAAGAGCGCCGAGCGCACCTCGTCGGAGAGCGCGAGGTACTGCCGGCTCTGCACGGTGACGACCTGCTGACGCCGTACGTTGCCGTCCGTCTCGTCCTTCCAGACGACCGCGGAGCCCTTGCGCGTCCAGCGCCCGTCGTACACCGTGACGGCGACCCGTCCGCGCAGCGACTCCTCCAGGGACAGCGCGAAGGCCAGACCCACCGGACCACCGCCGGTGACGGTGACCCGCAGGACGCCGGGGTCGCTGGTGTCCACGCGGGGGGCGTCGAGGAGGGAGAGGTCCATGACCGTCTCCAGGGCGTCCTGCGCCTCGTAGAGGAAGGTCTCCTCACCGATCCGGATGAGGTCGTTGGGGCGCAGCACGTGCCGGGTGATCCGCTGGTCGTTGACGAAGGTGCCGTTGCGGCTGTCGCGGTCGTGCAGGACGTAGCCGGCGTCCTCCACGACTATCTCCGCGTGCAGCCGTGAGGCCCGCTGACTCACGATCACGACGCCGTTGTCGCTCTTGCGCCCGAAGGTGAGGGGGGCGTCCCCCAGGACCACGCTCTGTCCCGCGAAGGGACCCGTGCGCCCCACGATGACCGATGGCAACTCGTCACGCCTTTCGATTGATTCCGGTTACGCCGGTCCAGCGCCGGCAGCGGAAAACGGGCCCATCCTCGGTGGCCGATCGTGTCCCTGTCCAGGCCCGCAAAGGACAACACGTGGCGGCATGCGGTTCGGTTTCCACCATGTCCCGACAACTTCGGTCGCGCGCGTACCAGGAGCGTTCGGGAGAACTCCCCTGCCCCGCCGCGAAATTACGGACCCCTCGCGGAACCGCCGGGCCTCGCCCGAACGTAGTGTTCGAGTGCCATGCCCGCGCACCGCCGCGCACCGCACCGGAGAGGGAGAAGCGCCCTGATGCACAACGAGCAGACCACACCGGGAGAACCAGAGGGTGGGCCGCTGATAGCCGGCCGCTACCGCCTGCTGTCGCGTCTCGGTGAGGGCGGCATGGGCACGGTGTGGCGCGCCCGTGACGAGACCCTGCGCCGGGAGGTGGCGGTCAAGGAGGTCCGCGCTCCCGTCGGCATGTCGGAGGCCAACGTGGCCCGGATGTACCGGCGTCTGGAGCGTGAGGCGTGGGCGGCGGCCCGGATCAGCGCCCGTTCGGTGGTGACCGTGCACGACGTGGCCGTGGACGACGGCCGCCCCTGGGTCGTGATGGAGCTGATCCGCGGCCGGTCGCTCGGTGAACTCCTCAAGGCCGAGGGTCCGATCGGCGCACGGCACGCGGCACGGATCGGTGCCGAGGTGCTCGCCGCGCTGCTCGCGGCGCACGCCGTGGGTGTCGAGCACCGGGACGTGAAGCCCGCGAACGTGATGCTCGCCGACGACGGCCGGGTCGTCCTCAGCGACTTCGGCATCGCCATGGTCGAGGGCAGTTCGAACCTGACGATGACCGGTGAGCTCGTCGGCTCCCCGGAGTACCTGCCGCCGGAGCGCGCCCTGGGCCGCCCGTCCGGCCCCGAGTCGGACCTGTGGTCCCTCGGCGTGCTGCTGTACACCGCGGTCGAGGGCACCTCCCCCTTCCGCCGTGACACGGCCCTGAACACCCTGCGCGCGGTCGTCGACGCCGAACTCCCCGCCCCGCGCCGCGCCGGCCCCCTCACCCCCGTCATCGAGGGGCTCCTCCGCAAGGAGCCGGCCGACCGTGTCTCCGGGGCCGAGGTCGCCACCGCGCTGGAGCGGATCACCGGCGAACCGGCGCCGGCCACCGGCGCGGAACCCGCGGACAGCGCGCCCGCCGTCACGAACCGGCCGACGGACCCGCGTCTCGCCGTGACGAACCCCACGGTGACCGCGCTGACGGAGACGGCGGTGACCGAGGTGGAGGTGACCGAGGTGACCGAGGTGACTGAGGTGACTGAGGTGACTGAGGTGACGCCAACGGCCGGTGGGGCGACGGAGGTCGGCTCACTGACCGCAACGGACCGGACCACCGCGGATACGGCCACCGTCGGGGGCCACGAGGAGACGGCGAGCACCGGGTTCGCTACGACAGCTGACCAACCCGGGGGGACCACAACGGAGTCGGGGACGACGGCGGCCAATACCGGGTCGACCGTCGCCGCGCCCGCGGTGGAGGAAACGGCCACCCACGTGGCCGCACCACGTACGCCAGTACCAGCAGCACCCGTCCCCCACACCTCCCCCGCTCCCCACACTCCCCCCACCCCGCCCGCCGACCCCGTCCCCGCCCACGGCGAAACCCCCGCCCGCCGCAGGCCCCGCCCGGTCCTGATCCTGGCGG
The DNA here is from genome assembly GCF_044753385.1 of Streptomyces sp. NPDC088387. Taxonomy (NCBI): domain Bacteria; kingdom Bacillati; phylum Actinomycetota; class Actinomycetes; order Kitasatosporales; family Streptomycetaceae; genus Streptomyces; species Streptomyces sp. NPDC088387. The sequence continues at coordinate 618,373 of NZ_JBIVNC010000002.1, forward strand.
CCGCCGTCGTCGCCCTCGCGGTGATCGGCGGGGTGACCTACACCCTGGCCGGAGGCGGTGACGAGGGCGGTGACAAGGACCCGGCCGCCACCGGCGGCACCGGGCAGGCGGCGCAGGACACCGGCGGGCAGGGGCTACAGGTGGGCGTGGCCGGTACGAACACCACGTACTCGGGGGCGTGTCCGCCGTCCGAGGGACAGGCGCCCACGTTCACCGCGACCTTCACCTCCGACGAGCCGACGCAGGTCTCCTTCCGCTGGGTCTCCGAGGACGGCTCGCTGGTCGACCCGCACTGGAGGCTGCTGTCGGTCGGGGACAGCGGGGACGAACGGGAGCAGGACACCGTACGGCTCACCACGTACTCCGAGGCCGGGACCCTGAACAGCAGGATCGGCGTCGAGCTGCGGGAGCCCTTCGCGGCCACCTCCGAGGCCGTGGCCTTCTCGATCACCTGCGAAAGCTGAGGGACACCTTGACGCCAGGCACGGCTCCTGACAGTTCCCTGAGTGGGATTGGCGAAGTCCGACCGGTCCCTCTCATCCCGCTTTCACAGATGCCTCATACGGTTGGGTCATGACGCAGGTGACTCCTCCCGGGTGGTATCCCGACCCCGGGCAGACAAGTGACGGTCCGCCCACCGAGCGCTGGTGGGACGGCAAGGCATGGACGGAACAGACCCGTCCGGCGGGCCCGGCCGCCGCGTGGGGTCCCCCGGGGCAGCCGGCTGCCGCCGGGGAACCGCCGGCCGACATCACGCCGGAGGCCACGCCGGAACCGGCCGACTCGGCCCCCTCCCCGGCCTCCCCGGCCTCCACCGCGGAGAGTCCGGCGGCGTCCGCGGAACCGGACCCGCGGGCCCCGGACCAGGCGGCGCCCGCGGCTCCAGCGGCGCCGCAGGATCCGGCCCAGCATCCGACGCAGACGGCCTTCCCGGCGTATCCCGGCCAGCCGGGCGCTCCGGTCCACCCGGGCCGGCCCGGCGGCCCCGTGTACCCGTCCGCGGCGGATCCCTCGGGCCACCCGGGCTATCCGGGGCAGCCGGAGTACCTGGCCGGCTATCCCGGGTATCCGGGGCAGCCCCCGGCCGGTGGCCGGCGCCGGCTGCGGACCGGTGTCGCGGTCGGGGTCGCCGCGGCGGTCCTGGCGAGCATCGGGGTCGGTGTGTACGCGCTGACGAACGACAGCGGCACCGGCTCCGACACCGCGGGCAGCACCCAGAGCCCGAGCCCGCAGGGGTCCGGCGGTCCGGGCGGTCCGTTCGGCGGGCCGGGCGGGGGCGGCGGTGAGGGCGGCGAGTCGCCCGCGCCGCAGCAGTCGACGCCGCCGCCGGTCGAGGGCGGCGGTACCGTCCCGGACCCGGTGAACGCGATCAGCATGCCGGTGCCGGAGGGCTGGACCGGTCAGGGCATGACGGTCGGCGCCCAGGTGACCTCCGAGGACACCTACGACTGCCCGGGCGACACGTCCAAGTCCTGCACGAAGGGCGGCGCGTACTCGGCGCCCGCCATCGCGCTGGGCACGGAGGGCTCGACGCCGGAGGCGGTGGCGAAGGCGGACATCGAGGCCAACGCCGAGGAGTCCTACGGCGGCACCACCTACGGCAAGATCACCTCGCACGAGGAGCTCTCGTCGGAGGCCGTGACGGTGGCCGGGCAGAAGGGCTGGAAGGTCCGCTGGAAGGCGGTCACCAGCAAGGGGGCGGACGGCATCGTCGAGTCGCTGGTCTTCCCCTCGCCCGCCAATCCGGAGCAGCTCGTCGTGGTCCGCTTCGGGGTGGACGCGGACCAGCCGCAGAGTGTGATCGACGAGATCACCAAGGGCATCAAGGCGTCCTCGGGCGGCGGCAGCGGCCAGGACATCTGACCGGCCCCCCTGTCGTAGCGACACCCCCGCGACACCCCGTGAACCAGTCGGCCGGGTGGGGCGCCTCTCCGCTCAAGAGGAACCCCACCCGGCCGGGGGGTGCGCGCCGCCCCCGTCCCCACGGTGCGGCGCGGTCAGGTCACCGTCCGGTCATGCGTCGGACGGCGGCCTGGGTCTTGTGGTGGCGGTGAGTCCGAGCGCGGGCAGCACGGCGGCCTCCACGAACCGGACCAGATAGTCCGGGTCCGCGTCCGCGCCCTCCAGCACCGGCCTGGCGCGCAGGACGCCGAACATCTGCGCCGGCACGTACTCCAGCGCGGGATGCCCCGCGGGTACCTCGCCGCGCTCCACACCGCGCCGCAGGATGTTCTCCAGCGCGGTGATCTCGGGCTCGACGATCGCCTCGCGCAGCGCGCGGGCCAGCGCCTCGTCCTGGACGAAGGCGTGGCCGAGCGCCTGGAACAGCCGGGTGTCGTGGACCGAGATGTCCCCCGCGGCCCGCGCGGCCTCGCACAGGTCCCCGGCGAGCGAGCCGGTGTCGATGCCGGCGAAGCGCACGCGCCGGTTGGAGCGCAGCGCCGCCGCCACGAACTGCGGTTTGGTCTTCCACTGCCGGTACAGCGTGGACTTGCTGCACCGCGTGCTCGCCGCGATGCCCTCCATGGTGACCGCGTCGTATCCGCACTCGCGGAGCTGCTCGATCACGGCGTCGAAGAACTCCTGCTCACGCTCGGGCGTCAGCTTGGAGCGGCTCGAGGCTCCAACCGTCTCCGGTCGGTCCGCGGCCTGCGACGTCATGGGCTCTTCTCCTCGCCTCTTCGCGCTGAACGGGCCTGGGTCCCGGCCGCACCCGGGCTTTCCCACCCGAGTGTGCCGAACGCCATCGATACGCCAGTGTACCGGTACCCGACCGTATCGGTACACTGGCGTTTCGGTACGAAGCAGTATCGATGCCATATGCAAGCGTCGTCAGCGAAGGGGCACGGGGGATGAACACACCGGCCGAGCCTTCTCCAGTGGAGTCCGACCCACCCGGACGTCCGCCGATACTCCGTGAGCTCCTGCTCGTCGCGGGGCTCTTCCTCGTCTACAAACTCGGCCGCCAACTGGCGACGGGCCACACCGGTGAGGCCTTCCACAACGCCCACTCCGTGTGGGACTGGGAGCGCGCGCTGCGGCTGCCCGACGAGGACTCGGTGCAGTCCCTGCTGCTGCACGGCGACACGCTGGTGCACATCGCCAACACCTATTACGCGACCGTCCACTTCCCGGCCACGGCCGCCTTCCTGGTCTGGCTGTACCTGCGCCGCCCCGCGCACTACGTGTGGGCGCGCCGGGTGCTCGCCGCCGTCACCGGCGCCGCGCTCGTGCTGCATCTCACGTTCCCGCTGGCGCCGCCGCGGATGCTGACGGAGACCGGCATGATCGACACGGCCCGGATCTACGGCCCCTCGGTCTACGGGCCGCCGCAGACCGACCAGTTGTCGAACCAGTTCGCGGCGATGCCCTCCCTGCACTTCGGCTGGGCCCTGATGGTGGCCGTCGGCCTGATCGCCGCCACCCGGTCGCGCTGGCGCTGGCTGTGGCTGCTCCACCCGCTGCTCACCCTGACGGTGATCGTCGGCACGGCCAACCACTACTGGCTGGACGCCGTGGTGGCCGCCGCCCTGCTGGGCATCGCGCTCGCCGTGCTGCACGCCCCGCGCCGGACCGTCACGCCGGCGGGCCGCGCGGCCGGTGCCCGGGTGCCCGCCAAGGACCAGGCACTGGTCGGAGCGGGCCGGTGAACGCCGCGGTCGTCGCCGTCGTCCTCTCGCTCTTCTCCGCCGTCGCCTACGCCGCCGCGGCCGTCGCCCAGGAGCGGCTGGCCGCCCGCTCCCCCGGCACCGGTCTGCTGCGGCTGCTCGGCCGGAGCGCCTGGTGGTGGTCGGTACTGCTGAACGCGGGCGCCGCGCTGCTGCACGTGGTGGCCCTCAAGTACGGGCCTTTGACCGTCGTCCAGCCGCTGGGGGCGCTCACCCTGGTCGCCGCGGTGCCCCTCGGCGCGCGGCTCGCGGGCCGCCGGGTGAGCGGCACGGAGTGGCGGGGTACGGCGTTCACGCTGGCCGGTCTCGCCGCGCTCCTGGTGACCGCGTCGGGGCCCGCCCCCGACGATGTGCTGAGCGGGTCCGAGGCACTGCTGGTCGCCGGGGCGACGGCGCTGGCGATCGGAGTGCTGTGCCGTCCCGGCACCCGGCCGGGGCTGCGGCACGCCACCGCGTCCGGCTTCGCCTCCGGCGTGGCCTCGGCGCTCACCCAGACGGTGACGGTGGCCGCGACGGACCGCACCGGGCCGCTGCTCAGCGGACAGGTGATCGGCGTGGCCCTGCTCGTCGCGGCCTTCGCGGGCGGCGGGCTGCTGCTGTCGCAGGTCGCCTACCGAGGTGGCCTGGGCGCACCGCTCGCGGTGGTCACGCTGGCCAACCCGGTGGCCGCCGCGGTGATCGGCGTGAGCCTGCTGGGCGAGCGCTTCCAGGGCGGCCCGGCCGGCATCCTGCTCGCCCTCGTGGGCGCCGGGCTGGCGGCGTGGGGTGTGGTCCTGCTGTCCCGCTCCACCCGGGAGACGGCGGCCGCGAAGGTCACGGACCTGCCGGTCACCGTGATCCCGCGGCCCGCCTCACCGGCGCCGCTCAGGACACCGGAGGTACAACCCGTATCGCCGGTGCCCCGGGAGCCGCTCTCCGGTCCGGGGCACCTGACGGCACACTGAGCGGCCGGTCGCCTACTCGGTGATGATCGCCGGGTCGCTCACACCCGGGCGGCCGTTCTCGACGTGGCCGGCGAAGCGGCGCAGGAACGCGGGGTCGGACCCGGACGTGACCGTCACGTCGTACCAGCGGCGGCTGCGCTCCAGGTCCACGGTGAGCCGGGTCCTGGCGCCGGCCCGCAGCTTCACGCTCTTCGGGCGGCCGCCGTAGCCGTTGGCGACCCTGAGGGTGACCGTGGCCGAACCCCGGTTGGTGAGGGTCAGCTCGATGTCGTCGCCGTGGTGGCGGGCGGTGACCTCGGGGCCGGCCTGCTTGCCCGGGCCCTTGAAGACACGCACGAAGCCGTTCGGGCCGTGCACGGTCAGGTCGTACGCGCCGCCCGAGTACGCCGAGTTCCAGGTGTCCGAGATGCTCTTGCCGGCCTCGGTGGTGTACTGCCAGGGGCCGTCGGTGCGGTTGCCGGACGTGACCAGGAAGGCTGCACCGGCCCTGGCGCCGGAGGCGAAGCTCAGCGTGAACTTCCCGGCCGCCGGGTCCGCCGAACCGTCCACAAGGGGCGCGTACTTCAGCGGGCGGGACGGGCGCAGTCCGCGCTCCTGCTTGGGCATGTCCGGGTCGGCGGGCGGCGTCGGGCTGTAGTCCGGGTGCCGTACGCGGTCCGGCGGCTCGTAGTCGTCGGTGTCGGGCAGCCGGGCGGGCCTGGTGTCCTTGCGGGAGAAGTCGAACGCGGCCGTGAGGTCGCCGCAGATCGCGCGCCGCCAGGGCGAGATGTTGGGCTCCTCGACGCCGAAGCGGCGCTCCATGAACCGCACGACCGAGGTGTGGTCGAGGGTCTCGGAGCAGACGTAACCGCCCTTGCTCCACGGTGAGACGACGAGCATCGGCACCCGCGGGCCGAGGCCGTAGGCGCCGGCCGGGCGGTTGCTGTCGCCCGGGTACAGGTCGAGCGAGACGTCGACGGTGGACCTGCCCTGCGCGGCGGACTTCGGCGGCAGCGGCGGCACCACGTGGTCGAAGAAGCCGTCGTTCTCGTCATAGGTGATGAACAGGGCCGTCTTCGCCCAGACCTTCGGGTTGGAGGTGAGCGCGTCGAGGACCTTCGCGATGTACCAGGCGCCGTAGTTCGTCGGCCAGTTGGAGTGCTCGGAGAAGGCCTCGGGGGCGGCGATCCAGGAGATCTGCGGCAGCCGGTCGGCCTTGACGTCGGCTTCGAGCCGGTCGAAGTAGCCGTCGCCGTTCTTCACGTCGGTGCCGGTGCGCGCCTTGTCGTACCAGGGGTCGCCGGCCTTGGCGTTGCGGTACTTGTTGAAGTACAGCAGCGAGTTGTCGCCGTAGTTGCCGCGGTAGGCGTCGTTGATCCAGCCCCAGCTGCCGGCCGCGTCCAGGCCGTCGCCGATGTCCTGGTAGATCTTCCAGGAGACGCCCGCCGCCTCCAGGCGCTCGGGGTAGGTCGTCCAGTCGTAGCCCAGTTCGTCGTTGCCCAGGACCGGGCCGCCGCCCTTGCCGTCGTTGCCGGTGTGACCGGACCACATGTAGTAGCGGTTCGGGTCGGTGGAGCCGATGAACGAGCAGTGGTAGGCGTCGCAGACGGTGAAGGTGTCGGCGAGCGCGTAGTGGAACGGGATGTCCTCGCGGGTCAGGTATGCCATCGTCGTGGTGCCCTTGGCGGGCAGCCACTTGTCGTACTTGCCGCCGTTGTACGCGTGCTGGCCGTCGGTCCAGCCGTGCGGGAGGCCCTCCAGGAACTGCATGCCGAGGTCGTCGGCCTCCGGGTGGAACGGCAGGATCTCCTCGCCGCCGCTCTGGGCCTGGTGCCACACCGACCTGCCGTTGTCGAGGTTCACCGGGCGCGGGTCGCCGAAGCCGCGGACGCCGCGGAGCTTGCCGTAGTAGTGGTCGAAGGACCGGTTCTCCTGCATCAGGACGACGATGTGCTCGACGTCCTCGATGGTGCCCTTGCGGTAGTGGGCGGGGAGCGCTGCCGCGCGCTCGATGCTGCTGGACAGCGCGGAGAAGGCGGTGGTCGCGCCCGCTATCTGGAGGAATTTGCGCCGATTGACTTCGGGCATGGGTGAGGCACCTCTCGTACTGATGTGTTTCGACCGGCCGAACTGGCACATTGCGCGCGGAAGGAGTGTTCCAAGAGCACCAAACGTCAGGGAAGGGTGCAGTGACCCTGATGTGAAAGTCCGAGGTACGCGAGGTGTGGTCATACGGGGGTGAGCGGTGGGAAACTCGCCAATTCCGCGTCGGCGCACTCCCGCCGCGCGGGGCGGCCCCGCCCGTCCGGCGCTCGCGCCCCGCTCCGGCGCTGTGGTGCGCGGATCGGTCTCCCGGCCGTCCGTGAAGGCGGCCTCACAAGTTCTTCACGGATCATGCACTTTCAGCCGTCCGGCGGCACACCGGCCCGACGTAGTACTGACGGTGCGGGCACCCGCTGCCTAGCCTCCGTGGCCATGCGATCACCCTTGCTGAGACGCCTCGGCCTCTCCTCCGTCCTTGCTCTGGCCCTCGCGCTGTTCGGCCTGACGCCGCAGGCAAGCGCCGCCCCGGCCGCTCCGGCCGACCTGACGTTCAGCACCAGCGCCGCCACCACCACGCCCGGTGGCACGGTGAACCTGTCCATGACGCTCACCAACAACCAGACGTACGACGTCTGGTTCGTGTACCAGACGATCGAGCCGACCTGGCTCACCACCCAGCGGCCCGACCTGAAGTACAGCTTCACCGGGTGCAGCCTGGCCACCGACGCCGGCGCCGTCCCGTGTTCCGGCACCGGCCCGGCCAACCTGGGCACCAACTACGGCGCCACCATCCCGCCCGGCCAGAGCCGGACCGTGACCCTGACGCTCCAGGTCGCCGCCGACTCCGGCTGCAACGGCAACATCGGCTTCTACTCGTACTACTACGCCGAGTTCAGCGACACCACGAGCACCAGTGGTGGCCCGGTCTTCACCCCCGAGACCCGGGTTCTCTGCGCCTGACAACCAGACTTCGGGGCGGCCGGCGACCCGCCGGCCGCCTTTCGTATGCCCGCGGCGCGCTGTGAACCGTCCGAAACCAGACGTACACGCGAGCAACCCAAAGGCCGATCCACTCGTCAACAAACAGTCGTCTACGGGCGGTTGACGGCCGTCGCCGGGCCTTGGACCAGGGCACAGAGGGGACAGATCGCCTCAAGACGCGCCCGGCTCATCCGTTTCCCACCGGTGACCCACAGGTTTCGAACTCACTCGACACCTGCACTTTTCCGTCACGTTTCGCGCCTGGACCACAAAAGCTACACAAGAACATCACCATGGTTGCGGCGAACGCGTCGCCGACTGACGTCTGAGGGGGGCGTGGCGCGACGCTGGGGGTGGTCCGCTCCGCGCGGGAGCGGTGCTCACCCCTGCCCGGGGAGAGGACCACATCACCGCATGAGACAGACCATCCGCACCACCGCGCTGGCCGTGAGCGCGCTCATAGCCTCGCTGGCCGCTCCGGCGGCCACGGCCCAGGCCGACGCGGCCACACCCCGCATCGATCTGCGGGTCCTGATCGTCAGCGACGGGGGGCCGTCGACGGACGCCATCGCGGCCGAACTCGACTTGACGGGAACGCCGTACACCGAGATCGACCTCAACGCCCCGGGCCGGCCCGTGATCGACGCGGGTTTCCTCGCCGACACCGTGGACGGCGTCCCACGGGCGAAGTTCCAGGCCGTGGTGCTGCCCAACGACAACCCGTTCGCGGCCGGTTCCGCCGAGATGACGGCCCTCGCCACCTACGAGCGGACCTACGCGATCCCCCAGGTCGACGCGTACACCTACGCGCGTCCCGAGGCCGGCCTCCAGTACCCGATCGGCGCCACCGGCTACGCCGGGAGCGTGGACGGCGTGACCGCCGAGGTCACCGACGCGGGCGCCGCGGGACCCTTCGGCTACCTGGAGGGTTCCGTCCCGTTCGAGGACAACTCCCCGACCGTGGGCGAGAGTTACGCCTACCTCTCACAGCCGGTGCCGGGCGCCGACTTCACCCCGTACGTCCAGGCGGCCATCCCGGGGCGGGCCACCAAGGGCTCCCTCGTCGGCGAGTACCGGCACGACGGCCGCCGTGAACTCGTCGTCACGTTCGTCTACAACCAGTACCAGCAGCAGTTCCGGCTGCTGGCCCGCGGCATCGTCGAGTGGATGACCGGCGGAGTGCACCTGGGCGCGTCCCGCAACTACTTCGCCGTGCACGTCGACGACGTCTTCGGCGCCGACGACCGCTGGGACTCCACCCTCAACTGCACCCCCGGGGACATCGACTGCCCGCCCGGCCAGGGCGTCGCGAACCCGATCCGGATGACGCCGGCCGACGTGGACCACGCCGTGCAGTGGCAGAGCGACCAGGACTTCACGCTCGACATGGTGTACAACGGCGCCGACAGCGTGAACCAGCGCGAGGACAACAACGGCGTCGACCAGCTCGCCGACGCGCTGCTCGCCGACCGGAACGAGTTCCGCTGGGTCAACCACACCTACTCGCACCCCTACCTCGGCTGCGAGCAGGACGTCACCGTCGTGCCGTGGAAGTGCGCCACCAACGCCGACGGCAGCACCAAGTGGGTGAGCCGGAACGAGATCTCCGACGAGATCGCGAACAACCGCGTCTGGGGCGAGACCAACGGACTCCCGCTGGACAACAGCGAGTTGGTCACCGGCGAGCACTCGGGCCTGCGGATCCTGCCGCAGCAGCCCACGGACAACCCCAACCTGGCGCCCGCCCTCACCGACAACGGCGTGAAGTGGCTCGCCTCGGACTCCTCCCGTGACCCGGTTCAGCGCCAGGTCGGCCCCGCGGCCACCGTCTCGCGCCACCCGATGAACGTCTTCTACAACGCCGGCCGCGCGGCCGAGCAGGTCGACGAGTACAACTGGATCTACACCAGCCGGGCCCAGGGCGGCAGCGGCATCTGCGAGGACAACCCCGCCACCTCGACCTGTCTGGCCGCCCCGCTGGACACGGCCACCGGGTACGCCGGGTACATCGTGCCGCTGGAGACCAGGACGGCCCTCGGCCACGTCCTGTCCAACGACCCCAAGCCGCACTTCATCCACCAGTCGAACCTGGCCGAGGACCGGATCGCCTACCCGGTGCTCGACGGTGTGATCGACGGGTACGACGCCCTGTTCGCGGCCGACACCCCGATCGTCAACCTGCGGCAGAAGGACGTCGGCGTCGAGATGCAGCGGCGGGTGGCCTGGGACGCGGCGCTCGACGCCGGCCAGGTGACCGCCTACCGGGTCGGCGACACGGTGACCGTCGACGCGCCCAGCGGTGTCTTCGTCACCGCGACGATGCCCACCGGCACCACGGGCGGCGGTACCGCCTTCGGGAGCGCCTACGCGGGAGCGGCCTCCGGCTGGACCGCCTCGGCCGGACAGCCGCTGGACCTGACCCTGCCGGCCGCCCCGGCCGCCCCCGCGGCGAACGCCCCGGCGTCCGCCACCACCTCCACCACTCCCCCGACCACGGTGCCCGCCGGAGCGCGCGAGCAGGTGCCGTTCGTCCCGGAGGACTGAGCTCGGCCCGCACGACGGGTCCGGCCGCCCCTGGCGGCCGGACCCCGGTCAGCCCGCCACCGACCTCGGCCGTGGAGCCCACACCATGCACGTTCACGACAGTGCGCGCCGCTCCGGCACGCGCGTCACGCTGCTCACCGAAGGCACCTATCCGCACAGTCACGGCGGAGTCAGCGTCTGGTGCGACCAGCTCGTCACCGGAATGCCCGACCTCGACTTCGAGGTCGTCGCCGTCACCGGCACCGGACGCGAGGCGCTCGCCTGGGACGTCCCCTCGCATGTGCGACGGGTCGTCTCCGTCCCCATGTGGGGTGCGCCGCCGCCCGGCCGCCCGCCCCGGGGACGCTCCGAACGCCACCTCGCGGAGGCCTACGAGTCGTTCCTCGCCGCCCTGCTCGACCCCCGGGCGGAGTCCGGGTTCGCCCCGGCCCTGTACACGATGGCGCGTGCCGCGGCCGACGGTGTACTGAGCCCGTTCCTGCGCGGCGACCGGGCGATCACCGTGCTCGCCGCCCTGTGGAACCGCCCCGGCCTGACGGTGCGTGAGGCCCGCCCGACCCTGCACGACGCCCTCACCGCGACGGCCCTGCTGGAGCACGCCCTGCGGCCGCTGGCGACACCGCCGCCCGAGCACGGCGTGGCGCACGCGGTCAGCGGCGGCGTGGCCGTCCTGCCGGGCCTGGCCGCCCTGGACCGGCACGGTGTCCCGCTGCTGCTCACCGAGCACGGCGTCTATCTGCGCGAGCGCTACCTCGGCTACCGCACGGCCCCCTACCGCTGGCCCGTGAAGGCGCTGATCCTCGGCTTCTTCCGGCTGCTGGCCGAGGAGACCTACCGCCGGGCGGCGCTCATCACGCCCGGCAACCGCTACAACCGGCTGTGGGAGGAGCAGGGCGGCGCCGCGCCCGCCGCGATCCGCACCGTCTACAACGGCGTGGACCCCGGCGCCTTCCCGCCCGCCGGGCCCGAGCCGGAGAGCCCCACCCTCAGCTGGGCGGGCCGGGTCGACCCCATCAAGGACCTGGAGTCCCTCATCCGCGCCTTCGCGCTGGTCCGGGACCGCCTCCCGGCCGCGCGGCTGCGGCTGTTCGGCGGCACGCCCCGGGGCGGCGAGGCCTACCGGCAGCGCTGCGAGAAGCTCGCCGCCGACCTCGGACACGCCGACGCGGTCACGTTCGAGGGCCGCGTCGACGACATCAAGGACGCCTACGCGGCGGGGAACGTGGTGATGCTCTCCAGCATCAGCGAGGGGTTCCCGTTCACCCTGATCGAGGCCATGTCGTGCGGGCGGGCGACCGTCTCCACGGATGTCGGCGGGGTGCGGGAGGCGGTCGGGGACACCGGGCTCGTGGTGCCACCGCGCGACCCGGCCCGGATGGCCGCCGCCGCCCTGGAGCTGCTCGCCGACCCGGCGCGCCGGCGCGCGATGGGCGAGGCCGCGCGGGCCCGGGTGATCGAGCAGTTCACCCTGCGCCAGACTGTCGAAACGTTCCGCTCGATCTATCTGGAGCTGTCGGCCCACGGCCGGATCCGCACCCCGCAGCCCCGGACGGCACCGGTCGGCGCGCAGGTCGGGGCCGTCGCCGGGACGGGGAGCCTGGCCGGATGAGCGGACCCATGGCCCTGGAGCCGGACGGCTCGCAGGGCGACACCCTGTCCCTGCGGCTGGCCGAGGACAGCGCGCCCCGGCTGCGCCGGGACGTGGAGCGCACCCTGAGCCTGCGTCAGCCGCGCTGGGGCGGGGACCACGCGGCGGTCGACTCGCTCGCCGCGGAACTGGCCGACCGGATCGGCCCGGCCGTCCACCCCTACGAGGTCGCCGCGCTGCTGGAGTCGGAGGGGCTGACCGCCGAGGTCATCAGGGAGCGGTACGGGCACCCGAACCTCTTCTCCCTGGCCCGCGCCCTGTACGAGCGGGTGCCGCGCACCTTCCCCGAACCCCCGCCGGCCGCCGATCCCTGGCGCCCGGACCACGTCCGGTGCGCGCTGCGCGGCGCCCTGTTCGCCCTGCCGGGCCTGGGCTATCTGCTCACCGCCCCGCTGTGGGACGCCGAACGCGCGGTCACCGGGCTCGTGGTGGCCGGTCTGCTCTCGTGGGCCTGGGGCCAGGCGCTCGGCCACCGCGCCTTCGTGCGGATGACCTCGGGGCGGCGGGAGGCGGCCCGCACCCTGCTCAGGGGCGCCCCGCTCGGCGCCGCCGTCGCGACCGGCGCCGGCGCGCTCGTCACCGGCTCCGCCACGGCGGCACTCGCCTCGGGCGTCCAGTCGCTGTATCTCGCGGCGGCGGGTGTGCTGCTGGTGCTGGGCGGTGAACGGCTGCTGCTGGCGGCCCTCGCACCGCTGATCGCGGGGGCCGCCGTCCTGCCGTGGTGGGAGCCCGGCACCGTGCTGCGGGCCGGGCTGCCGCTGCTCGCCCTGCTCGGCTCGGTCGCGGCGGCGGGCTGGACCCTGCGTACCGCCCTGGCCGCGGACCCGGCGCAGGGAGCGGTCCGCCCGTCCCTGCTGGCGTCGCTGCCGTACGGGATGTTCGGGCTGTCCGCCGGCGCGCTGGTGCTGCTCGCGGGCCGCGAGGACCCGTACGCGGTGATCGCGCTGACCGTGAGCATGGGGCCCGCCGAGTGGCTGCTGTACCGGTACCGGGGGCTGTCGGTGGCCGCGCTGCGCAGAACGGGCACACCGGCCGCGTTCCGGCTCTGGTCGGCGGGTGTCCTCGCGCTCTGTCTCGGCGTCTATCTGCTGCCCCTCGTCCCGGCCGCGCTGCTCACCGGGTCGGCCCCGGCCCCGCTGCTGCTGCTCGCGGCGGCCCTGTGGACCGCGCTGCTGCTCCAGGCGTTCGGCGTGGCCTGGCCGCCCGCCGTGGTGTGTGCCGCCGCCGCGGGCACGGCCGGCGCGCTCACCGTTCTCGGCCCGCTGCCCCGCGCCGACGTACTCGCCCTGTGTACGGGCGCGGCCGCCCTGTGGCTCACCGGGTGCGTGCTGCACCTGCTGGGACGGCCCGCGCGGCACGCCTGACCGACCGGTCCGGCCCGGGCGCGAGGCCGCCCGGGCCGGACAGGGCACCGCCCCATCCCGCTCAAGGAAGCACCACTCAACGGAAGGAACCGAGTTGACCACCGCACCGCTCGCCGCCGTCACCGGAGCCGAGGGATTCATCGGCTCACACCTGACCGAGGCGCTGGTCGCCGCCGGGCACCGGGTGAGGGCCATGGCGCAGTACAACTCCTTCTCCTCCTACGGCTGGCTGGAGACGCTCGCGCCGGACGTGCTCGACCAGGTCGAGATCGTGCTCGGCGACGTCCGGGACCCCGGCTCGGTCCGCGGCCTCCTCGAAGGCGCCGACACGGCCTACCACCTGGCCGCGCTGATCGCGATCCCGTACTCCTACCAGGCACCGCACAGCTATGTGGACACCAATGTCACCGGCACGCTCAACGTGCTGGAGGCGGTCCGCGCGCTGGGCACACCCCGGCTGGTGCACACCTCCACCAGCGAGACCTACGGCACCGCGCAGACCGTGCCGATCACCGAGGACCACCCCATCAACACCCAGTCCCCGTACGCCGCTTCGAAGGCGGGCGGCGACCGGCTGGCCGACAGCTACCACGCGAGCTTCGAGACCCCGGTGGTGACCCTGCGGCCCTTCAACACCTTCGGGCCGCGCCAGTCGATGCGGGCGGTCATCCCGACCGTCATCGGCCAGGTGGCGGCCGGGGAAAGGACGATCACCCTCGGCGACCTGCGCCCCACCCGTGACTTCACCTACGTCAAGGACACCGCGCAGGCCTTCCTGACGGTGGGCACCGCGCCCGCCGCGCAGGTGGTGGGCCGCACCTTCAACGCCGGTACGGGCGGCGAGATCTCGGTCGGCGATCTGGTCACGCTGATCGGCAAGGTGATGGACACCGGCCTCGACGTGCGCGAGGACACCGCCCGCATCCGGCCGGCGGCCTCCGAGGTGATGCGGCTGGTCTGCGACGCGAGCCGGCTCACCGCGGCCACCGGCTGGGAGCCCGCGCACTCCCTGGAGGAGGGCCTCGCGCGGACCGTGGAGTTCTTCCGCGACCCGGCGAACCTCGCCCGCTACAAGACCGGCATCTACAACATCTGACCGACCGGCACGTCCACGAGGAACACGAAGGACACCAAGGAGGAGTCCCATGCATGCTGTGATCCTGGCCGGGGGCAAGGGCGTCCGGCTGCGGCCCTACACGACCGCGCTGCCCAAGCCGCTCGTACCGATCGGCGACGAACACGCGATCCTGGAGATAGTGCTGCGCCAGCTGGCCTCGGCGGGCTTCACCCGCTGCACCATAGCCATCGGACACCTCGGGGAGATCATCCGCGCCTATGTGGGCGACGGCAGCCAGTGGGGCATGACGGTCGACTACACCACCGAGGAGAGCCCGCTGGGGACCATGGGCCCGCTGCTCACCATGCGCGACCGGCTGCCCGAGACGTTCCTCGTGATGAACGGCGACATCCTCACCGACCTCGACTACGCGGACGTGCTGCGCCGCCACCGCGAGTCCGAGGCCCGGCTGACCATCGCGACGTACGCCCGCAAGGTCCGGATCGACTTCGGGGTGCTGACCACCGACGACAGCCGGGTGGTCGCCTTCACCGAGAAGCCGAGCATCGACTACCGGGTCTCCATGGGCGTGTACGCGCTGTCCCGGTCCACGCTGGAGGGGTACACGGCGGGGCTGCCGCTGGGCTTCGACGAGCTGGTCCTCGACCTGCTCGCCCAGCAGAGCCCGCCGCACGCGTACGACTTCGACGGCTACTGGCTGGACATCGGCCGCCCGGACGACTACGACCGGGCGAACGCCGAGTTCACCTCGCGCAAGCCGATGCTGCTCAAGGGAGCCTGAACCCGCCATGCGCATTCTCGTCCTCGGCCTGACCGGCTATCTGGGCGGCCATGTCGCCGGACATCTGCGCGCCCTGCCGGGCGTGCGGGTGCTCGGCGGCGGCCGCTCGCCCGCCGCGGAGTTCGGTGTGGACCTCGGCACCGCCTGCGCGGACGAGCTGGCGCGGACCCTCGCCGACGCCGCGCCGGACGCCGTCGTGAACTGTGCGGGCGCGACCGGGGGCGACCCGGTGACCCTGGCGGAGGTCAACGCGCGCGGCCCCGCGGTGCTCTGCGCGGCCCTGCGCAAGGCGGCCCCGGCGGCCCGGCTGGTGCACCTGGGGTCGGCCGCCGAGTACGGTCCCGGCACCCCGCACACCCAGGTGCCCGAGTCGGGGCCCACCCGTCCGCTGGCCCCGTACGGCGCCACCAAGCTCGCGGGCACGGTCGCGGTCACCACGTCGGGGCTCGACGCCGTGGTGCTGCGGGTCGGGAACCCGGTCGGCGCCGGGGCGCCGGCCGCCGGGCTGCCGGGGCGGATCGCGGGGCTGCTGCGCGAGGCGGGCACGGACCCGGACGCGGAGATCCGGCTGGGCGACCTGTCGGCCTGGCGGGACTTCGTCGACGCGCGGGACGTGGCGCGGGCGTGCGCGCTCGCCGTGTCGGCGGTGGGGCCCCTGTCCGGGGTCCTCAACATCGGCGGCGGACGGGCGACCGTCGTCCGGGACCTGGTGCACGGTCTGGCGCGGATCGCCGGGTTCCGCGGCCGGATCGAGGAGGGCGGCGGCGGTTCGGCCCGGTCCGGAGAGGTCTCGTGGCAGTGTTCGGACATCACGGCGGCGCAGCGGGTGCTCGGCTGGCGGCCCTCCTTCACCCTGGACGACTCGCTGGCCGCGCTGTGGGCGGCGACGACACCGCAGGGCGGCGGGCCGCCCCGGTGAGCCTGCTCGTTCCGCTGTACGTCCATCCCGCCGAGGACCCCGGCGCCTGGCACCGGCTGATCGGGGCGGCGGACCGCACCTACGCGGTGGTGCTCAACCCGGCGGACGGGCCGGGCACGGAACCCGACCCGGCGTTCACCGCGGCCGCCGAGGCGCTGCGCACGGCGGGGGCCCGGCTGCTGGGATACGTCGACACCGACTACGGGGCGCGTCCGCACGCCGACGTACGGGAGGACGTCGTCCGGCACCGCGAGTGGTACGGCGTCGACGGCTGCTTCCTGGACCGGGTGACGGCCGCGCCGGAGGAGCTGTCCGCGTGCCGGCGGCTGGTGCGCGGGGTGCGGCGGCTCGGTGCTTCGCCCGTGGTGCTGAACCCGGGCGCGTACCCGGCGCCGGGGTATGCCCGTATCGCCGACTTGATGGTGACGTTCGAGGGGCACTGGTCGACGTATGTGTCGGCGTTCAGCCGTCCGGACTGGACGGCCCGGCACGCGCCGGAGAAGTTCTGCCACCTGGTGTACGGCGTGCCCGAGGCGCTGGTGCCGCTCGCGCTGCGTACCGCCCGTGAGCGCGGGGCGGCGGTCGCCGGCCCGGTCACGGGTGATCTGCCCAATCCCTGGGCCGAGTTGACGCCCGCGCTGGGGGAACCGGAACGATGAGACGTGCCGGATGGGCGTGGGGTGTGCTGTGTGCCCTGGTGCTGACCGCGTGTGCCGGTGACGGCGGCGGTAACGGCGGCGACGGCGGGGAGGGGGTGCGGCAGCGCTGGCAGCCGCGGCCCGGCCTGGCGTGGCAGTGGCAGCTCGACGGCAGGGTGGACACGTCCGTGGACGTGCCGGTGTACGACATCGACGGCTTCGAGAACTCGGCGGAGGTCGTCGACCGGCTGCACCGCGACGGCCGCAAGGTCATCTGTTACGTCAACGTCGGCGCCTGGGAGGACTTCCGCCCCGACAAGGGCGACTTCCCGAGGTCGATGCTGGGTGCCGAGAACGGCTGGGCGGGCGAGCGCTGGCTGGACATCCGGCGGCTCGACGAGCTGCGCCCGCTGATGGCGCGCCGGATGGACATGTGCCGCGACAAGGGGTTCGACGCGGTGGAGCCCGATCTGATGGAGGGGTACGCGAACCGGACCGGTTTCCCGCTGACCGCGGACGACCAGCTCGCCTACAACCGGATGATCGCCGGTCTCGCGCACGACCGTGGGCTGGCCGTGGGCCTGAAGAACGACCTCGCCCAGATCCCGCGGCTGGTGGGCGACTTCGACTTCGCGGTCAACGAGGAGTGCGCCGAGTTCGACGAGTGCGCCGCCCTGAGCCCGTTCGTGAGCGACGGCAAGGCGGTGTTCCATGTCGAGTACGCGGTGCCGAACGACGAGTTCTGCGCCGACGCGAAGCGGCTGAGGCTGTCGTCGATGCGCAAGCAGCTGGAGCTGGGCGTGTGGCGCAAGCCCTGCTGACGCGCGGTGCCCGGCCCGCCGACGCGGCCCGCCCCTTGACGGGCGGACCGCATCGGCCGGACGCGGGAGGCGGTCAGGGGTTCGCGTACACCTCCACTTCGCTGAACTGGCCCGCCGGCCAGCCGGTGTTGGCGGTGACGTTGAGCCGCAGGTAGCGCAGGCTGGTGCCGGCGGGCAGGGCGACGGTGACCGAGTTGCCGGTCGCCGGGTCGAAGCGGTGGCCCTGCGACCCGACCACGGTGGAGAACGTGCCGGCCTGGGTGCCGCCCTGCACGGACAGGGTCTGGGTACGGGCGCCCCAGGCCGTGGCGGGCGGCAGCTTGAGGACCAGCCGGCGCACGGCCTGCGCGGAGCCGAGGTCGACGGTCAGGGACTGCGGGAGGGCGTTGTTGGCGGACTCCCAGTAGCTGTTGGCGTCGCCGTCGACGGCCCTCGCGGGTCCGTAGTCACCCGTCTGGCTGCTCGCGGTGGCCGGGCGGCCCTGGGCGAGGTTGCCGGTGGGCTCCGGGTTGGGGTTGCCCTGGCCGGGCTGCGGCCAGGCCGCGCAGTTCGACCAGGTGCTGCTCCAGCCGGAGTTGCCACCCCCGTCGGTCAGGGTGAAGGTCCCGGAGGGATAGGGGCAGTTGTAGATGCCGGCGGCGCCGACGCCGGTGGCGGTGACGTTGCGGAAGGTGGCGGCTCCCGCGGTCTCGGCCTGGACGACGACGGTGCCGGTGTTGCGTACGGTGGCGCCTTCGACGGTGATGTTCCTGGCCGCGAGGCCGCGCCCGCTGCCGGAGACGAACTCGAAGGCGCTGTACGGGCTGTCGGTGATCGTGGTGTTGGTGATCCGGACCTGGGCGTCGATCGCGCTGTCGTAGGAGTCGACGCGCAGCGCGCCCATCGGGTGGTTCCAGTTGGGGTTTATCGCGCCGGTGCGCACGAGGGTGTTGCCGTCGACGGTGATGGTGCCGGCCAGCGGGTGGAACGGGTCGAGGAACTTCTGGTTGGAGATGGCGATACCGCTGCCGAGGGCGTTGGTGTCGGAGATCAGGTTGTTGCGTACGGCGATGTCGGTACCGCCGTAGATCGCGATGCCGTTGGCGAGGTTCGGCTGGGTGATGGTGTTGTTCTCGAAGCTGCTGTTCACGTCGGGCGCGTTGAGCGACCACATGGCGAGCGCGTCGTCGCCCTGGTTGCGCAGGAAGTTGTTGCGGACCCGCACCCCGCGCGCGTTGCCGTTGAGGTTGAGGCCGTCGGCGGTCATGTCGAGGAACCGGTTGTTCTCGACGACGAGGTTGTCGTTGTTGCCGGTCAGCCAGAGGCCGACCTTGAGGTGCTGGAGCCACATCCCGGACACCGAACTGTTGGGCCCGAGGGACCCGTTGACGAAGTTGTCCGGGTTGGAGTCGACCCGTTCGGTGACGTCGCCGATGACGGCGAAGTCCCTGATGCGGACGTTTCCTGCGCCGCCGGACTGGTCGATGAACCGGGAGCTGCGGACGACGGAGTGCCAGTGCCCGGCGCCCTGGAGGGTCACGTTCTGTACGCCGTTCAGGGACGACGTCAGCCGGTACTGGCCCGGCGGGATCCACACGACCCGGCCCTGCGCGGCGGCGATGGCGTTGCGGAAGGCCTGGGTGGAGTCGCCCTGGCCGCTGGGGTCGGCGCCGTGGGAAACGACGGAGACCGAGCCGGCGGGCTGCGCCGAGGGGCCCGCCGCCTGTTCGAAGTCGGCGACGTCGACGGTGACCTGGGTGCCGGTCGCCTGGACGGCCACCCGGTCGCCGGCCTGCACGTTCTGGCCGAGCAGCAGCCGGGAGTTGTCGTAGAGGTGGTGGGTCCTGGCGCCCGCGATCCAGGGGGTGTCGACGTAGGAGTACCTCGACGTCACGGGCAGCGTCCTGGCGATCTTCGTGCCGTTGACGTAGACGTCGAGGGTGCCGGACTGGCCGTCCGGGACGCTGTAGGCGAGGTTCAGCGCGTTGGCGGCCCGGGGGACGGTGAACTCGACCCGCTGGCCCGCGTTGAGCCGTACGGCCTGGCGGCCGGAGGCCTCGGAGGCGAGGGTGCCCTGGGTGTAGTCGGGTCCGATCCTGGTGCCGGTGGTTGTGGCGGACTCGGCCTCCACCGAGCCGAACGGCAGGGTGGCACCGGCCGCCGCGTGCGCGGCGGGGGTACCGAGGGCGACGAGGGTCCCGGCCGCCAGGGCGACGGCCGTGGCCATGATGGACATGTACCTGACAGATCTTGCGGTGCGGGTGTACATCAGCTGATCCCTCCGTGTGGGGGTGTGGGGACAGCGGTGGGGTGGGGGGTGGCCGGGGACGGATCAGGCGCGCAGCCAGACCGCCGTGTCCTGCGGCAGCCGGCCCTGCGGGTCCAGCGGGCCGCTGCCGAGCAGCAGTTCGGAGTGGTCGGGCAGGTCGACGGGGGTGGCGGACAGGTTGACCAGACAGTGCGCCGCCCCGTCCTGGCGGACGAAGTGCAGAACGCCGTCGGGGGCGGGCCGCCAGGTGAGCGGGCCGTCGCCGAAGGCCGGGCGGAGCCGGATCGCCTCGCGGTAGAGACGCAGCATCGAGCCGCTGTCCTCGGCCTGGAGATCGGCGGCGTACGAGGACCAGTTGACGGGCTGCGGCAGCCAGGTCTCCTGCTGCGAGCCGAAGCCGGCGTACGGGGCGTCCGCGACCCAGGGCAGCGGCACCCGGCAGCCGTCGCGGCCGGGGTCGGTGCCGCCGGAACGGAAGTGCATCGGGTCCTCGATGCGGTCGCGGGGGATCTCGACCTCGGGCAGGCCCAGTTCCTCGCCCTGGTAGAGGTAGACGGCGCCCGGCAGGGCGAGGGAGAGCAGGGCGGCGGCGCGGGCCCGGCGGGTGCCGAGGACCAGGTCGGTGGGGGTGCCGTAGGCCTTGGTGGCGAAGGCGAACGCGGTGTCCTCGCGGCCGTAGCGGGTGGCCGTGCGGGTCACGTCGTGGTTGCACAGCACCCAGGTGGCGGGGGCGCCGACCGGGGCGTGCTCGGCGAGTGTCTCGTCGATGGAGGTGCGCAGCCGCTCCGGGTCCCACGGGCAGGACAGGAACGCGAAGTTGAACGCGGTGTGGAGTTCGTCGGGGCGCAGGTAGCGGGCGAAGCGCTCGGTGTCGGGCAGCCAGACCTCGCCGACGAAGATGCCGTCGTAGTCGTCGGCGACCCGGCGCCAGGAACGGTAGATGTCGTGCAGTTCGTCGCGGTCGACGAACGGGTTGGGGTCCCGGCCCTCGACGAAGTCGGGCAGCTCCGGGTCCTTGGCGAGCAGGGCGGCGGAGTCGATACGGACTCCGGCGACACCGCGCTCGAACCAGAACCGCAGCACCTCCTCGTGCTCGCGGCGGACCGCCGGGTGCGCCCAGTTGAGGTCGGGCTGCTCGGGGGTGAACAGGTGCAGGTACCACTCGCCGTCGGGCAGCCGGGTCCACACGGGTTCGGTGGAGCCGGCGAACTGGGACGGCCAGTCGTTGGGCGGGAGTTCGCCGTGCTCGCCGCGTCCGGGCCGGAAGTGGAACAGCTCGCGCTCGGGGCTGCCGGGGCCGGCCGCGAGGGCGGCGCGGAACCAGGAGTGCTGGTCGGAGACGTGGTTGGGCACGATGTCGACGATGGTGCGGATGCCCAGCTCGCCGGCCTCGGCGATCAGCTTCTCCGCCTCGGCGAGGGTGCCGAAGGCCGGGTCGATCGCCCGGTAGTCGGCGACGTCGTAGCCGCCGTCCTTGAGCGGCGAGAGGTACCAGGGGGTGAACCACAGGGCGTCCACGCCGAGTTCGGCGAGGTACGGCAGCCGGGCGCGGACGCCGGCCAGGTCGCCGGTGCCGTCGCCGTCGCCGTCCGCGAAGCTGCGTACGTAGACCTGGTAGATGACGGCGGAGCGCCACCAGTCGAGGTGGGTCCGGGCAGGGGTGGGCTGTGCCACGGTACTGGCCTCTCTGTCGGTTCGTGGGGGGTGCGGCGGCGGTGTCAGCCCTTTGTGCTGCCCGCGCTGATCCCGGCGATGATGTGGCGCTGGAAGATCAGGAACATCGCGACCATCGGGATGCTGGCGATCACCATGGCGGCGATCAGGACGGTCAGCTGGATGTTCTGCGACAGCTGGACGAGTGCCACGCTGATCGGCTGCTTCTCGGTGTCGGAGAAGACCATCAGCGGCCAGAGGAAGTCCTGCCAGACGGCGACCAGGGCGAAGATCGACACCACGCCGAGCACCGGCCGGGACATGGGCAGCACGATCGACCAGAGGGTGCGCAGCTTGCCGGCGCCGTCGATCTCCGCGGCCTCCAGCACATCGCGCGGGATCTGGTCGAAGAACCGCTTCAGGAGGTAGAGGTTGAAGGCGTTGGCGACGGCCGGCAGCCAGATCGCGAGCGGGTCGTTGAGCAGCCCGAGGTCGGCGACGGTCAGGTACTTCGGCACCACGAGCGCCTGGGCGGGCACCATCAGGGTGGCGAGGATGCCGCCGAGGATCACCTTGCCGAAGACCGGCTTCAGCCGGGACAGGGCGTAGGCGGCGGCGGTGCACAGGACCAGCTGGAAGATCCAGGCGCCGGCCGCCTGCACCACCGTGTTCCACAGATGGGTCGGCAGGTCCATCAGTTCCCAGGCGTCCGTGTAGCCGGTCAGGCTCCACTTCTCGGGCACCAGGGTCGGAGGTGTCCGGGCCACCTCGTCCGGCGACTTCATCGCCCCGGACACCATCCAGTAGACGGGGAACAGGAACGCCACGACGAACAGCAGCAGGACGCCGCCGAAGACGGTCCAGTAGGCCGCCCTGCCGCGTGGGCGGGCGAGGGTCGCCGGGGAGACGAGGGTACGGGTGCTCATTCGCTGTCCCCCTCCGAGCGGGTGAGCCGCAGATAGACGGCGGCGAAGGCGCCGAGGAAGACCAGGAGCATCACGCTCAGGGCGCAGGCGCCGCCGAAGTCGTTGTAGAGGAAGGCGTACTTGTAGATCAGGTAGAGCACGGTGACCGTGGCGTTCTCCGGGCCGCCGCCCGTGATGACGAACGGTTCCGTGAAGACCTGCATCGTCGCGATGATCTGGAGGAGCATCAGCATCAGGATCACGAACCGGGTCTGCGGGATCGTGACGTGCCGAATGCGCTGGAGCAGGTTGGCGCCGTCCAGTTCGGCGGCCTCGTAGAGCTCGCCGGGGATGGACTGGAGGGCGGCCAGGTAGATCAGGACCGTGCCGCCCATGTTGGCCCAGGTCGCGACGATGACCAGGGAGATCAGGGCGGTGTCGGCGCCGTTGGTCCAGTTCGACGTGGGCAGGTGCAGAAAGCGCAGTGCCTCGTTGGCGAGGCCGGTGCCGGGGTCGTAGAACCACTTCCACAGCAGTGCGCTGACCACCGGCGGGATCATCACCGGCAGATAGACGACCACGCGGAAGAAGGCCTTCGCGTGCCGCAGTTCGTTCAGGACCAGGGCCATGACGAACGGGATCGCGAAGCCGACGAGCAGGGCGAGCAGGGTGAAGGTGAACGTGTTGCGCCAGGCCGCGGTGAACTCCGGGTCGTCCAGGACGCGGGTGAAGTTGTCGGTGCCCACCCACTCGGCCGGGGCGCCCGGCGTGTACTTCTGGAACGAGATCACGACCGCGCGGATCGCCGGGTACCAGGAGAACAGCGCGAAGCAGATCAGTCCGCCGATCAGGAATCCGTAGGCACGGAGCTGGTCGGAGAGCCGGCGCCGCCCCCGGTCCCCTGCCGGGGGCGGCGCCGAGACCGGGCTGACCGCGACCTTCGCCTCGGTCCGCCGCTGAGCCGTCTTGGTCATCGTGGGTCAGCCCCGGGCGAGGATGTCGTCGATCTTGCCGGAGGCGTCGCTCAGCAGTCCGTCGATGTCGGCGTCCTCCTTGGTGAGGACCGCGGAGACGACACCGTCGAGGACCGAGTAGATCTGCTGGGCGTTCGGCGGCTCGATCTTCATGTCCAGGCTCTGGTTGCCGTCGAGGAAGGCCTGGTAGTTCTCCACCGGCACGTTGGCGTTGGCTTCCTTGACCTGCTGGTCCTTCTCGTCGGCGGCACCGGTGAACAGCCGCGGCTCCGGCAGGCCGACCGGCGCGTCCTGCTTGTTGGCGCGGGCGTAGTCGCCGAGGAAGCCGTCACCGGGGGTGAGGAACATGCTGTCGAGCCACTTGAGGCCGGCGCGGATCTGGTCGGGGCTGGCCTTCTTGTTGAACATGTAGCCGTCGCCGCCGATGAGGGTGGCCTCGCCGCCGGGCATCGGCGCGAGGGCCATGTCCTCGTACTTTGCGCCCTTCTCCTTGACCAGGATCGGGATGTTGTCGGGGGCGGCGAGGTACATGCCGAGCTTGCCGGAACCCATCATCTGCTGGACGTCGTTGATGACCAGGAGCTGCTTGCTGCCCATCGAGTTGTCGGTCCAGCGCATGTCGTGCAGGGTCTGGAGGACGGCCTTGCCCTCGGGGGTGTCGACGGTGGCCGACTTGCCGTCGGCGGAGACCACGTCACCGCCCTGCGAGTACAGCTCGGCGGTGAAGTGCCAGCCGCCCTGGTTCTGCGCGCTGTAGTCGGCGTATCCGACGGTGCCGTTGCCGAGTTCGGCGATCTTCTTGGCGGCGCTGCGGACCTCTTCCCAGGTGGTGGGCGGCTGGTCCGGGTCGAGGCCGGCCTTCTCGAAGAGGGCGCGGTTGTAGATCAGGCCCATCGAGTAGCCGGTGCGCGGGATGCCGTAGATCTTGCCGTCCACGGTGTAGATGTCGCGCAGCTGCTGCTGGATGGTCTCGTAGCTCTTCAGCTCCTTGACGTACGGAGTGAGGTCGGCGGCCTGGTTGATGTCGACGACGTGCCGGGCGTCCGTGAAGTACGTGTAGAACACGTCCTCCATCTGGCCTCCGGCGAGCTTGGCGTCGAAGGTCTTCGGGTCCTGGCACGGGAAGGCGTCGTGCGCGGTGACGTCGATGTCCGGGTTCTGCTTCTCGAAGGCCGCGATGTCGGCCTCGAAGAACTGCCGGTCGACCTTGGCGCTCTTCGGCGGCATGCAGTTGACCGTGATGCGGGTCTTGCCGCTCGCCGAGTCGTCTTCGTCACCCGAGCCACAGGCGGTCAGGGCGAGCGAACACGCGGCGAGCGTGATGAACGTACGGCGGAACCCGGTGCTTCTCATCGGTGGACCCCTTTGGGCAGGAGCGGCAGTGCCCCTTCGGGCGGAGCGGTGGGCGCCGCACACTCAAGCACCGACGGCATCACTACGCAAGATGTCGCGCAGAGATTGCAATTAATCGACAACCTTCGGGGGTCAGTTCCGCGGCGCTTGCGCGGTGGATCCGCGCACCACCAGCTCGGGCTCGAAGAGCAGCTCCTCGGCGGCCACCACAGTGCCTCCGATCTGCGCGTTCAGCAGTTCCACCACGGCCCGGCCCATGGACTCGATGGGCTGGCGGACGGTGGTCAGGGGCGGCTCGGTGCAGTTCATCAGCGCCGAGTCGTCGTAACCGACGACGGAGATCCGCGAGGGCACGTCGAGGCCCTTGCGGCGGGCCGCGCGCACCACGCCGAGGGCGATCGGGTCGCTGGCGCAGATGAAGCCCGTGATGCCCCGGTCGATGAGTTTCGCGGCCGCCGCGTGGCCGCCCTCGATGGAGAACATGGCCCGCGCGACATGCTCGTCCGGCAGCTCCCCGGCGATCTCCCGGGCGGCGGCCAGCTTGCGGGCCGAGGGCACGTGGTCGCCGGGGCCGAGCACCAGGCCGATGCGCTCGTGGCCCAGCGAGGCGAGATGGCGCCAGGCCTGCTGGACGGCGACCGCGTCGTCGCAGGAGACGCCGGGCAGGCCGAGGTGCTCTATGGCCGCGTTGACCAGCACGACGGGGATGTTGCGGTCCGCGAGCAGGCGGTAGTGGTCGTGCGGGGCGTCGGACTGCGCGAAGAGGCCGCCGGCGAAGACGACGCCGGAGACCTGCTGCTGAAGGAGGAGTTCGACGTAGTCCGCCTCGGAGACGCCACCCTTGGTCTGGGTGCACAGCACGGGGGTCAGGCCGAGCTGCGCGAGGGCGCCGCCGATCACTTCCGCGAGGGCCGGGAAGATCGGGTTCTGGAGCTCGGGCAGGACCAGGCCGACCAGCCGGGCGCGTTCGCCGCGCAGCTGGGTGGGGCGCTCGTAGCCGAGTACGTCGAGGGCGGAGAGGACGGACTGGCGGGTCGCGGCGGAGACGCCGGGCTTGCCGTTGAGCACCCGGCTCACTGTCGCTTCGCTGACCCCGACCTTCTTCGCCACTTCAGCAAGTCGTCGCGTCATGGTCGCAAGAATAGCGCAAGGTACGCAAGCGGCTTGCGTTACGGGTTGCGATCAGGACGGGGGGCTCCGCCGTGGGGTGGGGCTTCGGGTAGCGGGTGGGTGGGGGCTTGTCGCGCGGTTCCCCGCGCCGCTGATCGGGGTTGCCCGGGGCGGGGTGATGATGTGCCCGGCGTCGGGCGCGCCCGCGCGGCGGAGCCGCACGTCGACAGCGCCCCGCGCCCCTGGCCGGCCGCCGGTGTCGTTACGTGCGCGTGCTGCCCTTGCTGAAGGCGGGGGCATGCCGGACGTGCCGTGGGGCGGGGGCGGGGACGGGGTCGACCGTGGCGCCGTCGGCGACCTGAACGCCGACGGTGCCCGGTCAGTTCTCGGGGGCGGGGACCACCGTCAGATGGCCGGCCGCCGCACGCCGCGCGCGACCGCGGTGCGGACCGGTGGCAGGCCTGCGGGGCTCGCGCAGCACCAGCGTCAGCCGGGTGCAGCCCAGCTCCCGCAGGGCCCTGGGCGTCTCGACCACGACCCGGCAGTCGGTGGCGCCCCAGCGCGGATCGGGGTGCAGCAGCGGGCGGACCGAGCCGTCGTGCTCGAAGGCGTCCTCGCCCATCGCGCGGATCCAGTGCGGCAGCCCGTGCCGGTACGCCGCCTCCATGATCGGATCCTGGGCGATGTCCCGGCGGATCGACTGGAGTTGGCGGTCGTGGCTGTACCGCTCCACCGCGCCCGCGAAGTGCGCCAGCATCGGCAGGCACCACTGCGACTCGTGGTCGCCGAGGATCACGCTCGCGTCCGGATGGAACAGGACGAACCGCAGGAAGTTGTCGTCCGGCATGGCCGTCGGATGGGGTCCGACACCGCGGAAAAGTGTCTCGAACGCGCCGTTGGCGAGGACCACGTCCCAGCTCCGGTCGACGACGAACGACGGAAAGGGGAGCGCCTCCAGGAGCGTGGCGTAGTCCTCGAGGTACGCCTGGGCCTCGCGGCTCGTGGGGACGGACCGCGGCACCGACCGCTGTCCACCTGCCTGATATGCCATCGGGAGGTCACCCCTCTTGCCTATGCGGCCTTCTCGCGGCGCCCCGATCCTGCGGCCCCGACCAGCACTGTGTCAACTATCGTGGCATTCGGCGACGGTTGACGGCTGAAATTGGCCACAGTTGTGGCGAGACCTGGATGTGAGTTCGAACCAGCCGGTACGCTCCGGGAAGTTCACGGCAACCCGCTTGTGAGATGGCTGTGAGAAACGTAGGAGACCCCTCGGTGACGGATGGCTACGAGGTTCCGGGCGCCACGGCGTCGGTAGTGCTGTCGGCCGTAGTCGTCCGCGTCGCCGCACTCACCGACCGGCTGGGCATCGCGCACTCCGAGGTCTTCGACACCGGGCGGCTCTCCGTGGCCAGCGGTGTCCCCGAGCCCGTGGTGCGGGAGCTGCTCGGCGGCCGGCCCGCGGGCGAGCCCGATGTGCAGGCGCGGTTCCTCCAGCGGCTGGAGATGCTGCGGCGCACCCGGCTGAAGTCCAACGGCCGCAAGTACACCCAGCAGGAGATCGCGGACGGCGCCGGGATGTCCCGGCAGCAGGCCGGTGCGCTGATCAACGGCGACCGGCGGCCCACGATGGAGCACTGCGACGCCATCCAGCGGTTCTTCCGGGTGCACGCCGGGTTTCTGACCGCGGAGGATCCCGAGGCGCTCGCGGGCACGTTGCAGCGCACCGAGCAGGATCTGCTCCAGAAGCTCGCCGACCGGGAGCGGGAGGCGGCCGCGAAGGCCGAGGACCCGCTGGAGAAGCTGTTGCAGGACCACGGGGTGCGCGGCATCGCGTGGCGGGCCGCGCAACTGCCCACGGACCAGCACCGCGACAAGGTCGCCGAATGGCTGGACATGCTCCTGGAGAGCGTCAAGCGGCCCGAGTCGTGATGCTGGGGATGACTGTGGGCACCGGTAGGCGAATGCGCCGCCTGTGCGGTGAGCTGGTCGCCGAGGTCGGCGTTCCGGCGCCCGCGCGGCCGGCCGACCTGTACACGGCGCTGTGCGACGCGATGAGCAGGCGGCGAGGGCGTCCCGTGCACTTCCGGACGGCCGCGTTTCCGCAGAGCGCGGCGAGTGGGCTGTGGCTCGACATGGCCGACCAGGATCTGGTGGTCGTGGAGGAGCGGACCGCGCCCGACCACCAGTTGGTGATCCTCGGGCACGAGCTGTGGCACATGGCGGCCGGGCACCACGGGCACCATGTCGAGGGCGCGACGGTCGCCGCGCGGCTGCTGTGCGACGAGGCGGACCTGCGGGACGCCGTGCGCTCGGTCGCCGCGCGTACGCGGTTCGACCTGGCGGACGAGAGGGAGGCCGAGAGCTTCGGTCTGCTGCTCGCGAGCAAGTGCCGTACGTGGCTGGCGGGTTCGGCGCAGCGGGGTCAGCGGGACCATCTGGCGGGGCGGATCGAGGCGTCGCTGGGGTATCTCGGGCGGGAGTGAACGGCGGTCGTTCGGGAGCGGGGGTGTGCGAGCGCCTGTGCCGAGAGCCCGTCCCCTGCGCTGAGCGGGCGAAAGAACCCGTGGTCCGGGCGGATTGTCAGTGGTGGTTGGCAAGCTGGGGGTTGCGCCCCCGTTGTCCGGGTGCGTGCGTGCCCGAGGGCGCGGGTGGTCACCCAGACGAGGAGCCGACCGATGCAGACCGCCGTACTGACCGATCGCGAACGCACCGCCGTCCAGGCGTATCTGCGCCTGCTGCACACGGTTCGGGCGGCCTGTGACGCGGAGGCCGGGCCGCCTGGGGCCGCGCGACCACCCATGGTCCCGCCCGCCGTCCTCGCCGAGGCGGACCGGGCGTTGGAGGAGGCGGGCCTCACCGGCAACGAGGAGTCCTTCTTCCGCCTCCTCTCCACGTGGTGCCCTCCGGTCCGATAACCGGTTGCGGGTCCGGTGGGGGTTGTTCGCGCAGTTCCCCGCGCCCCTGACAACCGGATCCACCGGTGCGGTGAGCCCGTGCGGGCCCGGTGGGGGTTGTTCGCGCAGTTCCCCGCGCCCCTGACAACCGGGCCCGCCGGTGCGGTGGGTCCGTGCGGGTCCGGTGGGGGCTTGTCGCGCAGTTCCTCGCGCCCCTACAAGCCGGACCCGCGTTCGTACGGCCCCGCGGCCGACCCGCAGCCAGACGCCGGGGTCGCCTCCCAGGGGCGCGGGGAACTGCGCGACCAGCCCCCACCGGACCGCACGGACCCACAACGCCCGCCCACCCCAACACCGACCCGCAGCCAGACGCCGGGTCGCCTCCCAGGGGCGCGGGGAACTGCGCGGCCAGCCCCCACCGGACCGCACGGACCCGCGACGTCGGCCCACCTCGGCACCGGTTCGCAGCCAGACGCCGGGGGCGCCTCTCAGGGGCGCGGGGAACTGCGCGACACGCCCCCACCGGACCCGCACGTGCCCTCTGAGGGGCGCGGGGAACTGCGCGGTCTGCGCCCATCGGACCGCGGTGTCGGCGTCAGGTGTGTGGGATTGTTACTGCCGTGGTCGCCAGACCGGTCGCGATGGTCCAGCGGCCCTCGAAATAGCGTAGGCGTCGGCCCGACACCAGGGGCCCGGGGACGAGGAGTTCGGCGCGGAGCCGGCCCTGGCCGGGTGCGTCGGGGTCCTCGGTGAGTTCGATGTCCGCCTCGGAGAAGTCGAGCCACTTGCGCGTGAGCGGGAACCACGCCTTGTAGACGGACTCCTTGGCACTGAACAGCAGCCGGTCCCAGTGCACTTGGGGCCGCCCGGCGGCGAGCCGGGCCAGCCGGACCCGCTCGGCCGGCAGCGCGACCGCCTCCAGGACACCGTCCGGCAGCGGCCCGTGCGGCTCGGCGTCGATACCGAGGGAGGCCAGGTCGCCGGCGCGGGCCAGCGCCGCCGCCGCGTACCCGTCGCAGTGCGTCATGCTGCCGACCACCCCCTCCGGCCACGCAGGCGCACCCCGTTCACCCGGCAGAATCGCCTGCGGCGCCACCCCGAGCTTCTCCATGGCACTGCGCGCGCAGACCCGCACGGCGGCGAACTCCCCGCGGCGCTTGGCCACGGCCTGCGCCACCAGCGCCGCCTCCTCGGGGTACAGCGCCGCCTCCTCGCTCCCGTCGGAGCCGAAGGTCTCCACGGCCACCACCGTGCCGGGCAGCAGCTCCTCGATCACCGGGCCGCGACCTCCTTGGGCAGGATCCGGCGCAGCCGGCCCGGCGGATCGGACCGCTTGCGCCACTCGCGCGGGTACCCGACCGACACCTCCTCGAAGCGGATGCCCTCGTGGAAGGTGGTCCGGGGGATGTGCAGATGGCCGTAGACCATGGTGCGGACGCGGAAGCGGCGGTGCCAGTCGGCGGTGAGCCGGGTGCCGCACCACATGGCGAACTCCGGGTGCCAGAGGATCTCCGTGGGGTGCCGGTCCAGCGGGTAGTGGTTGACCAGCACGGTCGGCAGATCGCCGGGCAGCTCCTCCAGCCTGCGCTCGGTCTCCGCCACGCGCGCCCGGCACCAGTCCTCGCGGGTCGGGTACGGGTCCGGGTGCAGCAGGTACTCGTCGGTGCACACGACCCCGGTGGAGTGGGCGTACTCCAGCCCCTCGGCCTTGGTGGTGCTGCCGGACGGCAGCCAGCTGTAGTCGTACAGCAGGAAGAGCGGCGCGACGGCGACCGGCCCCTCGGGGCCCTCCCAGACCGGGTACGGGTCCTCGGGCGTGACGACGCCCAGTTCCCGGCAGAGCTCCACGAGGTACTCGTAGCGCGGCACACCCCGCAGGGTGACGGTGTCCTTGGGATGGGTCCACAGCTCGTGGTTGCCGGGCGACCAGACGACCTTGCGGAAGCGGCCCGCGAGGGTCTCCAGGGCCCAGCGGATGTCGGCGACGGTCTCCGCCACGTCACCGGCCACGAGGAGCCAGTCGTCGTCCGACTCGGGGCGCATCTGCTCGACCAGGGCCCGGTTCTCCGCGTACCCGATGTGCAGGTCGCTGATGGCCAGCAGTTGACCGGTACCGCCGGCCGTGGATGTCACCTGTGACCCCCTCCGATCACCCGAACGTGACCACGAGAACACATCTGCGGGGTGCCGGGCAAGCGCGGGCCGCCGAGTGCGGCCCGTGGCGCACGGGATCGTCGCGACGGTGAACGGGATCCGGCGTTCCAACATTCCGAGGGGGGACAACATCGGAAAATCCGTAACACGCATGTTGCACGCCGGGTCCCTTGAAACCCGTATGATCGCCCCGACACCACCGCCGCGAATCTCCTGTCACGCAGGGCGGTTTGGTGTACCTCCAACCACCCCTGGCCGGGCATGGCCTCGCTCCGCCGTGCCCGCGAACCGTGAAAGGCGGCCTGCATGGTCTCTCGCGTACGCGTCTGGCTCAACCGCACGTACGCGGAGAACGTCTTCTTCATGGATCAGCTGAGGCGAAATCCCAGCGACCGGGCCGTCGAGATCCATGCCACCCACGGTGACCCCGACTCCCCCGTGCTCGCCGCCGCCGACACCGCCGAGCTGGAGCCCGAGGGCCTCTCCCCCGCCGGATACGTCGAGTTCGCGCTCGACCAGTGCGCACGCCGTGGCATCGATGTCTTCGTGCCCCGGCTGCACCAGTCGGCGATCGTGGCGCACCGCTCCGACTTCGAGGCGGTCGGTACGGCGCTGCTCGCCCCGCCGCCCGAGGCGGTGGCCGTCTTCCACGACAAGGTGATCGCCTACGAGGCCGTGCAGGCGATCGGGGTGCCGGTGCCGCCCTGGTGGCGGGTCCGCAGCGCCGACGAACTCCTCGCCGCCGTGGAGGAGTTGGAGGCCGGCGGACACAAGGCGTGCTTCAAGCCCGCGTCCGGCGCCGGCGGCGTCGGGTTCCGGCAGATCACCCGCACCCCCTTCTCCCTGCTGCACCTCAGCGGTTTCCCCGGCCCCTATGTCCAACTCGACCTGGTGCTCCAGGCGTTGCGCGGCGCCGAGGAGCCGGTCGACTGGCTGGTGATGCCGCGGCTCGAACAGCCGGAGGTGTCGGTGGACTGTCTGACCGGTCCCGACAACCGGGTGCGGCTGGCGGTGGGGCGGACCAAGAACGGGCGGCGGCGCGGGTTCACCCTGGACGAGCAGTGGGTGGAGCCGGCGCGGCGCACCGCGGAGGGCTTCGGGCTGCACTACCTGTCCAACATCCAGTTCCGTATGTTCGGCGACCGTCCTGTGCTGATGGATGTCAACGCGCGTCCGGCGGGCGGTCTGCACCAGCTGTCCCTGTGCGGGCTGAACGCGCCGTGGGCGGCCGTGCGGCTGGCGCTCGGTGATGATCCGGGCGAGCTGGAGCCGCCGTTCCTGGGCCAGGACTACACGGTGGTGTCGGGGCCGCGCCCGGTGATGGCGGCGGCGCCGGTGGCGCGCGCGGAGGAGCCGGAGCCACTGCTGCCCCCCGCTCCGGCGCCCGCGCCGGGCAAGTCGGTCAAGGCGACGGCACATGTGCTGCCGTTGCAGCCCTTGACACCCTAATTGGTCCATACCAACTTGGACAGCGCACCACTCGTACTCCCGAACACCCCACTTCATCCAGGGAGATCGCGTGCGCAACCTACCTTTCGGACGGACCGGGCGACGTCTGCTCGCCCTGCTCGGCGCCGCCGCCCTCGCCTTCACCGGGGCAGTGGCGCTGCCCGGCACGGCCCACGCGGCCAATGTGCTCTCCAATCCCGGCTTCGAGTCCGGGGCCCTCTCGCCCTGGTCCTGCGGCGGCAATCTGGGCTCGGTCGTCTCCTCGCCCGTGCACGGCGGCTCGCGCGCGCTCCAGGGCGCCGCGAGCGCCAGTAACAACGCCCGGTGCAGCCAGACCGTCGCGGTCCAGCCCAACACCACGTACGCGGTGACCGGTTGGGTGCGCGGCTCGTACGTGTACCTGGGGGTCGACGGCGGCTCCGCGACCTGGACCACCTCCCCCTCCAGCTACGCGCAGTTGAGTCTGTCCTTCACCACCGGCGCCTCGCAGACCAGCGCCACGGTGTACGTGCACGGCTGGTACGGCCAGGGCACATACCAGGCCGACGACATCAGCCTCGACGGTCCGGGCGGCGGCCCGCCGGACTCCCAGGCGCCGACCGTGCCGGGCAGTCTGCGGTCCACCGCGAAGACCTCGTCGAGTGTGACCCTGGCGTGGAACGCCTCGACCGACAACGTGGGTGTCTCGGCGTACGACATCTACAGCGGGTCGAGCCAGGTGCTCAGCGTCTCCGGGACCAGTGCCACGGTCGGCGGGCTGTCGCCGAGTACCGCCTACAACTTCACCGTGCGGGCCAGGGACGCGGCCGGCAACGCCTCGGCGGCCTCGAACGCGGTCGCCGTGACCACCGACTCCGGCCCGGTGACTCCCGGCTTCAAGCAGGCCGCGCCCTATCTCTTCCTCGGCTGGGGCGATCCGCCGAACGCGGCCTCGGTGATGAACTCGACCGGCATCAGGTGGTACACGATGGCGTTCATCCTCTCGTCCGGCGGCTGCAACCCGGCCTGGGACGGCAGCCGTCCGCTGACCGGCGGCAACGACCAGTCCGTCATCAACTCGATCCGTGCGGCGGGCGGTGACATCGTCCCGTCGATCGGCGGCTGGAGCGGCAACAAGCTCGGGCCGAACTGCTCGACGGCCGAGGCGCTCGCGGGCGCCTACCAGCGGGTGATCGACGCCTACGGGCTGAAGGCGATCGACGTCGACATCGAGAACACGGACGAGTTCGAGAACGCGGTCGTGCAGGACCGGATCCTGAACGCCCTGCGGATCGTGAAGGCGAACAACCCGGGTCTGCGGACCATCCTCACCTTCGGTACGTCGACGACCGGGCCCACCACCTGGGGCAACCGGCTCATCGACCAGGCACGGGCGCTGAACGCGAACATCGACGTGTTCACGATCATGCCGTTCGACTTCGGCGGCGGCGCCGACATGTACGGCAACACGGTCAACGCCACCGAAGGCCTCAAGAACAAGCTGAGGTCCACCTTCGGGTGGGACGACGCGACGGCGTACGCGCACATCGGCATCTCCGGCATGAACGGGCTGAGTGACCAGCAGGAGCTGACTTCGGTGCAGACGTGGACCCAGATCCGCGACTACGCCAACTCCCGCCATCTGGCCCGGCTGGCGTTCTGGGCGGTCAACCGTGACCGGCCGTGCCCGGGTGGCGGAGTGGTGAGCAACTGCTCCGGCATCGCGCAGAACAACTGGCAGTTCACCTCGATCACGGCCGGCTTCACCGGCTGATCACCCGCTCGGTCGCGTGGGGGTGCCGGGGCCCGGGAACGTCCGGGCGTCAGTCCTCGTACCCCCACGCCTTCGCCAGCTCGACCAGGCGCGGCGGCAGTTCTATGGCGGGGTCGGCGGAGCGGGCGGACTGGATGCGGCCGGACTTGATGGTGCTGCTCCAGTCGCCGAGCTGCGGCCGGAAGGTGCCGTGGTCCTTGCTGCCGTAGTCGAGCATCGTGGACTCCCAGCGGACGCCGAGGTGGTCGCACAGGGCAAGGGTGGCGGCCTGCGGGTCGCCGGTGAGGTGCTCGTATCGGACGATGTGGGCCCCCGGCAGTCCGGTGCGGGCCTCTTCCAGCCGCTCGCCGTAGTTGAGGACCTCGGTGCGGATCTGGTCGAGGTCGGGGTGGGTGCGGCGGCTCATCAGGGAGGTGATCACGGCCCCGGGGTGGCGCAGCAGCACGATGAAGCGGGCGTCGGGCCAACATCGGTGCAGCCGGGGCCAGATGAGGGTGTTGGCCGGGGTCTTGTCGACGATGACGCTCTTGCCGCTGCGGGACAGCTCCAGATGCAGCACCCGGTCCCACAGGACGTGCTCCAACTCCTCTTTGTCCAGGGCGAGTTCCTTCATAGCGGTGGCCGTGAAGTCCCGGCCGAGCCGGACGTGCAGGGTGCGCAGGTGCATCTCGTGCGGGGCACGGATCCGGCTGTGGCTGTTGAGCAGGACCCGCAGCAGGGTCGAGCCGGAGCGCACCGAGGACAGCACGAAGACGGGTGATTCCACCAGGCGCGGGGCGCGCGGGGCGACATAGCCGTCCTTGGGCCGTGGCTGGCTCGGTACCGCGTCGAGCCGGCGCCGGGGCGGGCTCATGGCCTCGGCCATCAGTCTGCCGCGCCGTTTGAGACCCTTCCCGATCGCGGACATACGTGGATCCCGCACCGTGACACCTCTTCTCGCTCGCCTGCCTCCGGCATCTCAGGCAAGCAAAGCAAACTCCAGGTGTCGCGGAGGCAACGAATCCGGTTCACGGCGGCCCCATCGGCCGCCGTGAACAGCCGTTTTACCGCTTCCTTAATTCTTGATGGGAAACGTCCTCACGCTTCCCGTACGGACAGCCGCAGTGTCTGCACCTCGAAGGGCCGCAGGGTCACCCCGACCGTGTCGCCGTCCCGCGCGACCGGCCCGAGCGGCCGCTCCAGGAGGTCGGTGAGTTCGGCTCCGGCCAGCGGGAATCCGGTGCGCAGGGTGCCGGTGGCGCGTCCGCCGCGGGACTCGTAGAGCCGTACGACGACATCGCCGGAGGTGTCGTCCGCGAGCTTGACCGCCTCGACGGTGACACCCTCGCCGGTCACGGAGACCACCGGGGCCGGTACGCCGACCGTCTCCGCCACGCGCAGCGGGAGGTTGAGGGCGTAGCCCTCGGCGACGGCGTCCTCGATGGTCGCGCCGGGCAGCAGGGCGTAGGTGAGCCGGTGGTGGCCCTGGTCCGCCTCGGGGTCGGGGACGCGCGGCGCGCGCACCAGGCTGAGCCGGACCGTGGTGGTCGTACCCCCGTCCTCGCGGACCGTGCGGGAGACGTCGTGGCCGTAGGTGGAGTCGTTGATGACGGCGACGCCGTAGCCGGGTTCGGCGATGTGCACCCAGCGGTGGCCGGAGACCTCGAAGCGGGCCGACTCCCAGCTGGTGTTGGTGTGGGTGGGCCGCTGGACGTGACCGAACTGGATCTCGGCGGAGGAGTGCGGGGCGCGTACGTCCACCGGGAAGCCCGCCTTGAGGATCTTCTCGGCCTCGTGCCAGTCGATCTCGGTCTCGAAGTCGATCCGCGGGCTGCCGGCGCGCAGGGTGACGGTCTGGGTGATCCGGGAGCCCCGGCCGAAGGTCCGCTCGACGCGGAGCGCGCCGCGCAGCGGGTCCTCCTCGACGACCGTGAGGGAGGACGGGTCGAGCAGGTCCGTGAATCGGTTCTGGTAGTGCTTGTCGATGTCCCAGGCGTCCCAGTAGTTCGGCAGGTCGCTGTGCAGGCGGAGCAGGTTGCCCTGTCCGGCGAGGACCTCGCGCCCTGCGCGCAGGTCGCGGACGGAGGCGAGGGTGCCGTCGTCGGCGAGTTCGACGCGGACGAGGCCGTTGTCGAGGGTGCGGGCGGTGGTCGTGACCGGGTGCGCGGGCGTCTGCGGGGTGAGCGGGGCGCTGCCGTTCGCGGGGACGGTGACCTGCGCGAGGGTGCCGTCGGGGGCGCGGACGACCTCGGTGCGGTCGTAGGGGCTGGTGTTGAGGACGGCGGGGGCGGGGGTGCCGGCCGCCGCGAGCGCGGCCAGCGACTCGCCGGTCAGCTCCTCCAGTTCCTTCGCCACCCGGGCGTACTCGGCCTCCGCCTCCCGGTGCACCCACGCGATGGACGAGCCCGGCAGGATGTCGTGGAACTGGTGCAGCAGGACCGTCTTCCACAGCCGGTCGAGACGCTCGTACGGGTAGGTGTGGCCCGGCACGTGCAGGGCGGCGGTCGTCGCCCACAACTCGGCCTCGCGCAGCCGGTGTTCGCTGCGCCGGTTGCCCTGCTTGGTGCGGGCCTGGGTGGTGTAGGTGGCGCGGTGCAGCTCCAGGTAGAGCTCGCCCGCCCAGACCGGCGCGTCCGGGTACTCCTCGCGGGCGGCGGCGAAGAAGGCGTCCGGGTGCTCGACGCGGACCTTCGCGGAGCCCTCCAGGTCGGCGAGGCGCCGGGCGCGCTCCAGCATCTCGCGGGTGGGACCGCCGCCGCCGTCGCCGTGGCCGAAGGGCGCCAGCGAGGTCGTACCGCGGCCCTTGTCCTGGTAGTTGCGGACGGCGTGGGCCATCTCCTTGCCGGAGAACTCGACGTTGTAGGTGTCGACGGGCGGGAAGTGGGTGAAGATGCGGGTGCCGTCGATGCCCTCCCACCAGAAGGTGTGGTGGGGGAACTTGTTGGTCTGGTTCCAGGAGATCTTCTGGGTGAGGAACCAGTCGTTGCCGGCGAGCTTGGCGAGCTGCGGGTAGGCGGCGGTGTAGCCGAACGAGTCGGGCAGCCAGACGCCCTTGGTCTCGATGCCGAAGTGGTCCATGAAGAACCGCTTGCCGTGGATCAGCTGCCGGGCGAGCGCCTCGCCGCCGGGCAGATTGCCGTCGGCCTCCACCCACATGCCGCCGACGGGGGCCCAACTGCCGTCCGTGACGGCCTTCTTGATGCGCTCCCACACCTTCGGGTAGTGGTCGCGGACCCACTCGTACTGCTGGGCCTGGGAGCAGGCGAAGACGAACTCCTCGTACTCGTCGGCCAGTGCGGTGACGTTGGAGAAGGTCCGGGACGTCTTGCGCTTGGTCTCGCGGATCGGCCACAGCCACGCGGAGTCGATGTGCGCGTGGCCGACGGCCGAGAGGGTGTGGGCGCTGGCGTGCGCGGGCTTGGCGAGTACGGGTGCCAGGACTTCGCGGGCGGCGGCCGCGGTGCCGGGGATGTCGTCCAGGTCGAGGGCGTCGAGGGAGGTGTCCAGCGCGTGCGCGATCTCGTGCCGGCGCGGGTCGTGCTCGCCCAGCTCCAGCATCAGTTCCCGCAGCACCTCGATGTCGAGGGAGAGGTGCCAGACGTTCTCGTCGAGGATCGCGAGGTCGGCGCGGCGGAAGGTGTAGAGGGGCTTGTCGCCGGCGGTGAGGACGTCGCCGAGCGGGGTGGGCGCCGCGAAGTCGTTGGCCAGGATGTCGGGGTTGGAGGCCGCCTCGACCAGATAGGCGACCGTCTCCCCGCCCGCCGCGGGGCACGCGACCGGCACGTACTGGTTCTGCGGGTTGACCGCCTTCAGCGGGGTGCCGTCGGGCAGGTGGACCAGGGCCTCGGCCTGGTTGCCGGGCCAGTCGCCGACGAACCCGAGGTCGATGACCGTCTCGACGCGCCGGCCCGCCCAGTCGGCGGGCACCTCGCCGCGCATCCGGAACCAGGTGGTGCCCCAGGGCGGGCCCCACGGGGTGTCCATGGCGAACGGCTCGTACGTGGCCGCGGCGGCATCCGAGAAGGACACCGGCTCCCCCGGCGTGTGCCAGGCCTCGACCGTGAGGGGTGTGGTGGCCGCGTAGATCGCCGGCTTGATGCGCTGGTCGTGGACGCGGGCGACGCGCTCCTCGATCCGTCGGCGTTCGTCGTGCATGGGACAACCCCTCCCGAGGTCTCTGTACGTGGTCTTGCGGGTACCGCACGAGGCGGCCGGGGCGGCGGATGCCGGGTGGTACGGGCGGAGCCGCGGGTGCCGGGTGGAACAGGCGGGGCGACGGGTGCCGGGTAGAACAGGCGGGACCGCGGGGGCCGGGTGGAGCAGGCGGGAGCGCGGGGTCCCGAGTGATGCCGGCGGGGCCGCGGGGGCGGACCCGGTCTACGTGAGGTACGCGAGGCCCGGGTGGACCGCGGTGTAGCCCTCGACGAGCCGCCGGGCCACGTTGACGGAGTCGACCAGCGGGTGCAGCGCGAACGCCTTCACGGCGGTGGCGCGGGACGCGGACTCGGCCGCCGCGAGGACCTCCCGCTCGACCGCCTTGACCGCGCAGACCAGCCCGTTCGCGTGGTCGGGCAGCGGGTCGACGGCGACCGGGTGGGCGCCGTTGGCGTCGACGAGACAGGGCACCTCGATGACGGCCTGCGGGTCGAGGACGGACAGGGTGGCGCGGTTGCGGACGTTGAGGATCAGCGTGGTGCGCTCGTCGCGGGCGATGGCCCGCATCAGCGCGAGGGCCACCTTCTCGTAGCCGCCGGACAGGTCGTCCGCGTCGCGCTCGCCGGCGCCGGCCGTCTCGCGGTTCTCGGCCATGTAGGTGGCCTCGCGTTCGGCGCGGGTGCGGTCCCAGGCGGTGAGCGCGCCGGCGTCGGGGGCGCGCATCTCGTCGTAGAAGCGGGCCTGCTGGTCGCGGAGGAAGGCGCCGCGGGTCTGCTCGGCCTGCTGGTAGGCGCGGACGGCCTCGCGGTTGAAGTAGTAGTAGTGCAGGTACTCGTTGGGGATCGCGCCGAGCGACTGGAGCCAGTCGGTGCCGAAGAGCTTGCCCTCCTCGAAGGAGCCGAGCAGATCGCGGTCGGCGAGCAGGCGCGGCAGTTCGTCGCGGCCCGCGACACGCAGGCCGCGGACCCAGCCGAGGTGGTTGAGGCCGACGTAGTCGATCCAGGCCTCGGCGGGGTTCTGCACGCCGAGGACACGGGCGATACGGCGGCCGAGGCCGACCGGTGAGTCGCAGATGCCGATGACACGGTCGCCGAGATGGCGGGACATGGCCTCGGTGACCAGGCCCGCCGGGTTGGTGAAGTTGATGACCCAGGCGTCGGGCGCGAGCCGCGCCACCCGGCGGGCGATGTCGACGGCGACGGGCACGGTCCGCAGCCCGTAGGCGATCCCGCCCGCGCCGACCGTCTCCTGGCCGAGGACGCCCTCCGCAAGGGCCACCCGCTCGTCGTTCGCGCGGCCCTCCAGGCCGCCGACGCGGATCGCGGAGAAGACGAAGTCGGCGCCGCGCAGCGCCTCGTCGAGATCGGTGGTCGCGCTCACCTCGGGGGCGTCGGGGACACCGGCCGCCTGCTCCGCGAGGACGCGGGTGACGGCGGAGAGCCGCCCGGCGTCCAGGTCGTGCAGCACGACCCGGGTGACCCGGCCCTCGGCGTGGTCGCCGAGCAGCGCCCCGTACACCAGCGGCACCCGGAATCCGCCGCCGCCCAGAATCGTCAGCCTCACGCCGTCTCCGCCTCTCCTGCCACGTTCTTTCCCGCCGCCTTCTCCCCCGCGACGACCACCTCGACGCCCGCGTCCTCCAGGGCGGTGCGGGTCGCCGCCGCGACGGGTCTGTCCGTCACCACCATGTCCAGATCCGCGGGACCGCAGACCTGTGCCATGCCCGTGCCCGGGAACTTCGCCGCGTCGGCGAGCAGTACCACCCGGTCGCCCGCCGCGATCATGGCCCGCTTGACCGGCACCTCGACGACGGTGGTGTCCATGACCTGTCCGCCGGGCCGGACCCCGCTGGTGCCGAGGAAGAGCCAGTCGGCGTGCAGCTGGCGCAGGTTGTCCTCGGTGAGGAAGCCGACCAGGGAGCGGTACTCGCGGCGGACCATGCCGCCGAGCAGCACCAGTTCGATGCCCTCGTCGTCGGCGAGCTCCTCGTAGACCACCAGGTTGCTGGTGATCACGGTGAGGCGGCGGCCGTGCAGTTGCCGGGCGAGGCGGTAGGCGGTGGTGCCGATGTCGAGCAGCACCGACTGGCCGTCCTCGACGAGGGCCGCGGCGTGCGCGGCTATGACGTCCTTCTCGGTCACCCGTACCTCGGCGACCTCGGCGAAGGGCTGGTCGCCCTCGTCGGCGACGGCGCCGCCGTGCACACGGGTGAGCAGCCCGTCCTCCTCCAGTTTGACCAGGTCGCGCCGGACCGTGGCGGGGCTCACCCCCAGTTGCTCGGACAGGTCGGTCACGGCGGCCGGGCCGCCGGAGCGCAGGGCGCGCAGGATGAGTTGGTGTCGTCGTTCTGCCAGCACGCGCTGAACACTACTCGTCATCTTCAATCATTTCTATGCTCGGTTCTGCTCGACTATTGACCAATCACCACCCCTCGGCGCACGATTCCGGTCATCGAAATGAAGACTTTTGACGAGAGGGCGTTCATGTGGACGTTCACGAGGACGACGACCGGCCCGATGTCCTGCTGACCGGGCTGCTCTTCTACGACCTCGTCCTCACCGGGCTCGGCCGTCCGCCGGCGCCCGGCGAGGAGATCTGGACGTCCGGCATGGGCTGCGGTCCAGGCGGTATCGCCAACCTCGCGGTCGCCGCGGCCCGCTTCGGTCTGCGCACGTCCCTCGCCACCGTCTTCGGCGACGACTTCTACGGCGCCCACTGCCAGGAGGTGCTCGCGGGGCAGGAGGGTGTGGACCTCGCCCTGTCCCGCGTCGCCGACGCCTGGCCCACCCCGGTCACCGTCTCGCTCGCCCTGCCCGGCGCGCAGGGCGCGGCCCACGGGCACGACCGGGCCCTCGTCACCCACGGCCAGGAACCCCCGTACTCCCAGGACACGCTGATGGGCGACCCGCCGCCGGCGCGTACCGCCCTGGTGCATCTGGAGGCGGAGCCGCGGGCCTGGCTCGCCAAGGCCGCCACGAACGGCACGCTCATCCACGCCGACGTCGGCTGGGACCCCACCCAGCAGTGGTCGGCCGCGCTGCTGGAACAGCTCGCGCTGTGCCACGCCTTCCTGCCGAACGAGGCCGAGGCGATGGCGTACACCCGTACCGACAGCGCGATGGCGGCGCTGCACGCGCTGGCCGATCTGGTGCCGGTGGCCGTGGTCACCCGCGGCGGCGACGGCGCGATCGCCGTGGACCAGACGACCGGCGAGTTCGCCGAGGTGCCGGCCCTGGACGTCGAGGTGCTGGACGCGACCGGGGCGGGGGACGTGTTCGGCGCGAGCTTCGTCGCCGCCTCGCTCGGCGGCTGGCCGCTGGAGCAGCGGCTGCGGTTCGCGGTCCTCGCGGCCGGGCTGTCCGTGGGCCACCACGGCGGCGGCCTCGCGGCACCCGGCTGGTACGGCGTGGACCAGTGGTGGCGCACGGTGACCGACCCCGGGCTCCGGCAGGCGTACGGCTTCCTCGCCGACCGGCTGCCCCCGAACGTCGGCCCGCCGGTCCGGTACGCGCCCGTGACCCCACCGGCCCGCCCATGACCACCCCCGGCACCCTCCGACCGCGAGCACCGTCGACACCCCCGACCGTGAGCACCCCCGACACCCCCCGCCCGCGCGGCACGCACCGTCCCCCACCGGCCGCCGCCCGCGCGGCGTGACCCCTTCTCCGATGCCCCACACCCGAGCAGTACGCGACGACCCGAACAGATCCGAAAGGCGGTGGGAGCGGTGCGGCTCTCACGAAGAGGCCTGCTGCGCGCCGGACTGGCCACCACGGCCGCCTCGGCGCTCGGCGGTCTGACGGCCGGCTGTGCCGTCCCGACCGGCTCGACCGGCCGGAACATGGTCCTGTGGTACTGGAGCGGCGGCCTCAGCGACACCGTCGTCAAGAACGCCACGGCCCGCTACGACGCCGACGTCGACCTCAAGGCCATCCAGATCGGCGGCTACTACCGCTCGAAGCTGCTCACCACCATGGCGGGCGGCGCCCACATCCCCGACATCGCGGGCCTCAAGGGCGAGGACATGGCGTCCTATCTGCCCAACGCCGACCAGTTCGTGGACCTGCGCGACCTCGGCGCCGACCGCTACCGCGACCAGTACCTGCCGTGGAAGTGGGACCAGGCGATCGCCGACGACGGCTCGATGATCGGCTTCCCGATCGACTGCGGCCCGGTCGCGCACTACTACCAGCCGGCGGTCTTCGAGAAGGCCGGACTGCCCTTTGAACCCGCCGACGTCTCCCGTGAACTCGACACCTGGGACGCCTTCTTCGACGCCGGTGAACGGCTGAAGCGGGCGCTGCCGGGGACGTACATCCTCACGGACGTCACCAGCGTCTTCGACATGTCGGTCAACCAGGGCACCAGGCGGTACGTCGACAAGGACCGCAACTTCATCGGCGACGGCGAGCACGTGCGCACCGCCTGGGCGCGGGCGGTCGACGCCAAACGGCGCCGGATCGTCTCCGACCTGGTCAGCGGCACCCCCGACCAGCTCTCCGCGGTCGAGGACGGCAAGCTGCCGAGCCAGCTCAACGCCTCCTGGAACACCGGCGACCTGAAGCTCGGGGTGCCGAAGACCAAGGGGCGCTGGCGGGTCGCGGACTGTCCGGGCGGGCCCTCCAACATCGGCGGCTCGTTCCTCGCGATCACCCGGGCGTGCCGGGAGCCGGAGCGGGCGTTCGAGATCATCACCTGGACGCTCAACGCGGCCAACCAGGCCCAGGGTTTCGTGGACGCGGGCCTGTTCCCGTCCAGCCCGGCCTCGTACACGCTGCCCAAGCTGCGCGAGCCCGACCCGTTCTTCGGCGGACAGGCCACCATCGACGTCTTCGGTCCGGCGGCCGAGAAGATCCCGGTCGCCTACAACAGCCCGTACGACGTGGCTCTTTCGACTCCGATCAAGGACGAGCTGAAGAACGTCGGCGTCCTCGGCAAGAACCCCGAGCGGGCCTGGGAGGACGCGATGAGCAAGTGCCGGCGCATTGCCAAGCACCTGGGGGTGAGCTTCTGATGGCCGTCCTGGAGGAGACCCCGTCCGCCGTCGCCCCGCCCCCCGCGCCGCCGCGCAGGCCGGGCCGGATCCTGCGGCACTGGCGGCTGTACGCCGCGATCTCGCCGTTCTATCTGCTGTTCCTGGCCTTCGGGCTGATCCCGGTCGGCTTCTCGCTGTATCTGTCCCTGCACCGCTGGGACGGGCTCGGCGCCATGGAGTGGGCGGGGCTCTCGCAGTACGAGTACCTGCTGACCGACAGCGACTTCTGGTCCTCGATCGGCACCACGATCGTCATCTGGGCGATGGCCACCTTCCCCATGATCTTCCTGGCGATGGTGACGGCCGTGATGCTCAACTCGGCGGTCCGCCTCAAGAACCTCTACCGCTTCGCCTACTTCCTGCCGAACGTCACCTCGGTCGTCGCGATCGCCATCGTCTTCGGCTCGGTGTTCTCCACCAACTTCGGCCTGGTGAACGCCCTGTTGCAGGCCGTCGGTCTCGACCAGATCGCCTGGCTGAACACCCCGTGGGGCATCAAGATCGCCATCGCCACGCTGATGACCTGGCAGTGGACCGGCTACAACGCGATCATCTTCCTCGCCGGACTCCAGACCATCCCCGGCGAGTTGTACGAGGCGGCCCGCATCGACGGCGCCGGGCCCGTGCAGACCTTCTTCCGGGTCACCCTGCCGCTGCTGCGCCCGGTGCTGCTCTTCGTGCTCGTGGTCTCCACGGTCACCGGACTCCAGAGCTTCTCCGAACCGCAGGTGCTGCTCCAGAACACCGCCAACGAGTCGACGTACTCGGGCGGTCCCGGCCACGCGGGCCGCACGATGGTCCTCTACTTCTTCCAGCAGACCTTCGACAACAACGACTTCGGCTACGGGGCCGCCGTGGCCTGGGGCATCTTCCTCGTGGTCGTGCTCTTCTCGGTCATCAACTGGCGCCTGCTCCAGCGCCGGGACGAGCGATAGGGAGACCTGGCCACCATGACCACCGTCAAGGGATCCCGGCGCCGCGGCGCCGCACTGCACGGCGCACTCGTCGTCGGACTGCTGCTCTCGGCCTTCCCGTTCTACTGGGCCGTGATCATGTCGACGCACACCTCGTCGGAGATCTTCTCCTACCCGCCGAAGCTGCTGCCCGGCTCGCACTTCATGGAGAACGTCCGCAACCTGCTCGACGCGATCGACTTCTTCGGGTCGATGTGGAACTCGCTGCTCGTCGCGACGACCGTCACCTTCCTGGTGCTGCTCTTCGACTCGCTCGCGGCGTTCGTCTTCGCCAAGTTCGAGTTCCCGGGCCGCCGGATGCTGTTCGGCATGATGATGGCGATCTTCATGGTCCCGGCGCAGCTCGCGGCCATCCCGCAGTTCGTGATCATGGCGAGGATCGGCTGGATCGGCTCGATGACCGCGCTGATCGTGCCGGCGGCGGCCAACGCGTTCGGCATCTTCTGGATGCGCCAGTACATGAAGGGCGCCATCCACGACGAACTGCTCGACGCGTCCAAGCTCGACGGCGCCGG
The DNA here is from genome assembly GCF_044753385.1 of Streptomyces sp. NPDC088387. Lineage (NCBI taxonomy): Bacteria > Bacillati > Actinomycetota > Actinomycetes > Kitasatosporales > Streptomycetaceae > Streptomyces > Streptomyces sp. NPDC088387. The sequence goes on from NZ_JBIVNC010000002.1 coordinate 662,935, forward strand.
TTTCCTGCGCCAGTACTGGCACGTGGCGCTGCCGGTGGTCCGGCCGGGCCTCGCCTTCCTCGGCATCTTCACGTTCATGGGCCAGTGGAACGACTACGCGTGGCCCCTGATCGCCCTCACCGACCCGGGCAACGTCACCCTCCAGGTCGCCCTGTCCCAGCTCAACGGCACCCACGGCACCACCGACTACGGGATGGTCATGACCGGCGCCCTGCTCGCCCTGATCCCGCTGCTGGTCGTCTTCGCGATCGGCGCCCGGCAGATCATCGGAGACCTCGCCAAGGGAGCCGTCCGCGGATGACCTCGCCGTTCTCCTGGCTGCGCCCCTGGGAGTCGCCCGAGGTGACCTCCTGGGGGAGGCTGCCGATGTCCGCCGTGGACCGGCGGGAAGGGGCCCTGCGCCTGGACGGCGACTGGCGCTTCCAGCTGCTGCCCTCCCCCGACACGGCCGTCTCCGGGCGGTGGTCGTCGGCGTACGTGCCGGGCGCCTGGACCGTGCAGGACACGGGCGACCCGCCGTGGTACACCAACGTCCGGACGCCGTTCGCCGAGTTCCCGCCGTACCCACCCGCCGCCAACCCGACGGGGGTGTACGAGCGGGAGGTGGACGTGCCGGCCGAGTGGGCCGGGCGGCGGATCGTGCTCCAGGTCGGGGCCGCCGAGAGTGTGCTCCTGGTGGAGGTGGACGGGCGGCCCGTCGGGATCTCCAAGGACTCGCACCTGGCCGCCGAGTTCGATCTGACGGCCGTGGTGCGGCCCGGCTCACCCGCCGTGGTCCGCCTCACCGTCGTGAAGTGGTCGGACGCCACCCATGTCGAGGACCAGGACCAGTGGTGGCACGCCGGGATCACCCGCCCGGTGCTGCTGTACGCGACGGATCACCTACATCTGGCCGACGTACGCGTGCGGGCGCGGCGCGACGGTGAACTGCGCGTGGAGTGCCGGGTGCGGGACACGGGCGGCGCACTGCCCGACGGGTGGTACGTCAGCGGGGAGCTGGACGGGCTGCCCCTCGCGCAGGACACGGAGTTCGACCGGGCCAACGCCGAGGACGACCGGGTCTCCGACTTCCTCGGCGAGGCCCTGCTGCGCACCCATGTCCCGGACGTGCGGACCTGGACCGCCGAGACGCCCGAGCTGTACGGCCTCACGGTCCGGCTGCACCGCGCCGACGGCTCCGTCGCCGACACCTCCCACCACCGCACCGGCTTCCGGGACGTCGAGATCAGCGGCCGGGACCTGCTGATCAACGGCGAGCGGGTCTTCATCAGGGGCGTCAACCGGCACGACTTCCACCCCCTGACCGGCCGCACGGTCTCCTACGACGAGATGCGCGCCGACCTCTGTCTGCTGAAGCGGTTCGGCTTCAACGCGGTCCGCACCGCCCACTACCCGAACGACCCGGCGCTCTACGACCTCGCCGACGAACTCGGCCTCTACGTCGTCGACGAGGCGAACGTCGAGTCGCACGACCACGCCCACGAGATCGCCGACGACCCCCGCTACCTCAACGCGTTCGTGGACCGCGTCTCCCGGATGGTGCTGCGCGACAAGAACCACCCCTCGGTGATCGTCTGGTCCCTGGGCAACGAGTCCGACTACGGGGCGAACCACGACGCGGCCGCGGGCTGGGTACGCCGGCACGATCCGACCCGGCCGCTCCAGTACGAGGGCGCCGCCAAGCTCGGCTGGGCGGATCCGGACGTCGCCTCCGACATCGCCTGCCCGATGTACGCGCCGATCGAGGAGTGCGTGGCCCACGCGCTGTCCGGCACCCAGACCAAGCCGCTCATCCAGTGCGAGTACTCGCACGCGATGGGAAACAGCAACGGCACACTGGCCGACACCTGGGCGGCCATCGAGGCCACCCCGGGACTTCAGGGCGGCTTCATCTGGGAGTTCTGGGACCACGGCATCCTCCAGCGGGTGAGTGACGGCAGACCGGCCGGGCGCACGGGCGCCGGCCTGTACGAGGAAGGCGTCGCCGCGCCCGGGTACCGCTGGGCGTACGGCGGCGACTTCGGCGAGGCGTTCCACGACGGCGCGTTCGTCGCGGACGGTGTGGTGTTCCCGGACCGCACACCCAAGCCGGTGCTGTACGAGCACCGGGAGATCGCGGCACCGGTCCGCCTGGAGTGCTTCCGGCACGAGGGCCCGGTCGTCCGCAACCACCAGCACTTCCGGACCCTGGAGTGGCTGCGCGCGGAGTGGGTGCTCTCGCTCGCCGAGGGCGGCACCCGTACGGCACCGGCCGAACTCCCGGACCTGCGGCCCGGCGAGACGGGCCCCGTGCCGCTGCCGTTCGAGCTGCCGCAGGACGGCGGCGAGGCCTGGCTGACGCTGAAGGTCACGACCGCGCGGGACGAACCCTGGGCGCCGCGCGGCACGGTGGTGTGTCTGCCGCAGGTGCGGCTGCGCCCGGCGCCCGCACCCGCGCGGCCGGTCCTCGCGCCGGAGCGCACGGTGGAGGTCGACGCGGACGGACTGCTGGTCCATCCGCTGCTGACGGCCGCGCCGACGCTGACGCTGTGGCGGGCGCCGACGGACAACGACGAACTGGGCGGCATGGCGGCCCGCTGGCGCGCGTGGCGGCTCGACGCCCTGGACCGCAGGCTGGTCGCCGTGCGCCGGGACGGGGCGGGGGTCGGTGTGCTCTGCGAGTACCGGGGCGCGGACCGGATCGTCGTCCGGCACGAGCAGGTGTTCACGGCCGTCGAGGGCGGCATCCGCGTCGAGGAGTGTGCCGAGCTGCCCGCCGTCCTGGACGACGTGGCCCGTGTCGGGTCGGTCTTCGAGACGGTGGCGGGACTGGACCTGCTGGAGTGGTTCGGGCAGGGGCCGTGGGAGTCGTACCCGGACCGCAGTACGGGCGCGCCGGTCGGGCACCATTCCCGGGCCGTCGACGAGCTGTTCACGCCGTATCTGCGGCCGCAGGAGAGCGGTGGCCGGCACGGGATGCGCCGGTTCACGCTGTCCGCGCCGGACGCCACCGGGCTCGCGGTGGAACTGGACCGGCCCCTCCAGGTGGGTGTCACCCGCTACCGCGCCGCCGACCTGGCGGCTGCCGCCCATCACGACGAACTGACGCCCCGCGACGGGTGCGTGGTGCATCTGGACGCGGCGCACCGGGGCCTGGGCACGGCGTCGTGCGGGCCCGACACCTCACCGGAGTACCTCGTGCCGACGGGCACACACCGCTGGGCGTGGACGCTGCGAGTGCTCTGACCCGCCGGTCCCCTCCACTTCCCCTTCTCCTCACCTCTCTCACCGGTCGCCGATGACTGGCCCGAGCGTTTCCGACCCATCGACGGAGCTCCCGTGTGCACTTCGCATGACCACGACCGGTGTGAGGCCCCGCAGGCCGACGCCGGCAGACGTACCTTCCTGCGGGCGACCGCACTGCTCGGCGCCGCCACCGCCTCGGTCGCGCTGCCGGCCGCCGGGGCCGAGGCGGCGACCGGGGCCGAGGCGGCCACCGCGGGCGCCTGGCGTCCGGACCCGGACGGCCGCCGCTTCACGCTCGCGGTGATGCCGGACACCCAGTACCTGTTCGACGGGCCGAGCATCGACGCCGAGCCGATCGAGGCGTCCCTGCGTTATCTCCTGGAGCAGGGCCGGGAGGAGAACATCGTCTTCCTCTCCCACCTGGGCGACCTCACGGAGAACGGCGCGGAGGCGGAGGTCGGGGCGGCGAGCCGGGCGTTCCGGATCCTGGACCGGCGGGGCGTCGGCTACAGCGTGGTCGCCGGCAACCACGACGTGCGGTCCTCGACGGACGACCAGCGCGGCGCGACACCGTTCCTGGAGGAGTTCGGTCCCGACCGGTTCCGGGGGAAGCGCACCTTCGGCGGTGCCTCGCCCGACGGCTACAACTCGTACCACCTGTTCGAGGCGGGCGGGCGGCAGTGGATGGTGCTCGCCCTGGACTGGCGGCTGTCGGACAAGGGTTTCGCCTGGGCGGAGCAGGTCATCGCCGCCCACCCGAGGACACCCGTCGTCCTCACCACCCACGAACTGGTCCACGGCGACGACGCGTTGTCCTCGTACGGCCAGACGCTGTGGGACCGGCTGATCGCCGGGCACGACCAGATCTTCCTCACGCTCAACGGCCACTACTGGCCCGCCGCCCGCGCGGTGCGCAGGAACGCGGCGGGCAACGACGTCCATCTGCATCTGACGAACTACCAGAACCGCTACTACGGCGGCGCGGCGATGATCCGCCTCTACCGCTTCGACCTGGACCGCAACACCATCGACGTCGAGACGGTGTCGCCGTGGATCCTGGGCCGTGCCGCCAAGGGGCTCAACGCGCTGGAGCGGCAGGAGCTGGAACTGACCGGCGACGAGGACCGGTTCTCGGTGCCGATCGACTTCGAGGAGCGGTTCGCCGGCTTCGCCCCGGTGCCCGCGCGGCCCGCCCGCCCCACGTCGGCGGTGCTGGTGCGCGGCACGCAGGCGTACTGGCGGTTCGACGGCCACGAGGCCGGCGCCGCGGTCACCGGCACGGTCCGTGACCTGTCCGGCCACGGCAACGACCTGACCCTCCAGCGGGTCCTGGACGGCACCCTCACCTGGTCCGCGGATCATCACCCGGACCAGCCGGGCCACGGCAGCCTGCGCTTCGACGGCGACAAGTCGCCGCTGCGGGGCGCCTATCTGCGTACGGTCGAGGGGGCACCGCTCAACGCGGCGACGTTCCCGCGCGGTTACACCGTCGAGGCGTTCTACAAGACGCCCGCCGACTGGAACGCGTCCCGCAACGCCTGGGGCGGACTGGTGGGCCGGTCCGGCACCGGCGGACAGGCGGGCAGGACCGAGGGCGACCCGGACGAGCCGCCGGCCACGCTGTCCCTGTCGGACGGCCCCGGCCCGCAGTGGGCGGTACGCCCGGTGAACCAGCAGGGCATCGCCACCAACTGGGGCCACGAGACCGCCCGGGAGGTCTGGTGGCACGTCGCCGTCGTCAACGACGGCCGCCACACCACGATGTACGTCGAGGGCTGCCCGGTTGTCCGCAACCCCACCGCCCGTTCGACGGGGCTCACCTCGGTCGGTCTGCCGTGGCTGGTCGGGGGCTACGAGTACGGGGGCCGGATCGACCAGATCCACCAGGGCTGGCTCGGCGACGTGAGGATCGTCGACCGCGCGCTGCCGGTCACCCAGTTCATGAACCACTGACGCCACACCACCGACGCCCCTGACGCCCCGCAGACCTTTTTCGAGGACTCTTATGACCGAGCAGCAGCTGCCCGCCTGGGCCGACCCGTCCGTCACCCCCGACACCCTCGACTCTCAGGGCTCGTCCCGCCGCCGACTCCTGCGCCGGGCAGGCCTGTTCGGAGCCGCGTTCGCGCTGGGTCCGGCCGCGACCCCGGCACTGGCAGCCCCCTCGTCTTCGCCCGACCGGGGCTACGGCGGCGAGGACCCGATCCTCGCCCACCTCGTCGGCGACCACCACATCCACACCGTCTACAGCCACGACGCGAAGTACACGTTCTCGCAACTGGCCGCGAAGGGCGCCGGGTTCGGTCTGGACTGGATGGTGTTCACCGAGCACTCCAATTTCGGGCACGCCAGGTACGGCGCAGAACTCGAACACCAGGAGATCCGACGGGCGCGCGCCGAGAACCCGCGCCAGCTGATCTTCCAGGGTCTGGAGTGGTACATCCCGGCCGCCGAGCACGCCACCGTCATCACCGCGCCCGGCCGCAACGAGGTCGACCTCCTCACCCGCTTCGAGAGCGCCTACGACGGCAAGCTCCTCGGCTACGACAAGGGCGGCGCCGCCGACCAGGACACCGCCCGCAACGAGGCGCACGCCGTCGCCGCCATCAAGTGGCTGGCACGGCAACGCCGTTCGGGCTATGTCGACGACGTGCTGGTGCTCGCCAACCACCCGCTGCGGCTCGGCATCGACTCCCCGCACGAGATGCGCGCCTGGCGCGACGCGGCCCCCGAGATCATGATCGGCATGGAGGGCGCACCCGGCGCCCAGGGTGCGGCCATTCCGGGCCGGCGCGGTACGAACTCGATCCGCGGCGAGTACGAGAACAGGCCGTCCGCACAGTCCTGGCCCGGCTACCCGGCGGAGGCATACCTCACGTACGGCGGATTCGACTGGGCGACGGCGACCGTCGGCGGCCTGTGGGACTCGATGCTGGCGGAAGGACGCCTCTTCTCGATCACCACGAACTCCGACGCCCACCGGATCGTCTTCGACACCTGGAAGAACGGCGACTGGCCGCCGGGGCAGGACTTCGACAACACCGGCCGGCTGCCCGACCCGGTGAACACCGACACCCCGCAGCCCGGCAGCGACTTCTGGCCGGGCCAGTTCAGCCGCACCCACGTCGGTGTCACCCGCTACGGCTACGGCGCCGTGATGGCGGGCCTGCGGGCCGGCCGGGTCTGGCTGGACCACGGGCATCTGCTGGACGGCCTCGACGTGCGGCTCAGGCGCGAGCACGACCACGGACGCGGCGTCACGCTGGGCGGCCGGCTGCGAGTACGCAAGGGCGAACGCCTGACCCTCGACATCACGGTGACCGGCGCCTCCCGCCCCAACCCCGAGGGCATCCTGCCCGACCTGGCGCACGTCGACGTGATCCGGGGCGCCGTGCACGGCCCGGTCCGCGACCGGGACGCCTGGCGGGCGCCGGACACCCGGGTCGTCGCCACGAAGGACGTCTCCGGCCGCAGGGGCACGTACACCCTGCGGATCCCGGTGGCGGCGGGCGACGAGTCCTTCTACGTCCGCCTGCGCGGCAGCGACGGCAACCACCATGGCCCCGGCCACCTGGGCACATCGGTGGACCCCCACGGCCCGATCCCCCACACCCCGGGCAACGGCGACCCGTGGAAGGACACGTGGTTCTACACGAACCCGATCTTCGTAGACGTGGCAGGCCACTGACCGGCCTGCTTCCAGCCCGTCCGGCGCTTGAGGACAAGGCCCTTTCGGGGCCGAAGGGGGGTCTGGGGGCACAGCCCCCAGGAACGGGACGGGAAGGGGCGGCGGGGGCGAAACCCCCACGCCCCGCGCCCGACTACTCCCCCAACTCACTGAACAACGTGAGCTGCAAACCCCCCGGCCCCTCAAGCCGCGAATTGAGCGAATTCCACGGCGTACGAGTGGGCGGAGCCACCACCTCCGCCCCCGCGTCCGCCAACCGCGAGGTCACCCCCACGGAGTCGTCCACCTCGAACGCCACCCGAAGATGCCCGGCGACCCGCCGCCCCACCTCGACCTCGTCAATAAACGCCGCATGGTTGGGATCCGTGATCTCCAGCGTCGCCCGCCCCGCCTCAAGAATCGCCACCCGCCCGTCCGGCGAGGAGTACGCGGCCCGCTCGGGCAACCCCAGCACGTCCCGGTAGAACCGCAACGCCTCCTCGTAACCCTCGGCGGACTCGGCGGTGACGACAAGCCGCAGTTCACGCACGGCGGGTATGTCGGACATCAACACTCCTCGGTCGGTGGACGTACACCCCCCAACTCCCCACCGCCCCCGACGATTCCTCCCCGGGCCCCCGTATCTCGCCCGCAGGAGAGACGACCCCCGCCTCTCCCCCGTACGACGGACCCCTCAAACCGCCGCCCCCGCCGAGGATCCGGCGTGGTCACCGGGCTGCGCCGCAGGGGGCGCGAGCCGCTTCACCGGATGAACTCACCCTTGATCCAAGGGAATTCACGGCTTCACCTCTTGACGGCCGCAGTGACCGCGAGCACATTGGGCGGACCTGAGAGCGCTCTCAAGCGTGCTCCCGGGACCACTTCCCACGCCCGTCCGCGCTCAACCCGTACCCGAGAGGGACCCCCCATGAGCGACACCACCGGCACCCCCGGCACCACCGGCAGACCCGGCCGCGTCCGGCGCGCCCTCGTCGCCGTTCTCGGCACCCTCGCCCTGACCGCGGTCGCCGCGACCGCCGCGAGCACCTCGGCGAACGCCACCGCTCCCCCGCCCCCGTCCGGCTGGACCGAGGTCTTCACGGACGACTTCAACGGCGCCGCGGGGACCGGCGTCAACACCGCGAACTGGCAGTACGCGACCGGCACTTCGTACCCCGGCGGCCCGGCGAACTGGGGCACCGGCGAGATCGAGAGGATGACCAACAGCACCGACAACGTGGCCCTGGACGGTTCCGGCAACCTGCGCATCACCCCGCGGCGCGACGCGGCCGGCAACTGGACGTCGGGCCGGATCGAGACCAACCGCACCGACTTCCAGCCCCCGGCCGGCGGCACCCTGCGTGTCGAGAGCCGGATCCAGATGCCGAACGTCACCGGCACGGCCGCGCGCGGCTACTGGCCGGCGTTCTGGATGCTGGGCACCCCCTTCCGCGGCAACTACTGGAACTGGCCGAGCGTCGGCGAGCTGGACATCCTGGAGAACGTGCAGGGCCTGAACAACGTCTGGTCGACGATGCACTGCGGCACCTCGCCCGGCGGCCCCTGCAACGAGACCACCGGCATCGGCGGCTCCACCCCCTGCCCGGGCTCCACCTGCCAGTCCGGCTTCCACACCTACCGGATGGAGTGGGACCGCTCGACGGCGGTCGAGGAGATCCGCTTCTACGTCGACGGCCTCAACTACCACACCGTGCGCGCCAACCAGGTCGACGCGACCACCTGGGCCAACGCCACCAACCACGGTTTCTTCATCATCCTGAACGTGGCGATGGGCGGCGGCTTCGTCGACGCGTTCGGCGGCGGACCCGACGCCAACACCGTGCCGGGCCATCCGATGGTCGTCGACTACGTGCAGGTGCTGTCCTCCGGCGGCGGCACGACCCCGCCGCCGACCGGCAACCGCAACGCCTACAGCCCGATCCAGGCCGAGTCGCGCGACACCCAGTCCGGCACGGTCACCGAGACCACGACCGACTCGGGCGGCGGGCAGAACATCGCCGCGCTGGCCAACGGCGACTGGGCGCACTACCGGGGTGTCGACTTCGGCTCCACGGCGGCCCGGCAGTTCGTGGCGCGGGTGGCGAGCGGCGCCGGGGGCGGCGTCAGCGGACTGGTCGAGGTGCGGCTGGACAGCCGTGGCAACGCGCCGGTCGGGAGTTTCGCGGTGGGCAACACCGGGGGCTGGCAGTCCTGGCGGACCGTGCCGGCCAACATCGGGGCGGTGACCGGTGTCCACGACGTGTATCTGACGTTCACCAGCGGACAGCCGGCCGACTTCGTCAACGTGAACTGGTTCAACTTCGCCCGCTGAGAAGCGAACCGAGCGCCGCGGACCAAGGGGTCCGGTCGCCCTGAGATGTCTCAGGTACCGGCCGGGCCCCACGCCCCATAGGGTCCGGGGCGGGGGCGGCGACCGGTGCGGTCGTGGACGGCTCCCGCACGCCGACACGGAAATGAGGGCTCATGCGCAGCCGTTCGCTCACGACTCTGCTCGCCGCCTCGGGGGCCGCCGCGGTGATGGCGCTCGCCTCCGTCCCCGCCCAGGCCGCCTCCTTCTCCGGCGGGAACTACGGGGCCTACGGCAACGAGGGCCAGTACCCGACGACCTCCTTCTGCAACGGCACCTTCAACCAGGTGGGTGCCACCCAGTTCCACTCCGGCATGGCGCTGAAGTACTTCTACTCGTCCAAGTGCGGTTCGTTCGCGCGGATCGAGAACTCGCGGGCCAACTGCGCGGCCGTGCTCCAGCGTTCCAACAGCGGGGCCGGCCGGGTGGACGGCTGGGTCTCCGAGACGGTGGACCCCGGCATCAACTACGCGTACTCGAAGATGGGCAACAACCTCAACGGGCGGGTCTCGCGCGCGGTCCTCAGCTGCGACGGCCACGACCTCGCGTGGACCGCCTGGTACTGATCCCGACCGGTCCAGGGCCGCCTCTTTCAGCTCCCCACGCGCTGAAAGCGGCGGCCCTTCGCCATGCCCGGGTTACGGCCCCGGACGCCCCGCGCCCGCTCAGCGCAGCTCCGCGCGGAACGCCGCCGGTGTCTGGTCCGTGTGCTGGTGGAAGAACTTGGAGAAGTTCGCCGCGTCGGGGAAGCCGACCGCGACACCGACCCGGCCGATCGGCACGTCGGTGTGGGCGAGCAGGCGCTTGGCCTCCAGGACGACCCGTTTGTCGATGAACGCCTTGGGCGTCTCGCCGGTGGCGGCGCGCACCACACGGACCAGGGTGCGGCGTGAGTAGCCGAGCGCGTCGGCGTAGGCGCTGACGCTGTGGTTGGTGGCGAAGCCGCGCTCGACGGCGTCCCGGAACAGGGTGAACGGGCTGTCCGCCGGCCCGTGCGCGGCCTCCGCCGAGCTGGCCGCGAGATGCGCGAGGCGCAGCAGGAACGCGGTCAGGGAGTGCCGCAGCACGGCGGTGTGCAGGCTGAGCGGCAGGGTGGTGGAGTCCTCGTACTCGCGGCGCAACTGGCCGAGGGCGGCGGTCAGCCCGGCCAGTTGGCCGGCGTCCGGGTGCAGCAGGGGCGGCAGGTCGTAGCGGTACAGGCCGGTGGCCTCGACGGTGGCGCGGGGCAGGAAACCCGGCTGCATGGTCAGGACGGTTCCGCGGTACCCGCTGGTGGCGGAGAAGCGGTGCACCTGTCCGGGCCGGATCCACAGCAGGTCGCCCGCTCCCGCCTCGTACTCGTCGAAGTCGACCATGTGGCGGACCGGCCCGTCGGTGAAGAGCATGACCACGTGGAAGTCGATGCGGTGGACCCGGTGCAGCGGCGCCTCGCTCGTCCAGGGGCGGTCCGGGCCCATCGGATCGACCTGCATGCCCACACCGGAGACGCTCCGGTCGATCGGGAAGGCGAAGGTCCGGATGCCGTCACCGTCACCCGCTTGGATGGTTCTGTCCGCCATGTCCCTCACGTGCCGTCCCGATCGCGCGCGTCGCCCCGGTGGATGTCCCACTTTCACCACAGGCTGGCACACCCCAACCTACCGGCCGAAAAGTCTGACTTTTAAGGTCGAACGCGTCCGACCAGCGGTAACGCTGACTTCGTTGACCTTTTGAAGGGGACAGACTTCAGATGAGCACGCAGACGCCCGAGCCCTTCGAGTGGACCGCACTGGACCGGCGTGCCGTCGACACCGCCCGCCTCCTGGCGGCCGATGCCGTACAGCGGGTCGGCAACGGGCACCCCGGCACCGCGATGAGCCTCGCCCCGGCGGCCTACACCCTCTTCCAGAAGGTGATGCGACACGACCCCGCCGACCCGGAGTGGACCGGCCGCGACCGCTTTGTGCTGTCGCCGGGCCACACCTCGCTGACCCTCTACACCCAGCTCCACCTCGCCGGGTACGAGCTGGAGCTGGACGACCTCAGGGCATTCCGCACCCACGGCTCCAAGACACCCGGCCACCCCGAGTACGGCCACACCGCGGGCGTCGAGACCACCACCGGACCGCTCGGCCAGGGCGTCGCCAACGCCGTCGGCATGGCGATGGCCGCCCGCTACGAACGCGGCCTCTTCGACCCGGACGCCCCCGAGGGCACCTCCCCCTTCGACCACACCGTCTGGGCGATCGTCTCCGACGGCGACCTCCAGGAGGGTGTCTCCGCCGAGGCGTCCTCGCTCGCCGGCCACCAGCGGCTCGGCAACCTGGTCCTCCTCTACGACGACAACCACATCTCCATCGAGGGCGACACCGCGACCGCGTTCTCCGAGGACGTGCTGGGGCGCTACGCGGCCTACGGCTGGCACACACAGCGCATCGAGCCGGCCGAGGACGGCGACGTCGACGTACACGCCCTGCACGCCGCGCTCACCGCGGCCAGGGACGAGACGGGCCGGCCCTCGATCATCGCGATGCGCACGATCATCGCCTGGCCCGCCCCGAACGCCCGCAACACCGAGGCCGCGCACGGCTCGGCGCTCGGCGCGGACGAGGTCGCCGCCACCAAGCGCCTCCTCGGCTTCGACCCGGAGCGCTCCTTCGAGGTCGCCGACGACGTCCTCGCGCACACCCGGCGGGCCCTGGACCGGGGCGCCGAGGCGCACACCGGCTGGGACAAGCGGATCGCCGAGTGGCGCACCGCCGCCCCGGAGCGCGCCGCCCTGTTCGACCGGATCGTGGCCGGTCAGCTGCCCGAAGGCTGGGAGGAGTCGGTGCCCGTCTTCGAGGAGGGCACGTCCGTCGCCACCCGCGCCGCCTCCGGCACGACCCTCCAGGCGCTCGGCGCGGTCCTGCCCGAGCTGTGGGGCGGCTCCGCCGACCTGGCGGGCTCGAACAACACCACCATCGACAAGACGTCCTCGTTCCTGCCGGAGGGCAACCCGCTGCCCGGGGCCGACCCGTACGGGCGCACGGTCCACTTCGGCATCCGCGAGTTCTCGATGGCCGCCGGGATGAACGGCATCGCCCTGCACGGCAACACCCGTGTCTACGGCGGCACCTTCCTGGTGTTCTCCGACTACATGCGCAACGCCGTGCGGATGGCCGCGCTGATGCAGCTCCCGGTGACCTACGTCTGGACGCACGACTCCGTCGGGCTCGGCGAGGACGGCCCGACCCACCAGCCGGTCGAGCACCTGGCCGCCCTGCGCGCGATCCCCGGGCTGAACGTGGTCCGCCCCGCCGACGCCAACGAGACGGCCGTCGCCTGGGCCGAGATCCAGCGCCGGCACGCCACCCGGCCCGCCCCGCACGGCCTCGCCCTCACCCGTCAGGGCGTACCGGTGTACGCACCGAACCAGGACGCGGCGCGCGGCGGCTACGTACTGCGCGAGGCGTCGGCCGGCCGCCCCGACGTGATCCTGATCGCCACCGGCTCCGAGGTGCAACTCGCCGTCGGGGCACGGGAGTCGCTGGAGGCCGAGGGGATCGCGACGCGGGTCGTGTCGATGCCGTCGGTCGAGTGGTTCGAGGAGCAGCCGCGCGAGTACCGCGAGCGTGTGCTGCCGCCGTCGGTGAGGGCGCGGGTCGCCGTCGAGGCCGGAGTGGGCCTGACGTGGTACCGGTTCGTGGGTGACGCAGGACGCATCGTCTCCCTCGAACACTTCGGCGCCTCCGCCGACGCGAAGACGCTGTTCGCCGAGTACGGCTTCACCGCCGAGCACGTCGCCGCGGCCGCGCGCGAGTCCCTGACCACGGCCCGGGACGCCCTGGGCGCCGGCGGGGACGCCCCCACCATCGCCGGGGAATCGGCCGCCGCCGCCCGCGGTTGAGCACAACGCCAGAAAGAAGATGATCACTGTGACCGAAGCAACCGCCACCGCGGGAGCCCTGAAGAAGCTGTCCGACGCGGGGGTGTCGATCTGGCTGGACGACCTGTCCCGCGGCCGGATCGCCTCCGGCAACCTCGCCGGACTCGTCGCGCGGCGCCATGTCGTCGGCGTCACCACCAACCCCTCCATCTTCCAGGCCGCCATCGGCTCGGGCACCGGCTACGAGGAGCAGCTCGCCGACCTCGCCGTCCGCGGTGTCACCACCGACGAGGCCGTACGGATGATGACCACCGCGGACGTCCGCGCGGCGGCCGACGTACTGCGGCCCGTGTACGACGCGACCGGCGGCCGGGACGGCCGGGTCTCCATCGAGGTCGACCCGCGGCTCGCGCACCGCACCCGGCCGACGATCGCCGAGGCCAAGCAGCTCGCCTGGCTGGTGGAACGCCCGAATGTCATGATCAAGATCCCGGCGACCAAGGCGGGCCTCCCGGCCATCACCGAGGTCGTCGGGCAGGGCATCAGCGTCAACGTGACCTTGATTTTCTCGCTGGAGCGCTACCGCGAGGTGATGGACGCCTACCTCGCCGGCCTGGAGAAGGCGCAGGCCGCGGGGCTGGATCTGGCTAGCATCCATTCCGTGGCCTCGTTCTTCGTCTCCCGCGTGGACAGCGAGATCGACAAGCGCCTGACCGCCCTGGGCACCGAAGGGGCACTCGCCCTCAAGGGCCGGGCGGCGCTGGCGAACGCACGGCTCGCCTACGAGGCGTACGAGGAGGTGTTCGGCTCGGCCGGCAACCCGACCCGGGCAGGCGCGCGCTGGACCGCCCTGTCCGGCGCCCGCGCGAACAAGCAGCGCCCGCTGTGGGCCTCCACCGGCGTCAAGGACCCGGCGTACAAGGACACCCTGTACGTCGACGACCTGGTCGCGCCCGGCACCGTCAACACGATGCCCGAGGCCACACTGAACGCCGCCGCCGACCACGGCGACATCACCGGGGACACGGTGACCGGCGGTTATGCCCAGGCCCGCGCCGATCTCGCGGCCGTCGAACGGCTCGGCATCTCCTACGACGAGGTCGTGCGGGTGCTGGAGGACGAGGGCGTCGCGAAGTTCGAGGCGGCCTGGCAGGACCTGCTGGACACGGTGACGAAGTCCCTCGACAGCAAGGGAGTTGACGGGGAATGAGCAAGGACCTTCCCGCACAGGACGGGACGCGGACGACCACCGCGGGCCCGGACACGGGAGCCGGCGCGGCCGGGGCGGCGGAGGCAGTGACCGCACCCACGGCGACCGCACCCGCCCCCGAGGCTGCCGCACCGGCCGGCACGGCGACCGCTCCCGCGCCCGCGCCCGCGCCCGCGGCGACCGCACCCGCCGCACCGGCACCCGACTGGTCGAACCCGCTGCGGCACGCCCAGGACCGCCGCCTGCCCCGTATCGCGGGCCCCTCCGGTCTGGTCATCTTCGGTGTCACCGGCGACCTGGCCCGCAAGAAGCTGATGCCGGCCGTGTACGACCTCGCCAACCGCGGGCTGCTGCCGCCGGGCTTCGCCCTGGTCGGCTTCGCCCGCCGGGACTGGGCGGACCAGGACTTCGCGCAGGTCGTGCACGACGCGGTCCGCGAGCACGCGCGCACCCCCTTCCGCGAGGAGGTCTGGCAGCAGCTCGCCGACGGCATGCGGTTCATCCCGGGCGACTTCGACGACGACACCGCGTTCAAGCAGCTGCGGAGCGCGATCGACGAGCTGGACGCCTCGCGGGGCACCGGCGGCAACCACGCCTTCTATCTCTCCGTACCGCCGAAGTTCTTCCCGAAGGTCGTCCAGCAGCTGAAGAAGCACGGCCTGGCCGACGGGCCCGAGGGGGCCTGGCGGCGGGCGGTCATCGAGAAGCCGTTCGGGCACAACCTGGCGAGCGCGCGCGAGCTGAACGCGATCGTGCACGACGTGTTCGAGCCGGACCAGGTCTTCCGGATCGACCACTACCTGGGCAAGGAGACCGTCCAGAACATCCTGGCGCTGCGCTTCGCGAACCAGATGTTCGAGCCGGTCTGGAACCGGTCCTTCGTCGACCATGTGCAGATCACCATGGCCGAGGACATCGGCATCGGCGGCCGGGCCGGCTACTACGACGGCATCGGCTCGGCCCGTGACGTCATCCAGAACCACCTGCTCCAGCTGATGGCGCTCACCGCGATGGAGGAGCCCGCCTCCTTCGACGCGGAGTCGCTGCTGGCGGAGAAGCTGAAGGTGCTCAAGGCCGTGAAGCTGCCGGAGGAACTGGGCGACCACACCGTGCGCGGCCAGTACGCGTCCGGCTGGCAGGGCGGCGAGAAGGTGAGCGGCTACCTCGAAGAGGACGGCATCGACCCCAAGTCGACCACCGACACCTACGCGGCGGTCAAGCTGAACGTCGACAACCGCCGCTGGGCGGGCGTCCCGTTCTATCTGCGCACCGGCAAGCGGCTGGGCCGCCGGGTCACCGAGATCGCGGTCGTCTTCCAGAGCGCACCGCACTCCCCGTTCGACTCCACCGCCACCGAGGAGCTGGGCAAGAACGCCATCGTGATCCGGGTCCAGCCGGACGAGGGCGTGACGGTCCGGTTCGGCTCGAAGGTGCCGGGCACGTCGATGGAGATCCGGGATGTGACGATGGACTTCGCGTACGGCGAGTCGTTCACCGAGTCCAGCCCGGAAGCGTACGAGCGGCTGATTCTGGATGTCCTGCTCGGCGACGCCAATCTGTTCCCCCGTCACCAGGAAGTGGAAGAGTCCTGGAAGATCCTCGACCCGATCGAGGTGTTCTGGGCGACCCACGGCCGGCCGGCGCAGTACGCGTCGGGCAGCTGGGGTCCCGCGGAAGCCGACGAGATGCTCGCACGAGACGGACGGAGCTGGCGCAGGCCATGAAGATCGACCTGACCGACACCACGGCAAGCAAGATCAACAAGGCGTTGGTGCAGGGTCGCCGCGCCATCGGCACGCCTGCCGTGGGCATGGTCCTGACGATGGTGATCGTCACGGACGAGGAGAACGCCTACGACGCGATCAGGGCCGCCGAGGAGGCCTCGCACGAGCACCCCTCGCGCACCCTGGTCGTCATCAAGCGGCACGCCCGCACCCCGCGCGACCGCACCCAGTCCCGCCTCGACGCCGAGGTCCGGGTGGGCGCCGACGCCGGCACCGGCGAGACGGTGGTGCTGCGCACGTACGGCGAGGTCTCCGACCACGCCGACAGCGTGGTGCTGCCGCTGCTGCTGCCGGACGCGCCGGTCGTCGTGTGGTGGCCGGTGGACGCGCCGGAGAACCCGGCGAAGGACCCGCTGGGCGCACTGGCCCAGCGCCGGATC
Organism: Streptomyces sp. NPDC088387; assembly: GCF_044753385.1. Classification (NCBI taxonomy): domain Bacteria; kingdom Bacillati; phylum Actinomycetota; class Actinomycetes; order Kitasatosporales; family Streptomycetaceae; genus Streptomyces; species Streptomyces sp. NPDC088387. Next base: position 679,416 of record NZ_JBIVNC010000002.1, read on the forward strand.
ACCGACCTGTACGCGGTGGAGAACCCGCTCCGGGTCCTGGAGACCCGCAGGAAGTCCTACGCGCCCGGCGACACCGACCTGGCCTGGACGCGGCTCACCCCGTGGCGCTCGATGCTGGCCGCCGCCCTCGACCAGGCCCGGGTCCCGGTGATCTCGGCGGCCGTGGAGGCCGAGGAGGAGAACCCGGCCGCCGAACTGCTCGCCCGCTGGCTGGAGGCCCGCCTCGGCGTCACCGTCGACCGGGTCGTCAGCGCCGGACCGGTCGTCACGGCCGTGCGGCTGGGCACCGCGAGCGGCGAGGTCGTCATCGACCGCCCCGAGGGCCCGCTCGCCACGCTCTCCCTGCCCGGACAGCCGTCGCGCACCCTCGCGCTGAAGGTACGACCCACCTCCGAACTCATCGCCGAGGAGCTCAGGCGCCTCGACGCGGACGAGATGTACGCCGTGGCCCTGCGGGGCGAGGCCGCCAAGGAGACCGTCTGATGTCCGACTACCCCAACCTCACCCGGCGCCCCGAGTGGACCGCCCTGGAGGACCACCGCGCCGAGTGGCACGCCCATCTGCGTGACCTCTTCGCGAAGGACCCGGCCCGCGCGGAGCGGTACGTGGTGACCGTCGGTGACCTGCGGATCGACTACTCCAAGCACCTCATCACCGACGAGACCCTCGCCCTGCTGGGCGAACTCGCCGCCGCCACCGGCGTGTCCGGCCTGCGGGACGCCATGTTCCGCGGCGAGAAGATCAACACGACCGAGGACCGGGCGGTCCTGCACACCGCGCTGCGCGCCCCGCGGGACGCGGTGATCGAGGTCGACGGCGAGAACGTCGTGCCGCAGGTGCACGCGGTCCTCGACAAGATGGCCGCCTTCGCGGACCGGGTCCGCTCGGGCGAGTGGACCGGCCACACCGGCAAGCGGATCAGGAACGTCGTCAACATCGGCATCGGCGGCTCCGACCTGGGCCCCGCGATGGCCTACGAGGCACTGCGGGCCTTCACGGCACGGGAGCTGACGTTCCGGTTCGTGTCGAACGTGGACGGCGCCGACCTGCACGAGGCGGTCCGGGACCTGGACCCGGCGGAGACCCTGTTCATCGTCGCGTCGAAGACCTTCACCACGATCGAGACCATCACCAACGCCACCTCGGCCCGTGCCTGGCTGCTGGACGCGCTCAGCGACGAGAAGGCGGTGGCGCGGCACTTCGTGGCGCTGTCGACCAACGCCGAGAAGGTCACGGACTTCGGTATCGACCCGGACAACATGTTCGAGTTCTGGGACTGGGTCGGCGGCCGCTACTCCTACGACTCCGCGATCGGCCTGTCGCTGATGATCGCGATCGGCCCGGACCACTTCCGCGAGATGCTCGCCGGTTTCCACACCGTCGACGAGCACTTCCGCACCGCCCCCGCCGAGGCCAACGCCCCGCTGATCCTCGGCCTGCTGGGTGTCTGGTACGGCAACTTCTTCGACGCCCAGTCGCACGCCGTGCTGCCGTACTCGCACTACCTGTCGAAGTTCACCGCGTATCTCCAGCAGCTCGACATGGAGTCCAACGGCAAGTCCGTGGACCGCGAGGGCCGGGCCGTGGAGTGGCAGACCGGTCCGGTGGTGTGGGGCACACCCGGCACCAACGGGCAGCACGCCTACTACCAGCTGATCCACCAGGGCACCAAGCTCATTCCGGCCGACCTGATCGGATTCGCCCGCCCCGTAGGCGAGTTGAGCGACCGGCTCAAGGCGCAGCACGACCTGCTGATGGCGAACCTGTTCGCGCAGGGCCAGGCACTGGCCTTCGGCAAGACGCCCGACGAGGTACGGGCCGAGGGGGTGCCGGAGGAGCTGGTCGCGCACAAGACGTTCAAGGGCAACCACCCCACGACCACGATCCTCGCGCGCGAACTGACCCCCAACGTGCTCGGCCAGCTGATCGCCCTCTACGAGCACAAGGTGTTCGTCCAGGGAGCCGTCTGGCACATCGACTCCTTCGACCAGTGGGGCGTGGAGCTCGGCAAGGTCCTCGCCAAGCGCGTCGAACCGGCCCTCTCCCAGACCTTCACATCAGCCGCTGCCGCGGCGGGCTCCGTCCCCGGTCTCGATCCGTCCACCGCCGGCCTCGTGGCCGCGTACCGCTCTCTCGGGAAGTGAACTGACATGCAACTGGGCCTGATCGGTCTCGGCAAGATGGGCGGCAACATGCGCGAGCGCATCCGCCGCGCCGGCCACACCGTCGTCGGATACGACCGCAACCCCGACGTCACCGACGTCGCGAGCCTCGCCGAGCTGGTCGGCGCGCTCGACGCCCCCCGCACCATCTGGGTGATGGTGCCGGCCGGCGGCGCCACCCAGTCCGTCATCGACGAGCTGGGTGACCTCCTGGAGTCCGGCGACACGGTCGTCGACGGCGGCAACTCCCGCTGGACGGACGACGAGAAGCACGCCGCCGAACTCGGCGAGAAGGGCATCGGCTTCGTCGACGCCGGCGTCTCGGGCGGCGTCTGGGGCCTCCAGAACGGCTACGCGCTGATGGTCGGCGGCGACAAGGAGCACGTCGAGCGGCTCCAGCCGATCTTCGAGGCGCTCAAGCCGGACGGGCCGTACGGCTATGTCCACGCGGGCAGGGTCGGCGCCGGGCACTTCTCGAAGATGGTCCACAACGGCATCGAGTACGCCATGATGCAGGCCTACGCCGAGGGCTGGGAGCTCCTGGAGAAGGTCGAGTCGGTGGACAGCGTCCGCGAGGTGTTCCGGTCCTGGCAGGACGGCACCGTCATCCGGTCCTGGCTGCTCGACCTGGCCGTCAACGCGCTCGACGCCGACGAGCACCTCGACAAGCTGAAGGGCTTCGCCCAGGACTCCGGCGAGGGCCGCTGGACCGTCGAGGCCGCCATCGACAACGCGGTGCCGCTGCCCACCATCACGGCCTCGCTCTTCGCCCGGTTCGCGTCCCGCCAGGACGACTCGCCGCAGATGAAGATGATCGCCGCGCTGCGCAACCAGTTCGGCGGACACGCCGTCGAGTCGAAGTAGCCCGGTCGTGGGGGATCTCCTGCTGGTCCGGCACGGGGAGACGGAGTGGAGCGTGTCGGGACAGCACACCAGCTGGACCGACCTGCCCCTCACCGCGCACGGTGAGGAGCAGGCCAAGTCGCTCGCTCCGCTCCTGTCCGGCCGGACCTTCGCGCTCGCGCTGACCAGCCCGCTGGGACGCGCGGTCCGCACCGCCGCACTGGCGGGCGTCACCGGGGCCGTACCCGACCCCGACCTGCACGAATGGGACTACGGGGGCTACGAGGGTGTCACCACCCACGAGATCCACCGCACCCGTCCCGACTGGTACCTGTGGACCGACGGTGTGCCGCCGGGCCCCGAGGGCCACCCCGGCGAGTCGCCGGAGGAGGTCGGGGCCCGCGCGGACCGGGTGCTGGCGCGGGTGAGCGCGGTACTCGACTCCGGCACCGGCACCGGCTCCGGGGATGTGGTCCTCGTGGCGCACGCCCACTTCCTGCGGGTCGTCACGGCCCGCAGGCTGGGGCTGCCACCGGCGGACGGACGGCTGTTCCAGCTCGCGACCGGCACGCTCAGCCGGCTGTCGACGGAACACGACCGGCCGGTGATCGCGGAATGGAACACCAGGCCGTGACGCCGGGCCGTGACGCCGGGACACCCGACGGCGTGACCACACGGCACCCGCCGGTGTGACCGCGCCGAAGTGCCCGGGTTGACACCCGCGTTCGGCCGCGTCAGAGTCCCCTCCCGATGGAGATCAACGACCTGACGCCGGCCGAACTGCGGGTGTGGCGGGCCTTCCCCCGCGGGGAGACCGTGGACTTCCGCACCGCGGACGACGAGGACGCGGCCGACGGCGCCGGCTGGGGGCCCGAACGCACGCTGCGTGCCTCCGTGCTGAAGGCGCTGCTGGTCAGCGGCGACCAGGAGGACGGCGAGGTGTCGCTGCTCCGGGTCGTCGGCGCCCGCGTCACAGGTCCGCTGGACCTCACCCACGCCGTCGTCGACCACGCGGTACGCCTGAGTCACTGCCACTTCACCGACGCGCCCTGCTTCTACGGCGCCCAGTTGCGCCGGCTGAGCCTGCGCGGGTCGCTGCTGCCCGCCGTCGACCTCGGCAACGTACGGATCGACGGCGTACTCCAGCTGTCGGACTGCCGGGTGCGCGGACGGATGCATCTGAACAGCGCCCAGATATCCAGCACGGTGTACCTGGCGCGCGCCGAACTCACCACGCCGGACCCCACCCGGCCCGCGCTGCGGCTCGACCAGACGGTGATCGGCGAGGACCTGTCGGCGCCGGGACTGCGGGCCACGGGCGAGGTGCGGTTCAACGGGGCCACCGTCAGCGGGAACGTCGACCTGTCCGACGCCCGCCTCGACCGGCCCGGGGGCGGTCTCGCCCTGGACGGGCAAACCCTGGTCGTGGAAGGCGACTTCCGGATGAAGCGCGCCCGGGTGAACGGCTGGGTGGGTCTGCGGGGCGCACGGATCGCGGGCCGCCTCGACCTGTCGTACGCCGAGCTGTCGAACCCGGGCGAGTCGGCGCTGCGGGCCAACAGCTGTACGTTCGGGGAGCTGTGGCTGCGCAGGGGCGCGCCCGTCCAGGGGCGGGTCAGTCTCCGGCACACTCGGACGGACGTGCTGTTCCTGGAGCCGGAGAAGGTCCCGGACACCGTCTATCTCGACAGCCTCGTCTACACGTCTCTCATCCCCAACGAGCCCGCCGAGCGGCGGCTGCCGCTCCTGGAGCGCGACGGCGACGGCTATGTCCCGTACGCCTACGAGCAGTTGACGGCCGCGTACCGTCGCAACGGCGACGACGCCGCGGCCCGTCGTGTCCAGCTCGCCAAGCAGCGCAGGCACCGCGCCACCCTCGCCCGGTACGCCCGCACCTGGGGCCTGCTCCAGGACGCCACCGTCGGCTACGGCTTCCGCCCGCTGCGCGCCTGCGGCTGGCTGCTGTCCCTTGTCGCCGTCGGCGCGGTCACCTTCGCGCTGCGTCCACCGCGTGCGCTGAAGCCGTCCGAGGCGCCGGAGTTCGACCCCGTCTTCTACACCCTGGACCTGCTGCTGCCGGTGATCTCGTTCGGCCAGGAGTCGGCGTACGCGCCGGACGGCTGGTTCCAGAAGCTGTCGTACGTCCTCGTCCTGGCGGGCTGGATCCTGGCGTCCACCGTGGTCGCGGGCGTGGCGCGGGTGGTGAACCGGCAGTAGGGCGCCGCGCCCCCCGGCGACTATCGTGGGCCGATCACAGGGGCGGACGGCACACGAGGGGTGGCGAGGACGTGGCGGGGGCCGGGTGGATACGGGTACCGGTCGGGGACGACGCGGCGCGGTGGGCCACGCGGGGCGGGACCCGCAAGGTGCTGCTCGTGGTGCACAACGTGACCTCGGCGACCCGGCTGCTCGACGTGGTGCCGCTCTTCCACGACGACTTCCGGGTGCAGTTGCTGGCCACGTGCACCGGGTCGTCGGCGTTCCGCGCGGGGATCACCGAGCTGCTCGCGGATCTGGCGGTTCCGGTCGTGCCGTGGGAACAGGTCGGGCACGTACCGGTCGCGTTGGCGATATCGGCGAGCCTGGGTGGTCAACTTGCGGCCATTGATGGACAGTTGACCGTCTTGTCACATGGAATCGGATATACTAAGAGGCTGGCGACACCCGACACCCGACACCCGACACCCGACACCCGACACCCGACACCCGACACCCGACACCCGACACCCGACACCCGACACCCGACACCCGAGGGCCGGGGGGTGGGCGGGGGCGCGGATCCGGTCTTCGGGATGTCTCCAGAGTGGCTGCTCACCGAGGGCGGTGTCCCGGTCGCGGACACGCTGGTGCTCTCCCATCCCGAGCAGTACGAACGTCTGCGCACGGCCTGCCCCGAGGCTGCGCCGACCGCGGTGCTCGCCGGTGATCCCTGCTGGGACCGCATCCTCGCGGCCCGTCCCCACCGCGACCGCTTCCGCCGCGCCCTCGGTGTCCGCCGCGGCCAGCGGCTGCTGCTGCTCAGCTCCACCTGGAACCCCGACTCCCTCTTCGGCGACACCGGCGACGACCGCCTGCCGGCCCTGCTGCCGGAGCTGGCCGCCGAGTTCCCGGCCGACGAGTACCGGCTCGCCGCCGTACTGCACCCGAACGTCTGGCACGGTCACGGCCCCGGGCAGATCCGCGCCTGGCTCGACCGGGCCCGGCGCTCCGGACTGACGCTGGTCGATCCGCTGCACGGCTGGCGGCAGGCGCTGCTCGCGGCCGACGCGGTGCTCGGCGACCACGGCTCGGTCACGTACTACGCCGCCGCGCTCGGCACCCCCGTACTGCTCGGCGCCGCTCCGCTGTCCGGGCTGGATCCGCGGGCGCCGGTACACGACTTCGTGCGGCGGGCGCCGCGCCTGGACCCGGGCCGCCCGCTGCGGGCCCAGTTGGACGGCCTCGTCGAGGCCCACCGCCCCGACCCGCGCCCCGCCGCGTTCACCAGTTCCCTCCCCGGCGAGTCCGCGGCCCACCTGCGCCGCGTCTTCTACGACCGGATCGGACTGCCCGAACCCGTCGGCCCGGCCCTTCTCGAACCACTCCCCCTGCCCGGGTACGAACCGCCCGCGTACACCGTCCCGCAGCTCGTCCGCACCCGCCCGACCGGCCCCTGCGAGATCGAGGTCACCCGGTACACGGGACGGCCCACGGCACCGGCACGCGACGACCACGAGGCGCACACCGCCGTACACGAGGACACCCGTGACCCCGGCGAACTCGCCCTGGCCGACGTGGTGTTCCGGCAGGCGGACCCGGCCGACCCGCGGTTCGGCACCCCCGCCGAGTGGACGGCCGAGATCCTCGCCCGGTACCCGCACTGCGCGCTCGCGGTCCACATCGGCGGCCCCGGCACCTGCACGGTACGCACCCGCTCGGACACCCTGCTCGACCTGCGGGTACACGGCGACGCCGACCCGCTCACCGGCGCCTGTGCGCTGCACGCCTGGCTGTCGGCGGGAAAGGGCCTGGACGAGGTGCTCGCACAGGGGCTGACCGTCCGCACGGGACCGGTGACCCACCGGGTGGAGCTGACGCTTCGGTGAGCCCCGCCCACCGGCACCCCTCGCCCCCGTCCGTCACCCGTCACCCGTCGCCGAGGCACCGCTCCCTCAGCCCCCTGAGATACCGCACCTGGTACTCCGCCTTCTCCCGCTCCAGCGCCCCGAGCGCCTCCTCGGCCAGAGGCAGGGCCAACTGCCGCTCCCCCGCGTCCAGTCGGGTCTCGGCGAGGTCGGTGAGGGTCCGGGCGGCGTTGTACGCCTCGCCGGTCTCCCGGAAGAAGCGCAGCGCCCCCTCCAGGTGCTCGACGGCCTCCGTCCAGCGGCCCAGGCCCCGCAGCGCCCGCCCTCGGTGGCGTAGCAACAGGGCGCGGGCGCGCGGCAGATCGGCGGCGCACTCGTCGCCGGGGCCGATCGCGTCTAGTACACGGCTCGCCTCCTCGAAGCGGTCGTACGCCTCCGTGAACCGCCACTGCCGCAGCCGCAGCAGTCCGAGGAACTCGACCGCGGAGGCGTGGCCACGGACGTGTCCGGCCGTGCGCTCGGCGTCGGCCGCCGCGACCGCCTCGCGCTCGGCCTCGTCCCAGCGGCGCAACTCGGTGAGCGTGTGGGCGAGTTGGGCGTGCAGTGCTGCGGCGGTGCGGGAGCCGGGGAGGCGTTCGTCGGCGACCCGTGCGCCGGTGCGCAGGGCCGGCAGCAGGATCTCGTGCTGCCCGGCCTTGAGCTGGAGCGGCCACAGCGCGCGGCACAGCAGCGTGACGGTGTCCCGGTCGCCGAACTCCTCGGCCGCGGCGACCGCCTGCACCAGGTTCTGTGCCTCGGCGGTGAGTGCGGCGACGGCCCGGCCCCGGTCGGCGAAGACGGCCTGGTCGGGCAGTTCGGGCGGGACGCGCCAGCTCTCCGGGAGTGCGGCGCGGGCGGCGCCGACCGCGAGGCGGACGTAGTGGTCGACGGTCCGGGAGACGGCGGCGGAGCAGGCCGCGATGCCGTCGACGGTCGCGGCCAGCCGCTCGGCGTGGGCGCGTACGCCGGGCCGGTAGCGGTGGCGGCCGGTGTCGACGTGGTCGAGGAGGAGGGCGCCGGTGAGTTCCTCCAGCAGACGGGTGGCGGTTTCCTCGTCGACGTCGGCGGCGCGGGCCGCGGCGGCCGGGTCGAGGGCGGGCCAGGGGCGCAGCGCGGCCAGCCGGTAGAGGCGGGCGGCGTCCGGGGCGAGCGCGCGGTAGGAGTCGTCGGCGGCGGCACGCAGTGCTTCGGCGCCGGCGGGGACGCCGCCGACGGGCGCGGTCAGCCGGGGTGCGGCGGCGCGCAGGGCGTAGGGCGAGCCGGCACAGCGGTCCAGCACGGCGGGCAGACCTGCACGGGCGGCGGACATCGCGGGTCTGCCCACGAGGTCGGTGAGCAGTCGTTCGGCGTCCCGGCGAGCCAGTGGGCCGACCGGCACCCGCAGGGCGTCGAGGCCGGTCAGCGGCTGCCGGGCGACGACGACGGTGAACACGTCGGGTGCCGAGGTCAGCAGCGGCCCGACCTGTGCGGCGGAGCGGGCGTGGTCGAGGACCAGCAGCAGCCGTCGGCCGGCCAGTTGGCGCCGGACCAGTTCGGCGCGGTCCTCGGCGGCCGGCGGTATCTCCTGTTCGGGCACGCCGAGTTGGCGCAGCAGGCGGGCGGGGGCGGCCTCGGGGGCGAGGGTGCGCAGGTCGGCGTAGAGCTGGCCGTCGGGGAAGCGGGTGGTGTTGCGCCAGCCCCAGTGCACGGCGAGGGTGCTGGTGCCGATGCCCTCGGGTCCGTGCAGCAGGGCGAGGCGCGGGCGGCCCTCGAAGGGTCGGGCGGCTTCCTTGTCGAGGAGTTTCAGGGCTTCCTGGCGGTCGGTGAAGAAGCGCGGGGCGTGGGGCAGGCAGGACACCGGGGCCCGGTCGGCGGATCCGCCGGGCTGCGGCACGCGGGCCGCGAACCGGGACCAGGCGCGGGCCAGTTCCGGGTCCGCGTGCACCCGCTGGTGTACCAGGCGGGCCACTTCGTCGAGGTCACCGGCTCCGGCGGGTGCGGCCACCTCGCGTCCGGCGATCCGGCGGACGAGTCCGCCGGCCGACTCCCAGGCCCAGCGGCCGGCCTCGTTCGCCATGCCCATTCCGACGGCTCCGAGCACCGCGCCGATGGCGCCCAGCGAAATCGGGTCCAGCATGCCGCGAACTCCCCTCCCACCCAGGGCTGTTGTGGATCAACCCTAGCCGTGCGGAGGCGGGGTGACGGCGATTCACCCCGATCCGGGTGTCTTCGGCGCCCGTCGGGAACGGCATGCGGCCCGGCGGCTCAGCAGCGCGTCCTGCGCGGAGTCCTGAGTCATGCGGGTGGTAACCGGCGGTGCCGGTCGCACATTCCACGACAGTGGTCCGCGGCGGACTGCCGGGGACGGGTAGACAGTGTCTACTCCTTGCGGTAGACACTGTCCATGACTGATTCCGAGGAGCCGGGCGGCCTGCGGGCGCGGCTGGTCGACGTCGGTGTGGAGCTGCTGGACGCCGAGGGCACGCAGGCGCTGACGCTGCGCGAGATCGCCCGACGGGCCGGCGTCTCGCACGGCGCCCCCCGCCGCTACTTCCCGACCCATCTGGAGCTGCTGTCCGCCATCGCGCGCCGCGGCTTCGACGAACTGGGCGAGCGGGCGCGCACGGCCCTGGACGGGGCCCCGGCCGACCCGCGCGGCCGACTCGCCGTGCTGGGGCGGACGTATGTGGCGTTCGCCCTGGACCGGCGTGGCATGTTCGAGCTGATGTTCCGGCACGACCTGCTCGAAAGCGGCCGGCTCGGACTGCGGGACACCAGCCTGCCGCTCTTCGGCGTCCTGGTGGACCTCGTCGGCCGGGCCCGCCCCGGCGCCGACGCACGGGTCGTCGCGGGCGCGCTGTGGGCGAACCTGCACGGCATCGCCCAGCTCTGGGGCTGGGGCAGCCTCCAACTCGCCACCCGGGCCGACGACTTCACCCCGCTGCTGCGCGCCGCCCTCGACGCGCACCTCGGGCCCGAGGAGCGGGCGTGAGGCGCCTGCCGGTCCTCGCCGGCAGCATCACGGGCGCCGTGGTCGTCGCCTTCGACGGCACCGTGCTGACCGTGGCCCGGCCGAGTCTGCAAGAGGAGCTCGGGGCGTCGCTCGCCCAGGTGCAGTGGGCGAGTACGGGCTATCTGGTCGCCGTGGCCGGTCTGCTGGTCTTCGCGGGACGGCTCGGCGACCGGTACGGGCATCAACGGCTCTTCGGCATCGGCATGCTGGGCTTCGGCGTCACGTCGGCCGCGCTCGCCGTGGCGCCCGGCATCAACTGGGTCGTCGGACTGCGTGTCGTCCAGGGCGTGTTCGGCGCCCTGCTGCAACCCGCAACCCTCGGGATGCTCCGTACCGCCTACCCGCCCGACGCCCTGCGCCGCCCGATCGCGCTGCGGACGGCGGCCATCGGCGTGGCGGCGGCCGTCGGACCGGTGGCGGGCGGGGCCCTGGTGACCGGTCCCGGCTGGCGGACCGTCTTCCTCGTCGGCGTCCTGCCGACCGTCGCCTTCGGCGCCCTCGCCCTGCGCGGCGCCGCACCACGGCCCAAGGCGCCCCCGGCCCCCCTCGACCTCCCCGGTGCCCTTCTTCTCGCCGTCACCCTCGGCAGCCTGGTGCACACCCTCGTCGCCCTGCCCGACACCGGCTGGACGGCCGCGAACACCGTCGCCGCGGCCGTGGTGGCCGTGGCCGGATCCGCGTTCGTACGGCATGAGCGGCGGGCCGCGAGTCCGCTCGTGCCGCCCGCGCTCGTGTGGTCGTCCGCCGTCGGTGCGCCGCTCGGCATGCTGGTCGCGGTGTCGGCCGCGCTCCAGGGGACGCTGTTCGGCTGTGTGTACCTGCTCCAGGGGCCGTTGGGCCTCGATCCGTTCCAGAGCGCGCTGCGGAGTGTGCCGTTGGCGGTGCTGATGATCGCCGCCGCGGCGGGGAGCGCCGTACTGCTGCGGCGGTTCGGGGCCCGGCGGACGGCCACCGTGGCGGCCGCGGTCCTCGCGGCGGGGATCACGGTGTTGTCGCAGGCGTCCGGGACGTTCGCGCTGTGTACCGGGTTCGCGCTGGCCGGGGCCGGGTTCGGCACGGTGATGGTGGCGGGCACGCATGCCGTCGTACAGCGGGCCCCGGCGGAGTCGGCCGGGGTCGCGGGTGGTCTCCAGCAGACCGCGCTGAACGTCGGGCCGGTGCTCGGCATGGCCGTGACCGCGGCGCTGATGGCCGCCGGCGGGGTCCGCGCGGGCCTGCTGCCGATGGCCGTACTCGCCGTCGCCGGGATGACGGCGGCCTGCGCACTGCCGGGAGCAACGGGCGCCGCGCCGGGAGATCATGGCCGTACGGCGGACCCGGCACGTGCTCCTGCGCGACGATGATGTCTGAGGTCGCCGGGGCGGGGTATGCCGAATCGCACCTCGACGGACGGAAAGTGGTGGAGGAGAGCGATGGCAGGACTGCGACAAGAGGTCGACCCGGCGGAGGTCGGCCTGGACGCGAAGGCGCTCGACCGCCTCGACCAGCACTTCGCGCACCACGTCGACGAGGGGACCCTGCCCGGCTTCCTGGTGTCCGTCGCCCGGGGCGGCCGGGTCGCCCATCTCGCGGCGCACGGCCGGCGTGACATCGCCGCCGGACTGCCCGTCGAGCCGGACACGTTGTGGCGGATCTACTCCATGACCAAGCCGGTCACGGCGGTCGCCGCGCTGATGCTGGTGGAGGAGGGCCGGCTCTCGCTCGACGACCCGGTGGCCCGGCACCTGCCGGCCTTCGCCGACGCGCGGGTCCACGTCGACGGGTCGGGCGACGACGTCCGGACCCGGCCCGTGGAGCGGCCGATGCTGATCCGGCATCTGATGACCCACACGGCGGGGCTGACCTTCGCCTTCTACCACTCCCACCCGGTCGACGGGCTGTACCGGGCGGCCGGTCTGGAGTCGTCGGTGCCCGCGGGCGCGAATCTCGCCGAGACGATCGACGTGTACGCCAGTCTGCCGCTCCAGTTCGAGCCGGGCACCCAGTGGAACTACTCGGTCGCCAGCAACGTCCTCGGCCGGGTCATCGAGGTGGTCTCCGGGCAGCCCCTGGACGCCTTCTACGCCGAGCGGATCTTCGGCCCGCTCGGCATGACCGACGCCGGTTTCGAGGTCACCCCGCAACAGTCCCCGCGGCTCTCCGAGTTGTACGGCGAGCGGGAGGACGGCGGGGGCATCCAGCGGATCGTGGGGCTGCCGCTGAAGGGGCGGCCGCGGTTCCTGTCGGGCAGCGGCGGCATGGTGGCGAGCGCCCACGACATCCATCGCTTCATGGAGCTGCTGCGCCGGCGCGGCGAGGTCGACGGCGTCCGGCTGCTGTCCCCGGAGACGGTGGACCTCATGACGTCCAACCAGCTGCCCGGCGGCGTCGATCTGCGTGCCTTCGGCAGCCGGCCCGCCCATGACGAGCCCGGCAACGACGGTGTCGGCTTCGGCCTTGGTGTCTCGGTGGTGATCGACCCGGAGCGTACCCGGGCACCCGCCGGCATGGGCACGTACGGCTGGACGGGTGTGGCGACCACGACGTTCTTCGTGGACCCGGGCCGGGACCTGGGTGTGCAGTTCTACACCCAGGTCCGGCCGCGTACGTCGCACACCGTGTTCACCGACCTCAAGCGGCTGGTGCACGAGGCGGTGCTGGACTGACGCCGGTCAGGGGTGACCCTCGTAGCGGAACTCCAGCCCCTGTGCGGCCAGTTCGGCCAGCCAGCGCTCCGAGCGGGGCGCCGTCTCGGCGGCCCGTGCGAGGCCCGGCGGCAGCTCGCCGTCGAGGATGTGCCCGACGGCGAGGGCGAGCGGGCGCGAGACACAGCGGGCCATCGCGCTCTCCTCGGCCGTGCCGACCAGGTCGAGGAGGTACTCGCCGGACCAGTTGCGACCGGTGTCCGCCTGTACCTCCAGGGCGACGCCGAGGACCACGCGGTCCCGGTCGGCGTCCGTCGTCGGGTACCGGTCGGCCAACTCCCGGGCCAGTGCGGCGATCCGGTCGTCGTCGCCCGCCTTCAGCTCCTCGAAGACGGCGTCCCAGGCGCGCAGCCAGCCCGCCGGGCGGAGCGTGCCGCGCACGAAGGTGTCCGCCCTCCAGGTGTCCGGCAGTCCGTACTGCGCGACGAACGGCACGCTGTCGCGGTTGGGGTACACCTCGAAGGTCTCCCCGTGGACGGTGTGCTCCCGGGTCGCCTCCCACGGCCGAGCGGCGACCGCCTCGGCTCCGCCGTCGAGGTAACGGGCGGGCGAGCGCAGGGCGTTCAGCACTCCTGCGGGCGCCCAGCTGAAGCGGTACCGGAAGTCGTTCAGGACCGCCGGGATGCCACCGCAGTAGGAGGTGAAGGTGTACGTGGCGGGGGTGTCGTCGCCGATGGCGCGGCGGGCGCGGGCGACCAGGTCGTGGGCGAAGAGATGGTCGATGCCCGGGTCGAGCCCTGCCTCGGTGAGGACGACGAGCCCCGCCTTCTCCGCCTCCGGGACCTGTTCGAGGACCGCGTCGGACACATAGCTGGAGCAGGCGAAGTGGGCGCCGGCCCGGACGCAGGCGGCGAGCAGCCCGGCGTGCTCGGGCGCGGGCAGCATCGACACCACGGTGTCGCCGGGGGCCAGTCCGGCCGTGAGCGCGGGCAGTGTGTAGGCGCGGGGCTCGGCGCGGCCGGTGAGGTCCAGCCGGTCGAGGGCCTCGGCCGCGCGGGCCTCGGTGCGGTGCCACAGCCGGACCCGGTCGGCGCTCTCGCACAGCGCGGCGAGGCCGCTGCCGGTGGAGAGTCCGGCGCCGATCCAGTGCACGGTGCCGCTCGCGGGGACGCGGTCAGACATGGCGGAACTCCCCGTCGGTGATGCCGAGTTCACGGCGGGCCTGCTCGAAGCGGTCGCGGCAGCGGCCCCACGGACCGCCGGTCGTGAGGTCGAGGAGCAGCGGGGTGAGGGCGGCCGAGAAGTCGGTGCTGGACTCCTTCGGCAGCAGGGACGGCAGGTTGTCGATGGCGATGAGATCGAGCGGGGGCGCCGCGCGCAGTCGGCGTACCGGCTCCGCCCAGTCGGTGACGCGGTCGTAGACCGGCAGGACGTTGAGCGGTGAGCCCACGTCGCAGGTGACGTCCGAGAGGGTGCGCAGCGCCCGTCCCGGGTCGTCCAGGTCCTGTTCGCGCACGAAGGGCGGGATGGGGCTGGTGGCGAGGACGGCGTTGACCATGACGTCGTGGGCGAGGAGGGCCGGCCGGTCCAGGGTGCGGGTCTCGGCCAGGTCCCAGCAGGTCGGCTCGATCCCGGCCGCCATGAGCGCCACCCGGGCTCCCCGGCCGCTGCGGCCGAGGGCGCCGACGACCAGCGCGGTCGGCTGCGGCTCCCCCGCGGCCGGGCGCAGCCGCGCCTCCAGCTCCTCCTGCGTGGTGGGCTCCAGCGGTCCGGTGAGTCGGCCCCGGTGCTGGAGTACGGCGAGGGCGGCGCCGAGGTAGCCCGCCCAGTAGCCGAAGGCGGCGAGCCGGCGGCCCGTGTCGTCGACGAGGTACTCCAGGTCGAGCAGGGTGCCGCCGCCCGCGGTGAACCGGCGCAGCAGCTCCTCGGCGCCCGGCTGCTTCTTGTAGGCGTGGCCGAAGTAGATGTGCTGATGCGTCAACTCGACGGGTCCGTCGGGGAGTTCCTTCAGTCCGAGGATCACGGCGTCCTCGGGTGCCGACACCCAGGTCCCCGCGGGGACGATCGTGCAGCCCGCGGCCGCGTACTCCTCGGTCGGGTGGATCCGCTGCGGTGACTCCTCCACGGTCAGTGTCACCCCGTCCGCGACCAGGCGGCGGGCGTCCGAGGGCACCACGGGGGTGCGTCGCTCGGTGGTTCGGGACTCGTGGCGCAGCCACAGATGCGGCTCGGTCATACGCGGTTGACCTCCGGGCGCGGGGCGTCGGCCGCGAACCGGCCGGCGCTCAGGGGACGGACGTCCACGAAGGGTACGCGGCCGAGGTACAGGTCGCGGACCACTTCGCCGACGGCCGGACCCTGGAGGAAGCCGTGGCCGGAGAAGCCGGTCGCGTAGAGGAACCGGGAGGGGGAACCGGCCTCGCCGATCAGCGCGTTGTGGTCCGGGGTGATCTCGTAGAGGCCCGCCCAGCCGCCGGTGCGGCGCAGGTCGAGCAGAGCCGGCGCCCGGTGTGCCATGGCCGCGCCGAGTGCGGGGATCCAGCGGTCGTGGGTGTCGGTGGCGAAGCCCGGGGTCTCGTCCGGGTCGGACATGCCGACGAGAAGCCCCGGGCCCTCGGTGTGGAAGTAGAGGCTGCTGGTGAAGTCGATGGTCATGGGCAGGGTGGGCGGCAGTCCGGGCACGGGTTCGGTGACCGCGATCTGGCGGCGCAGCGGTTCGACCGGCAGGTCGACGCCGACCATCGCGCCGATCGCCCGGGACCAGGCGCCGGCCGCGCAGATCACCGTGTCGGTGGCGATCCGGCCCCGCGTGGTCATGACGGCCGTGATGTCGTCGCCGCGCAGTTCGATGCCGGTGACCGCGCAGTGCCGCAGGATCGTGGCGCCGTGCCGGCGGGCGTCGGCGGCGTAGCCGTGCACCACGGCCTCGGGGGTGCAGTGGCCGTCGTCCGGCGAGAAGGCGGCGGCGAGCAGTCCGTCGGTGGTGATCAGCGGCGACAGGCGCTGTGCCTCGGCCGGTTCGAGCATCCGGCTGGGCACGCCGAGCGCGTTCTGAAGCCGTACGGACGTCTCGAACGCGGAGACCTCCTCGGGCGTCGACAGCAGGAACAGATAGCCGACCTTGTGCAGCCCGATGGGGTGCCCGGTGTCCTGCTCGAACCGGTCGAACGCGGCCAGGCTGCGGGCGCCGAGCCGGATGTTCAGCTCGTCGGAGAACTGGGCGCGGACCCCGCCGGCCGCCTTCGACGTGGAGCCCGAGGCCAGTTCGTCCCGTTCGACGAGGACGACGTCACGGACTCCGGCGCGGGCCAGGTGGCGGGCGATGCTGGTGCCCATCACTCCGCCGCCGACGACGACGGCCGAGGCATGTGTGTTCACGCGGACTGCTCCTTCCGGCGGGCGGTGCCGGGGCCGGCCCGGTGGATCGGGCCCGTTTTCTTCTCTGTCCCGGGGACACCGCCCGCAACCGGATCAGGACCAGTGGGCCACGGCGTCCAGGTGGGGCAGCCGGTGGTCCAGTCGCTCCCGCTTCGTACGCAGATACGTGATGTTGTTCTCGCACGGCGGTATGAGCAGCGGGACCTCTTCGGCGACCTGCACGCCGTGCCGCTGCAACGCCTCGCGCTTGCGCGGGTTGTTCGACAGCAGCCGCACCGAGCGCACGCCGAGGTCGCGGAGCATCTCGGCGGCCACGCCGTAGTCGCGGGCGTCGACGGGGAGTCCGAGCGCGAGGTTCGCCTCGACCGTGTCGAGTCCCTCCGCCTGGAGGGCCATCGCGCGCAGCTTGGCGAGCAGACCGATGCCGCGGCCCTCGTGGCCCCGCAGATAGACCACCACGCCGGCCCCCTCGGCGACCACGGCCCGCAGCGCGGAGGCCAGCTGGTCGCCGCACTCGCAGTGCTGCGAGCCGAAGGCGTCGCCCGTCAGGCACTCCGAGTGCAGCCGGGTGAGCACGTTCTCGGCGCCGATGTCGCCGTAGACCAGGGCCACTTGTTCGTCGCCGCGATCGTGGTCGAGGTAGCCGACCGCCTGGAATTTGCCGTACACGGTGGGCAGCGGGGCATTCACGACCCGTTCCACACCGGTCCGCGCGGGTGACTTCGTGCCGAGTACGCCGATTTTATCTGTCATGATCTGGTTCCTAAGCAGAGACGAAAGGCCGGGGAAAGATGAGCGATTCGGGAATACGGTCGGCGGCTCACGGCCCGCTGCCGGCGGACACCACGGAGGACGTACGGAACCGTGGTGCGGGCCTGTCGGCACAGGTCGCGGTACTGCCCGTCGGGAGCTTCGAACAGCACGGGCGGTACCTTCCGCTGGCGACCGACACTCTGGTCGCCTGTGCCTTGGCCCGGGAACTGGCCGGCGCGTACCCGGTGCACCTCCTTCCTCCGGTGACGATCTCCTGCTCGCACGAGCACGCGGCCTGGCCGGGGACCGTCAGCATCTCCTCCGTCACCCTCCACGCGGTGGTACGGGACATCGCGGCCTCACTGAGCCGCTCGGGCGTCGACACGCTGGTTCTGGTCAACGGCCACGGCGGGAACTATGTCCTGGGAAACGTCGTTCAGGAAGCCTCCGCGCGAGGTGAGCGGATGGCGCTGTTCCCGGCCGCGGAGGACTGGGAACGGGCGCTGGAACGGGCGGGGGTGGCGACTTCGTTGCTCACCGACATGCACGCGGGGGAAATTGAGACCTCCATCCTTCTGCACACTCATCCGGAATTGGTGCGGCCCGGATATGAGTCCGCCGATTTCGTGGCCGACGACCGTCGTCATCTTCTGACTCTCGGTATGTCCGGCTATACCGATTCGGGTGTCATTGGCCGTCCTTCCCTGGGATCCGCGGAAAAGGGGAAGGAACTCCTGGCGAGCCTCACGGATTCCTTCGGCGCGTACTTCTCGCTGCTGACGGAGGAGAAGGACACGGGGAGATAGGCGGGGGCGTCGGAGGCGTCGGGGGCCTCGGCGACCGCCGGGGCCTGCGGGGCCCCGGGTGCTTCCGCCTTACGGGCTTCCGCCTTGCGGCGCAGGTCCGTTGCCCAGCGGGCGACGAGGACCAGGGCGCCGGGCAGGCTGGCCGCGAAGCTGAGTACGCCGTAGACGACCGCCGTCGCCAGTCCGCTGCCGGCGCCGAGCCCGGCGGCCGAGAAGGCCCAGGCGGTGGCGCCTTCGCGGGGGCCCCAGCCGCCGACGTTCAGCGGCACGCTCATCGCGAGCAGCGCGAGGACCGCGAGGGGCAGCAGGACCAGTACGGAGGCGGAGGCGCCGGCGACCCGGGCCGCTACGACGAACAGGGCGACGTGGCCGACCAGGACGAGGGCGGACGAGCCGATGACGCCGGGGGCGTTGCGGCGGGACAGCAGGGCCTCGCGCGCCTCTTCCAGCAGGGCGCGGCGCTTGCGGTCCGTGCGGGGCCGGTTCAGCCGGAACGCGGCGAACACGGCGGCGGCGCCGGCTGCGGCGATCAGCACGAGGAGGCCGGCGTGGCGGGCCTCGCCGAGTACGGGTGACGGGACGGTCAGCAGTACGGCCGTACCGGCGACGGCGAGGACGAGCTGGCCGGCGGTGCGCTCCAGGACCACGGCGCGGACGCCCCGGCGGATGTCGCCGGAGCTGCGGCCGTGGTGGACCGCCCGGTGCACGTCGCCAAGGACGCCTCCGGGGAGGGCGGCGTTCAGGAACAGGGCGCGGTAGTAGTCGGCGACCGCGGCGGCCAGGGGGAGGCGGATGCGGAGGCCTCGTGCGACCAGTTGCCAGCGGTAGGCGCTGAGGACGGTGGTGATCAGGCCGATGGCCAGCGCTGCCGCGAGGGCGGGGGGGTCGATTCGGCGCAGGCCGTCCAGGAAGACGCCGGTGCCGAGGCGCCAGACCAGGGCGGTGAGGATGGCTGCGCCGATGATGGTGCCGAGGTGTCTGCGCAGGCTGCGGGTGCGTCGGGGCTTGTCGCGTCCACGCGGCGGCAGCCGCACATCGGACACTGCCTCGCGCCCCTGGGGTGGCGTTCTTGTTGCTGTTGTCATGAGGTGCTGCCTGTGGGGCGGGAGAGGGCCAGGAGGTCTGTGTGGTGGACCTTTACCGTGAGTTCGCCCGCGGCGGCCGCGGCGAGGCGGGCTGCCAGGTACTTTTCCGCGCGGGGCTTCAGGTCGGGGCGTTCCTCGATCGCTGCGGCGACCCAGCCGCGTAGCCACTGGGCGGTGAGGGGTGCCTCCGCGGGGCCGAGGCGCCAGGGGCTCGGGCGGACGTGGACCGTGGCGCCGCGTTCCGAGAACGCCTCGCACGCGGCGGTGACGGCGTCGGGGCCGAGCAGGCCGCCGCGGCGCTGGTGGGCGTTGAACGCCTCGGTGATCTCGGCGTCCAGCGGGTCCGCGGGGGTGAGTTCGACGCGGCCCGCGACGGAGAGGGTGAGCAGGGCCGGGCAGCCGGCGCCGGTGCAGGCCGCGGCGAGGGCGTCGATCTCCTCGCGGTTGAGGACGTCCAGCAGTGCGGACGCCGTGACGAGGGAGGCGCCGGACAGGGCGTCCGGGGTCAGCCGGGCCACGTCGCCGCGCCGGGTCTCGACGGTGACGCGGCTGCCGTCGGCGGCGGAGCGCGGGGAGCCGACGGCCGCGAAGTGCAGCAGGTAGGGGTCGCGGTCGTGCAGGGCCCAGTGCTGGGCGCCGTCCAGGCGGGGCGCCAGCCAGCGGCCCATGGAGCCGGTGCCGCAGCCGAGGTCGTGCACCACGATCCCGGCCCGGCCGGGCAGGTTGGCGAGGCGGATGCGGAGTGGGTCGAGGAGTTCGGCGGAGCGCGCGGCGGCGTCGGCGGGCTCGCGCAGCTGGAGCCACTCGGGCGCGTAGCGGGGCGGCTCCTCGGGACCGTTGTCGCGCAGGCGTACGGTCGGACGCTCGCCGGGGCGGGTGACCGGGCCGGCGCCGGCGACGGGGCCGTCGGCCGGGCCTGCCGCGTCGCCGGGGCCGGGCTGGGCCGGGACCATGGCTGTGTGGTGCGTCTGCGCGGTCATGCCGCCCTCCGGGGTTCGCTCGGTAGCCGGCCGAGTACGCCGGCGAGGGACTTCGCGGTGGACGCCCATCCGTCGAGGGCGGCCCGGCGGCCTCTGGCGGCGGCCTTGAGCCGGCGTCGTACGTCCGCCTCGCCGAACCAGCCGCGCAGTTCGGTGGCGAGGGCGTCCGGGTCCTCCGGCGGGACGAGGATGCCGGGCACCCCGCCGTCGGGGGCGCGTCCGACCGCCTCGGGGAGGCCGCCGACGTCGGTGGCCAGGACCGGGATGCCGCGTGCGAGGGCCTCGGTCACCGCCATGCCGTACGTCTCGGCGTAGGAGGTGAGGACCATGAGGTCGGCGGCGGCGTAGCTCGCGTGGAGTGCGGCGCCCGTCCGGGGGCCCGCCAGCTCGATGCGGTCGGTCAGGCCGTGGCTGTCGATGAGGGTGCGCAACTGCTCGACGTACTCGGGGTCGTGTCCGAGCCCGCCGACGCACACACAGCTCCACGGCAGGTCGGCGACCCGGGCGAGGGCCTCCACCAGCCGGTGCTGGCCCTTGCGGGGCGTCACGGCGGCCACGCACAGCAGCCGGGAGACGCCGTCGGTGCCGGAGGCCAGGGGCGCGATGTCGGCGCCGGGGGTGGCGACATGGACCCGGTCGGGGGCGAGGCCGTGGTGGGAGACGAGGCGGCGGGCCGCCCAGTCGCTGGTGGCGATTACGGCGGGGACGCCGCGCAGCACCGCCCGTTCGCGGGCGTCCAGGTCGTCGGCGACGGCGCGCGCGAGGCCCTTCTCGTCGCCGAGCGGGAGGTGGACGAGGACGGCGAGGCGCAGCCGTTGTGCCTCGGGGAGGACGGCCTCGGGGACACCGCAGGCGACGATGCCGTCCAGCAGGACGACCGCCCCGTCGGGCAGGTCGGCGAGTGCGCGGGCGAGCCGGTCGCGGTCGGCGGCGTCGGGACGGGGCCAGCTGCCGGGCACGAGGAGCTTGTGCACCTGCCAGCCGAAGCCGGGCAGGTCGAGGCAGACGCGCCGGTCGTAGGCGTTGCCGCCGCTGGGGGCGGCGGGGTCGTCGACGCCGTCCGGCATCACGAAGTGCACGGAGCGCAGGGACATGGGGATGATCTCGCCGTTCGTGGGAGCGGACTGCACGGGCACGTAGGTGAGCCGTGCGGGCTGCTCCATGGTCGTGTCGGTCACAGGGCACGCTCGTAGCTCGCCCAGGCGACGTGCGACTCGTGCAGGGTGACCGAGATGCCGGTCAGGCCGCGGGCGCCTTCGCCGAGGGCGCCCTTGTGGACCTGTTCGGCGAGCCGGTCGGCGATGACCTTGGCGAGGAACTCGGTGGAGGTGTTGACGCCGGCGAAATCGGGTTCGTTGTCGAGGTTGCGGTAGTTCAGCTCGCCCACGACGGCGCCGAGCTCCTGCGAGGCGAGGCCCATGTCGACGACGATGTTGTCGTCGTCGAGCTGTTCGCGCCGGAACGTGGCGTCCACCAGGAACGTCGCCCCGTGCAGGCGCTGCGCGGGACCGAACACGTCGCCGCGGAAGCTGTGGGCGATCATGATGTGATCGCGGACGGTGACACTGAACAACGGGCGACCCTCCAGGTGCGGGACACGGATGCCGACTAGTACGGCTCGAGTCCTTCCCTTGTTCAGCGGGCCGTACGTCTTTTCTCAGGTCAGGCGAGTTTCGTGGCCTGATCAGGCCGGGTCGGGGTAGCGGACCCGGTGGCACAGCGCCGGGATCGTGCCGGCGGCGAGCCGCGGCATGACCTCGGGAAGTTCCTCGAAGGCGCACTCGCCGGTGATCAGTGCGTCGAGCGCCGGATCGGCGAGCAGGTCGAGGGCGAGGGCGAGCCGGTCGGCGTAACCGCGGCTGGCGCGGCGGGCCGGGGAGACGGTGCCGACCTGGCTGCTGCGGATGACCAGGCGCCGTGAGTGGAAGGCCTCGCCGAGCGGCAGGGAGACCCGCCGGTCGCCGTACCAGCTCAGTTCGAGGACGGTGCCCTCGGGTGTGAGGAGTTCCAGGGCGCGGGTGAGGCCCTGCTCGGTGGCGCTGGCGTGCACCACGAGGTCGCAGCCGTCGAGGGCGTCGTCGGGGGCGGCGAAGTCCACACCGAGTGCCTGGGCGACGGTGGCGCGTGCCGGGTCGGCGTCGACCAGCTGCACCCTTACGCCGGGGAAGCGGGCGAGGAGCGCGGCCACCGAGCAGCCGACCATGCCGCCGCCGACCACCGCGATCCGGTCGCCGACCAGCGGGGCGGCGTCCCAGAGCGCGTTGACGGCGGTCTCCACGGTGCCGGCGAGCACGGCCCGTCCGGCGGGCACGGAGTCGGGTACGGGGGTGACGGCGGCGGCGGGGACGACGTACCGCGTCTGATGCGGATAGAGACAGAAGACGGTCCGGCCGGTGAGTTCGTCCGGCCCCTCCTCCACCACGCCCACGTTGAGGTAGCCGTACTTGACCGGGGCCGGGAAGTCGCCCTCCTGGAACGGGGCGCGCATCGACGCGTGCTGGCTGTCCGGGACGCCGCCCCGGAAGACGAGTGTCTCGGTGCCGCGGCTGACGCCGGACCACAGGGAGCGCACGACGACATCGCCGTCGGCCGGGTCCGGAAGGACCACGTCGCGGATCTCGCCCTCCCCCGGGCGGCCGAGCCAGAACGCGCGTGCGGTGCGCTTCATCCGCATCCTCCTGAACGATCGGGAAGCTGTTCACGTACCGAGGTGTGCACAGGCCGCGCACAGTACGCGGCGGTGATCGACTCTGTCACACGGCCGGAGGAATGATCGGTGGCCCTGAACAACACTTTCGTAGCTAGGCCGGTAATGCAGGAACCCGCCGTGGGCGCGGGTGCGCAGATCCTGCTGCTGGCCCTGCTCGGTACGGCTTTCGGCTTGGGGCCGGCGGGCTGGCTGAGTGGTCTGGTCTTCGCGATCGTGATGTGGGCGGTGCTCTCGGTTGCCGTGCACCGCTCCCGGCTGCGCAGCTTCGGCCCGGCCAACCGGGTCACCCTCGGCCGCGCCACCCTCGTCGGCGGGGTGACCGCGCTGGTCGCCGAGTCCTTCGAGAGCGCACCGCAGGTGTCCCTGCTCGTCGGGCTGACGGCGGTGGCGCTGATCCTGGACGGCGTCGACGGCAAGGTGGCCCGGCGCACGGGCACGTCGTCCGCGCTCGGCGCGCGCTTCGACATGGAGGTCGACGCGTTCCTGATCCTCGTCCTGAGCGTCTACCTGTCGATGTCGCTGGGCCCGTGGGTCCTCCTGATCGGCGGCATGCGGTACGCCTTCGTCGCCGCGGCCCGCGTCTGGCCCTGGCTGAACGCCCCCCTCCCCCCGAGCACCGCCCGCAAGACGGTCGCCGCCCTCCAGGGTGTCTTCCTCCTGATCGCGGGCGCGGACGTGCTGCCGCAGGCGGCGAACGCGGCGGTGGTGGCCCTGGCCCTCGCCCTCCTGATCTGGTCCTTCGGCCGCGACGTCCTGTGGCTGCACCGGACTTCACGGGGCGGTACGGAGGCCGCGGTGGAGC
This sequence comes from Streptomyces sp. NPDC088387, assembly GCF_044753385.1. Lineage (NCBI taxonomy): Bacteria > Bacillati > Actinomycetota > Actinomycetes > Kitasatosporales > Streptomycetaceae > Streptomyces > Streptomyces sp. NPDC088387. The sequence goes on from NZ_JBIVNC010000002.1 coordinate 702,654, forward strand.
GGGCGCCGGCGGTGACCCCGGCGGAGCCGGCGCCGGCGGGCGCCCCGGCGGAGCGCGTGCCGGCGCAGCTCCCGGCGAAGCGGGTACACGTGGAGGTCCCGACACCCGCGTCGGCGGAGATCGCACCGGAGCACACGACCGTCCGTCCGAGGCGGATGTCGGAGCAGCCCACGCTGGAGCCGGTGGCGGGCTAGCTCGACGGACCCTGGCGGGTCAGCGCTTCTGTTCCACCCGCACCCAGTCCACCTCCGCCTGTACCCCGCCCGCCGCGATGCGGTCGACACTGGACTGGGGGAGGCCCCAGTACGGGGTGGTCACCTGGTTCCAGCCGGCGGGGTAGGCGCCGCCGAGGGCGAGGTTGAGGATGACGTACTGGTTGTGGCCGAAGACCCACTGGCCGCGGGTGGATTCGAGCTTGTTGCGGGTGGTCTCCTGGACCAGGGTGCCGTCCAGGTAGAAGCGCATCCCCGTGGGTGTCCACTCCACCGAGTAGGTGTGCCAGGCGTCGGCCCGGCCGCCGCCCGGATAGACCGTGCGGGCGCCGATGTTGCCGTCGGCCGAGTAACCCGGGCCGTGCAGGGCGGTGCTGGTCCAGTCGGCGTAGCCGATGTTCTCCATGATGTCGGTCTCGCCGGACGCGGGCCAGGAGACGGACGGGTCGTCGACGTCGCTGCCGAGCAGCCAGAACGCGGGCCAGAAGCCGTCGCCGACGGGGAGTCTCATACGGGCGCTGACCCGGCCGTAGGTGAAGTCGAACTTGGTGTTGGTGTCGATCCGGCCCGACGTGAAGTCGTAGGTGCCGCCGCCCGCCTGGGTGCAGTCGTTGCAGTACCGGGGGCGCAGTTGCAGCAGGCCGCCCGAGACGGCGATGTTCTGCGGGGAGTCGACGTACGCCTGCGCCTCGCCGTTGACGGAGCCCATCTCCGTTCCCGTCCGGACCACCCGCCACCGGTTGCGGTCGAGCGCGGTGCCGAGGAAGTCGTCGAAGAACGTGGTGGTGTAGTTGCCCGGCTGCTCGCCGGCGAGCGCCGGGTACGCGGCGGCCGCGCTGCCGCCGGTGCCGTAGACCTCGAACTCGTAGAGCGAGTAGCCGAACTGGGCGGTGGCCGGGGCCGGGTTGTAGAAGCTGCGGCGTTCCCGGCCGAGGACGCGGACGTAGCGGCCGGTGGCCGGGGTGGAGAGCTGGACGGTGTCGTGCAGGCCGACGGCCTCGGCGGGGGACGTGACGTTCGCGCGGCGCGCGGCGACGGTCGCGGCCGAGGGCCGGTAAACGGTGGTCCAGGTGCTGTTGTTGGTGGAGACCTGGAGCTCGTAGTCGACGGCGTAGGCCGCCTCCCAGTACAGGTCCACCGAGTTGATCGTCGAGGTGGCGCCGAGGTCGACGGAGATCCAGCGGTTGACGTTCCAGTCGCTGGACCAGCGGGTGGCGTCGTCCTTGAGGTTCGCGGGCCGGCCGCCGTCGGTGACGAAGGCGGGCGAATTGCCCGCGTGCTGGTAGTAGTTGGTGTACGCGGGGTGGTTCAGGGCGAGGTTGGTGCGGGTCGTGGACGCGGGGGCGGGGACGCCGCCGTAGACCCGGAAGGAGAAGAGCGAGTAGCCGTAGGGCGTGGCGCGCTGGACGCCGCGCATGCGGACGTAGCGGCCCCTGACCTCCTGCGGGTAGGTGTGCGCGGTGACGGAGCCTCCGGTGCCCGCGGTCTCGGTGTAGAACGGCGTCCAGGTGGTGCCGTTCGTCGAGGCTTCGAGGACGTACTGCCTTCCGTAGGCGGCCTCCCAGTCCAGGACGACGCGGTCGATGCGCAGGGTGGTGCCGAGGTCGAGGCTGATCCAGGCGTTGTCGGCGAAGGCGCTGGACCAGCGGGTGGCGCCGTTGTTGTCGAAGGCGTTGCCGGGGCCGAGGGCCGCGCTCTCGTTGCCGGAGGAGGTGGCGGCGGCGGGGTTGGCGAGGTAGGCGGTGGACGCCTGGTCGGTGTCCCAGGCGGCGGCGACGACGTCCGACGGCGCGGCGGGGGCGGCCAGTACCGGTCCGCCGCCCACGAGGACGGCGAGGGTGGCGATGGCGGTGGCCAGGATGCGTGGCGTACGGGATGACATGCGGCTCTCCTAGGGGAGGTTGGGGTGCCGGTGGTTCCGTGTGTGCCGTTGCGGGTCGTGCTGCGCGCGAAGATCAGTCATGCTCATGACAGATCAACAAGAAGATGTCGCCGGTCGGACGCGAGGGTCCCAACACCCGCGTCCGACCGGCCGTCCGATGGCTCAGGCCGCTTCGGCGGCCCCCTGCCGGTGCTCACGGATGATCCCCGCGTACCGGTCACCCGTGCCCTTGATCGTGCGGACCTGGGTGGCGTAGTCGACGTGGACCAGGCCGAAGCGCTTGTCGTAGCCGTAGGCCCACTCGAAGTTGTCGAGCAGGGACCAGGCGAAGTAGCCCGCCAGCGGGGCGCCCTTGCGGGCCGCGGAGGCGCAGGCCGCGAGGTGCTGGACGAGGTACGCCTGGCGCTCCGGGTCGTCGACGGTGCCGTCGGGACGGACGACGTCCGGGTAGGCCGAGCCGTTCTCGGTGACGTACAGCTTGCGGGCGCCGTACTCCTCGGTCAGGCGGAGCAGCAGCGTCTCGATGCCGTCCGCCTCGACCTCCCAGTCCATGCCGGTGCGCGGGACGCCGAGCCGGCGGACCGTGCGCACGTGCGGGACGGGCGCGGTCAGGTCGTCGGCGACCGTCTGCGGGAAGTAGTAGTTGAGGCCCAGCCAGTCCAGCGGCGCCGCGATGGTCTCCATGTCGCCCGGCTGCTCGGGGAGTTCGACGCCGTAGACCTCGCGCATGTCCTCCGGGAAGCCGCGGCCGTGCACCGGGTCGAGCCACCAGCGGTTGGTGTGGCCGTCCATCCGGCGGGCCGCGGCGACGTCCTCGGGACGGTCGGTGGCGGCGTACACGGTGGAGAGGTTGTTGACGATGCCGACCTCGGCGCCCGGGACGGCGGCGCGGATGGCGCCGGCGGCCAGGCCGTGGCCGAGGAGCAGGTGGTAGGAGGCGCGCACGGCGGCCGTGAGGTCGGTCCAGCCCGGGGCCATCGTGCCCTCGAGGTGGCCGATCCAGGCCGAGCACAGCGGCTCGTTGAGCGTGGTCCAGTGCTTGACGCGGTCACCGAGGCGCTCCGCGACGACCGAGGCGTACGTGGCGAAGTGCTCGGCGGTCGCCCGCTCGGGCCAGCCGCCGCGGTCCTGCAACGCCTGCGGCAGGTCCCAGTGGTACAGGGTGACCGACGGGGTGATGCCGGCCGCCAGCAGACCGTCGATCAGCTCGTCGTAGAAGTCCAGGCCCTTGGCGTTGACCACGCCGTCGCCGCCCGGCATCACACGGGGCCACGCGACCGACAGCCGGTAGGCGTTGGTGCCCAGGCGGCGCATCAGGTCGATGTCCTCGCGCCAGCGGTGGTAGTGGTCGCAGGCGACATCGCCGTTGTCGTTGTTCTCGATCTTCCCCGGGGTGTGCGAGAAGGTGTCCCAGATCGACGGGGAACGGCCGTCCTCGGCGACGGCTCCCTCGATCTGGTACGCCGCTGTGGCCGTGCCCCACAGAAAGTCCTGAGGGAGTGCGGCGAGGTCGATACGTTCGGACACGCTAGTCCTTTCAGAAGTGTCGGTCACTTGACGGCCCCCGCCGTCAGACCGGTGACGAGATAGCGCTGGAGCAGCAGGAATCCGGCGACCACGGGCACGCTGACCACGAGCGACGCCGCCATGATCTGGTTCCAGTAGACGTCGTTGAGCGTGGAGTAGCCCTGGAGGCCGACGGCGAGGGTGCGGGTCTCGTCGTTGGTCATCACCGACGCGAAGAGCACTTCTCCCCACGCGGTCATGAAGGCGTAGACGGCGACCGCGACGATGCCGGGGATCGCCGCCGGGACGACGACCCGGAACAGCGCGCCGAGCGGACCGCAGCCGTCGACCAGCGCCGCCTCGTCCAGATCACGCGGCACCGAGTCGAAGTACCCGATGAGCATCCAGATCGAGAAGGGGAGGGAGAAGGTGAGGTACGTGAGGATCAGGCCGCCGCGCGAGCCGAACAGGGCGATGCCGGTGGCGTTGCCGATGTTGACGTAGAGCAGGAACAGCGGGAGCAGGAAGAGGATGCCCGGGAACATCTGGGTGGAGAGCACGGTGACCGTGAAGACGCGCTTGCCGCGGAAGTTGTAGCGGCTCACCGCGTAGGCGGCGAAGACCGCGATCACGACCGAGAAGACGGTCGCCGCGCCGGCCACGATCAGCGAGTTCATGAAGTACTTCGCGAGCGGGACCGTCGACCAGATGTCGATGTACGGGCGGATCGTCAGGGTGCTGGGCAGCCAGCGGAACTCCCCGGTGACGTCCGAGAGCGGCTTCAGCGAGCTGGAGACCATGACGTACACGGGCAGCAGGACGAAACCGGTGAGCACCGTCAGGAAGATCCTCCGGGACCACAGGAAGGACCGCGGGGGCGCCATCGGGGACCGGGCGCCGGCCGTGCGGGCGCTTGAGGTCTGAACGCTAGACATCGGCGGCCTTCCGTCCGCGGGAGGTGAACACCAGGTACAGGCCCGTCACCACGAGCAGGAACAGCAGCAGCAGGACGGACATCGCCGATCCGGTGCCGAAGTTCCAGGTCACGAAGCTGGCCTGGTAGATGTGCACCGAGATGAGGTCGCCGGCGTCCGGTGGTGTCTTGCCGAACAGCACGTACGGCGTGTTGAAGTCGTTGAACGTCCACAGGAACAGCACCAGCACCAGCACCTGGTTGACCGGGCGCAGCGAGGGCATCGTGATCCGGCGGATCTGCTGCCACATGCCCGCGCCGTCCAGCGACGCGGCCTCGTACAGCTCCTTGGGGATGTTCTGGAGTCCGGCCATCACGATGAGGAAGGCGAACGGCCAGCCCTTCCAGACCGACACCGTCAGCAGCGCGATGAAGGCGTTGTCGCCGATCAGCCAGAAGGACGGCTTGTCGGTGATGCCGAGCTGGTCGTGCAGGACGTGGTTCACCAGGCCGTTGTCGTGCTGGAACATAAAGACCCAGGTGATCACGGCCGTGTAGACGGGCAGGGCGTACGGCACCAGGAACAGGGCCCGGAGCACACCGCGGCCGCGGAAGTTGTCCTGGAGGAAGATCGCGGCCGCCGTGCCGATCAGCCAGCACAGGCCGACCGAGAGCACCGTGAAGGCGACCGTGATGAGGAACGAGTTGAGCAGCGCCTCGCCGACGGGGGCGTTGAAGTCCACCGACATCTTGTAGTTGTCGAGGGCGTTCCAGGGCGCGGCGGTCCAGTCACGGATGTAGAACTGCGTGAGTTCCTTGAAGCTCACCACGATGCCGATGACCATCGGCACCAGGTGGACCAGGAGTTCGAGCAGCAGCGCCGGCAGCAGCAGCAGGTAGGGCAGGGAGACGCGCCGGAGCCACCCGGGCCGGCGCGGGCGACGCGCCGGTCCGGGTGGGGTCTTGCGCACCGCCGGCTCGCCGACCTCGGTCGAGGCAGTGGTGGTGGTCACGGTACGGTCGCTCACTTCGTCGGCATCTGCTGCTGGGCCTTCTCGAGTGCCGCCTTCACCGACTCCTCGGTGATCGCGCTGCCTTCGGCGGCGTCGGCGAACAGGTCCTTGATGGCCGTACCGACGGCCGTCTCGAACTGGGACTCGTCCGCGACCTGCGGGGCCGCGATCGCGCTGTTGGCGAGGGTGTTCTTGAGGACCTCGTTGGCCGGGGTGTTGAAGACCGGGTCGGCCTGGGCGCCCTTGACCGGCGGGATCGTGCTGTAGGCCTCGTTGAGGATCTTCTGCTCGGCGTCGCTCGTCATGAACTTGACGAACTCGGTGGCGCCGTCGACGTTGTCGGTGTTCTTGAAGACGGCCAGGTTGATGCCCATGACCATGGAGTTGACCTGGGCGTCGGCGCCGGGGGTGCCGGACTGCACGGGCACCGGGACGATGCCGTAGTCGTCGGCGTTCATGCCCTGCGACGTCAGGTTGGCGGAGGCGGACTGCCAGAGCAGCATGCCCGTCTTGCCGGTGGCGAAGTCGCTGACGGACTGGTTCTGCGCGTACTCGGCGTTGCCGGGCGCGATGATCTTGTCCTTGGCCATCAGGTCGACGAACTGCTTGACGCCGGCGACGACACCGTCGGAGGTGAAGTCGGGCTTGCCGTCGGGGGTGAAGAACTCGGCGCCCTGCTGCTTGGCGAAGACCACGGCGTGGTGGATGTTCTCCGCCGGGTTCGAACCCTCGACGCCGATGCCCCACTTGCCGTCCTTGGACAGCTTCTTGCCTGCGGCGACCAGCTCGTCCCAGGTGGTCGGCGGCTTCGCGATGCCCGCGTCGGCGAACATCTTCTTGTTGTAGTAGAGCGCGTACGACATCGAGTACAGCGGCACCGCGGCCGGGTCCTGGCCCTCGGCGCCGGTCGAGCCGAGCGCGGAGTCGACGAAGCGGTCCTTGCCGCCGATCTTGTCGAGGTTCTCCGCGTTCCAGGGGAGCAGGCCGCCGGTCGCCTGGAGCGAGGCGCTCCAGGTGTTGCCGATGTTCAGCACGTCGGGGCCCTGACCGGACGTGGTCGCGGTGAGGATGCGGTTGAGCAGGTCGGACCAGGGCACGACCTCAAGCTCGACCTTGATCCCGGTCTCCTTCTCGAACTTGTCGAGTTCGGGCTGGAGGACCTTCTTGTCGACCTCGACGCTCGCGCCCTGGTTCGACGCCCAGTACGTGAGAGTCTTCGGAGAGTCGTTGGACCCGCCGCCGTCGCCGGAGGAACCGCCCCCGCAGGCCGAGGCGGCAAGGGCGAGTGACATGGTGACGGCGCCTATGGCCGCGGCTCGGATGCTGCGCATGGCTCAAGTCGTCCCTTCACGGAAGCCATCATGGCTTAATTTAGGACGTGAGTTAAACCTGTGGAGGCGGGCGCGTCAAGAGATCCGGCACGCGCCGAGCAGGGTTCATTTCCTGAACACGCCCAGACGGCCCGACGGACGCGACGCGGGCCCCCTCCCCGGACGGGGAGGGGGCCCTGGCGGGGTGGGCGGAGGCCACGGTTCCGGCCCGGCTCGCCTGCCCGGGGGGAGCCGCCGGACACGGCGGGACGTTCCCGAATCGTTAGCCGCCGCCGACCCTCCGGGCGGGACGTGCACATGCCACGACCGTGGATGTGGCTGCCCAGCGGGCGAGCCGGCGCCCGGGCACAGCCCGTCTCGTTGACCGGCGGGGGCCGGAGCCTCGGCGTAGCCCGTCGGGCGGGGCGGGGCCGTGGTGTGGCCGCGCCCCGCCCCCCTGACCGGCCGGCGCCCGGGGCGGATCCCCTCTCGCGCCGGTCGGTGTCGGCAGCTGGGCCCGGCCCCTCTTGCTAGCCCGCCGGGGCCGGTGCCGGGGCCTGGGCGTAGCCCGTCGGGCGGGTGGTGAAGGTGCCTCGGCCGTGGGTTCGGCTCCGTAGGCGGGTGGCGTAGCCGAAGAGTTCGGCCAGGGGCACGGTCGCCGTGAGCACCGTCGCGCTCCCCCGGGTGTCCGAGCCGGACACCCGGCCGCGGCGCGCGGCGAGATCGCCGAGCACCCCGCCCACGGCATCCTCGGGCACGGTCACCGTGACCTCGACGACCGGCTCCAGGAGCGCCATCGCGGAGCCCCGCAGGGCCTCGCGCAGGGCGAACCGGGCCGCCGTGCGGAACGCCTGCTCCGAGGAGTCCTTCACATGCGTCGCGCCGTCGGTGAGCGTGACCCGCAGCCCGGTCACGGGGTGACCGCCGAGCGGGCCCTCGGCGAGGGCGTCACGGCAGCCGGCCTCCACGGCACGGACGTACTCCTGCGGCACCCGCCCGCCGACCACCGCCGAGCGGAACTCGAAGCCGGAGTCCAGCGGCGCCACGTCCAGCACGACCTGCGCGAACTGGCCCGCGCCGCCGTCCTGTTTGACGTGCCGGTACACCAGCCCGGTCACCCCGCGCAGCACGGTCTCCCGGTACGCCACCCGGGGCCGGCCGACACCCACGTCGATGCCCTGGGCCCGGCGGACCTGCTCCACCGCCACCTCCAGATGCAGTTCGCCCATGCCGGACAGCAGGGTCTGCCCGGTCTCCGGATCGGTCCGTACGACCAGCGACGGATCCTCCTCGACCAGCCGGGCCAGCGCCGCGGCGAGCCGGTCCGTGTCGGTGGACCGGCGTGCCTCGACCGCCACGGAGACCACCGGCTCGGCGACCGTGGGCGGCTCCAGGACCAGCGGGGCGCCCGGCGCGCACAGCGTGGAGCCCGCGCGGGCCGACTTCAGCCCCACGACGGCCACGATGTCCCCCGCGACCGCACGGTCCAGCGGCTCGTGCCGGTCGGCCTGCACGCGCAGGATGCGGCCGATCCGCTCGGTGCGTCGCGCGACCGCGTCCCACACGGCGTCCCCCTTCTCGATCGCGCCCGAGTACAGGCGTACGTAGGTCATCCGGCCCGTCGGTGTGGCGCTCACCTTGAACGCCAGCGCCGCCAGCGGAGCTGCCGGATCGGCGGGCCGCTCCTGGTCCGTCCCGTCGAGCGTGCCGCGTACGGGCGGCACGTCCAGCGGGGACGGCAGATAGGCGACGACCGCGTCGAGCAGCGGTTCGACACCGCGGTTGCGGTAGGCGGAGCCGCACAGCACGACCACCCCCTCGCCGGTACGGGTGAGGTCGCGCAGCGCGGCGGTCAGCGTCCGCTCCGCCAGCGCGCCGTGCGTGACGAACTCCTCCAGCGCGACCGGGTGGAGCTCCGCCACCGCCTCGTCGAGGAGCCGGCGACGCCGCTCGGCCTCGCCCCGCAGCCCGTCGGGCACGGGCACCTCTTCGAGCGTGCCGTCCGTCCACACCAGCGCGCGCATACGCGGCAGGTCGACGACCCCGCGGAAGTCGTCCTCCGCGCCGATCGGCAGCTGCACGACCAGCGGCGCCGGATGCAGCCGCTCGCGGATCGACTCGACGGCGGTGTCGAGATCGGCGCCCGCGCGGTCCAGCTTGTTGACGAACGCGATCCTCGGCACGCCGTGCCGGTCCGCCTGCCGCCACACCGACTCGCTCTGCGGCTCCACACCCGCCACCGCGTCGAACACGGCGACGGCGCCGTCGAGCACCCGGAGCGAACGCTCCACCTCGTCGGCGAAGTCGACGTGCCCGGGGGTGTCGATGAGGTTGATCCGGTGCCCCGCCCAGGCGCAGCTGACGGCCGCCGCGAAGATGGTGATGCCGCGGTCGCGTTCCTGCGGGTCGAAGTCGGTGACGGTGGTGCCGTCGTGGACCTCGCCGCGCTTGTGGGTGGTGCCGGTGGCGAACAGGATCCGCTCGGTGACGGTGGTCTTCCCCGCGTCGACGTGGGCGAGGATGCCGAGGTTGCGGACGACGGCGAGTTGATCGGCGGGACGAGGGTTCTGGTGGGTGCGCACGGCCGTTGGCCTTTCGGGATGCTCCTGAAACGGGCAGCGCGATTTCCCGGACGGACGTATGCCGAAGTGGCACGTATGACGAGGTGGCACGTATGACGAGGTGTGCTGTCTCAGGTGCCCGTCACGGGCATCCGGTGCCGGCCGCGCAGCGGGCACCGGAGCGACGGAGACACCAGGATCACCTCGTAGCGGGAGCGGGGAACGGCGACAGCGGTGTGGTCACGCACGGCCGGCTCCCCTCACTCGTCACGACGGCGCGCCGCCCTGCCGGGGCGGCACGCGCTGGCACGGCGAGTGTAGGGAGCGGCGGCGGCCCTGCGCACCGCATTTTCGAAGAGCGCGGGACCACGCCTTGTTGAGCACGACGACGCCTCGTAGCGTGCGACTACGCCTCGTAGAAACGCTTGCGCACCCGCCGCAGCCAGCTCTCCGCCGCCCGCTCGTCCGGGTGTTCCGGCAGCACACTGCGGGTCTCGGCGAAGGCCTGCTCGAAGTGGCGCAGCAGGGGCCGCGCGGCGTCCGGGTCGGCGGCGACCTCCTCGCCGAAGCTGCGGAACGCCTCCGGGTCGTCGAGCCGGATCGTCAACCGCCCGGTGCGGTACAGCTCGTGGCCCTGGTGGCACAGCCGCTTGAGATGACGGGCGTGCTTGGCGGTGCGTCTGCGGGTGTCGGCGGAGAACGAGCCGTCGGCGCGCGACTCCAGCCGCCGGAACTGCTGGGTGGCGTAGCCGAGGTAGGCGTCGCGGACGCGGGCGGCGCCCAGGAACGTCGTCCGGATCCCGATCAGCTCGTCACCGAGGTCGGTGCGCACCTCGTACAGGTCGTCCGGGAGCCAGACGAGTTCGGTCACCGTGGGGTTGCCGCCGAGGGCGAGCCTGCACCACTTGGCGGCCTCGTGCAGGGTGCGGTCGGGTGCCGTGCTCACATGGGACGCCTTCGGCGGGTGCAGGCCGTGCAGTTCCTCGGTGGGAGCGGCGAAGAGGCCGAGCCGGTCGACGTCGGAGTCCTGGTGGGCGAGGCCGTAGGCGGTGGAGCCGACGATGCCGGCCAGCAGGACGTTCCTCACCTCGGCCGTGCCGCTCCCGTCCGTCCCGGTCATCGTGCCCCCCTGTGTCGGAAACGCCGTGTGCCGGCCGGGATCGCTCCCGGCCGGCACATGGGTGGTGCAACGCTGGTGTCCGAGGGGGGACTTGAACCCCCACGCCCGTTAAAGGGCACTAGCACCTCAAGCTAGCGCGTCTGCCATTCCGCCACCCGGACAAGGTGTCCGCCGCCTTGCACGGGGGTGTTCCCCGTGGCGACGAGCACCACAATACCAAGCTTTGGGAGGGCGTCTCACCTGCGTTTTCCGGGTGGGTTCAGGGCATGAGGTGGTAGTCGGGGAAGTTGCCCGGCAGCCGCTCCTGCGCCGGGCCGTGGGTGACCGCCCGCACAAGCAGCTCGCCGCCGACGAACGCGCCGCGCCAGGACGCCCCGAAGCCGCCGAACAGCTCGTCGCGGTCGCCGCGGGAGCGGGGTTTGCCGTGGCCGACCTTGAAGGCGCGGATCTGCGGCGCGAGCCGGTCGTAGGTCTCGCGGTCGTCGGTGGACAGGGTGGCGACCAGGGCGCCGTTGGACGCGTTCATCGCGGCCAGCAGCTCCGCCTCGGTGTCGACCAGGACGATCGTGTCGACCGGGCCGAAGGGCTCCGCGTGGTGCAGCGGCGAGGAGCGCGGCGGGTTGAGCAGCGTGACGGGGTGGACGTACGCGGAGGTGTCCTGGCCGGGCAGGAAGCGGGCGTCGGGCAGTCTGCCGCGGTGCAGCGGGACGGCGCCGCGGTCGACGGCCTCGGCGACCTGGTCGTTCAGCTCCTTCGCCTTGGCCGCGTTGATCACCGGCCCGAAGTCCAGCTCCGGATAGGGGTCGTCGGGGTGCTCGACGGCCAGCGGGTGGCCGATCCTGAGCGTGCGGACGGCGGGCAGGTAGGCGCCCAGGAACTCGTCGAACAGCTCGCGCTGGACGACGAACCGCGGGTACGCCGTGCAGCGCTGCTTGCCGTAGTCGAAGAGCTTGGGGATCACGGCGGTGAGGGCGTCCCAGTCGGAGTGGTTCCAGATGCCCCAGGTGTTGAGGCCCTCCTGTTCCAGGATGTGCCGCTTGCCGAGGTCGGCGACGGCCGTGGCGACGGCGGCGCCGGTGTCGCGGCCGCCGACGAAGGAGACACAGCCGATCTCGGGCGCCCGCACCAGCGCCTCGGACAGCGCGCCGCCGCTGCCGCTGACGAGGGTGACGGGGATGCCCTCGCGGGCGGCCAGCGCCGAGGCCAGGGTCAGACAGGCGACACCGCCGTCGGTGGGGGTCTTGGCGATGACCGCGTTGCCGGCCAGGGCCTGCACGAGCATGGCGTGCACGAGCACGCTCATCGGGTAGTTCCAGCTCGCGATGTTGGAGACGGGTCCGTCGAGCGGGGCCCGGCCGTCGAGCATCGGCTCGATGCCGTCGACGTACCAGCGCACTCCGTCGATGGCCCGGTCGACGTCGGCGGTGGCCAGCCGCCACGGTTTGCCGATCTCCCAGACCAGGAGCAGGGCGAGCAGTTCGCGGTGCTGGGTGAGCGCGTCGAGGGTGGCGGCGACGCGGGCGCGGCGCTCGTCGAGGGGGACGTGCCGCCAGGCGCGGTGCTGGTCGAGCGCGGCGCGCACGGCCCGGTGCGCGGCGTCGCTGTCCAGGCGGGGCGGTCCGGCGATGGGGCTGCCGTCGACGGGGGTGAAGGCGGGCAGGGACCTGCCGTCGGCCTGCCACTCGCCGTTCCAGAGGTTGAGGACGCGGTCGTCCCGGAAGGCCTCGGGGGCGACGGCCAGACAGCGCTGCCAGGCGTCGGTCCAGGAGGTACCCGATTTGAGGGTGAGGGTAGGGGTGGTGGTTGCCATCGTTGGGCTCCGCTCTCGGTGCACAGTCGGGGCGGGAGTTGCATGGCGGGTCCCGGGCACGGCTCGCACCGCCGTGCACGGAACCTCGTACGGGCTGGGCGGATGGGGCGAGGGGGGTGCGCGGTGCTCACCGGCACCGCGCACGGACCACGGACGGACCACGGACGGACCACGGACGGACCGCGCACGGACCGCGCACGGACCGCGCACGGACCGCGGACGGGGTCAGCCGGCGGTGTCCAGGACGGCCAGCACCAGCCGGGCCGTCTCGGTCGGTGTGCTCCCCACCCGCACTCCGACCTCCTCCAGGGCGGCCTTCTTCGCCTCCGCCGTCCCGGACGATCCGGAGACGATGGCGCCCGCGTGACCCATGGTCTTGCCCTCGGGCGCGGTGAAGCCGGCGATGTAGCCGACGACGGGCTTGGTGACGTGCTCCCGGATGTAGGCGGCGGCCCGTTCCTCCGCGTCGCCGCCGATCTCGCCGATGAGGACGATGAGTTCGGTGTCGGGGTCGTCCTGGAAGGCGGCCAGGCAGTCGATGTGGTTGGTGCCGACGACGGGGTCGCCGCCGATGCCGACACAGGTGGAGAAACCGATGTCCCGCAGCTCGTACATGAGCTGGTAGGTGAGGGTGCCCGACTTCGAGACCAGGCCGATGCGGCCCGGCTTGGTGATGTCGGCGGGGATGATGCCCGCGTTGGACTGGCCGGGGGTGATCAGGCCGGGGCAGTTGGGTCCGACGACCCGGGTGCCCTTCGCCCGCGCGTACGCCGTGAAGGCCACGGAGTCGTGGACGGGGATGCCCTCGGTGATGACGACGGCGAGCCCGATGCCGGCGTCGGCGGCCTCGGTGACGGCCGACTTGGCGAACGCGGGCGGCACGAAGACGACGGTGACGTCGGCGCCGGTGGCGGCCATGCCGTCGGCGACCGTGCCGAAGACGGGCACCGCGCGGTCGTCGAAGTCGACGCTGCGGCCCGCCTTGCGCGGGTTGACGCCGCCGACCACGTTGGTGCCCGCGGCGAGCATCCGCCGGGTGTGCTTCATGCCCTCGCCGCCGGTCATGCCCTGGACGAGGACCTTGCTCTCCTTGGTCAGGTAGATCGCCATGTCCACGTCTCCTTAGGCTGCGGCGGCGAGGTCGGCGGCCGCGCGCGCGGCGCCGTCCATGGTGGTGGCCTGCTGGACCAGCGGGTGCGCGTGCTCGTCGAGGATCGCGCGGCCGCGTACGGCGTTGTTGCCGTCGAGCCGCACCACGAGCGGTTTGGTCAGCCGGACGGTGTCCAGTGCCTGCACGATGCCGTCGGCGACGGCGTCGCAGGCGGTGATGCCGCCGAAGACGTTGACGAAGACGGACTTCACGGCCGGGTCGGAGAGGATCACGGAGAGGCCGTCGGCCATGATCTGGGCGGAGGCGCCGCCGCCGATGTCGAGGAAGTTGGCGGGCCGGGCGCCGCAGCCGGCCACGACGTCGAGGGTCGACATGACCAGCCCGGCGCCGTTGCCGATGATGCCGACCTCGCCGTCGAGCTTGACGTAGTTGAGCCCGCGTTCGGCTGCGACGGCCTCCAGCGGGTCGTCGTGCTCGGTGGCCTCGGCGCCCCAGCGGGCCTGCCGGAAGCGGGCGTTGTCGTCGAGGGTGACCTTGCCGTCGAGGGCGAGGATCTGGCCCTGCGCGGTCCGTACGAGCGGGTTGACCTCGACGAGCAGCGCGTCCTCGCGGATCAGCACCTCCCACAGGCGGACCAGGACGTCGACGGTCTGCGGGGGCAGCCCCGCGGCGTCGGCGATCTCGCCTGCCTTGGCCGAGGTGACCCCGGTCGCCGGGTCGATCGGAATACGGGCCACCGCTTCCGGCCGAGTTGCGGCGACCTCCTCGATGTCCATACCGCCCTCCGCCGAGGCGATGGCGAGGAACTGACCTGCGGCGCGATCAAGGACGTAGGAGACGTAGTACTCCGTCTCGATTTCGACGGGCTGGGCGAGCATCACCCTGCCGACCCGGTGGCCCTTGATGTCCATACCAAGTATCTGGCGGGCCGTCAGCTCGGCGGCGGCCGGGTCGGCGGCCATCCGCACCCCGCCCGCCTTGCCGCGTCCGCCCGTCTTGACCTGAGCTTTCACTACAACCTTGCCGCCCAGTCGGCGGGCGATCGAGCCGGCCTCCTTGGCCGAGTCGGTGACCTCGGCCCGCGGTACCAGGATCCCGTGCTCTTCGAACAGTTCCCTTGCCTGGTGTTCGTACAGGTCCATCTCGGCTCCTGACTGATTTTGTCGCACGCCCCCTGGACACCACCCACCGGATGCGGGATAACAAGCTTCATACAGTATTCGTCGACTGTATGCAATGTACCGTGGGGGCTCCGCAGCCCTCCGACGAAGGGAAAGGACTCCGCCATGCCTGACGCGAGACGCGAAGCGAACGTGCAGCTCAGCCCGGGTGGACACCGCGTCGCCGACGTCACTTCGGACCCCTCCCCCGTCCTCCGGTACCGACCGGTCGACGAGCTCAGCGACTTCCAGCCCCCGTACTTCCAGCCCCTGCACAAGTGAGGAGGCCTCCATGCCCCCGGTTGCGACCAAGGCCCTCGAAGGAGTCCGCGTCCTGGACATGACCCATGTCCAGTCCGGACCCTCAGCGACACAGCTCCTCGCCTGGCTAGGCGCGGACGTCATCAAGCTGGAGGCTCCGTCCGGCGACATCACGCGCAAGCAGTTGCGCGATGTGCCGAACGTGGACTCGCTCTACTTCACGATGCTCAACTGCAACAAGCGGAGCATCACCCTCAACACCAAGACCGAACGCGGCAAGGACATCCTCACCGAGCTGATCCGGCGCTCCGACGTCATGGTCGAGAACTTCGGCCCCGGCGCCGTCGACCGGATGGGCTTCACCTGGGACCGCATCCAGGAGATCAACCCCCGGATCGTCTACGCCTCCATCAAGGGGTTCGGCGAAGGCCCGTACACCAACTTCAAGGCGTACGAGGTCGTCGCGCAGGCCATGGGCGGGTCGATGTCGACGACCGGCTTCGAGGACGGCCCGCCGCTGGCGACGGGATCCCAGATCGGCGACTCCGGCACCGGTGTGCACGTCGTGGCGGGCATCCTCGCCGCGCTGTACCAGCGGGAGCACACCGGACGCGGGCAGCGGGTCAACGTGGCCATGCAGCACGCCGTGCTCAACCTCTGCCGGGTGAAGCTGCGCGACCAGCAGCGCCTGGCCCACGGCCCGCTCGCCGAATATCCCAACGAGGACTTCGGCGACGAGGTTCCCAGGTCCGGCAACGCGTCCGGCGGCGGCCAGCCCGGCTGGGCCGTCAAGTGCGCGCCGGGCGGCCCCAACGACTACGTGTACGTGATCGTGCAGCCCGTCGGCTGGCAGCCGATCACCGAGCTGATCGGCAGGCCCGAACTCGCCGACGACCCCGAGTGGTCGACGCCCGAGGCCCGGCTGCCCAAGCTCGGCAAGATGTTCCAGCTCATCGAGGAGTGGTCCTCGACCCTGCCCAAGTGGGAGGTGCTGGAGAAGCTCAACGCGCACAACGTGCCGTGCGGGCCGATCCTCTCCACCAAGGAGATCATCGAGGACGCCTCGCTGGTCGCCAACGAGATGGTGGTCACGGTCCCGCACCCCGAGCGCGGTGAGTTCGTCACCGTCGGCAGCCCGCTGAAGCTGTCCGACTCCCCTGTGGAAGTAACCAGTTCGCCCCTGCTCGGCGAGCACAACGAAGCGGTGTACGTGGGTGAGCTCGGCCTCGGCGACGAGGAACTGCGCCTGCTCAAGACGAACGGAGTGATCTGACGTGATGGCCGAAGACCGGGTGCTGAGGGTGCGCGAGCTCCTCGACGCAGTGCGGGCCGAGGGGCGGACCGCGCTGACGGCACCCGAGGGAAAGGTGATCGCCGACGCGTACGCGATCGCCGTACCGGGAGAGGAACTGGCGACGGACGTCGAGGAGGCCGTGGCGTACGCCGCGCGCTTCGGCGGGCCCGTCGTGATGAAGATCGTCTCCCCGGACATCCTGCACAAGACCGACGCCGGCGGTGTCGTCGTCGGGGTCGAGGGCGCGGCGGACGTGCGGACCACGTTCCACCGGATCATCGACAACGCGCGGGCCTACGACGCCGACGCGAAGATCGAGGGCGTGCAGGTGCAGGAACTCCTCCCGCAGGGGCAGGAGGTCATCGTCGGTGCGGTCACCGACCCGACATTCGGGAAGGTCGTCGCCTTCGGACTGGGCGGTGTGCTCGTCGAGGTCCTCAAGGACGTCACGTTCCGGCTGGCGCCGGTGACGCCCGACGAGGCGCTGTCGATGCTGGACTCCATCCGGGCGGCCGAGATCCTGCGCGGGGTGCGCGGCGCGCCGGCGGTGGACCGCTGGGCGATCGCCGAGCAGATCCGCCGGGTCTCCGAACTCGTCTCGGACTTCCCGGAGATCGCCGAGGTCGACCTCAACCCGGTGATCGCGACCCCGGAGTCGGCGATCGCGGCGGACATCCGGATCATCCTCGCCGAGTCGCAGCCCAAGCCGCGCCGCAAGTACAGCCGCGACGAGATCCTGACCTCGATGCGCCGCCTGATGCAGCCGAACTCCGTGGCGGTGATCGGCGCGTCCAACGAGCAGGGCAAGATCGGCAACTCGGTCATGCGCAACCTCGTCGACGGCGGTTTCGCGGGCGAGATCCACCCGGTGAACCCCAAGGCCGATGACATTCTGGGCCGCAAGGCGTACAAGAGTGTCACGGACGTTCCCGGTGAGGTGGATGTGGCCGTCTTCGCCATTCCCGCCAAGTTCGTGGCCGCGGCCCTGGAGGAGGTCGGACGCAAGAAGATCCCCAACGCCGTACTGATCCCCTCCGGGTTCGCGGAGACCGGTGAGCAGGCGCTCCAGGACGAGATCGTGGAGATCGCCGAGCGGCACGGTGTCCGGCTGCTCGGGCCGAACATCTACGGCTACTACTCGACGTGGCAGGACCTGTGCGCCACGTTCTGCACGCCGTACGACGTCAAGGGCGGTGTCGCGCTGACCTCGCAGTCCGGCGGTATCGGCATGGCCATCCTCGGCTTCGCGCGCACCACCAAGACCGGTGTGTCGGCGATCGTCGGCCTGGGCAACAAGTCGGACCTGGACGAGGACGACCTGCTGACCTGGTTCGGCGAGGACCCGCACACCGAGTGCATCGCGATGCACCTGGAGGACCTCAAGGACGGCCGTGCCTTCGTCGAGGCCGCGCGGGCGACCGTACCGAAGAAGCCGGTCGTGGTGCTCAAGGCGGGCCGTACCGCCGCGGGTGCCAAGGCGGCCGGTTCGCACACCGGCGCGCTGGCGGGCGACGACGCCGTCTACGACGACATCCTGAAGCAGGCCGGTGTCATCAGGGCGCCCGGTCTGAACGACATGCTGGAGTACGCGCGCGCGTTGCCCGTGCTCCCGCCTCCGCAGGGCGACAACATCGTGATCATCACCGGGGCCGGCGGCAGCGGTGTGCTGCTGTCCGACGCGGTGACCGACAACGGGCTGTCCCTGATGGAGATCCCGCCGGACCTCGACGAGGCCTTCCGGAGGTTCATCCCGCCCTTCGGGGCCGCGGGCAACCCGGTGGACATCACCGGGGGCGAGCCGCCGTCGACGTACGAGGCGACGATCCGGCTCGGTCTGGAGGATCCGCGGATCCACTCGCTGGTCCTCGGCTACTGGCACACCATCGTCACGCCGCCCATGGTCTTCGCCGAGCTCACCGCGCGCGTGGTGGCCGAGTTCCGCGAGCGCGGCATAGAGAAGCCCGTGGTGGCGTCACTCGCGGGTGACGTCGAGGTCGAGGAGGCGTGCCAGTACCTCTTCGAGCGGGGCGTCGTGGCGTACCCGTACACCACCGAGAAGCCCGTGGCCGTGCTCGGCGCGAAGTACCGCTGGGCGAGGGCGGCGGGGCTGTTGGGGGGCGGCTCATGAGGTGAGTGACGGGGGGACCGGCCGACGGTGCGCGTCGGCCGGTCCCGGGCCCGTGAGCGCACGAAAGGCATTTGGACAGGGGGCGCTGGCCAGATCTTTCGACGCAAGGGGTGCAAGTACTCATGACAACCACCGACGTTCCACAGGTGGCCTCGTACCGCGAGGTGACCGACAAGAACGGACGCGTCTACCGCGTCGGCGAGTCCGACATCGACGTAATGGGGCGCAAGCGCAAGTGGATGGTGATCCTGCCCTGGATCGGCATGATGGGCATTTCCTCCGCCGAGTACGCGTTCGCGTCGGCCGAGGACACCCTTCACACCGCGCATCACTGGAACAGTGCACACATCTTCTGGATGATGACCGTCTGGATCTTCTTCCAGGCCGCCGTCGCCTTTCCCGCGGGCAAGCTGCGTGAGAGCGGGAAACTGCCGGCCCGTTGGGCCATGATGTGCGGTGCCGCAGGCACCCTGCTGGGTTATCTGTCACTGGCCTACGCGCCGCATGTGATCGTCGCCTACATAGGCTTCGGCATGTTCAGCGGTATGGGCGCGGGCATGGTCTACGCGACCTGCGTGAACATGGTCGGCAAGTGGTATCCGGAGCGCAAGGGCGGCAAGACCGGCTTCGTCAACGGCGGTTTCGCCTACGGCTCGGTGCCCTTCGTGTTCCTCTTCAACGGTTACATGGACCTCACCAACTTCCGTTGGGTGCTGGTCTCCGTGGGTCTTTTCCTCGCCGGTGTCGTGGCCGTCGCCGGTTACTTCTTCAAGGACCCGCCGAAGAACTGGTGGCCCGACGCGATCGACCCGCTGAACCCCCCGAAGGACCCCCGTGCGGCCCGTTCCATGAAGATGAACCCGCCGGCGATCCACCAGTACACCCCCAAGGAGGCGTGGAGGACGGGCCGTGTGGCCCTGATGTGGTTCTGTCTCGCGTGCACGTCCGGCGTGAACATCTTCGGTATCGCCTTCCAGGTCGACATCGGCGACGAGGCCGGATTCGCCGGTGGTGTCGTGGCGACCGCCATGTCGCTGAAGGCCATCGTCAACGGCACCGGCCGCGGTGTCATCGGCTGGCTCTCCGACCTGTACGGCCGCAAGCGCTGCCTGCTCGTGGTCTGTGTGATCCTCGGACTCTCCCAGTACGGAATCCTCTGGTCGGCGGAGATCAAGAACCTGCCGCTGTTCCTGGTCTTCTCGTCGATCTCCGGATTCGGCGGCGGCGCCATCTTCCCGATGTTCGCCGCGCTCACCGCCGACTACTTCGGTGAGAACAACAACGCGTCCAACTACGGAATGGTGTACAGCGCCAAGCTCGTCTCCGGTCTGGGCGCGGGCATGGGCGCCGTCGTCGTCGGCGCCTGGGGTCACTCCGGTGCCTTCATCCTGGCCGGTTCCATCTCGCTCTTCGCCGGATGCATGGCGTTGTTCCTGAGGCCGCCGGGGCGTGGCGACCACATCAAGCCCAATCCGCAACCGCTCGGCGAGGAGATGGCGTGACATGACGGTCGCCCCCGTCGCACGGAACGGCATCGCCGGCCCGGCCGCCGCAACCAGTCCCCACCTCCGAAAGACCTCGGTGCGTCCGCGCACCAGCACGGCCGGCACGTGGTTCCGCGAGCGACGGGGTGCACGCGGCGGGGGTGTCCCGCAGCCGGCGGGCTGACACCCGCACGCACGCACCACCGCACGTCGAAGGAGGCCCTCCCCAGCCGGGGGAGGGCCTCCTCGTGTGTGGTGCTACGGCACGGGGCCGGCGGTCAGCACTTCTTGCGCAGCGCGTGCAGGTGGGCGCTGGAGCGGCGGGCGAAGGTGAACGACTCGGTCGGGTTGTCGTGCTCCGCCTGCCAGTGGTGGGCGTAGCGATGGCCGCGCAGCTCGGTCACCTTGGAGATGAACTTCTTGTAGTCGATGTCGCCGTCGCCGACGTCCACCATGCGGTAGCCGTACAGGTTGGTCGGGTCCTCCTGGCCGTCCTTCACGTGGAAGAGCGGGTAGCGGTGCGGCTGCTTCAGCACGTACCGCAGCGGGTCGAAGGGGGCGGGCTTGCCGTCGGGGCGCGTGGAGTAGCGGAACTGGCCCGAGTAGGCCCAGAAGATGTCCATCTCCAGGAACACCAGGTCGGGGTCGGTCTCCCGGAGCAGTACGTCGTAGAGCCGGACCTTGGGGTTGTCCGTGGCGAAGGAGAACTCCTCGGAGTGGTTGTGCTGGTAGAACTTCATGCCGCGCTTGCGGGCGGCGGCGCCGTAGGTGTTGAACTCCTCGGCGGCCCGCTTCCAGCCGTCGACGGTCGAGCCGTAGCGGAAGGGTCCGGAGGCGGTGCCGATGTGCTTGAGGCCGAGGGCCTGGGCGTCGTCGAGGACCTTCTCCAGGTTCTGGGCGAATGTGTAGGCGTTGGGGTTGTTGTCGTCCCAGTAGCCGACGTGGCTGCCGATCGGGTTCAGCCCGTAGTTCTTCGCGAGTTTCTTGAGCTGGGCGAGGGTGATGGGCCCGGCCGACCCCTGGGTGTAGCCGGCGAACTCGACCTCGTCGTAGCCGTACTTCTTCAGTTCGGCGAAGACGGCCGCGAAGCCGAGGGTGGAGACCTTGTCACGCAGGCTGTACAGCTGGATGCCGAGCCGGCCGGGCGGCAGGACGGCCTCGCCGCGGTGGCCGTGCCCGTGCCGGTCGGCGGTGCCGGCGGCGGCCTGCGCGGGGACCGCGGCGGCGCCCACCAGCGCGGCCGCGGTGGTGCCTGCGGCCACGCCCAGCATGCCTCGTCTGCTGAGGCGGTGGGCCAGTTCGGGGTCGTGCTCCTTGCTGAAGCGAGGCATGCGGCTCATACGGTTCTCCTCGGGTAGCGGGGCGTTGTCAGTGGTGGGTGCTTCACTGGTGAGCAGTCGGATCGCCGGGTCCGACGGGCCGGCCGAGGCCGGCGAGTTGGAGCAGTAGTGACTTCACATCGGTGGCCGCGACGCGGTCTCCGACGGCACGGGGGGTGGAGCAGATGATGAGCGGACCTTCGTCGTCGCTCGCGGGAAGACGGCCGTGGCTGCCGCGCACGGGCGACGGGTCCAGCGGCACGACCGCCATCCGGTACCGCATACCGAGCTTCTTGCGGGCCAGCGCGGTCGCCGCCTTGACCTTGACGTAGGGGTCGAGCGGGTCCATGAACAGCTCGACCGGGTCGTAGCCGGGTTTGCGGTGGATCTCGACGAGCTGCGCGAAGTCGGGCGCGCGGTCGTCGTCGAGCCAGTAGTAGTACGTGAACCAGGCGTCCGGCTCCGCCACGGCGACCAGTTCGCCGGCGCGCGGATGGTCCAGCTGGTGCTCCTTCTTGCCCTCGTCGTCGAGGAGTTGCTCGATACCGGGCAGTCCGTCGAGCGCGGAGCGTACGGCGTCGAGGTCCTCGGGGCGGCGTACGTAGACGTGGGCGATCTGGTGGTCGGCGACCGCGAAGGCCCGGGAGGCCATCGGGTCGAGGTACTCCATGCCGTCCTGGGTGTGGACCTCGAGGAGTCCGGCCCGGCGCAGGGCCCGGTTGATGTCGACGGGCCGGCGTACGGCGGTGATGCCGTACTCGGAGAGCGCGACGACGGTACGGCCCTCCGCGCGGGCGTCGGCGAGCAGCGGGGCCACGGCCGCGTCCAGGTCCCGGGCGGCCTTCAGGGAGCGCGGGTCGTCGGGGCCGTAGCGCTGGAGGTCGTAGTCGAGGTGGGGGAGGTAGCACAGGGTCAGGTCGGGGTGGCGGGTGCGCATGATGTGGCGGGTCGCGTCGATGATCCACTGGCTGGAGACCAGGTCGGCGCGCGGGCCCCAGAAGCTGAACAGGGGGAAGGTGCCGAGTTTCGCGGAGAGTTCGTCGTGCAGGGCCGGCGGGCGGGTGTAGCAGTCCGGTTCCTTGCGTCCGTCGGCGTAGTAGACCGGGCGCGGGGTGACCGTGTAGTCGGTGTCGGCGCCCATGGCGTACCACCAGCAGATGTTGGCCACGGTGTAGCCGGGGTACGCGCGGCGGGCGGCGTCCCAGAGCTTGTCGCCGGCGACCAGGCCGTTGTGCTGGCGCCACAGCAGGACGTCGCCGAGCTCGCGGAAGTACCAGCCGTTGCCGACGATCCCGTGCTCGGAAGGCGTGGTGCCGGTCAGGAACGTGGACTGGGCGGCACAGGTGACGGCCGGCAGGACGGTGCCGAGCGGGGCGCGGGAGCCGGACCGGCCGAGCGCCCTGAGGTTCGGCATGTGGTCGAGGAGACGGGGGGTGAGGCCCACGACGTCCAGGACGAGGAGGGGGGTCGGGCGGGTGTCCGGGGACGGCCCGTCCTGGGTGCTCTCCGACGGGGGCGGGGTCACGGCAGCTCCTTCAGTCCGAGGTCCGTCAGCAGGTCGCGGGCGAGGGTGAGTTCGGCGGCGATGCCGTCGGCGAGCTGGGCCTTGGCCCGGGGCCGCAGTTCGGGCGGGAGCGCCTGCCAGGTGTAGGTCTCGACCTCCAGATGGCGGGTGAGCGGGACGGGCCCGCCGACCAGCCGGGTCAGGACGGTCCGCAGTACCGGGAGGGTGGAGGTGAGGGGTTCGGCGGGCGCGGCGTGCAGGGGCACGTGGAAGTGGGCGCGCCACGGGGAGGCGTCGGGGAGCAGGTCGCCGCCGAGCGCCTCACCCAGGTCGTCGGTGCCGCGCAGCCCGGCGGCGGTGGCCGTGCGGGTCTGGTGCAGGAAGCGGGGCTCGTCGAAGGCGGCGAGGGCCTCGCGGACCTCGGGGAGGTGGGGCTGTTCGGCGTGCAGGGCGGCCGACAGCTGGGACTTGACGACGGGCACGCGGGCCGCGGTGAGCGCGTCGAGGGCGGTGTGCGGGTCCTCGAAGGAGGTGGCGAGATGACAGGTGTCGACACAGATGCCGACCCGCGGGTGGTCGATCTTGGTGAGCGGGGCGATGGCGTCGGCGGTGGTCTCGACGACACAGCCGGGCTCGGGTTCGAGGCCGATGCGGATGGAGCGGCCGGTGAGGTCCTCAAGGGCGTCCAGGCGTTCGGCGAGGGTACGCAGGGCGGTGCGGGCGGTCTCGTCGCGCTCCGGGTCGGTGGCGGTGCGCCAGGCGAGGGGCAGGGTGGAGATGCTGCCCTCGGTGACGTCGTCCGGCAGCAGTCCGGCGAGCAGGCGGGCCAGCGCGGTGGTGTGTTCCAGGCGCTCGGGGTCGGCCCAGTCCGGCTTGTACACGCGGTACTTGACCTCTTCGGCGCCGAACCCCTCGTAGGGGAAGCCGTTGAGGGTGACGACCTCCAGGCCGCGCAGGTCGAGTTCGGTGCGCAGGGCGCGCAGCGCGGACGGGTCGGTGACCAGGGTGCGCGCGGCGTCCTTGGCGAGCCACAGGCCGATGCCGAGGCGGTCGCGGCCGAGGCGGCGGCGGACGGGCTCGCAGTGGTCGCGGAGCTGGGCGAGGACGCCTTCGAAGGTCTCGGCGGGGTGCACGTTGGTGCAGTAGGAGAGGTGGACCGTGGAGCCGTCGGGGTGCCGGAAGCGCATCGCTCACTCCCCGCCGCGCAGGATGGAGTTGCCCTCGTGGGTGGGGCCGGGGGCGGCGATGTCGAGGTCGAGGCGGCCGCTGAGTCCGTAGAAGGCGACGGGGTTGCGCCACAGCACCCGGTCGACGTCGTCCTCGGTGAAGCCCTCGGCGAGCATCAGGTCGCCGACCTTGCGGGTCTTGAGGGGGTCGCTGCGGCCCCAGTCGGCGGCGGAGTTGACCAGCACCTGCTCGGGGCCGTACTCGCGGAGCACGGCGACCATCCGTTCCTCGTCCATCTTGGTGTCCGGATAGACGGAGAAGCCGAGCCAGCAGCCGCTGTCCTTGGCCTCCTTGACGGTGGTCTCGTTGAGGTGGTCGATCAGGACCCGGTCCAGGGGCAGCGCGGACTCGCGCACGACGTCGATGGTGCGGCGCAGGCCGGTCAGCTTGTCACGGTGCGGGGTGTGCACGAGCGCGGGCAGTTCGTGGTCGGCGGCGAGCTGGAGCTGGGCGGCGAGGGCGGTGTCCTCGGCCGGGGTCATCGAGTCGTAGCCGATCTCGCCGACGGCGACGACCTGGTCCTTGACGAGATAGCGGGGCAGTTCGTCGAGGACGGGGACACAGCGCGGGTCGTTCGCCTCCTTGGGGTTGAGGGCGATCGTGCAGTGGTGCGCGATGCCGTACTGGGCGGCGCGGAAGGGCTCCCAGCCGAGCAGGGAGTCGAAGTAGTCGAGGAAGGAGGTGGGCGAGGTGCGGGGCTGGCCGAGCCAGAAGGCGGGTTCGACGACGGCCCGGACGCCCGCGGCGTGCATCGCCTGGTAGTCGTCGGTGGTCCTGGACGTCATGTGGATGTGGGGGTCGAAGATGCGCATCAGGACTCCTTGCCGTGGGGGTCGGCCGTGCTCTCCTTCGGTGCGGCGCCGGTCAGGGCCAGCACGTGGTGCAGGTCCGCGGGGACGGGGCGGCCCGCGGCGGTGCGCTCGGCGGCGTAGTCGTCGAGCATCCGGGCGAGTTCCGTGTCGCCGCGGGCCCGGCGCGCCAGGTCCGCGACCTCGCTGAGCGGCACCTCGGTGAACAGGCACTTGAGGACCGCGTGGCGCCAGGCGTGGGGGGTGAGGTGGCGGGCTCCGTAGGGGCCGAGGGCGGCGGCGACGAGCCGGGTGTCGTTGGTGCGCAGCGCGTCCTCGACGAGCGGGAGCGCCTCGGGGCCGGCCACGAGGTGGGCCAGGGCGTGCAGGACGGCGCGGCGTTCGGCTGCGGTGCCCTGGGAGTAGACGCGGTGCAGTGCGGCGGTGTCGGCGCGGGCGGCGTCCAGGATGAGGACGCGGGCCGCGTCTGCGTGGTCGGGTCCGCAGCGGCGGCCCGCCTCGGCGAGCCGCAGCTCCCACACGGAGATCGGTCCGTGGGTGCCGGGGTTGGCCTCGGCCTCGCGCAGGGCCCGGTCGAGCCAGGTGCGGGCGGCCGGGTCCAGGCGGGCTCCGAGGCCGGCGCGCAGATCACCGAGGGGGGTGCCGGTGGGCTGGGCGTCCAGGCTGCTGCCGTGGGTCATCTGGTGCTCCCTTGCGGGGGTGCCGCGGCGTGTCGGAGGAACGGGAGGGAGAGTTCGGCGTAGTGCGGGCCCGCGTGGGAGTGGCGGGGCAGTTCGACGACGGTCAGGCCCTGGTAGCCGACGTCGGCGAGGGCCGCGAGGACGGTGGGGAAGTCGATCTCGCCCTCGCCGAACGGGAGATGCTCGTGCACTCCGCGGCGCATGTCCTCGATCTGGACGTGCCGCAGCCAGGGTGCGACGGCGCGGACGCAGTCGGCGGGCGGGAGCGGCTCCAGGCACTGGCAGTGCCCGATGTCCAGGGTGAGGCCGAGGTCCTCGGGGTCGCCGAGTTCCAGGCGCAGCCGGTGGAAGTCGGCGAGGGTGGCGAGGAGGTGGCCGGGTTCGGGTTCGACGGCGAGCGGGATGCCGGCGACGCCGGCCGCGTCCAGGACGGGGGCGAGGGAGTCGGCGAGCCGCTTCCAGCCGGTGTCCGGATCGGTGCCCTCGGGGAGCACACCGCTGAAGCAGTGCACGGCCCGTGCGCCGAGGTCGGTGGCGATCCGCACGGCCCGGATCAGCAGGTCGACGCGGCGTGCGCGGTCCTCGGGTTCCGGGTCGAGCAGCGTGGGGCCGTGCTTGCGGCGCGGGTCGAGCACATAGCGGGCGCCGGTCTCGACGGTGACCTCCAGGCCGAGCGCGTCCAGGAGGTGCGCGGCCTTGCGGGTACGGGCGGCGGCGTCCGGGGCGTACGGGTCGAGGTGCATGTGGTCGAGGGTCAGTCCCACGCCGTCGTAGCCGAGGTCGGCGAGCAGGGCGAGGGCGTCGTCGAGCCGGAGGTCGGCGAGGCCGTTGGTGCCGTAGCCGAACCGGTGCGGCTGGGTACCGGCGGTCGGGGGGACGCCGGGCCGCGGCTCGGGGCTCATGTGACGCTCACCTTCTTCGCGAAGCGGGCCGCCAACGGGCCCAGTGCGGCGACGGCCAGCGCGGTCAGGGGCGCGCCGGAGCGTGCCGCCAGGGCGGCCTGGAGGGGGATCGTGGCCCGGATGCCACCGCCGACGGCCCGTTGGGTGAGCGGGGGCGAGGGGTTGAGTACGGCATGGAAGTAGGGCCGGGCGGCGGTGGCGGCGTACAGGGCTCCGAGGGCGGCACGGAGGGTGGCCGTCGGGGGAAGCGATCCCGGGGTGGATCGCCGTCCCGTGCTCGTGGGCGGCGGGGCGCCGGTCACCGTGGGCGCGGCGTCCGCACGGCGGGGCACCGGTTCCGCGCCCCCGCCCTCCCCCGTGGTGCCCGGCACTCCCCGGGTGGCTGCTTCGCCGGGGGCTGCCGGGAGTCGGGTGGTGAGGTGGGTCAGGAGGGCGGTCGCCGCGAGGGCGGCCAGGGGGGCGAGGGGGGAGCCGCCGCGGGTCTCCTGGCGGGAGACCGCGGTGACGGCGAGGGTGTGGGTGCCCAGGAGCGCTGCGGACGGCAGGGCCGCACGGGTGCGGCCGGTGGTCGCGGCGGCGCCCAGGAGCAGGTCGAGGGAGCGGGTGCCGGCCATGGCGACGGGTCCGGCCGGGGTGCCCTTGAGGGCGAGGTCGTAGGCCCAGACGGTGGCCGCGAGCGGGACGGCGACCGCGAGGGCGGGGCGCCCGGCGCGGGCCGCGAGGGCCAGTCCGGCCGCGGTGAGCACACCCGCCGCGGCGAGGGCCGCCGCGGGGCGGATGCGGCCGGACGGCAGCGGGCGGTGCGGGCGTTCGGCGGCGTCCTCCTCCCGGTCGGCCCAGTCGTTGAGGGCCATACCGGCCTCATAGAGGCACAGGGAGGAGCCGATGGCGAGCAGCGTGCGCGGCGACGGGCGTGCGCCCACCGCGGCGGCGCCCGCGAGGGCGTCCCCGGGGACGGTGAACACGGCCGGGAGGCGCAGCAGTTCGGCCCAGGCGCGCCGCCGCTGTGCGGCGGACAGCTTGGGCCGCGGTACGACCGCGGGCGCGGAGCCCCCGGCATCCCCGGCATCCCCGCCGTCCCCCGCGTCCCGCGCGGGCGACCCCGCCCCGGCCGTCGGCACCGACCGCAGTACCGGCCGGCGCCCGCCCGAGGGCCCCGCTCCCGCCATCGCCTGCCCGGCGAGCCCGGCGACCAGCGCCCGCCACCTCATGAGTCCTCCTGCGCGCGGTCGGCGGCCGTGTCCCGCAGCCGCCCCGCGAACCCGAGCAGTTCCCCGTACTGCTCCCCCAGTGCCGCCGGTCCGTCGCCCACCGGGTCCTTGAAGTAGAAGCCCAGTTCGGACAGCGGGCCGGAGAGCCCCGTCTCGTGGGCGCGGGCGGTGATACGGGCCAGGTCCAGGACCAGGGGGGCGGCGAGCGCAGAGTCGCAGCCCTGCCAGATCGTCTGGAGGACCATCCGGGCGCCGAGGAAGCCGTCGAAGGCGATGTGGTCCCAGGCGGTCTTCCAGTCGCCGAGGGACGGTACGTCGTCGATGTGCACCTCTCCCTCGGGCACGGTGCCGAGGGTGTCGGCGAGGACCCGTTCCTTGCCGGCGTTCTTCGCGGCAGCGGCGGCCGGGTCGGCGAGGGCGGCGCCGTCGCCACCGCCGAGCAGGTTGGTGCCGGACCAGGAACGGACGTTGAGCGCCCGCTGCGCGAACATCGGGCCGAGCACGGAACGCAGCAGTGTCTGGCCGGTCTTGCCGTCCCGGCCGGCGTACGGCAGCCCGCTCGCGGCGGCCTCGCGCGCGGCGACCGGGTGGTGCATCCCCTGGGACGGGGTGAAGTTGACGTAGGGGCAGCCCGCGCGGAGGGCGGCCAGCGCGTAGAGCGTGCTCGACGGCAGCGGGGCGCCGGGGGTCTCGGCGGCCGGCGGCTCCGTGGAGGCCACGTTCACCACCACGGCCCGCGCCAGGCCGTGGCGTCGGACGAAGTCGCGGATGTCCTCGGTGAAGGCCGCGACGAGCTCGTCCTCGCTCCTGGTGTCGCCGGGGGTGGGGCCGCCCGGCCGGATCTCCCGGTCGGCGGCGGCGAGTTCGGCGGCGACGGCGGTGGCGATGCCCGGCGGGAGGACACCGCCGGAGGTCAGGGTCTCGGCCCGTTTGGGCAGCGGGCAGTCGACGGTGTCATGGCCGCCGAAGACGAGGTCGGACAGAGCGGGCAGGCCGCTGTCGGTGAACGGGGGTGTCTCGCTCACCATGCCGGTGGGTGGGTGCAGTCCCGCGGTGACGGCGGCGCACCCCGTGACGACGGTGGTGGCGACGGAGCCTCGTGCTCCGATCAGCCACACCCCCACACGCGGTCGGGAGAGGGACGCGGACATGGGCAGCCTCCTTGTCGTGCGCGAACCCCGGGGGGTGGTGAAGACGGCGGGCGGGGGTCCGGCGTCCCCCGCCCGCCGCCCGCTCAGCCGCCCGTGGTGGGCAGTTCCTTCAACTGGATGTTGCGGAAGGAGACCTGGTCGTCGGCGCCGTGGTTCTGGAGGCCGATATGACCGTCGGTCAGGCTCCGCTCGGGGTCCTTGTTGGTGAAGTCGTTGATCTTGACTCCGTTGAGGAACACCTGGAGGCGTTCGCCCTGGACCTTGATCTCGTAGGAGTTCCACTGGCCCGGCGGACGCAGGACCTGGTCACGGGCCCTGATGTTCGCCGACTTGAACGAGTAGACGGACCCGGTGGTGCGGTCGGCCGCGTCCGAGGCGTCGATCTGGATCTCGTAGCCCTTGTTCACCGCGGACCAGGGGTCGTCGGAGGCGGGGAAGCCCACGAAGATCCCGGAGTTGTCGTCGCCCTGCATCTTCCAGTCGAGCTTCAGGGAGTACGACTTCAGGTCCTTGGCCTGGTACCAGAGCAGACCCATGCCGCCCTCGGACTCCAGCGTGCCGTCCTTGACGTTGAACTTGCCGGGGCCGGCCTGCTTCCAGCCGTCCTGGGTCTGGCCGTTGAAGATCTTCCGGTAGTCCTTGCTCGGCTTGCAGTCGGCCTTGACCTGGCCGGTGGCGTACTGGAGACCGCCGAGCAGATGGGCGCGGAAGGCCTCGTCGGTGTAGGACTCCTTGGTGTGACCGCCGCCGGTGTAGAAGGAGCGGCCGCCGCCGTAGCTCTGGCACCAGGCGATCGGGTGGTCGCCCTTCATGGTGCCGCCGGTGTAGGTCGTCTCGTCCAGGGTGGCGAGGACCTTGGCCTGCTCACGGGGGTTGGTGCGGTAGTTGTACCACTCGTCCGTGCGCTCCCAGGTGTCGCCCAGGTGCCCGGTGGCCGGGTGGTCGTGGTCCTCGACGCGGACCGTGGCCTTCTGGATCTGCGGGTGCGACTGGAAGTAGGCGCCGACGAGGCCGCCGTAGAACTCCCACTCGTACTCGGTGTCGGCGGCGGCGTGGATGCCCATGTAGGCGCCGCCGTTCTTGACGTAGTTCTCGAACGCCGTCTGCTGGGCGGCGTTGAGGACGTCGCCGGTGGTGGAGAGGAAGGCGACGGCGTCGTACTTGGCGAGGTTGGCCGTGGTGAACTGCCCGGCCTCCTCGGTCGCGTCGACGGTGATGCCGGCCGGGGCGCCGAGCTCCTTCAGCGCGGCGATGCCGGCCGGGATGGAGTCGTGGCGGAATCCGGCGGTCTTGGAGAAGACCAGGACCCGCTTGCCGCCCTTGAACGGCTGCTTCGAGAACTCGAAGTCGTCGATGTCGTACAGCGCGCCCTCGCCGCCCTTGAACACCAGGTAGATGTCCGTGGTGCCCTTGGGCAGTGCGCGCAGCGGGACGTCGACGTTCTGGAAGGTGTCCCAGCTGCCGGTCGGCGGGATGTAGGCCGAGCCGTGCAGCGGTCCGTCGGGCGAGCCGGTGCGCAGTTCGACGAAGCCGCCGGCGCCGCCCGAGGAGGCCCGTACGGTCAGCTTCTTCTGGCCGTCGAACCGGTAGGGGGTGAAGGAGATCCAGTCGCCGTCGCTGACGTCGCCGACGGTCTTGCCGCCGTTGGCGCCGGCCTTGTCGTAGACCTTGATGCCGGACTGGGTGCCGAAGTGCTCGGCCTGGCGGTGCGGCGGCTGGATCACCGTGCGGGCGGTGCCGGTCAGGGCCTCCTGGCCGTTCGCGCCGCCGTCGGTGTAGCTGGCGCCGACGACGCCGTAGATGTTGGCGTTGGGGTCGTGACCGCCGTCGCCGGGCGGCGGCTTGAGGGTGCCCTCACAGCCCATCTCGCTGGTCAGCTCGTGGGCGTGGGAGTCGTGGCCGAGGCTGTAGGCGACCTTGACCTTGGAGCAGTCGATCGTCTCCTCGGGGTCGGTGACCTTCACCTTGAACGGGATGGGCTCACCCATGGCGAGCAGGGTGCCGTTGCCCGGGGTCTGGATGGTCACCTTGGGTTCGGTGTTGCCGACCACGATCCGGACGCTGGCGTTGCCGGTGTTGCCCTCGGGGTCCTTGGCGGTGAAGGTGGCGCTGTAGGTGCCGACCTTCTTGTACCGGTGGGTGGGGGTGAGTCCCTCGCCCTTGGTGCCGTCGCCGAAGTCCCAGCTGTAGGTGAGGTCCGGGGAGTCGGCGTCCTTGGCGGAGGCGGTGAACTTCACGTTCAGGCCGGCCGCTCCGGACGTCTTGTCGGCGCTCACCTCGGCGATCGGGGAGAAGCCGTCGGAGGCGTTCTCGATCCGGTAGAGCGCGGAGTGCTCGTCGCCCTGGAACCAGGAGACCCCGTAGTCGAGGACGTAGAGCGCGCCGTCGGGGCCGAACTCCATGTCCATGATCTGGGTGCCGGTCCACGGGAAGTCGTTGATCTTCGCGACGGATCCGTCGGCGTTCTGCTCGATCCGCTTGATCCAGCGGCGGCCGAACTCACCGGCGAAGAAGTCCCCGTCGTACTCCTCGGGGAACTTGACGCTGGACTCCAGGTCGGGGTCGTAGCGGTAGACCGGGCCGCCCATCGGGGACTCGGAGCCGCTGCCGAACTCGGGCAGGGAGCCGCCGTCGTACGGGATCCACGCGGCCTGCGCGGGCGGCAGGTCGGTGAGGCCGGTGTTGTACTTCGAGGTGTTCTTCGGGGCGGCGCAGTCGAACTTCTCGCCGGAGGTGCCGGTGGCGAAGTCGTAGTCGACGTAGGCGTCGTTGTTCCCGGTGCAGAACGGCCAGCCGAAGTTGGCGGCCTCGGTGACCTTCGCGAACTCGACCTGTCCGGCCGGGCCGCGGGTCGGGCTCGCGGTGCCGGCGTCGGGACCGTAGTCGCCGACGTAGACGATGCCGGTCTGGTCGTCGACGCTCATCCGGAACGGGTTGCGGAAGCCCATCGCGTAGATCTCGGGGCGGGTCTTCTCGGTGCCCGGGGCGAAGAGGTTGCCCTCCGGGATCGTGTACGAGCCGTCCTCGGCGACCTTGATGCGCAGCAGCTTGCCGCGCAGGTCGTTGGTGTTGCCGGCGGAGCGGCGGGCGTCGAAGGCGGGGTTGCGGTTCTCGCGCTCGTCCATCGGCGTGTAGCCGTCGGAGGAGAACGGGTTGGTGTCGTCGCCGGTCGACAGGTAGAGGTTGCCGGCCGCGTCGAAGTCGATGTCGCCGCCGACGTGGCAGCAGGTGCCGCGGGAGGCCGCGACGTCCAGGACCTTCTTCTCGCTGTCCAGGTTCAGCGTGCCGTTGGCGTTCAGCGTGAACCGGGAGAGCCGGTTGACACCGTCGAACTTCGCGAAGTCGGCGGCGGTGCCGGTCTCCGGGGCGTCGCCCTCGGGGGTGTCGAGCGGCGGGGCGTAGTAGAGGTAGATCGCCCGGTTGGTCGTGAAGTCCGGGTCGATGCCTACGCCCTGGAGGCCTTCCTCGTCGTGGTTGTACACGTCGAGCCGGCCGGCGACCTTGGTGACGCCGCCCTGGTCGGTGATGCGCAGGGTGCCGTCGCGCGAGGTGTGCAGGACACTGCGGTCCGGCAGCACGGCGAGCGACATGGGCTCGCCCATCTCGGGCTCGCCCTTGGCGAGCGGCACCTGCTGGAACTGTCCCTCGGCGGCGGGTTCGTCGTGCTCCGGGTGCCCGGGATGTGCGCCGGCGACGGTCGCCGGGGTGCCGACGGCCAGGAGCAGGCCGGTGAGCAGGGCGAGTGTGGTGCGAAGCCTGGAGCGTCTTGGGGTGCGGGTGCTGACTCTGGTTCTTTGCACGAAGTCCCTCCGGGAACGGGGGTGGGCCGTACGGAATGGGTGCGTAGGTGCGGTACGGGCGCCGGGGTGCGCCGTCACCCCGGAGGTGGGTGGTCATGGACACGTGCATGCGCCGGGCACGTCCGTGAACCATGAACACGTGCGTGTGTCCTGAACACTTCAGGGACGGTAACTGTCTCCGTCCTGGGACAACAGCCCTTGCGTCAGGATCGGTTGAACTTTTTCCCATCTCAGGACAAAGCCGGATTCGGGCAGGTCGGAGCGGGGTCCGGCGGTGGTTCCGGCCCCCGTCCCCGACCTGCCGCGGGGCGCCCCCGCAGCGGGGCTCAGCTGTTGAACGCGGCGTCGAAGGACGCCGTGGGCGGTTCGAAGTCGAAGGCCTTCAGACGGGTCAGGGCCTCCGGGGCGCCCTGGAGCCGGTCCATGCCGGCGTCCTCCCACTCCACGGAGATCGGACCCTCGTAGGAGATGGAGCGCAGCATCCGGAAGACGTCCTCCCAGGGGACGTCGCCGTGCCCGGCGGAGACGAAGTCCCAGCCGCGCCGCGGGTCGCCCCAGGGGAGGTGGGAGCCGAGGCGGCCGTTGCGGCCGTCCAGGCGCTTGCGCGCCTCCTTGCAGTCGACGTGGTAGATCCGGTCGCGGAAGTCCCACAGGAAGCCGACCGGGTCGAGGTCCTGCCAGACGAAGTGCGACGGGTCGAAGTTGAGGCCGAAGGCGGGCCGGTGGTCGACCGCCTCCAGCGCGCGCTGGGTGGTCCAGTAGTCGTAGGCGATCTCGCTGGGGTGGACCTCGTGGGCGAACCGCACCCCCTCGGCGTCGAAGACGTCCAGGATCGGGTTCCAGCGGTCGGCGAAGTCCTGGTAGCCGCGGTCGATCATGGCCTCGGGCGCGGGCGGGAACATGGCGACCAGGTGCCAGATCGCGGAGCCGGTGAAGCCGATGACGGTGTCCACGCCGAACGCGGCGGCGGCCCGCGCGGTGTCGGCGATCTCGGCGGCGGCCCGCTGCCGTACGCCCTCGGCCTCGCCGTCGCCCCAGATGCGGGCGGGCAGGATCGCCTCGTGGCGCTCGTCGATGATGGCGTCGCAGACGGCCTGCCCCACCAGGTGGTTGGAGATGGCCCAGCACTTCAGGCCGTACTTGTCGAGGAGCTGGTGGCGGCCCTTGACGTAGTCGGGGTCCGCGAGTGCCTTGTCGACCTCGAAGTGGTCGCCCCAGCAGGCGAGTTCGAGTCCGTCGTAGCCGAAGTCGCGGGCGAGACGGCAGACCTCCTCCAGGGGGAGGTCGGCCCACTGGCCGGTGAAGAGCGTGAAGGTGCGCGGCATACGGGGTGGCCTCCTAGACCGCGATCGGGGTGAAGACGGAGTTCTTCTCGGCGCTCTCCTCGACGGCGGCCAGGACCCGCTGGACCTGGAGCCCGTCGGCGAAGGAGGGTTCGGGGGTGCGGCCCTCGGCGACCGCGTGCACGAGGTCGCGCGCCTGGTGGACGAAGGTGTGCTCGTAGCCGAGGCCGTGGCCCGGCGGCCACCAGGCCTCCAGGTAGGGGTGGCCGGGTTCGGTGACGAGGATGCGGCGGAAACCGGCGTGCTCGTCCGGCTCGGTCGCGTCGTGGTACCAGAGCTCGTTGAGCCGCTCCAGGTCGAAGGAGAGCGAGCCGCGCTCGCCGTTGAGTTCGAGGCGCAGCGCGTTCTTGCGGCCGGTGGCGTAGCGGGTGGCCTCGAAGGAGGCCAGCGCGCCGGACGGGAAGCGGCCCGTGAACAGGGCGGCGTCGTCGACGGTGACCTCTCCGGTGCCGTCGGCCGCGACCGCGGACAGGCCGCCGGCCTGCGCGCCGGGCAGCGGACGGCGGCGGACGAAGGTCTCGGTGAGCGCGGAGACGCCGGTCAGCTGCTCGCCCGCCAGGAACTGG
Organism: Streptomyces sp. NPDC088387; assembly: GCF_044753385.1. Lineage (NCBI taxonomy): Bacteria > Bacillati > Actinomycetota > Actinomycetes > Kitasatosporales > Streptomycetaceae > Streptomyces > Streptomyces sp. NPDC088387. Next base: position 736,931 of record NZ_JBIVNC010000002.1, read on the forward strand.
GCGAGGTCGACGATGTGCGCGCCGAGGTCGCCGAGCGAGCCGGAACCGGCCTGTTCCTTGCGCAGCCGCCAGGTCAGCGGGGACTGCGGGTCGGCCAGCCAGTCCTGGAGGTAGGTGAGCCGGACGTGGCGCAGGGTGCCGATCCGGCCCTCGGCGACCATCCGGCGGGCCAGCGCGGTGGCCGGCAGCCGGCGGTAGTTGAAGCCCACCATGGCGATCTGGCCGCGGGCGTGGGCCGCCTCGGCGGCGGAGGTCATCGCCTCGGCCTCCTCGACGGTGTTCGCCAGCGGTTTCTCGCACAGCACGTGCTTGCCGGCCGCGAGCGCCGCGAGGGCGATCTCGGCGTGGCTGTCGCCGGGGGTGCAGATGTCGACGAGATCGACGTCGTCGCGGGCGATCAGGGCCCGCCAGTCGGTCTCGGCGGACGCCCAGCCGTGCCGGTCGGCGGCGGCCTGCACGGCCTGTGCGTCCCGGCCGCAGATCACCGAGAGTTCGGGGCGCAGGGGCAGGTCGAAGACGCGGCCCGCGGTCCGCCAGCCCTGGGAGTGGGCGGCGCCCATGAAGGCGTAGCCCACCATGCCGATCCGCAGCGGCGGTCTGCCGGACGCTCCCGCGCCGCCCCCGGGGTTGCCCACCCGGGCCGTGTCCGCGCTGCCGGCGTCGCCCGTTCCCGGCGTGCCGGCCGCTGCCGCTTCGGGCTGCTGCGGCTGTCCCATGGATCAGTCCTCCTCGTCGTGATGGCGCGGTGGGGGGTGAGGTGAGGCCCGCCCGCCCCTCGTGTGCGGGCGGACCCCGTCGTGGGGTGCGGGGAGAGTCCGGTGCGGTACCCACGGTGTCCGGTGCGCGCTCTCGGCCGGCGCGTGCGTTCGGCCGGTACATGCTTCGACCAGTGCGTGCGTTCGGCCGGTACATGCCTCGGCCGATGCGTGCGTTCGGCCGGTGCATGCTTCGACCGGTGCGTGCATTAGGCCGATGCGCGCATTAGGCCGATACGTGCGTTCGGCCGATACGTGCGTTCGGCCGGTGCGTGCTTCGGCCGGTGCGGCGGGAGTGCGTGCCGGACACCGCGGACGCCGTGCGGGGCTCTCCCCGCACCCACGGGGGTCTGCCGTGCGGATCGTCCCGGCGGCGCGGGGTGAGCTCGCCGTCGGCGACGAGCTCGGTTCCGGCCGGTGGACGGCCGGGGGGCACCCGTGCCGCACGGCCGGGGCGATCCGGTGGGCAGGCCCCTGCGGCCCCTCTACTTGAAGCCGGTGGGCATGTACTGGTCGACGTTCTCCTTGTCGACGACGGCCGAGTACAGCGTCATCGAGGCCGGGATCTCGAACTCGGCGAGTCCTCCGACGCCCTTGCCCTGGCCGAGCGCGCGGGCCAGGTCGATCGCGGACGCGGCCATGGTCGGCGGGTACAGGACCGTCGCCTTGAGCACCCCGTTGTCCTGCTTGATGGCCTCGAACGCGGAGAGCGCGCCGGCGCCGCCGACCATCAGGAAGCCGTCGCGGCCGGCCTGCTCGATGGCGCGCAGGGCGCCCACGCCCTGGTCGTCGTCGTGGTTCCACAGGGCGTCGAACTGCGACTGCGCCTGGAGCATCTGGGCCATCTTGGCCTGACCGGACTCGACGGTGAAGTCGGCGGCCTGGCGGGCGACCTTCTTGATGTTCGGGTAGTTCTTCAGGGCGTCGTCGAAGCCCTGGGTGCGCTGCCGCGTCAGCTCCAGGCTGTCCACGCCGGCCAGCTCGATGACCCGGGCGTTCTCCTTGTCCTTGAGCCGCTCGCCGATGTAGTGGCCGGCGTTCAGGCCCATGCCGTAGTTGTCGCCGCCGATCCAGCAGCGGTACGCCTGCGGGGAGTCGAAGATGCGGTCGAGGTTGACCACCGGGATCCCGGCGCGCATCGCCTGGAGGCCGACCTGGGTGAGGGCCTTGCCGTCGGCGGGCAGCACGACCAGGACGTCGACCTTCTTGTTGATCAGCGTCTGCACCTGGCCGATCTGGGCGGCGGTGTCGTTGGAGCCCTCGGTGATCTCCAGCGTCACGTCCTCGTAGTTCTCGGCGCGGCTCTTGGCGTTCTCGTTGATCGCGTTGAGCCAGCCGTGGTCGGCCTGAGGTCCGGCGAAGCCGATCGTGACCTCCTTGCCGGGGGTGTCCGAGGCGGCCGGCTGGTCGTTGCTCGCCGGCTCGTCGTCGGGCTCGTTGCTGGTGCATCCGGAGAGGAGGACACCGGCTCCGACGGCGGCGGTCCCGAAGAGCAGTCCTCTGCGGCTCGTGAACTCTGGCATGGCGGTGAACCCTTTCCTCAAGTCGTGCTCGCGGTACGGCGCTGGACCAGCACGGCGGCGACGATGATCGCGCCCTTGGCGATCTGCTGGACGTCGCTCTGCAAGTTGTTCAGGGCGAAGATGTTGGTGATCGTGGTGAAGATGAGGACACCCAGGACGGAGCCGACGATGGTGCCGCGGCCGCCGGTGAGCAGGGTGCCGCCGATGATCGCGGCGGCGATGGCGTCGAGTTCGTAGAGGTTGCCGTTGGTGTTCTGACCCGACCCGGACAGGATGATCAGCAGGAACGCGGCGATGCCGCAGCACAGTCCGGACAGCAGGTACAGGTAGAGGCGCTGGCGGCGGACGTCGATGCCGGCGAGCCGGGCCGCCTCCGGGTTGCCGCCGACGGCGACCGTGCGGCGGCCGAAGGTGGTGCGGTTCAGGACCAGCCAGCCGACCACGGTGACCGCGGCGAAGACCAGGACCAGCGGCGGGATGCCGAGCACGTAGGAGTCGCGCTCACCGAGGTCCAGGATGCCGTCGACGGTGACGATCTGCGTCTTGCCGTCGGTGATCTGGAGGGCGAGTCCGCGGGCGGAGGCCAGCATGGCGAGGGTCGCGATGAACGGGACCATCCCGCCGTACGCGATGAGTACGCCGTTGACCAGTCCGCAGCCCACGCCGACGATCACCGCGGTGAACAGGATCCCGACGAAGCCGAAGTCCTGGGTGGCCAGCGTCGTCGCCCACACCGAGGCGAGGGCCACGATCGCGCCGACGGACAGGTCGATGCCGCCCGAGATGATGACGAAGGTCATCCCCACGGTGACGACGCCGATCACCGACGCCTGGGTGAGGACGAGTTGCAGGTTGCGGGTGTCGAGGAACTCGTCGGGCTTGGTGATGCCGCCGATCAGGATCAGCGCGGCGAGCACGCCGACGAGCGAGAGGGTGCGGACGTCCGCACGGAACAGCGTGGCACGCCAGGCGGGCGGTCGGGTCGGCGACGGCGCCTTGTCGGTGCTGTCCCGCGGCGGAGAGACGGGCTGCGTCATGACGCCGGGCTTCCTTCCATCACGAGGTCGAGTACGCGGTGTTCGTCGAGTTCACGGGCGGGTGCGGTGTGGACGACCCGGCCCTCGCGGAGCACCAGGACACGGTCGGCGAGGCCGAGCACCTCGGGCACCTCGCTGGAGACGAGGAGCACACCGAGGCCCTCGTCGGCGAGGCGGCGGACGACCGCGTACAGCTCGGCGCGGGCTCCGACGTCGACTCCGCGGGTGGGTTCGTCGAGCAGCAGCACCCGGCAGCCGCGCAGCAGCCAGCGGGCCAGGACCGCCTTCTGCTGGTTGCCGCCGGACAGGGTGCGCACGGGGACCGAGGGGTTGTCGGGCCGCAGCGAGAGCTCGCGGGTGGCGGCGCGGGCCGCCTTCAGCTCGGCGCCGCGGTCGATCCAGCCGGCGCGTGAGAAGCGGGACATGGAGGAGACCGAGACGTTGCGGGTGACGGACTCCAGCATCAGCAGGGCCTGCGCCTTGCGCTCCTCGGGGGCGAGCCCGAGGCCGGCGCGGACCGCGGCGCGGACACTGCCGGGCCGCAACGCCTTCCCGTCCACGAGCACCTGACCGGCGGTGGGCCTGCGGGCGCCGTAGATCGTCTCCAGGATCTCGGAGCGTCCGGAGCCGACCAGGCCGGCGAGTCCGACGATCTCGCCGGGCCGCACGGTCAGGTCGAACGGCTCGAACTCGCCGGCCCGCGCGAGGCCCCTGACCTCCAGGAGCGGCTCCCCCGGCGGCGGGCCGGCCGGCCGCTCCGGAAAGACGTACTCGACGTTGCGGCCGGTCATCAGCGCCACGACGTCACGGGTCGGGGTGTCCTTGGCGGGCAGCCCCCCGGCCACCGCACGGCCGTCCTTGAGGACGGTGACCCGGTCGCCGATGCGGCGGATCTCCTCCAGGCGGTGCGAGATGTAGACGACCGCGACACCGTCCGCGGTGAGGTCGCCGACGATCCGGAACAGGTTGTCGACCTCGTCGGGGTCCAGCGCGGCGGACGGCTCGTCCATCACGATCAGCCGGACCTCGTGCGACAACGCCCGCGCCATGGACACGATCTGCTGCTGCGCCGCCGACAACTCGCCCACCAGCCGGGCCGGATCGATCTCCGGATGCCCGAGTCGCTTGAGCAGCGCGGCCGTCGAGGCGCGGGCGTGTCCACGGCGTACGACGAATCCGGCGGACGTCGGCTCGTGGCCGAGGTGGACGTTCTCCGCGACGGACAGGTGCAGCACCAGGTCGAGTTCCTGGTAGATGGTGGCGATGCCGAGGCGCATGGCGGCGATCGGCGAGCGCAGGGTGACGTCCTCGCCGCGCCAGCGGATGGTGCCGTCGTCGGGCTGGTGGGCACCCGCAAGCACCTTGATCAAGGTGGACTTCCCGGCCCCGTTCTGGCCGAGCAGGCAGTGCACTTCGCCGGCCATGACGTCGAGGTCGACGCCGTCGAGGGCCCGGACGCCGGGGAACGACTTGGTGATGCCGGACATGCTGAGCAGCGGTGGTTCAGGTGCCATCTGGGTTCCCCTTGGCGGGCATGCGGGCCGGTTTCAGGGCAGGGCGGAGCAGGGCAGGGCAGGGCGGAGCGGGACGCCGGCAGGGCGTGCCGCCGGACGCGGTGCTGGAGGTGCCGTCGAACTGGACGTGCCGTCGGTCTGGAGGTGCCGTGGAGCTGGAGGTGCCGTCGGTCTGGACGTGCCGTCGTACGGGGGCGTACTTACGCGGGTGAGAACAGGTGGTCGCTGATCAGGCGGGCCGCGCCGATGACACCGGCGGTGGGGCCCAGTTCACCGAGCACGATGGGCAGGTTGCCGGTCGCCAGGGGCAGCGACTGGCGGTAGACCTGGGTGCGGATCGCGGCGAGCAGGTTGTGGCCGAGGCCGGTCACCCCGCCGCCGATCACCACCAGGCCGGGGTTGAAGAAGCTGACCAGCCCGGCGATGACCTGGCCGACGTGGTTGCCGCCCTCGCGGATCAGGTCGAGGGCGGTGGCGTCGCCGGCGGCGGCCGCGGCGGCCACGTCGACGGCGCTGAGCGTGCCGTTCGCCTCAAGGCGTGCCGCGAGTTCCGGCGAACGGCCCTGCTGGACCGCCTCCAGTGCGTCGCGGGCGAGTGCGGCGCCGCTGAAGTGGGCTTCCAGGCAGCCCCGGTTGCCGCAGGCGCACGGACGTCCGTCGGGCACGGCCTGGATGTGCCCGATGTCGCCCGCGCTGCCCGTCGTACCGCGGTGGACGTCTCCGCCGACGACGATGCCGCAGCCGATACCGGTACCGATCTTGACGCAGAGGAAGTCGCCCACGGAGCGTGCGACGCCCGCGTGCTGCTCCCCCATCGCCATGAGGTTCACGTCGTTGTCGACCATGACCGGGCAGCCCAGTTCCTGGCTGAGCGCCTCCCGTACCGGGAAGCCGTCCCAGCCCGGCATGATCGGGGGCGCCACGGGGATGCCCTCGGGGAAGCGGACCGGTCCGGGTACGCCGATGCCGGCGCCGTCGAAGCCCTCGACGAGCCCCGACGCCTTCAGCTTCGCGGCCATGGCGAGAACCTGCTCGAAGACCGCGACGGGTCCCTCGCGCACCTCCATGGGCTGGTTGATGTGTCCCAGGATCTCCAGCTCGGCGTTGGTCACGGCGACGTCTATCGACGTGGCACCGATGTCGACACCGAGGAAGCGGAGTCCGGGGTTGAGCCGGATGTTGTGGGAGCGGCGGCCACCGCGCGAGGCGGCGAGTCCGTCGGCCACCACAAGACCGGTCTCCAGCAGCCGGTCCACCTCGACGGCCAGCTTCGACCGTGAGAGGTCGACCTGATCGCCGAGCTGTGCCCGGGAGTTGGGCCCGCCGTCGCGCAACAGCTTGAGCAGGCGGGCCTGATGGGCGTTCGCGGGTCGCGCGGTCATACGTCTCACGAGCCCCTCCCCGCCTCGAATCGGCTGTCTCCGTGTGGCTTTCGAGGGGAACGTAGCAGCGGCTGCCGCAGTGGGGAAGAACTTGCGCACAGATTGCCGCCGACTTTTTCCACTGACAGGACAAAGAAGCGGTCGCGAGGGGTGGAAACCGGCCGCGGAGCGCGGCAGACGGAGGGGGCCGTACATGACGAAAACGGCCCGTCCACAAGGCCGGACGGGCCGTCAACCGTACGAAACGAGGGGGCCGGGCGCTCCCGGCTAGTCCCGCGGACGCTCGTGGTAGGACTTGCGCGTGTGTTCCGTGTGGTCCCGCATGATCCGGGTGGCCAGCTGCTCGTCGCGGCCCTTGATCGCCGCGATCAGCTCGCGGTGCTCGATCCAGGACTGGCGGCCGCGCTGGCGGGCGACGGGCGCGTAGTACCAGCGGACGCGGCGGTCGACCTGGCCGGCGAGCTCGGCGAGGACCGTGTTGCCGGCGAGCTCCATCACCTTGGCGTGGAAGCGGGCGTTGAGGATCACCGCGGCCTCCACGTCGTCGGCGGCGACGGCCCGCTCGCCCTCGACGCACAGCTCTTCGAGGGCCGCGACGCCGGGCGTGCCGGCGTTGGCGGCGGCCAGTCGCGCGGCCTCGGCCTCCAGGAGCGTACGGACCGTCAGCAGCTGGTCGGCCTCCTCCTCCGTCGGCTCGTGCACGAACGCGCCCTGGGCGGGCCGCAGATCGACCCAGCCCTCGGTGTTCAGCCGCTGAAGCGCCTCGCGCACGGGCTGGCGGGAGACACCGAGGTGACCGGCGAGTTCACTCTCGACAAGATGCTGGCCGGGCCGCAGTGAGCGGGTGGTGATGAGTTCGAGCAGCGCCTCGTAGACGCGGTCGCGCAACGGGCCAGGACGTTCGAGCTTGGGCACGGCCCCCTGCGGCAGTCCCGTGGACAGCATCGCGGTCCCTCCTCGGCAGCGTCTGCTCAGCGACCGTAAAGGCCAGTGAAGAGTCAGTATTGATTGTCTTTCGTCTACAGTCTACGGCGCACAAGGGCCAGGGAATCCGGGAGTTGGCCATGTCACACCGGACTCTGCACCATCGGGCAGGGCCTCAGGGACAGCGCACGACCTGACCCGCGTAGGAGAGGTTGCCGCCGAAGCCGAACAGCAGGACCGAGTCCCCCGATGTCACCTCGCCACGCTCGACGAGCTTGGACAGGGCGAGCGGGATGCTGGCGGCGGAGGTGTTCCCGGAGTGGGTCACGTCGCGCGCGACGACCGCGTTGACGGCGCCGATCTTCTGGGCGAGGGGTTCGATGATCCGCAGGTTCGCCTGGTGGAGGACGACGGCGGCGAGCTCCTCGGGTGTGACCCCGGCCCGTTCGCAGGCCGCGCGGGCGAGCGGCGGCAGCTGGGTGGTGGCCCAGCGGTAGACGGCCTGTCCCTCCTGCGCGAACCGCGAGGGGGTGCCCTCGATGCGTACGGCGTGCCCCATCTCGGGCACCGACCCCCACAGCACCGGCCCGATCCCGGGCTGCTCGGCGGCCTCGACCACGGCGGCGCCGGCCCCGTCGCCGACCAGCACACAGGTGGTGCGGTCGGTCCAGTCCGTGACGGCGGACATCTTGTCGGCGCCGATCACCAGGGCCCGCCGGGCGGCTCCGGCCCGGACGGTGTGGTCGGCGGTGGCGAGGGCGTGGGTGAAGCCCGCGCAGACCACGTTCACGTCCATCGCGGCCGGTGAGGGGATGCCGAGCCGGGCGGCGACCCGGGCCGCCATGTTCGGGGAGCGGTCGACGGCGGTGGAGGTGGCGACCAGCACCAGGTCGATGTCCTCGGGCCCGAGCCCGGCGGCCGCGAGCGCCTTGGCGGAGGCGTGTGCGGCCAGCTCGTCCACCGGCTCGTCGGGCCCCGCGATGTGCCGGGTGCGGATGCCGACGCGGCTCCGGATCCACTCGTCACTGGTGTCGACCAGGCCCGCCAGTTCCTCGTTGGTGAGCACCTTGGCCGGCTGGTAGTGGCCGACTGCGGCGATGCGCGAGCCGTTCATTGCTGGTGGGCCCCCTCTGATCGGGTAGGGATCCACCAGTCTGATCAGTGACCCGCGGGTACGACGGCACGTGATGGCACAGGATTCGGCCGCCCGGGTTGTCGGCTTCTGTCAGACCCCCGGGTGCCCGGGGCCGGCCCCGCGATCCCCCGGGCGCCCGGTCGCGAGGACCGGGCGCCCGTGCCGTACCCGTGGGGGGCTCATCCGGTGAACAGCTGTGTGGCCTTCTGTACGAGTTCGTAGACGCCGTAGGCGAGCGGCGCGCCCACCCACAGCCAGGCGAAGGCGATCAGCGGGCGCCGGTCAGGCGGACTCTGGCTGCTCTCGTCGGACATCGGCGGCCTCCTTCGGGGCGTCGAGGTGGTGGCGGGGGTCGACCGGGCGGACGAGTTCGTTGGCGACGAAGCCGACGACCAGCAGTCCGATCATGATGAGGAAGGACGTCCCGTAGAGGGCGGCGCCGGACTTGCCGGCCTCCTCCTGCCGGTCGGCGATCCAGTTGACGATCAGCGGGCCGAGCACACCGGCCGTGGACCAGGCGGTGAGCAGCCGGCCGTGGATGGCGCCGACCTGGTAGGTGCCGAAGAGGTCCTTCAGATAGGCGGGGATCGTCGCGAAGCCGCCGCCGTAGAAGGAGAGGATGACCAGCGCGCTCAGGACGAACAGCGGCTTGGAGGAGTCGCCGAACAGGGCGATGAGGCCGTACATCAGCGCACCGACGCCCAGGTAGACGCGGTAGATGTTCTTCCGTCCGATCAGGTCGGACGTGGACGACCAGCCGATCCGGCCGGCCATGTTGGCGGCGGACAGCAGGGCGACGAAGCCGGCGGCGGCCGTGACGGAGACCGGTGTGGAGGTGTCCGCGAAGAAGTCCGTGATCATCGGGGCGGCCTTCTCCAGGATGCCGATGCCCGCGGTCACGTTCATGCAGAGCACCACCCACAGGCACCAGAACTGCGGGGTGCGCACCGCGCTGTTCGCCGACACCTGGACGCCCTCGACGACGCTGGGCGCGTCCGCGACCGGCTTCTCGGTGCGCGGCACCCGGACGAGGAGTACACCGAGCAGCATGAACACCGCGTAGGCGAGTCCGTGCACCAGGAAGGCCAGGGCGATGCCGGAGCTGTCGGAGCCGAACGACTCCAACATCTGCGCGGACCACGGGGAGGCGATCAGGGCGCCGCCGCCGAAGCCCATGATGGCGATGCCGGTGGCCATGCCGGGCCGGTCGGGGAACCACTTGATCAGGGTGGAGACGGGCGAGATGTAGCCGATGCCGAGGCCGATGCCGCCGACGAAGCCGTAGCCGAGGACGATCAGCCAGTACTGCTCGGTGGCCGCGCCGAGGGCGGAGATCAGGAAGCCGGAGGAGAAGCAGACCAGGGCGACGGTCATGGCCCAGCGCGGGCCGTTGCGCTCCACGAACGTGCCGCCGAACGCGGCCGAGAGGCCGAGCATGACGATGGCGAGCTGGAACGGCAGCGCGCTCTGGGTGCCGCTGAGCCCGAGAGCGGATTCGAGCGGTGGCTTGAACACGCTCCAGGCATAGGCCTGGCCGATGGAGAGATGGACGGAGAGCGCTGCGGGTGGCACGAGCCAGCGGCTCCAGCCCGCGGGAGCGACGGGGGGACTCATGATCCCGCACGGTAGGGATGCCAGGGGCCGTTGAGAAGCGGCGCGTAGACCGTATGCGATGAGCGGTATGCACCGAGCGCCGAACGGTCATGGCGCGAACCCTTGTCGACGCAACCTCCATACTGTAGACAATATTCAGTCGACGAATTTCATGCCTCTTCCTTCACCGAGCCCCGGATCCCGGCTCGACCACCTCCGCGGTATCCCTCAAACCGAACGGAGTTGTCCCGTGAAAGTCGCAGTTCTCGGCGCCGGTGCGATCGGTGCCTACGTCGGTGCCGCGCTCCATCGCGCGGGCGCCGAAGTGCATCTGGTGGCCCGTGGACCGCATCTCGCGGCCATGAGGCAGCACGGAGTACAGGTGCTCAGCCCGCGCGGCGACTTCGTCGCGCGGCCCCATGCCACCGACGACCCGGCCGCCATCGGCCCGGTCGACTACGTCTTCCTCGGCCTCAAGGCCAACTCGTACGCGGCGTGCGGGCCGCTGATCAACCCCCTGCTCCACGAGAAGACGGCGGTGATCGCCGCCCAGAACGGCATTCCCTGGTGGTACTTCCACCGGCACGGCGGGCCCCACGACGGCCACCGTGTCGAGAGTGTGGACCCGGGCGGCACGGTCAGCGCCGTGCTCGCCCCGGAGCGGGCCATCGGCTGTGTGGTCTACGCGGCCACCGAGCTCGAAGGGCCGGGCGTCGTCCGCCATCTGGAGGGCACCCGCTTCTCCATCGGCGAGCCCGACCGCAGCATCTCCGAGCGCTGCCAGGAGTTCAGCACCGCCATGAAGGACGGCGGTCTGAAGTGCCCGGTGGAGCCCGACCTGCGCAACGACATCTGGCTCAAGCTGCTCGGGAACATCTCCTTCAACCCGATCAGCGCGCTGGCCCGCGCCACCATGCGCGAGATGTGTGTGCACGGCGGCACCCGCAAGGTCATCGAGATCATGATGACCGAGACGCTGTCGGTCGCCGAGGCCCTCGGCTGCGAGGTCGGCGTCTCGATCGAACGCCGGCTCGCGGGCGCCGAGAAGGTCGGTGACCACCGCACCTCGACGCTCCAGGACCTGGAGCGCGGCAAGCCGCTGGAACTCGACGTACTGCTCGCCGCCGTCGTCGAACTCGCGGAGATCACCGGCGTGGAGGTGCCCACCCTGCGCACCGTGCACGCCATCTCGGATCTGCTGGCACTGCGCAGCGCCGCGTGAGCGGACGTGGAGTCGCGGTGGGCCGGCGGTGCCGGCTCGCCGCGACTCCACGTGCAGGACAATGGCTTCGTCGAGGTCACCCGCCGCACCACGGCCCGGTGGCCCACGGCGACCGACGCATCAAGGGCCGTTTCGGCCACCCGCACGGACAGAACCGGGGCTGATCAGGACATGGGACGAGTCACGGAACGACGCAAGGTGATCCGCATCCGGGACGGCGTGATCTCCACCCGCCCCGACACCCTCGTCGCGGAGGAGCCGCTGGAGATCCGGCTGAACGGGAAACCGCTCGCGATCACCATGCGCACCCCGGGCGACGACTTCGCGCTCGCCGCCGGCTTCCTGGTCAGCGAGGGGGTCCTCGCCGAGCAGAGCGACCTCCAGAACATCGTCTACTGCGCCGGCGCCACGGCCGACGGCTCGAACACCTACAACGTGGTGGACGTACGCACGACGCCCACGGTGGTGATCCCTGACATTACGCTGGAGCGGAACGTCTATACGACCTCGTCGTGCGGCCTGTGCGGCAAGGCCAGCCTGGACGCGGTGCGCACCACGGCCCGCTGGCCGATCTCCGACACTCCCCCGGTCCGGGTCGGACCCGAACTGCTCGCCGGCCTCCCCGACCGGCTGCGCGCGGCCCAACGGGTCTTCGACCGGACCGGGGGTCTGCACGCGGCGGCCCTGTTCACCGAGGACGGCGAGCTGGTGGACGTCCGCGAGGACGTGGGCCGGCACAACGCGGTGGACAAGCTGGTCGGCCGCGCGCTTCAGAACGGCGACCTGCCCCTGTCCCGTTCGGTCCTGCTGGTCTCCGGGCGCGCCTCCTTCGAGCTGGCGCAGAAGGCGGTCATGGCCGGGATACCGGTCCTGGCGGCCGTGTCGGCGCCCTCGTCCCTCGCGGTGGACCTGGCGGCCGAGACCGGCCTGACGCTGGTGGGCTTCCTGCGGGGCAGTTCCATGAACGTGTACGCGGGTGAGGAGCGGGTCGCCCTGCACACGGCGGCCGCGCGAGGCTGACGACACGCCCGGGGACGGGCCGGGTCAGCCGTCCGTTCCGGTGACCCGGTTCAACCGTCCGTTGCGGTGACCCGGTTCAACAGGTCCATGAACTGGTCGCGTTCGGTGGCGGAGAGGGGCGCGAGCAGTTCGTCGTTGGCCTCGCCGGTGAGCCTCTCGCAGCGCCGCAGCAGCCGGTCGCCCTCCTCGGTGAGGGACACGGCGTTCTTGCGGCGGTCCCTGGGGTCGGGCTCCCGCACGACCAGGCCCGCGGACTGAAGGTCGTTGAGTATTCCGACCACGTCCTTGGGGTCCAGGCCGGCACCGCGGCCGACGTCGGCCTGGGCGACGGGGCCGAGATCACGGACGGCCGACAGCACGGCGTGGTGCCACGTCCGCATGCCCTCGACGGCCAGGGCCTCGGTGACCAGCGCACGCCCGCGCGCGGCGGCCCGGCCCAGCAGCCAGCTGGGCTGTGAGCGGATCGCGGGCAGATGCGCTTCGGCCATGGCCACAGCCTAACCGGAAGTTGTTGGACTTCCCAACGATAGTGTGTTAATCATTGGGCCCTCCAATGATCTCGTGGGGAACTCCAACGACCCCGCCCCGGTGAGTCCCCACATCCCCGCCACCTTCTCCCCCCACGTACGAAGGGCAGTCGCCCATGCCTTGTGGCCTGCGCGCACGTCTGAGATCCGTCCTCATCACGGTCGTCGCCTCGGCGGTGACGGCCGTGCTGCTCTCCCCCTCCTCCGCCACCGGCGCCGCACAGGCCGCCGCGGGGGAGTTCGACGAGAGCGTGCTGTTCAAGGCGTCCCAGGACCCGGGTTACGCCTGTTTCCGCATCCCGGCGATCGTCCGCACCACCAAGGGCACCCTGCTCGCCTTCGCCGAGGCCCGGGTGCTCAACTGCGGTGACGCCACCGACATCGACATCGTCCTCAAGCGCTCCACCGACGGCGGCCGGACCTGGGGCCCGCTCCAGGTGGTCACCGAGGGCGCCGGCGACACCCACGGCAACCCCTCTCCCCTGGTCGACCGGGAGACCGGCCGCGTCCTGCTGGCCCAGACGCACAACCCGGGCCGCACGGACAGCGCGAGCTGCGAGATCCCCTGCCCGCGCACGCCCTATCTCCAGCACAGCGACGACGACGGCCGCACCTGGTCCGCGCCGCGCGACCTGAGCGAGCAGATCCAGCCCGCCGACTGGAACTCCTGGTACGCCACCGGCCCGGTGCACGGCATCCAGCTCACCGGCGCCTACGCCGGACGGCTGGTGTTCGGGGTCAACACCGAGACCTGGAACGGCAGCCGGGTCACCGCCAACCACGCCGCGCTGATCGTCAGCGACGACGGCGGCGCGAACTGGCGGGTCGGCGCCACCGGCTCCTGGCCCCTCGCCGACGACGGCACGTTCCGCCAGAAGCCGTCCGAGGTGGCCCTGGAGCAGCTGACCGACGGCAGCCTGCTGGTCAGCGCGCGCGAGCAGGACGGCACCGACCTCGGCCACCGCTCCCACGCGGTCAGCCTGACCGGCGGACTCAGCTTCACCACGCCCTTCCAGGACGTGCCCGACCTGTACACCCCGCAGGTCCAGGGCTCCATCCTGCGCCTCGGCGACCGGCTGCTGCTGGCCTGCCCGGCCGACCCGGACCGCCGCCGGACCATGATGATCCGCTCCTCCTACGACGGCGGACGCACCTGGGACAGCGTGGACCGCGGCACGGTCGTCACCCGCGACTGGGCCGGCTACTCCGACCTGGCCGACCTGGGCGGCGGCGCGGCGGGCCTGCTCTACGAGGCCGGCACCGTCGACGCCCGCGACGAGATCCGCTTCGCCCGCTTCACCGAGGACTGGCTCGTGCCGCGCCGCGGACCCGACCCGACCACCGAGGACCTGGCGCCGGGCGCCTCGCCGGCCGCGGTCCTCGGCGGCGCCGCCACCACGCCCGGTGTGCTCGGCAGCGCCCTGGCGTTCGACGGCAAGGACGACGCCGTACGGCTGCCGTACCGCTCCCAGCTGCCGCTCGACACCAAGGACTTCACGGCATCGCTGTGGTTCCGGTACACCGCGACCTCCGGTGAGCAGCCGCTGCTGTGGATGGGCGGCGTCGGCGTCAACCAGCCGCAGGTGTGGCTGCGCGGCGAGCCGGACAGCGACCGGGTGCGCGGTCTGATCACCACCCGGTCCGGCCCGACGGCCTGGCACTCGGCGTCCCTGAGCACGGACGGCGCCCACAACGACGGCGAGTGGCACCATCTGGCGCTGCGCCGCGGCGACGGCGAGCTGACGATGTTCCTGGACGGTACGCCGGTCAGCACGGCGGACGTGTCCGGCTCGGTCAGCCGCAACTCGCCGTTCGGCGTGCACATCGGCCAGCGGATGGACAGCCGGGCCTTCTTCACCGGGGCCATCGACGACGTACGGGTCTACGACAAGGCCCTGAGCGACGGTCAGCTGACGGCGCTGCGGGTGGCCGGCGTCGGGCCGTTCACCGGTGAGATCCTGCACCTGCCCATGGACCGGATCACCGCGGGCGGCTAACGTCCCGGAGCGTGCCCGACGACCGACGAGCACAACAGCGCACGGGAGCCTGGGTCGGCGTACTGCTGGCCCTGGTTCTCGCCGCCGTGCTGCTCACCGCCCTGCCCGGGGACGACGACGGGTCGGACGGCGCCTCGTGCCCGGCCCGCACGGTGGCGTCCTGGTCCGCCGACGACCGGCTCACCGGGGAGTTCGTCCGCTACGGCGACGACCCGGTCCGCGCCGACGACTGGACCGGCGGCGACGGCACCCACTCGGTGCGGCTGCCGGACGGCCGGCTGCTGTGGCTCTTCTCCGACACCTATCTGGGCCACGTCTACCCGCCGCCCAACCCGGCCGGCGAGTCCCACGCCTGGCGCGACACCACCGCCCCGCTGGTGCGCAACTCGGCGGTCGTGATGTCCGGCGACCGCCTCGACACCACCCTCCCCGCCCCGCTCTTCGCGGACCCGGCCCCCGACCAGTGGCGCTGGCCGGTCGCCGCCCGCGTCGAGCCCCGCGCACCCGGCTCCGGCGAACAGGTCCTGCGGGTGCTGCTCTGGGTGCGCACCGCCGGACAGTCCCCGTGGATCTACGGGGTGCCCACCGCCACCGAGGTCGCCACCCTGTCGCTGCCCGACCTGCGCGTCGAGTCGATCACCAAGGTCTTCGACCAGCAGCTCGTGCAGGATCCCGCCCGGCGCGTCCTGTTCGGCACCACCCTGGTCGAGGAGGGCGGCTGGACGTATGTGTACGGCGGCAACGACGCCCAGGCGGTGGGCCGTCCGGTGTCGTCGGCGTACGTGGCGCGGGTGCCCGAGGGCCGGCTCGCGGAGCCGGCCGCGTGGGAGTACTGGAACGGCGGGGCGTGGACGGCCGGCGAGGGCCCGCGCGCGGTGCTCGGGGACGGGCGGCGGACCGGGGTGGGCAGCGCGTTCTCCGTCGTACGGGACGGGGAGACGTATGTGCTGTTCACCATGGCGGCGGGCACGGAGGGCCTGTCGACGGTCACCTCCTACTGGTCCTGCTCCCCCACCGGGCCGTGGAAGGGCCCCACCCGCGGCTTCAGTCCGCCGCTGCCGCGCGCCGGGGTCGCCGCCTACAACCCGCAGGTGCATCCGCAGGCGGGCGCCGACGGACGGCTCGTGCTGAGCTACGACGTGAACTGGCTGGAGCCCACGGGCGCGGCGGCACAGCTCAGCGGGAACGTGTCCCTGTACCGACCGCGGTTCGTGACCCTGCGGCTGGCGCCCGCCCGGTGACCTCCCCGCCCGCCGGTTCACCGCCGGAGCCGGAGGTGTCCGAGGCGTCGGAGGCGTCGGAGGTGTCGGAGGTGTCCGAGGCGTCGACGGGGTCGCGCGAGCGGCGCTTGGCGATCACCGCGCACACCATCAGCTGCATCTGGTGGAAGAGCATCAGCGGCAGCACCGCCAGGGAGGCCTGTGCGCCGAACAGCACACTGGCCATGGGCAGTCCGGACGCGAGGGACTTCTTGGAGCCGGCGAACTGGATGGCGATCCGGTCCGCGCGGCCGAACCCGAGCGCCTTCGCGCCGTACCAGGTCACCGAGAGCATCACGGCGAGCAGGACCGCCTCGACGGCGAGCAGTCCGGCCATCCTGGCGGGACTGATCCGGTGCCAGATGCCGTGCACCATGCCCTCGCTGAAGGCGGCGTAGACGACGAGCAGGATGGAGCCGCGGTCGACGAGGCCGAGGACCTTCTTGTGCCGGCTCACGAATCCACCGACCCAGCGGCGCAGCAGTTGCCCCGCGACGAACGGCACCAGCAGTTGCAGCACGATCTCGACGACCGAGTCCGCCGCGAACCCGCCCGCGCCGCCACCGAGCAGCGAGGCCGCGAGCAGCGGGGTGACGACGATGCCGATGAGGGAGGAGAAGGAGCCCGCGCAGATCGCGGCGGGCACGTTGCCGCGGGCCATCGAGGTGAAGGCGATGGACGACTGGATGGTGGAGGGCACCAGGGTGAGGAAGAGCAGGCCCTGGTAGAGCGGCTGGGTCAGCAGGACCGGGACCAGCCCGCGGGCGGCGAGGCCGAGCAGCGGGAACAGCAGGAACGTGGCGGCGAGCACGGTGAGGTGCAGCCGCCAGTGCTTGAGGCCGTCCACCGCCTCCCGGGTGGAGAGCCGGGCGCCGTAGAGGAAGAAGAGGAGCGCGATCGCGCCAGTCGAGGCGCCGGAGACGGCGTCGGCCGCGGTGTCCCTGGCGGGCACCAGCGCCGCGAGTCCGACGGTCCCCAGCATCAGCAGGATGTAGGGATCGATCGGCATCCAGCCGGGCCAACGCAGGCGTTTCACGGTGCTCCACTTACTGGTGATCTCGTCGTTCGTCGGGCCGACAGCTGCCCGCTCCATCGTCCTCCTCCGGCACGTGATCGGGAATCCGGCATACCACTCTGACTGTCATCACGAATCGCGATAGCCTCCCCCATATGTACGACCCGTCCCAGTTGCGTACCTTCCTCGCGGTGGCTCAAACACTGAGCTTCACGCAGGCCGCGCGCCGGCTCGGGCTGCGCCAGTCGACCGTCAGCCAGCACGTGCGGCGGCTGGAGGACGCCGCGGGGCGCCCCCTGTTCACCCGCGACACCCACTCGGTGGAGCTGACCGAGGACGGCGAGGCGATGCTCGGCTTCGCCCGCCGGATCCTGGACGTCCACGACCAGGCGACGGCGTTCTTCACCGGGACCCGGGTGCGGGGCCGGCTGCGCTTCGGCGCCTCGGAGGACTTCGTCCTGACCCGGCTCCCGGAGATCCTGGAGAGCTTCCGCCACGACCACCCCGAGGTCGACCTGGAGCTGACCGTCGAGCTCTCCGGCACCCTGCACGCACAGCTCGCCGCCGGGAAGCTCGACCTGGTGCTCGCCAAGCGGCGCCGCGGGGACGCCCAGGGGGAGCTGGTCTGGCACGACCGGCTGGTGTGGATCGGCGCGGAGCGGCTGCGCCTGGACCCGGACCGTCCGGTGCCGCTGATCGTCTATCCGCCGCCGGGGATCACCCGGGCGCTGGCGCTGGAGGCGCTGGAGCGGCAGGGCCGGGAGTGGCGGATCGTGTGCACGAGCGGCAGCCTGAACGGGCTGGTCGCGGCGGCGCGGGCGGGCCTCGGGGTGATGGCGCACTCGCGGGGCTTCGTTCCGCCGGGGCTGGTGCGGGTGCCGGACCGGGCGGGGCTGCCGGAGCTCGGGCGGGTGGACTTCGTGGTGCTGCACGACCGGCGCCGGGCGGCGGCCCAGGGGGCGGCGGACGCGCTCGCCGCGGCGATCCTGGCGGCGGGGGCCGCACTGCACGGGCGCTGACCTCGACGTGTCCCGGCGATCGCGTCGTACAGATTTGATGGAGATTGTCGTACGGATTTGATGGAGATTACGGCACCGAAACTTACTCGGCCGTCAGATATGTGTCCGACCCTTCCCCATGTGGGCCTATTCTCCCGCGCTGACCAGGCGGGACCCGATGGGTACCCGGGCTCCGCACCCCTCCCGGACCGTCCGGGTGTGGGGTAGCTTTCACGGCCTGTGTGGAGCGCCACAGAGACCGGGAGCCGGGTTTTGCGCGAGTTCACCAACCCTCCGTTGGCGTTGGCACCGCCGGTGGGCGGATTGGCCGACGTCGTCTTCCTGCGCGCCCAGGAGGACCCGGGACACATCTCCCTCGGCCGCAAGGACGACGCCGGACGGTGGCGTGACGTCACCGCCGCCGAGTTCCGCGACGAGGTACTCGCCCTCGCCAAGGGGCTGCTCGCCAACGGCATCCGCTTCGGCGACCGCGTCGCGGTCATGTCCCGTACCCGCTACGAGTGGACCCTCTTCGACTACGCGCTGTGGACCGTGGGCGCCCAGGTGGTCCCCATCTACCCCACGTCGTCCGCCGAGCAGTGCTTCTGGATGCTGCACGACGCCGAGGTGACCGCCGCCGTCGTGGAGCACGAGGACCACGCGATGACCATCGCCACGGTCATCGACCGGCTGCCGCGGCTGCACCGGCTGTGGCAGCTCGACAAGGGCGCGGTGCAGGAGCTGTACGACGCCGGTGCCCACCTGGAGGACGACGTGGTGCACCGGCACCGCCAGGCGGTCACGCCGGACTCGGTCTGCACGATCATCTACACGTCGGGCACCACGGGCCGCCCGAAGGGCTGTGTCATCTCGCACGGCAACTTCATGTACGAGGCGGACACGGTCACCGCGCACTGGGAGTCCGTGTTCCACTCCCGCAAGGGCGACGAGGCCGCCACGCTGCTGTTCCTGCCGCTCGCCCATGTCTTCGGGCGGATGGTGCAGGTCGCGGCGATCCGGCACGGGGTGCGCTTCGGCCACCAGCCGCAGCTCAACGCCGCCGCCCTGCTGCCCGACCTGGCCCTCTTCAAGCCGACGTTCATCCTGGCCGTGCCGTACATCTTCGAGAAGGTCTTCAACTCGGCCCACCGCAAGGCGGAGAAGGAGGGCAGATCCGGGCCGTTCGAGAAGGCGGTCGACGTGGCGGTGAAGTACGCCGACGCCGTCGAGGCGAGGGCCTGGGGCATCGGACCCGGGCCCTCGGCGGGTCTGCGTATGCAGCACCAGCTCTTCGACAAGCTCGTCTACACCAAGGTCCGGGCCGCGATGGGCGGCCGGCTGCGCAACGCCATGTCCGGGGGTTCCGCCATGGACCGCCGGCTCGGCCTGTTCTTCGCGGGCGCGGGCGTGCAGATCTACGAGGGGTACGGGCTCACCGAGACGACCGCGGCGGCGACGGCCAACCCGCCCGAACGCACCCGCTACGGCACGGTCGGCCAGGCCATCCCGGGCGTCACCGTGCACATCGCGGACGACGCCGAGATATGGCTGCGCGGCGACAACGTCTTCCAGGGCTATCTCAACAACCAGAAGGCCACCGACGAGACCCTGCACGACGGCTGGCTCGCCACCGGCGACCTCGGCTCCCTCGACGAGGACGGCTACCTCACCATCACCGGCCGCAAGAAGGAGATCCTGGTGACCTCCGGCGGCAAGAGCGTCTCCCCCGGCCTCCTGGAGGAGCGCGTCCGGGACCATCCGCTGGTCAGCCAGTGCATCGTCGTCGGCAACGACCGCCCGTACATCGCCGCCCTGGTCACCCTGGACCCGGAGGCCGTGGAGCACTGGCTCCAGATGCGCGGCAAGCCGTCGATGCCGGCGGCGCAGCTGGTGCGCGACGCCGATCTGGAGACGGAGGTGCGGCGCGCGGTGGTCGCCGCCAACACCCTGGTCTCGCAGGCCGAGTCGATCCGGACGTTCCGTATCCTCGCCCAGCCGTTCACCGAGGAGCACGGGCTGCTCACACCGTCGCTGAAGCTGAAGCGCAAGGCCATAGAGAAGGCCTACGCGAGTGAGGTCGACGCGCTCTACCGGTCGTGAGCGTGCCGCTCACCGGCCACGGGTCCGCGGCCCACCGGTCGCGCGCGTGCGGCGGCGGATCGCGGGCAGGAGCCCCGGGACAGCAACGGGACAACGTCGGGATTTCGCTGTCCGGAATGCGGACCGGCCGCGGTTCGTTGAGGATGGGGTACGACCTGACGACTATCCGAAGGATCGAGAGCGCGTGAGCACCAAGGTCCCCCCGATCATCCTGAACAACGGCGTCGAGATGCCCCAGCTGGGCTTCGGCGTCTGGCAGGTGCCGGACGACGAGGCGGAGCGGGCGGTCGCCACCGCGCTGGAAGCCGGGTACCGGAGCATCGACACGGCCGCGGCGTACGGCAACGAGGAGGGCACCGGCCGGGCGATCGCCGCCTCGGGTGTGCCCCGCGAGGAACTCTTCGTCACCACCAAGCTCTGGAACGACGACCACGGCTACGACGCCACCCTGCGGGCCTTCGACACGTCGATGACCAAGCTGGGCCTCGACTACCTGGATCTCTACCTGATCCACTGGCCGGCGCCGAAGCAGGACAACTACGTCGACACGTACAAGGCGTTCGAGAAGCTGCACTCCGACGGCCGGATCAAGGCGATCGGCGTGTCCAACTTCCTGCCGGAGCACCTGGAGCGGCTGATCGGCGAGACGTCGGTCATCCCGGCCGTCGACCAGATCGAGGTGCACCCGCACCTCCAGCAGCATGCCGCCCGTGAGTACAACGCGGAGCAGGGCATCGCCACCGAGGCCTGGTCGCCGCTGGGTTCGGGCAAGGGCATCCTGGAGGTCCCGGCGATCGTGGCCGTGGCCCAGAAGCACAACCGCACCCCGGCCCAGATCGTGCTGCGCTGGCACCTCCAGCTGGGCAACGTCGTGATCCCCAAGTCCGTGACACCGTCCCGGATCAGGGAGAACATCGACGTGTTCGACTTCAGTCTGGACACCGAGGACCTCGCGGCGATCAGCGCGCTGAACGAGGACCGGCGCACGGGTCCGGACCCGGCGAAGTTCGGCTGAGCCGCGCGAGCCGCCGAAGTGCCCCCGGAACCGGGCCGGTTCCGGGGGCACTGTCCGTTCTCTCCTCAGTCCCCGGCACAGGCGTCCCGGTAGGGCACGGACGGCAGACTGCGCCGCCACTCCGCCTCCGGAAGCCCGCCCCCGGCCAGTGCGCACAGCCTCCGTGCCGCCCGCTCGGGCACCAACTCCCAGGCGCGGTCCGCCAGATGCGCGGTCTCGACCCGGAGCCGTCCGGCGTTGTCGAACCCCACCGCCCGCACGGGCCGGTCCCCCACCTGCACCACCGCCGCCGCGAGGCCCGGCGACGCCGTCTCCCACACCCGCACGGTCCCGTCGGCCACGGTCGCCGCGAGCAGCGCGCCGTCCCGGGAGAACGCCAGCACACGGTGGTCCACGTTCGACAGGTCGGAGGCCCGCAGTACGGCGATCCGCCCGCCGTCCGTGACGTTCCACAAGGTGATGCGCCCCTGTCCGTCGGAGACGGCGAGCCGGCGGCCGTCGGGGCTGAACGCGGCGGCGGCGAGGAAGTCCTCGCCGGTGACCAGCGTGCGCCGCCTGCCCGTGGCGAGGGTGACGAGGGTGCCGTCGGAGGCCAGCCGTGTGCGGCCGGCCGGGTCGACGGCCACGATGTCGGCGTCGGACCTGGTCACGGCAGGTTCCTTCCGCCAGTCCCGGCCGCCGAGTCCTTGCAGCGAGACCGTGGAGACGACGTCGGTGCGGCCGCCCTGCCGGTAGCGCAGCACGCCGTCGTCGAGATCCAGCCGGAAGTCGCCGACCGAGTCTCCGCCGACGGGATAGGTCAGCAGCGGTTGGCGGGGCAGGTCGGTGCCGGGCGTGGGCAGGTCGGTGCGCCAGAGCTGGAGGGACCCCGTCGTCCAGCTCAGCGCGTACGCGCCGGCGAACTCCACGCTCAGCGCGCCGCCCGCGACCGGCAGCGGCGGCCGCTCGCGTTTGCGGACGAAGTCCCAGGTCAGGACACCGGCGGCGGTGCCGGTGGCGACGGCCCGGCCGTCGGGGGTGAAGACCAGGGTGTCGCCGCCGCACAGGGTGCGGGCCGTGCCGCGCGGGATGCCGGTGTCGACGAGTCGTCCGGAGGGGACGTCCAGGACGCGCAGTTCCCCACCGCTGTCCGTGCACCAGGCCAGCCGTTTCCCGTCGGCGGTGGAGACGGGTACCCCGCCGTCGTCGACCCCGTGGTCGTAGCGCGCGGTGAGCCGCTGCCGTCGTACGTCCCACACCTCGACGATCGCGCGCCCGTCGGCGTTCGGCACCAGCCGGCGCAGCACAAACGTGTCGCCCCGCGGCCCGAACGCGATGTCCGTGTTGGTCCACGAGCCGGTCGGGAGGGTGCGGGTGCGGCCGTCGGCCACGTCCGTGACGACCAGCCCCCGGCCTCCCTCGCCGCGGGTCGCGATCGTCCGGCCGTCCGGACTGACGTCGGCTATGCCGGACGGGGCGCCGGAGAGCGGCACGGCCCGCAGGCGGCGGTGGGTGCGTACGTCCCACTGCTCGGCCGTGTCGCCGACGGCCGAGGTCAGGATGCGGCCGTCCCGGCTGAGCCAGACGGGTGTGCTGGGTTCGCGTCCGGGGTTCTCGGGGCGGACGAAGGTGTCCTGCTCGCTCTGTGCCGCCGCGGTGCGCAGCGCCTGCCGGGTCTCGGGCAGGTCGGCGGTGCGCCAGGCGGCGAGGGCGAGCCGCATCGCGGTGCGCGGCTCGCTGCCGCGCAGGGTGTCCGCGAGCGCGGCGACCCGGCGGGCCTCGGCCTCGTCCCGGCGCCGGTCGCTGACTCCGCTCTCCCGCCAGGCGGCGAGACCGGCGACCACGGCGAGGCACAGCAGCGCGGCGAGCCCGGCGGTCAGTGCCCGCATCCGGCGGGTGGCCCGGGTGGCGGCCCGCCGGCGTCCGTCGTCGGCGTCGATGCTGGCCGCGAGGAACTCCCGCTCCTGCTCGGTCAGTTCGCCGGACGTGTCCCCGAACACCTCGCGCGCCTCACTGAGCCGCACCCCCCGGTACAGCGCCCCGTCGTCGTGTGCCAGCTCGGTCCAGGTGCGGGCGGCCTGGGTGAGGCGCCGGTGGGCGCGCAGCCGCTCCCGGTCCTCCGTGAGCCAGCCGCGCAGCCGGGGCCAGGCGCCGATGAGGGCCTCGTGAGCGAGGTCCACGGTGTCGCCGTCGACGGTCAGCAGCCGGGCCCGGACCAGGCGTTCGAGCACGTGGGCGGTGGTGGGGTCGGAGCCGAGTTCGGTGCGCTCGACGGGGCGGCGGGTGTCGGCCGTGCCGTCGCCGGGGGTGACCAGGCGCAGCAACAGGTGGCGGGCGGCGGCCTGTTCGGCGGGGGTGCAGTCGGCGTAGGCGGTTTCGGCGGTGTGGGCGACGGCGCCGTGGACACCGCCGACGGCCTCGTAGGCGGCGAGGGTGAGTGTCTTGCCGTTGCGTCGGCGCCAGACCTCGCGCAGGGCGTGTGCCATCAGGGGCAGTCCGCCGGGCTCGCCGTCGACGTCGGCGACGATCCGGGCGGTCAGGGTGCGTTCGACGATGAGGCGGCGGGCGGCGGCCGGCCGGACGACGGCCTCGCGGAGCTGCGGCGGTGACAGGGGTCCGACGAGGAGTGTGGAGTCGCGCAGCGCCTCGGCGAGCGGGCCGTGGTCGGCGCAGCGGCCGTAGAAGTCGGCGCGGACGGCGAGCAGGACGCGCAGCCGGTTCGCCGGGTCCTGGGCGGCGAGCAACTGGCCGACGAACCGCTCGCGTTCTGCGGGGTCGGCGCAGAGCGCGAAGGTCTCCTCGAACTGGTCGACGACGACGAGGGTGTCGCCGGGGGCGGTGTGCGGGGTGAGGTGGGGGGCGTGGGTGCGGGCGGGGTGGGTGCCGGGGGTGAGGACGCGGATGGCGGCCGGGCGGAGCGCGGGGTGCTCGGACTCGCGCAGGGCGGGCACGAGTCCGGCCCGCAGCAGGGACGACTTGCCGCTGCCGGAGGCGCCGACGACCGCGCAGACCCGGCGGCGGGCGGTGAGTTCGAGCAGATCGGCGACGAGGTCGTCGCGGCCGTGGAAGTGGTCCCGGTCCGCGGTGTCGAACCGGGCGAGCCCCGGGTAGGGGCTGTCGGTGTCGTCCTGTCCCTCCGGTGCGGCGGACTCGGCGACGGCGGTCCGCCAGCGGTCCGTCCAGTCGTCCGGGTCGCCGCCGCAGGCGGTCACGTAGGCCATGAGGACGGGCAGGGTCGGCAGGCGCTCGCCGGCCGCGGCGGCGGAGAGGGTGGGTCCCGAGTAGCCGGCGCCCCGGGCCATCTCACGGTAGGTGGGCGCGCCCGCCTCGTCGCGCAGTTTGCGCAGCTCGTAGGCGAAGCGCTGCACCGGACCCGCCGCCGGATCCAGCGGTTTCTCCTTGCGCCCCATCCCCCGTGTCCCCCTTCTCACCGGTCGTTCACACGCTAGCAACCCGCCCCCGCCGATTGATCGGCGCTCCGGACGGGGGCTGCCCATCAATCCCTCGGCGCCTGGACTCGGTGTCGGCCCTGTTGTCACAGACGCTCCGGAGTCCGTCATCGTCACGCTCGCATCCCCTCCGTCCACGACGCCCGTCCTGCGCACTCCGGTTCGCCGGGCGGTGCGCCGGACCCGCGGCGCCGTCGCCTTCGCCGTACCCGCCGCCGTGTCGCTCGCCCTCGGTCTGTGGGGGCTGCGGCGCGGGGGCAGCATGTGGCGGGACGAGGCCGTCACCTACGACATGGCCCACCGCGAACTCCCGCAGCTGTGGGGGACGCTGGCCGGCATCGACGCCGTGCACGGCCTGTACTACCTGTTGATGCACGGCCTGTTCCGGCTGTTCGGCGACGCCGATCCGCTGCTGGTGCTGCGGCTCCCGTCGGCCCTGGCGATCGCCGCGGCCTGCGGCACGCTGGCCCTGGTCGGCCGCCGTCTCGCGGGCCCCCGGGCGGGACTGCTCGCGGGGGTCGCGTTCGCGCTGCTCCCGTCGGTGCAGCGGCACGCGCAGGAGGGCCGCTCGTACGCGCTGGTCTGCGCACTGGTGGTCTGGGCGACCTATCTGCTGGTGCGGGCGGTGGAGAGCGGGACGCGCCGGGCATGGGCCGGGTACGGGGCGGTACTGCTGGGCGCCTGTCTGCTGCACGAGTTCGCGGTGCTGGCCCTCGCCGCGCACGCCCTCGCGGTACCGCCGGGGCGGCGCCGGGCGCTGCTGCGGGTGGCGGTGCCGGTGTGTGTGCTGCTCGCGCCGCTGGCCGTGCTGAGCATGGGCCAGTCGGAACAGGTGGCGTGGATCGGCTTCCCCGCGGACGAGTTCGCCGCCTTCCTGGGGATGGCGCTGGCGGCGTTGGTGTGCGCGGGGCTGCTGCTGCCGCGGTCCGGGACCGTCGGACTGCCCGAACTCCGCGGCGCCCTGCGGCCGTCCACCCTGCGGACCACGGTACGGACCGTCCTGCTCCACGGCCGCGGTGGACTCCCCCTGCTCGGCCTCGCCCTGCTGATCGTGCCCACGCTGATCCTCGTGGTGGTCACACCGGTCAAGCCGCTCTACGTCGACCGCTATGTGCTCTACGGCAACGCGGGCGCCGCCCTGCTCGTCGGGGCCGCGCTGAGCCGGGTCCGCGCACGGGCGCTGCTCGTGACCGTCGGCTGTGTCGTCCTGGCGCTGCTGCTGCCGCCCTCCCTCCAGATGCGCACGCCGGACAGCCGCGTCGACAACGTCACCGCCGTCGCCGAGACGGTCCGCGAGGCCGGGCGGGACGCCGACGGGGTGCTCTACATGCCGGCCCGGCGGCGCGTGTGGTCGCTGCCGGATCCCGGCGCCTTCCGGGGCCTGCGGGACGTGGCGGCGGCGGGCACACCGGTCGCCTCGCACACGCTGTACGGCACGGAGGCCGACCCGGCCGTCATCCGGGCGCGGATGCTGGCGACGCCGCGGATCCTGGCCGTGAGCGACCCGCAGGGCCAGCCGCTGGACCGAACTCCGCAGGAGGAGGTCAAACGGCAGGTCCTGGCGACGGCGTTCGAGGAGTGCGGGAGCCTGCGGGTGAAGGGGGCGCGGATCACGCTGTACGCGCGGCCCGGCGACTGCCCGTGACACGGCACCGTGAGCCCGGCGACTGCCCGTGACGCCCCGGCGGGCCGGAGGCTACAGCGCCCTGGTCGCCGTGTGGACCGTGTGGGCCGCCAGGACGAACAGGTCGGCGCGGTGGTGGACGCTCGCCCTGTCGTCGGGGTCGAGGAGCCGGTCCAGGGTGTCGCGGTCGACGGTGTCGAGCCGGTCGCCCATCGCGTCGCGCAGCCGCCCCAGGGAGGCGGCGACATAGCCGCGGGCGCGGTCCGGGACGGGGGCGGGCAGGTCGAGCAGGAACGTGCGGGTGCCGGTGGGCTTCAGACCGGCGGCGGTCAGCAGGGCCGGCCAGTCCTCGGTCTCGGCGACGGCGCCGGGCAGCGAGGCACGCATCTGCGTGAACCACTCGTCCTCCAGCGCGTCGAGCCGCGACTGGAGCCCGGGGCGGCCCATCCCGAGGTCGCGCGGCAGGAAGCGGGCCGGCAGTCCGCCCTCCATCAGCGCGAGTGTGCCGCCGGTGGCGAGCCGCCCGGCGAACGCGGCGAGCGCCGCCCGCTGGTCGCCGAGGTGGTGCAGGCTGCGGCTGGCCCACAGCAGGTCGGCGGGGTAGTCGAGATCGTCGAGCACCTCGGGCAGCTCCCCGGTGAGGGTGCCGAACCGGTCGGCCACACCCAGCCGTTTCGCTCGGGCGCCGGCCCGCTCCAGGAGCGGCTCGTTGGCGTCCACGGCGACGACCCGGGCGCCGGGGAAGGTGTCGGCGAGCAGACAGGCGACGACTCCGGGACCGCTGCCCGCGTCGACGACCAGGCCGGGTGCCGTCTGCCGCTTGGACAGCCAGGCCAGCGCCCGCTCGTACAGCGGTGTGAACAGCTCGGCGTGCGTTTCCAGCAACGGGCCCATCTCGGCCCAGTCGATGTCGACACCGTCATGACCGTGGTGGTGTCCACCGCCGTGCCCCGGGTGGACGCCGCCGTCTCCCGGGTGTCCGTCGCCGTGCCGCCGGTGTCCGTCGCCGTCCTCGGGGCGGTGGTCGTCGTGCGCCATGGTGGTCAGCCTCTCCTGCCGGTTGCGGACAGCGTGCTCCGCGACGGCGGGAAGGGCAACTTCTGTTGCCGTATCGGCAAGGTGCCGCACCGCCGCCACATTTCACTCCGCCTTCCGGAACGCCCTCAGCGCGAAGCTCGGTTCGGGGCGTGGGCGGTCCTGGTCGGGGAGGGCGGCGAGGCGGGCCGCGTAGGCGTCGGCGCGCGGGTCGCCCGGCGGCAGGGTGACGAACCAGCCGCGGCGCAGGTCGGCGATGGTCCGGCGGGGGCTGCGGCCCTGTCCGCGCCCCGGGAAGCGGGAGGCCCCGACGGGCAGCAGGCCCTGTGCGACGGCGTACGCCTCGACGGCTCCCGACGCGTCCAGTACGGGGCTGGGCGGGCGCGAGGCGAGGATGGCATCGATGTCACTTCCCACGTTGTGGGCGGCGGACTTGTCGACCGTCGTGACATAGACGCCACCGGGGCGCAGTACGCGGGCGCACTCGGCGACGGCGGCCCGGACGTCCTCGGGGCGCCGGAGCAGATGCAGCAGCCACACGCTGGTGACGGCGTCGAACTCGCCGTCCCGGAACGGGAGTCGGCGGCTGTCCGCGAGGACCACCGCCCCGGGCAGCCGGGCGGCGGCGTAGCGGGCCATCTCCGGGGTGAGGTCGGCGCCCGTGACCCGGATGCCGTCGCGGCCGGCCGCCAGCCGCCGGGTCACTATGCCGGTGCCGCACGCCACGTCGAGCAGGCTGCGGACGTCGGCCGGTAAGAGTCCCAGTACGGCGCGGGCGGCGGCCTCGGCCCGGGGTTCGCCGCCGCGTGAGGCGTCGTAGCGGGCGGCCTCCTCGCTGTAGTCCAGCACCGCCGGGCTCACTGGGCACCGTGTGCCGGGGCGAGGGCCTCCACCCGGGTCGCCAGCTCGAAGTCCTTGGCGGTGACCTTGCCGCCCACGCTGTGGGTGTTCACCGTCAGGGAGACGGTCCGGTAACCGAGGGTGAGGTCGGAGTGGTGGTCCAGTTCGTCCTGCACCCGGGCCACGTGCACCACCAGGGCCGCCGCCGCGAAGTGCGAGCCGAGCCGGTAGGTGCGGGTGAGCCGGTCGCCGTCGGCGGTCCAGCCGGGCAGCTCCGTCAGCCGGTCCTCGATCTCGTGCTGCGACAGCGGTTCGACGGCCATGGCCGGGCTCCCTCCGTGGATGGCGCTCTCCCTTCAGCGTGCCACACAAGGGGAGGTGAGGGCCTGGTCGAAGCGGTCCGGGAGCACGGTCGCGGGGAGTCTCCGGGCTCACCCGTTACCGTCGTACACATGACCACTCATCCGTCCCCGCCCGCCGCCGCGTCGACCGACCGGGGTGTGGGCTCACTGCTGCGGGCCTGGCGGGAGCAGCGGCGGGTCAGCCAGCTCGAACTGGCGCTGCGGGCGGACTCCTCGGCACGGCACATCAGCTTCGTCGAGACGGGCCGCGCCCGGCCCAGCGAGGAGATGGTGCTGCGGCTCGCGGAGCATCTGGAGGTGCCGGTGCGGGAGCGCAACGCCCTGCTGCTCGCGGCCGGTTACGCCCCGCGCTACCCGGAGACACCGCTGGACGACCCGGCGCTGGACACCCTGCGCGACGGCCTGGAGCGGCTGATCCAGGGTTATGAGCCGTACCCGGCGCTGGTGGTGGACGCCCTCTACCAGGTGGTCGCCGCCAACCGGGGCATCCTGATGATCCTCGACGGCCTGCCGGAGCATCTGCTGACACCGCCGGTCAACGCGATGCGGATCACCCTGCACCCCGAGGGCCTGGCGCCGCGCATCCGCAACTTCCCCGAGTGGCGCGGGCATCTGCTCGCCCAGATGGAACGGCAGATCGCGCTGCGCCGCTCGGACCGGCTGCGGGAGCTGTACGAGGAGGTGGCCGCCTACCCGGTCCCGGAGTCGGAGACAACAGCGACGGCGCCGGACGGCGAACCGCCCCAGGACGTCCCGTACTTCGCGCTGCCGATGCGGCTCGAACACGAGGGCCGCACGCTGTCGTTCGTCTCGTCGATCTCCACGTTCAACACACCCATGGACGTGACCGTCGCCGAGCTGGCCATCGAGACACTGCTCCCGGCCGACCCGGCGACGGTCAAGTACCTTCACGCACTGTCCCCCTGACGGACCTTCAGGGCCGCCCACTGCACCGCCGCGAAGCCGGCCACCACCAGCGCCTGGAGCACGGTCCACACCGCGCCGGCGGTGGTCGGCGACAGCCACAGCAGCGGGGCGAGCAGACTGAGCACGGTCCAGGCCAGGTTGGTCTCCACCACGGCCCGCACCGGCAGCGCCGCCGGACGGGGCCGGGAGGCGAGCAGGCCGACGGCGACGCCGTACACCGTCAGGACCGCGCCGAGGACGAGGAGCAGCCCGGAGTCCACCCCCAGGAGGCGGCCGAGAGGGCCGGAGACGGCGAGGTAGGCGAGCCCGTTCGCGCCGGTGACGGCCGCGTCGAGGGCGAGGAACCGGCGCAGCATGACGTGCGGCTCGGAGGTGCGGGCGAGCGCGGCGAGCTGGGTTGCGGACATGGCTGATCACCCTTCGTGAAGGTCGGACGGGCGGGGCCGGATCCCGGACCGGAGTGCGCCGGCCCGGGATCCGTGACGACCACGATGGCGGGCCGCCGGACAGCGGTCGATTACGCGTGAGGTAATGGCCGGGTGACACCCCGTCCGACGCCCGGCACCCGGAACCCGCCCGCACGGCGAACGTGGCAGGCGTCTCCCGGCACCCCGGTGAAGGCGCCGGAGGAACATGACAGACTGCACACGTACGTTCGGCCCATAATGGAGGCGTGGCGTGAGTGAGCGGCGGCCCGCGCCGACGGTCGGCCAAGTGGTGCTCGGCAGAAGGTTGCAGGAACTCCGGGAAGCGGCCGGTATGCGCCGCGAGGAGGCGGCCCACGCGCTGCGTGTGGCCCCCGCGACGGTGCGCAGGATGGAGACGGCCGAGGTCTCGCTGAAGATCCCGTACGTCCAGGTGCTCCTGGAGACATACGGCGTGAGCCCGGACGAGACCGCCGCGTTCGTCGCGCTGGCCGAGGAGGCCAACGAACCCGGCTGGTGGCAGCGGTTCCACGACGTGCTGCCCGACTGGTTCAGCATGTACGTCAGCCTGGAGGGCGCGGCCCGGATGATCCGGTCCTACGAGCCGCACTTCGTCCCCGGGCTGCTCCAGACCGAGGACTACGCGCGTGCCGTCCTGGAGGCGGGCACGATCGGCCAGGACGGTCCCGAGACGGTCGAGCGGCACGTGGCGCTGCGGATGACCCGGCAGAAGCTGCTGACCGGCCCGAACCCGCCGCATCTGTGGGTGGTCATGGACGAGACGGTGCTGCTGCGTCCGGTGGCGGCGGACAGCGCGGTGATGCGTGCGCAGCTGGACCGGCTGCTGGAGTTCGCGGAGTCCGACCGGGCCACGCTCCAGGTCGCGGAGTTCGCCCAGGGCCCGCACCCGGGGACGTACGCGCCGTTCTCGCTGTTCCGGTTCGCCGAGCCGGAGCTGCCGGACATGGTGTTCACCGAGTATCTGACCGGCGCGCTGTACCTGGACTCGCGTGAGGAGGTCGCGGCGCACCTGGAGGTGCTCGACCACATCTCGACGGTCGCGTCCTCGGCCACCCGCACCAAGAAGCTCCTGCGGGAGCGCCGCGAAGCCTGCTGACCCGCCCACCCCGTACGTTCCGAGGAGACCGGACCCATGAGCGACGCCGAGCCCCTGCGCATCGACACGAGCCGCCCGCACCCGGCGCGGGTCTACGACTGGTGGCTGGGCGGCAAGGACAACTACCCGGTGGACGAGGAGCTGGCCCGCCGGATCGCCGACGAGGACGAGGCGGCGGTGCGCTCGGCGCGTGCCAACCGGCGTTTTATGCACCGGGCCGTCCGGGTCGTCGCGCACGCCGGGATCCGGCAGTTCCTGGACATCGGCACGGGCATCCCGACGGAGCCCAACCTGCACCAGGTGGCGCAGGAGGCGGCGCCGGAGGCGCGGGTGGTGTACGCGGACAACGACCCGATTGTGCTGCGGCACGCGGAGGCGCTGCTGCACAGCAGCCCGGAGGGCGCCACGAACTACGTGCACGCCGACGTCCGTGACCCCGGGACCATCCTGCGGCTGTCCGCCGAGACGCTGGACTTCTCGCGGCCCGTGGCGCTGTCCCTGGTCGCGCTCACCCACTACCTGGACGCGGAGCCGGCCGGGGACGATGTGTTCGGCCTGGTCAAGCGGTATCTCGCCGAGCTCGCCCCGGGCAGCTACCTGATCCTCTCCCAGGTCACGCCGGACCTGAACCCGGACGTCATCCAAAAGGTCGCGGACCACTTCCGGGCCGGCGGCACGCCGTTCCACCCGCGGCCGATCGCCGAGTTCTCCCGCTTCTTCGAGGGCCTGGAGCTGCTGGGTCCCGGGGTCATCCCGGCGTCCGGCTGGCGCCCCGGTGCGGAGGACGTGGCGGTCCAGGCCGAGGGCATCGTGCCCATGTACGTGGCGGTGGCCCGCAAGCCCTGACCCGTACGGGCGCCGTGAAAGGGTGCGTTCCCCGCTTCGCCCCTAGCTTCGAAGGCACGGGCAAGCGAGGGAGCGTACGTGACGGACACCCGGACACCCCCGGCCGAGCCCGGCGCGGCACTGCTGAGGGCCGGCCGTTTCCTCCGGCCCGGCACACCCGCGCCGGACCCGCACGGCATCGGGCTGACGGGCGGCCGCGGGGCCGACGCCGCCGAGGAGGCCTGATGCCGTCGGACGCCGTGCTGTACCAGGGGGCCGCACTCTGTCTGACCTACCCGGACGACGACTTCCGCGCCCGGCTCCCCCTGCTGCGCGAAGCGGCCCCGCAGTTGCGGGAGTTCACGGACCACGCGGCGCTCACCCCGCCCCGGGAGCTGGCCGCGCACTATGTCCAGGTCTTCGACGTCAAGAACCGGCACAGCCTGTACCTCAGCCGGTGGCAGGACGGCGACCCCCGCCGCCGCGGTATGTCACTGGTCCGCTTCAAGGACGTCTACCGGGCCCACGGCCTGGAGTTCACCGGCGAGGAGCTGCCCGACTTCCTGCCCGCGGTCCTGGAGTTCGCCGCCCGCACCGGCGACACGGACCTCCTCACCGACCACCGCGCCGGCCTGGAACAACTCCGCGCCCGTCTCACCGACTTCGGCACCCCCTACGCATCCGTCCTGGCCGCCGTCTGCGCGGCCCTGCCGACCGTCCGCAACGGAGCACACCCATGACGACACCGAACAACTGACGTCCGGCCGGAACCGCCGAGGCCAGGAAACTCCCTGAAGCTCAGACAGCACCCCCCTTCTGGTTCTTGTCGTCATCGACGATCTCGGCGTCCACCACACCCTCCTCGTCCTGAGGAACGCCCTGTTCGGTCCCCTCCCCGGCAGGCGCCTGCGCATACATGGCCTGCCCCATCCGCTGACTCACCGAAGCCAGCTTCTCCACCCCGGCCCGCAACGCGGCGACGTCCACGTCGTCCCGCTCCAGAAGAGCCTTCAACTCCCCCGCGGCGTCGAGGACTTCCGCCTTCGTCTCCGCGGGCACACGCTCGTCGTTCTCCCGGACGAACTTCTCCGTCTGATAGACAAGCTGCTCCCCCTGATTCCGCGTCTCCGCGGCCTCCCGTCGCCCCCGGTCCTCCTCCGCGTACTGCTCGGCCTCCCGCATCATCCGGTCGATGTCGTCCTTGGGCAGCGCGGACCCCCCGGTCACCGTCATCTTCTGCTCGCGCCCGGTCGCGAGATCCTTCGCGGAGACGTGCATGATCCCGTTGGCGTCGATGTCGAAGGCGACCTCGATCTGCGGGACACCGCGGGGCGCCGGCGGCAGACCGGTGAGGTCGAAGACGCCGAGCTTCTTGTTGTACGCGGCGATCTCGCGTTCGCCCTGGTAGACCTGGATGCCGACGGACGGCTGGTTGTCGACGGCGGTCGTGAAGATCTCCGAACGCCGCGTCGGGATCGTCGTGTTGCGTTCGATGAGCTTGGTCATGATGCCGCCCTTGGTCTCGATGCCGAGGGACAGCGGGGTCACGTCGAGCAGCAGCACGTCCTTGACGTCGCCGCGGATCACGCCGGCCTGGAGCGCGGCGCCGACGGCGACGACCTCGTCCGGGTTGACGCCCTTGTGCGGGTCCTTGCCGGTGAGTTCCTTGACCAGGTCGGTGACGGCGGGCATCCGCGTGGAGCCGCCGACGAGGATGACGTGGTCGACCGCGGACAGCTTGATGCCGGCGTCCTTGACGGCCTGGTTGAAGGGCGTCTTGCAGCGGTCGAGGAGATCGGCGGTCAGCTCCTGGAACTGGGCGCGGGTGAGCTTCTCCTCCAGGTGCAGGGGGCCTTCGGCGGAGGCGGTGACGTAGGGCAGGTTGATCGAGGTCTCGGTGGAGCTGGACAGCTCGATCTTCGCCTTCTCCGCGCCCTCCCGCAGCCGCTGGAGCGCCATCTTGTCCTTGCCGAGGTCGATGCCGTACTGCCCCCGGAACCGTTTGACCAGGTGTTCCACGATCCGCTGGTCCCAGTCGTCGCCGCCCAGGTGGGTGTCGCCGTTGGTCGCCTTGACCTCGATGACGCCGTCGCCGATCTCCAGCAGCGAGACGTCGAAGGTGCCGCCGCCGAGGTCGAAGACGAGGACGGTCTG
This sequence comes from Streptomyces sp. NPDC088387, assembly GCF_044753385.1. Lineage (NCBI taxonomy): Bacteria > Bacillati > Actinomycetota > Actinomycetes > Kitasatosporales > Streptomycetaceae > Streptomyces > Streptomyces sp. NPDC088387. The sequence goes on from NZ_JBIVNC010000002.1 coordinate 770,684, forward strand.
TTCCTCGCCGCGGTCGAGGCCGTAGGCCAGCGCGGCGGCGGTGGGCTCGTTGATGATCCGCAGCACCTTGAGGCCGGCGATCTCCCCGGCCTCCTTGGTGGCCTGCCGCTGGGAGTCGTCGAAGTAGGCGGGGACGGTGATCACGGCGTCCGAGACGTCCTCGCCGAGATAGGCCTCGGCGTCCCGCTTCAGTTTCTGGAGGACACGCGCGGACAGCTCCTGGGCCCGGTAGCGGGTGCCGTCGACGGAGCCCTCGGCGGGGAAGCGCCAGTCCGTCTCGCCCATGTGCCGCTTCACGGACCGGGCGGTGCGGTCGATGTTGGTCACCGCCTGCCGTTTGGCGACCTCGCCGACGAGCACCTCGCCGTTCTTGGCGAAGGCCACCACGGAGGGGGTGGTACGGGCGCCCTCCGCGTTCGCGACGACGGTGGGTTCACCGCCCTCCAGGACGGCGACCACCGAGTTCGTGGTCCCGAGATCGATGCCGACTGCACGTGCCATCGCTGTCCCCTTCCGTCGGCCTCTTCCTCCCATGAGTACCCGGAAACGGCGATGCCGCATCCCGGCGGGCGGGACACGGCATCAGGGGCTGCGAGCGACGCGTCAGGCGAGCTTGGCCGTCAGCGTGATCGTCGTGCCGGTGAGCGCCTGGCTGACCGGGCAGTTGGCCTTGGCGTTCTCGGCGGCGGCGGTGAACGCCTCGTCGTCGATGCCGGGCACGGTGCCCTCGACGGTGAGGTGGATGCCCGTGATGCCCTCACCGGGCTGGAACGTGACGTCCGCCGAGGTGGTGAGCTTGGTGGGCGGGGTGCCGGCGCCGGCCAGGCCGTGCGACAGCGCCATGGAGAAGCAGCTGGAGTGGGCGGCGGCGATCAGCTCTTCGGGGCTGGTCTTGCCGTTCGCCTGCTCGGCGCGCGACGGCCACGACACCGGCTGCTCGCCGATGCCGGAGGAGTCGAAGGTGACGACGCCGCTGCCTTCGAGGAGGTTGCCTTCCCAGACGGTGTGTGCGGAGCGCGTGGTGGCCACGGTTTTTCCTTTCGCATACTTCCGATGCGACCCCGTTGCCGGGGTTCTCGTGCCCTATCCGATCACATTCCGGCTCACCGCACCCGAAACACCGGGCCACGGGCGGTGAACGGCAGGCGGGCGCCCTGGGGAATCAGGTAGGCGTGCTCGCGCCGCACCCGCAGTACGTCGCACCAGCCGTCCGTGATCACCAGCAGTGGCGCGCCGGGCGGGAAGTCGTCCGCGCGGTGCAGCAGATCGATCCCGGGCTGGAGGACCGTACCGCCGCGGCCGTGCACCCGGACCCGTCCGGCGATCTCCGTGACCGGCAGATAGCCCGCGTCGTGCGGGGCGGCGTCGCACATCACGAGCCGCGCGGCGGGTACGTCCCGGGCCTCGGCGTACGAGGCGATGGCGCCCAGCGCCTTGCCGAGCAGGGTGCGGTCCATGGAGCCGGAGGTGTCGAGGACCACACCGAAGGTGCAGCGGGCGATCTCCTCGGGCGGGAAGTGGCGTCCGGCGCGCGGGATGTCCGGGGTGGAGGACTGGCGGCGCGAGGGCCGGGCGTACGACCGCACCGGCTCCGGGCGGGGTACGAACTCGTCGAACCAGCGGGCGAGTTGCGCGTCCCAGGGCAGCGGCGGGTGGCTGAGCGCGCGGATGTCGTCGACCAGGCCGCCGGGCAGGAACCCGCGCTCCTGGCGCTCGTGCAGGTCGAGGCCGTTGACGAGGCCGCGCCGGTAGAACTCGTCCAGGTCGACGTGGTCGCGGGGGTCACCCAGCGGGGCGCCGAGGATGTCGCCGACGCCCTTGCCGCGCAGGGTCGACAGACGGCGCATCCGGCGCAGGTCGCCGGCGATCCGGTCGTAGACCTCCTCGGCGGACAGGCCGGCGAGCGCGGAGTCGTACAGCAGGCCCTCGGGCATCTCGCCGACCTGCATCTCGCGCAGCCAGCCGTTGATGACGTAGTCGGCGGCGATGTTGAAGAGATACGGGTCGCGGGCGCCGCAGCGGTCGCCGTGGCGCAGGGCGGCGTGCAGCATCTCGTGCGCGAGGACGAACCGCCACTCCTCGTCGTCGAGGTCCCGGTGCGGGTTGACGTAGATCTCGCCGGCCTCGGCGTTGACGGCGGCGATCGCGATGCCGTGGGCGCGGGTGAGTTCGGGGTCGGCGACCAGCTTGATGCCGGCCGCGATGCCGCCGAGCAGCGGGTAGGAGGAGACGAACCAGCTCAGGGCCTTCTCCCAGGGGCGCCGCGGGGCGAGTTCGCCGTCCAGGGAGTCGCGCCGGCCGCCCGCGAGGTCGAGGGTCGCGGACATGGTCCGGGTGAGCGCGTCCGCGAAGGCGCGCTGCCAGTCGGGGGGTGTTCCGTACCAGTGGCTCGACGCGACGAGCAGCTGGTCGGGGGTGCCGTCCGCGGTGCCCAGGTGCTCGTGGGCGGCCGGGAGACCGTCGCGTCGCCAGCGGGCGGCGAGCCGCTCCTCGTCGCCGTCGGGGTAGGCGGCGGGCAGGTGCTCCGGGGTCCGGCCGATCGTGAAGGTGAGCAGGAAACGGTTGACGACCGCGCAGCGCGCGGCGAGGTCGAAGCGGTCGGGCTGCTCGCGTACCGCCTTGGCCGCGGGGACATGACCGAAGCCGAGGTGGAGTACGGCGTGGGCGAGTGCCCAGGCCCAGTCGCGGCCGTCGGCCAGCCGGTCGGGGTGCGAGTGCAGTACGCCGTCGGAGTCGACGCGGACCAGGCCGTCCCTGGGGGCGAGTTCGCAGTTCTCGGCCCGGCAGGTGTTGAACTCGACCGCTTTCAGCGCCGGGTTGGCGAGCAGCAGCCGCATGCCCTCCGCGTACGCCTCCCCCGCGACGTCGCGTTTCTTCTGCCCCTTGCCCCGGCCCCGGCTCACCTGCGCGCGTCCACGAGCCGCGGCATGTCCCGCGCGGCCTCGATCAGGAACCAGGCGGGCAGTACGGGGTTGCCGTCCGGGTCGGCGGCGATGACGCTCTGCGCGACCTCGACGGAGATCTCGGCGAGCTGCACCAGCAGCGACTTGGCGCGGTACGCGGTCTGCCGGCCGGCCGCCGACATGTGCTCCTTGTCCGCGGGGAGTTCCTTGACGATCCGTCCGCGGAACGACTCGGCGAGGTAGTACAGCAGGTCGCGGTCCTCCAGGCGGTGCGGCCAGCGGGCCTCGCCCTTGATGATCGCCTCGATACCGAACCGGCTGCGCACGATCTTCACGTAGCCGCAGAACGCGGTGGCGTGGGCGGGCGTCAGGGTGCCGTGCGCGAGCACCTGGAGCGTCGCCTCGTCGAGACCGTCGCCGAAGGAGTGCAGGGCGTCGGAGAGCATGTGCCAGGAGCGCGGTGTGGAGAACGGCTCCTCGGTCTTGGGCGGCTTGGACCACAGATGGTCGGGGCGGTCGGTGAGATGGTCCTGGATCCACGGGTGGATGCCGTTGCCGGCCGCCCAGACCAGCCAGTCCTTCGAGGACGCCGCCAGGTGCACGTGCGCGAGCCGGTTGACGAGCGCGGAGGCGATCGGGCGGGCGAGCGCGTTGTCCGTGGCCCGGTTGCCGGCGCCGATGACGATGGAGCCCTTCGGCAGTTCGTAGGTGCCGATCCGGCGGTCCAGGATCAGCGAGTAGAACGCCTTCTGCACGTCCGGGGTGGCCGCGTTGAGCTCGTCCAGGAACAGGCAGTACGGCTCGTCGCGGGCGATCGCCTCCGGCGGGCAGAACACCGAGCGGCCGTCGCGGATCTGCGGTACGCCGATGAGGTCCTCCGGGGCGAGCTGGGTGCCGAGGAGGCTGACGCACTCCAGGCCCAGGGACTCGGCGAACTCCCTTACCAGGGAGGACTTTCCGATGCCGGGGGCGCCCCAGAGGAAGACGGGGCGGACCGTCGCGAGGCCCAGGAGGAGTTCGGGGATGCGGGCGGGGGTGACGGTTATCGCTGCCTGCAACGGAGAGAGCTCCTCTTCGGGGGGTGGCTCCCCAGTGTGCGCTCGGCGCGGGTGCGGTGCAGCTGATTTACGGGGCCTACGGGTGGGGTTCGTCTGCGGGTTCGTGGGGGCTTGTCGCGCCCCGCGGCGGAGCCGCAGATGTCACTGCCCCGCGCCCCTTGGGTCGGCTTCCGAGACGTTGGTGGTGTTGGTCACCGGGACTTGGGGGCCGTTGGTCTCCCGCAGCCAGCGGCGCAGGACCCTGTGGATCTGTTCCGCACCCACCAGGGGGGTGCCGTCCGTTGTCGGGGTGGAGAAGGCCCGGGGGGAGAGGAGGAAGGGGCGGGACTGGGGGCCGCCCAGGCCGCCGTGGGAGCCGATCTGCTCCTCGAAGGCGAGGACTTCGCCGTCGGCCGGGTCGTGGAAGGAGTTGACCATGATGTCGGCGGTGTGCGGGAAGGAGTGGGTGCGGCGTACGGCGTCGGCGGCGCCCGGACCGAACGCGGCGAGGGGGCCGGGGGACGCGTCGTCGAGTTCGTCGACGGGGACCTCGGCGCCGTACGCGCCGAGCACGACTCCACCGTGCCGCTCGCTGCGGACCAGCAGGAAGCCGACGCCGGGGTGGTTGGCGAGGGTCGCGAGAAGCGCCGGGTGGCGGGCGTCGATCTCCTCCTTGGTCATCCGGTGCGGGACGTCCGGGAAGGAGACCAGGCCGAGGTTGCCGGAGGCCAGCACGATCGGCTCGGAGCGGCGCGAGGGCCGGTCCTGCTCGCCGCCCATCTCGACCGGCCGGCGCAGCGCGGCCCGTACGGCGGCGCGGGCCTCGGCGCCGCTGCGGGTGCGGCGCGCCCTGCGCGGCACGGGCAGTCCGCAGCCGGCCCTGACCAGGTCGCCGAGGGTGAGTCCGTAGCGGGAGCGGAAGGTCTCGCCGGGGCTCTGGCCGTGGTCGGAGAGGACCACGATCCGGTAGGGCCGCGGGGCGTGGTCGGCGGCCTTCTCGATCAGCGCGAGCGAGCGGTCGAGGCGCTGGAGGACCTTGCCTGCGTCCCGGCTGTGCGGCCCGGAGTGGTGGGCGACCTCGTCGTAGGCGACGAGGTCGGCGTAGACGGAGGTGCGGCCGGCGAACATGTCGCCCATCACCGCGGCGACGACGACGTCCCGTTCGACGACGGTCGCGAAGGCGCGGACGAGGGGGTAGAGGCCGCCGCGGGAGACGCGCGGGCGGGTCTTGCACATCCGGGCCCGGGTGGACTGGCCGATCTCCCGGCCGACCTCGGCGAAGAAGGACAGCGCGGTGCGTACCGCGTTGGCGGGGTCGGAGAAGTAGGCGAAGTAGCCCTCGCGGGAGCGGTTCTCGCGGCCGCGCCGCCTGGTCGCGATGGACAGGACGAGGGCCTGTTCGTCGGCGCCGCCGCCGAAGAGGTTGCCGCGGCTGGCGCCGTCCGCGGAGAGCAGTCCGCCGTCGCCGGTGCGCTCGACGGCCCGGCGCTGGAGTTCGGCGGCGCTGGTCGGGCGGTTGCAGACGACGACCTCGCGCTGGTCCTTCTCGTACCAGCGGAAGGCGGGGACGTCGAAGTTGCTGCCGTGCAGGATGCCGAGCTGGCTGGCGCCGGTCTGGCTGGACCAGTCGGTGCGCCAGGGGACGAGGCGGTGGGTCGGGCCGGTGCGGACGCCGGCGCCGAGGAGCCGGGCGACGGTCGGCATCAGGCCCTTGGCGACGGCGTCGAGGAGCACGTCGTGGCCGACGCCGTCGAGTTGCAGGAAGACCGTGCCGTGCGAGAAGGGGCCTGGTGGCAGGTTCCTGCGGCGGCGGTCGGCGAGCCGGTACAGGCGGCGCCGGTAGGCGTCGTCGTCGCGGACGGCGAGCGCGCCGCCGGTCGCGGAGGCCACCGCCGACATCACGGCGGCCACCACCACGGCGGTCTCGGGTCCGGCGCCGCCGCGTTCGGCGGGGTTCAGCCGCAGGGCGAGCAGGAGCAGCGCGCCGTTGAGGAAGAACACCAGCAGGCCGAGGACCAGGGCGGGCACCAGCAGCAGGAGGCGCACGAGAAGCGGCCAGACCAGGGCGGACAGCAGAGCGAAGGCGCCGGCGCCGAACGCGGCGGCCACCGCGATCCGGGTGGCGCTGTCGCCGTCGGGGGACTGCAACTGGAAGTCGGGCAGGATCCCGGCGAGCACCAGCATGGTGACCGTGGAGACGGCCCACACCGTGGCACTGCGCCCCACCTGGCTGGCGAGCCGCCGCCAACGTCCTCCTAGCACGCCCCGCACACCTCACGTCCCGGGCCCACCACCGGCGCAGGCCTGCACCCAGCCTGTCACAACGCCCCGCAGAACCGGTTCGCCGTCCACGGACCGAACCGCACATCAGGAGGTCGCGGCGGCCTGGTGAGGGTCAGCGGCCGTCGTATCCGGCCGTCGGCATCGACAGCCGCCGGTGCACCTGGGCCTTCATCTGTGCGTCGTACGCCGGTTCCGCGCGCCCCACGGTCTCCACCCGCACCCCGCGGCGGGCGCACTCCTCGGTGAACTCCTCGACCGAGGCCAGCGCGCTCTCCAGCACCCGGCGGCTGGGGGCCACGAAGACGTCCCGGCCGGGGCGGACGTCGTCCCAGAGGATGCAGTGGTCGGGGCGCAGGCCGCGGACGAGCAGCTGCCGCGTGACGACGTATCCGCGCTCGGCGGCCCAGCGGGCGCACATGGCGTGCTGACTGCGCGAGTCCACGAGGAACGGATCGGCGTCCAGCTCCTCCAGCGGCGTCAGACTGGCGATCGCCGTGACGCGTGTGCCGGAGGCAGCACGCAGCTCTCCCATGGCGTCCCCCCTCACCTCCGGGTTTCGCGGCCGACCCTACTCCTGCACGTAGGCTTCGGGGAGTCGCGCGAAGGAGGCAAAGAAGTGCCGGTGGAGATCACCTGGTGGGGTCACGCAACGTGCGCCGTCGAGGATTCGGACGTACGGGTCCTCACCGATCCGTTGTTCGCCCGCCGGCTCGCTCATCTGCGCCGCCGCCGGGGCGAACTGCCCCCGCGCGACGACCGGCGCGCGGACGTGGTCCTGGTGTCCCATCTGCACGCCGACCATCTGCACGTGCCGTCGCTGGCGGGGCTCGCGCCGGGCACGCGTGTGCTCGTGCCCCGGGGTGCGACCCGGGCCGTGCCGGGACTGCGCCGGCTCACGGGGCTGCGGCTGACCGAGGTGGCGCCCGGCGACGAGACCCGGGTGGGTGATCTGGTGGTACGGACCGTGCCGGCGCGGCACGACGGGCGGCGGCTGCCGGTGGGGCCGCACCGCGCGCCCGCGCTGGGTTTTGTCATCGAGGGCGAGGCGCGTACGTACTTCGCCGGGGACACCGGTCTTTTCGACACGATGGCGCGGGAAGTCGGGCCGGTCGACGTGGCGTTGCTGCCGGTGGGCGGGTGGGGCCCCTATCTCGGGGAGGGGCATCTGGACCCGGAGCGGGCGGCCCGTGCGCTCGCGCTGCTGGCGCCGCGCAGTGCGGTGCCGGTGCACTACGGCACGTACTGGCCGATCGGGATGGACGCCGTGCGCCCGCACGAATTCCACACGCCGGGCGACGAGTTCGTCCGGCTCGCGGCCGAACTCGCGCCCGGCACGGCCGTGCACCGGCTCGCGCACGGGGAGAGCGTGCGCCCGGAGGTCGCCCGGTGAACTGGCTGGCGGCGGCCGCCACCACGGTGTCGCCGGCGAGTACGCAGCAGGCGATCGGGCTTCCGACGCTGTTTGTGCTGGTGTTGCTGGGGGCGTTGGTGCCGGTGGTGCCGACGGGGGCGCTGGTCAGTTCGGCGGCGGTGGTGGCGTTCCACCAGACGTCGCCGCTGTCGCTGGCGCTGGTGTTCGTGACGGCGTCGCTGGCCGCGTTCCTGGGGGACGCGACGTTGTACTGGCTGGGGCGGCGCGGCATAGGTTCGAAGAACGGGTCGCGGTGGCTGGAGGCGATACGTTCGCGGGCGCCGGAGGAGCGGTTGGCGCAGGCGCAGGAGAAGTTGGCGGATCACGGGGTGGCGGTGCTGGTGCTGTCGCGGCTGGTGCCGGCGGGGCGGTTGCCGGTGATGCTGGCGTGTCTCCTGGCGGAGTGGCCGTTGCGGAGGTTCTCGCGGGGGAATCTTCCGGCGTGCCTCGCCTGGGCGGTGACGTATCAGTTGATCGGGATTCTGGGGGGCTCCCTCTTCAGCGAGCCGTGGGAGGGGGTGGTGGCGGCGGTCGTCCTGACGGTGGTCATCAGCGTGGGCCCGGCGCTGTGGCGCCGAGCGCGGCGAGCCTGAGCGGCGCCGGCCACCGGGGGTGCCCTGAGGGTCGTGCGTGTGCGGACCCTGGATGCCCGATCGCGCAGTTCCCCGCGCCCCTGGAGAACCTCGCTCGCGAGGAGTCTTGTCCGTGCGGGCCGGTGGGGGCTGGTCGCGCAGTTCCCCGCGCCCCTAAAAGCACCACCGGCGTTGCCTGCAACCCCCTCAGGGGCGCGGGGAACTGCGCGACCAGCCACCCGCGGCCCGCACACGCAAGCCCTTCCGGAGCGAGGCTCTCCAGGGGCGCGGGGAATGTCAGTCGAGGACCCGGGATGCGCCCACCGGCAGGTCCCACAGGTGTTCCCGGGCAAGCCCCGCCCGCTCCCAGGCGACCCTGACCCGCGTCAGAGGCTCAAGCACCGGCTCCGCCGACAACACAAACGTCCCCCAGTGCATGGGAGCCATCCGCACGGCCCCAAGATCCGTCACCGCCCGCACCGCCTCCTCCGGATCACAGTGCACGTCACTGAGCCACCACCGGGGGTCGTACGCACCGATCGGCAGCAGCGCGAGGTCGATCCCGGGATAGCGCCGTCCGATCCGGGAGAACCAGTGCCCGTACCCCGTGTCCCCCGCGAAGTACACCCGCCGCCCCGCCCCGTCGGTCAGCACCCAGCCTCCCCACAGACTGCGGCACGTGTCGGTCAGGGACCGCTTGGACCAGTGGTGGGCCGGCACGAAGTCCAAGCGCACACCACGCAGTTCGGCCGCCTCCCACCAGTCAAGCTCGGTGACCGTGGTGAACCGCCGCCGGCGGAACCAGGCACCCAGTCCGGCCGGCACGAACACCGGCGTGTCGCGCGGGAGCCGCCGCAGTGTGGGGGCGTCGAGATGGTCGTAGTGGTTGTGGCTGATGACGACCGCGTCGACGCGCGGCAGGGCGCTCCAGGCCACCCCGACGGGTGTGACGCGGGGCGGTGTGCCGAGGATGCGCCGGGACCAGACCGGGTCGGTGAGGACGTGCAGCCCGCCGATCTGGAGCACCCAACTGGCGTGTCCGGCCCAGGTGACGGCGACGGTACCGGCGTCCACGCGGGGCAGCGGGCCCGGGTCGAAGGGGAGACGGGGGATGTCGGCGAGCCCCTCGCGGCCGGGCCGCACCGCGCCTTCGCGGGCGAACCGGGCGAGCGCCTTGAGGCCGGGCAGCGGAGCGGTCAGCCGGTCGTGGAAGGTGCGCGGCCACACCCGCCGCTCCGCCAGCGGCCGGGGTTCGGCGAGCGGCGGGAAGGGGGGCGCGAGCGGGGAGACGGCCGACGTCGTGGGTGCGCCGGGCTCCTGGGTCGTGGTGTCCGTGGTCGACTCGGACTGCTGCGTCATCGAGGAGGCTCCCATCGCTGGGCGTCGTCGCGGAGATCGTCGAAGACCGTACTCAGGGTGATCAACGCGCGTTGCACGTGTGGCAGTTCCAACGGCGAGGGTGAATCGAGGCACTGGGCGCGTTCGGCGTCGGTGTCGCCGAGGAGCGGGCCGGTGGCCAGCCGTACGCGCAGTGCGGCGAGGTCGTCGCCGAACCGGTGGCCGCCCGGCGCGGGCATGCCCAGGCGGTGGGTGAGGAAGTCCTCCAGGTCCTGTGCGTCGCCGACGCCGTGCGCGGTGAGGGCAGTGCGCAGGGGGCCCAGGTCGACGTAGAGATGGCGGCCGGACCGGGGTGGCCTGGCGAGCGCGCCGGCACCGGTGACGGCGGAGTGCGCGGCGCGCGCCACGCGCGCGTGCAGATGTACGGCGGCGGCGACCCGCGCGGTGACCGGTCCGGGCTCGGTCAGGGCGTACCCGGCGGCCGCGGCGACGGGGCCCGCGACCTGGGCGCCGAGCGCGGTCAGGACGTCGAGCACACGCGCGTGCAGGTTGTCGCCGGCGGCTCCGGCCGGGAGGCGGGCCACGGCGGCCGGCCAGGCGGGCGGCAGCAGCGCTCCCGCGAGGTCGCTGACGACGGTGACCCGGTCGGGCAGCATCTCGGCGGGGCTGACGAGCACGGTGTCGTGCGGTTCGTGGAGGGTGTCGCGCCAGGTCTCCTCGCTGACCAGGTGCAGCCCCTCCGCCGCGGCGGCCTCGACGACCCCGTGCAGTACGTCGGGCGGAGCGACCGTCGCGGTGGGGTCGTCGGCCACCGACAGGACGAGGAGCCGCGGATCGCCGCCCTCGTCGCGCACCCGGCGCACGGTCTCCAGGAGGGCGTACGGGTCCGGTACGCCGCCCCACTCGGCGGGGGTGGCGACGTGGAAGACGGGTCTGCCGAGCAGTCGGGCGTACGGCGCCCACCAGGCGGCGCACGGCCGGGGCGCGAGGACGTCGCCACCGACCGCGGCGGTCAGCGCGAGGAGCAGGCTGTTGGCGCCGGGCCCGGCGGCCACCTGGTCGCGGCCGGTGCGCAGGCCGCGTCGCTCCCAGTAGCCGGCCGCGGCCTCCCGTATCTCCGGGCCGCCGCCGACCGGCTGGGCCTCGGTGCGGGCGGCGGCGCCGGTGAGGGCGGCGGAGAGTTCGGGCAGCAGGGGCAGGCCGTCGGCGGGGAGGTGGGGCCCGTAGCGGACGGGGCCGTGACTCTCCGGGTCCGTCCGCCGCATGCGTACCTCCGCGCAGTGCCGTGTGCCGTGTGCCGGTGGAGCCGTGTGTGGTCGTGGGCCACGGGTGTGGTCCCGGAGGTCTGCGTACCCAGCCCGCGGGCCCGTCAGGCCTGCGCGCGCGGCGACTTGCGGCGCAGCCGGTAGACGGCCCCGCCGAACGCGCCCGCGATGAGCAGCCCGCCGCCGACGAGGGCGGGCACGGAGTCGGTGAAGGTGCCACCGGTCCCGGCGCGGACGCCGTGCTCGACGGTGGCCGGCGGGCAGGAGGTGGCGTCCCACGCGGTGTGGCACGGCTTGGGCGTGTTGCCGCCGCCCCCGCCGCCGCCATCGGTGTGGGTCACGGTGAAGGTGGCGCTCCACGGTTTGCCCTTGCCTCCGCGCGCGGCGGGGCAGGTGCCGTCGACGGTCCAGGCGGAGTCCCGTCCGACGGCGTTCTGGCCGCTCTCGAACTCCCCGGCGGGCGCGATCCGCGCGGTGCCCCGGTAGGCGGGCCCGGACACCTCGTCGTCGTTGCCGGAGACCAGGTGCAGGGCGACGGTGCCCTCGTCGAAGGCCTGTGACGTGGCGTCCATGGTCTTCGGCGCGGGCCCGCCGACGGGATCGCAGGAGACGGCCACGGTGATGCTGCCGCCGGGCCGGACACTCGCCGGGCTGATCTCCGCGGCCGGCTCCGCGGACACGGCCGACGCGGCACCGAGCAGGGCGGCTCCGGTCACGACGGCGACGGACAGGGCACGGGGTCTGCGGCGCATAGGACGAACTCCTCGGACCGGCGGCTCCGGGGACACGACGATCGCGCCCCCGACCCCATCACAGCCCCCCACCCCGCCCCCCGCACACACAGAAGCCCCAACAGAGTGAACGCCCCTCAGCGGGGGGGTACGTGGGGGCGAGCCGCGCAGTTCCCCGCCCCTAGGGGGTGGTGGTCGACGCCGGTGACAACAGTGCCGCCAGGGGCGCGGGGAACCGCGCGACCAGCCACAACGCACCCGCACCCGCCATCGCGAAAGACCCCCCACGGCCCCCGGCGCACACCCCGCACCCCCGGCGGAGCCCTACGCGGCGTCCTGCAACACCTGCTCCCGCAACCGCCGGCAGCTCCGGCTGATCAGCCGCGACACATGCATCTGCGAGATCCCCAGCTGATCGGCGATCCGGCTCTGCGTCATGTCGTCGAAGAACCGCATGTAGAGAATCACCCGCTCCCGCTCGGGCAGCGCCGCGAGCCGCGGCTTCACGGCCTCACGGTCCACGACCGTGTCGAGCGCGGGATCGGAGGAGCCGAGCGAGTCGCTGAGCGAGTAGCCGTCGTCACTGCCCCCGACCTCCGCGTCCAGCGACAACGCGGTGAAGCTCTCCAGCGCCTCGAGCCCGTCCCGTACGTCGTCCTCGCTCATCCGCGCGTGGTCCGCGATCTCGGCGACGCTGGGCCGCCGTCCGGAGAGGCCGGAGGAGAGCTCCTGGGAGGCGATCCGGACCCGGTTGCGCAGGTCCTGGACGCGGCGCGGCACGTGCACGGTCCACATGTGGTCGCGGAAGTGCCGCTTGATCTCGCCGGTGACGGTGGGCACGGCGTAGCTCTCGAAGGCGTGGCCGCGGTCGGGGTCGTAGCGGTCGACCGCCTTGACCAGGCCGAGGGCAGCGACCTGACGCAGGTCGTCGAGGTTCTCGCCGCGGCTCCGGAAGCGGCCGGCGAGGCGGTCGGCCATGGGCAGCCAGGCGACGACGATCTCGTCGCGCAGGGTGTCCCGCTGTTCGCCGGGCGGCAGCGCGGCGAGGCGGCGGAAGTCGGCCGAGGTGTCGGGGGCGTCGTCGTGCGGGTGGTGCTTCGCCTGGGCTCGAGTGCGCATGATGCGTCGCAACTCCCTTGACTGCGTGCTCTGGGTGGACGGTCCCGTGGAACGCGGCCGCCCACCGGACGGGGCGCGCGTGGGGGCGGGTCTCCCGGCCCTCTCCACGGACGTGCCTCCTGTCCGAAGCACTGATACTGCGCCTGCCCTCGGACCTGCCGCACAAACACCCCGTCTGCACAAGCGGAGCGTTGGCGTTTTCCGGCGGGCGGAAAGGCGGAGGACGGCGGACGAAAGGCCGGAGACCGCCGGCCGGTCGCACCGCCCACGCCTCGGCGCCGTCAGCTGGCGCGTTCCCGCGCGCCTTCACGCGTGCGGCCGGCGGCGACGAAGCGGCGCGGGTTGCGGCGCAGGTACTCGCCCTCCAGCTGGGCCATGCGGTCGTTGTGGGCGCGCAGCGCGTCGTTCGAGCCGTGGAGCAGCGTGTCGTGGCGTGTGCGGTGGATGGTCTCCAGCGCTCTCATGAGCTGCTGGTCGTCCAGCCGACCCGGGTCGACTCCGGTCATCGTGGTGCCCCGATCGTCGTGTCCGTCCGTGCTCAGTCCACTGTACGAACATTCCGGCCGGACGGCGTTTCCGCAGCTAGCGCGCGCGTTCCACCCGCCGCTCGTCCCACACCGGCTCGGCCGTCTCCCGGACCCGGCCGTCGCTGCCGAAGACCAGGTAGCGGTCGAAGGAGCGGGCGAACCAGCGGTCGTGGGTGACCGCGAGCACGGTCCCCTCGAAGGCCTCCAGGCCCTCCTGGAGCGCCTCGGCGGACTCCAGGTCGAGGTTGTCGGTGGGCTCGTCGAGCAGCAGGGCGGTGACGCCCTGAAGCTCCAGGAGCAGGATCTGGAAACGGGCCTGCTGGCCGCCGGAGAGCCGGTCGAAGGCCTGCTCGGCCTGCTGGGTCAGCTCGTAGCGGCGCAGCCGTGAGCTGGCGGCGCCCCGGTCCTGGGCGTGCTCCTTCCACAGGATGTCCAGCAGGGTGCGCCCCTCCAGTTCGGGGTGCGCGTGGGTCTGCGCGAAGTGGCCGGGCACCACCCGCGCGCCGAGCTTCCAGCTGCCGGTGTGGGCCACGTCGTCGCCGGCCAGGAGGCGCAGGAAGTGCGACTTGCCGGAGCCGTTGGAGCCGAGGACGGCGACCCGCTCGCCGTAGAAGACCTCCAGGTCGAACGGCTTCATCAGGCCCGTGAGTTCGAGGGACGCGCAGGTCACGGCGCGTACGCCGGTGCGGCCGCCCTTGAGGCGCATCCGGATGTCCTGCTCGCGCGGCGGCTCGGGCGGCGGTCCGGCCTCCTCGAACTTGCGCAGCCTGGTCTGGGCGGCCCGGTAGCGGGAGGCCATGTCGGGGCTGTTCTCGGCCGCCTGACGGAGTGTGAGCACAAGCTTCTTCAGCTGTGCGTGCTTCTCGTCCCAGCGCCGGCGCAACTCCTCGAAGCGGGCGAACCTCGCGCGCCGCGCCTCGTGGTAGGTCCCGAAGCCGCCGCCGTGCACCCAGGCGTCGGCGCCGGCGGGCGAGGGCTCCACTGACACGATCTTCTCGGCCGCGCGGGAGAGCAGTTCGCGGTCGTGGGAGACGAAGAGGACCGTCTTGCGGGTCTCCGCGAGCCGCTCCTCCAGCCAGCGCTTGCCGGGGACGTCGAGGTAGTTGTCGGGCTCGTCGAGGAGCAGCACCTCGTCGGTGCCGCGCAGCAGTGCCTCCAGGACGAGCCGCTTCTGCTCTCCGCCGGAGAGGGTGCGTACCTGGCGCCACTGGGCCTTCTCGTAGGGCACGCCGAGTGCGGCCGTGGTGCACATGTCCCACAGTGTCTCGGCCTCGTACCCGCGGACTTCCGCCCAGTCGGAGAGCGCCTGCGCGTAGCCCAGCTGGGCGGCCTCGTCGTCGACGGTCATCAGGGCGTGCTCGGCGGCGTCCACGGCCTTCGCGGCCGTCTGGATGCGGGGGGTGGCGACGGACACCAGCAGGTCCCGTACGGTCGTCTCGTCGCGTACGGAGCCGACGAACTGGCGCATGACGCCTAGGCCGCCGCCTACGGTGACGGAGCCGCCGTGGGGTTTGAGCTCGCCGGAGATCAGGCGGAGGAGGGTGGTCTTGCCTGCGCCGTTGGGGCCGACGAGGGCGACGACGGCGCCTTCGCCCACCCGGAACGACACGTCGCCGAGCAACGCCCTCCCGTCGGGGAGGTAGTACTCAAGATGCGCCGCTTCCAGATGTCCCATGCCCCCGATTCTCCGCGCCCCCGGGAACCCCGGGCAAACCGTTATCGCCAACGCGGCCGACGGAAGCTGTTCGCGCCCCCAACAGGCCGGTGGCCGACCGCGCAGTTCCCCGCGCCCCTGGGTGGATGGGGGTTGACGCGGGGACGACAGTGCCGCCAGTGACGCGGGGAACCGCGCGACCAGCCACAACGGGCCCGCACATACCCACCCACCCGCCCACCCGACAGGGGCGCGGGGAACTGCGCGAACAGCCACAACGGCGCCGCACACACCCACCCACCCATCCGACAGGGGCGCGGGGAACTGCGCGACCAGCCGCAACGGGCCCGCACATACCCACCCACCTCACAGGGGCGCGGGGAACTGCGCGGTCACGCCTCGCTCACCGGCTCTCCCGCCGGACCCCCCTCCCCGTGCGGAGTCACGGTCGCGCCCGCCCAGGTCAGGGCCTTGAAGCCGTCGGCCAGGGAGCCCTCCAGGACCACCACACCGGTGTTCTCCAGACCGTGCGTGGCAGCGAAGTCCACATCGACGTTGCCCGCACGAACGGCGGCCCACAGCCGAATCACCGCACCGTGACTGAACACGGCAACCGTGCCCGCCCCACTCGCCGCGGCCTCCGCCACCACCGCGTCGTACCGAGCGAGAACCTCGTCCCCGCTCTCCCCACCGGGCATCCGCACCCCCGTGTCACCACTCATCCACGCGAACACGGTCCGCATGTACGTCTGCCCCCGCTCGGTGTCCCCGGGCAGCATCTCCAGGTCGCCGGCGGCCACCTCCCGGACACCGTCACGCACCCGCACCTCCAGCCCGCGCGCGGCGGCCAGCGGCGCGGCGGTGTCCTGGGTGCGGGTGAGGGTGGAGACGTAGACGGCCTCGATGTCCTCGTCGGCGAGGACCTCCGTCAGGGCGGTCGCCTGCTGCCGCCCGAGGTCGGTCAGCCCGGCGCCGGGGACGGCGGTGTCGAGCAGGAACCGCACGTTGGCGGTGGTCTGGCCGTGACGTATCAGGAGCAGGCGCATGTGCGGGATTCCTTCTGTGGCGCGGGACCTCGTGTCGCGCGGGACCTCGGCGCGCCGGTCACGGGCGGCCTCGCGCGCCCGTGTCCCGCACGGCCGGCGGGCGGCCCACCTGGCGGGACAGCAAACGGCCACTTCAGGGTACCCGTCACCGCATGAACCCAGATGTCGACCTGACCATCCCGCGGCCCGGCCGCCACGAGCTGCGTGACTGGCTCCTCACCCTGGACTCCCGGCTCTTCGATTTCGCCGCCGAGCGCGACTGGCCGTACGCCGAGCGGGTGCTGCCCCGGCTGAGCCGGAGCGCGAACCACGGTGTGCTGTGGTTCGCGACGGCCGCCGCCGTCGCGGCGAGCCGCTCGCCCCGGGCCCGCGCCGCCGCCGTCCGTGGCCTGGCCTCGCTGGGCCTGGCCTCCGCCACGATCAACACCGTGGGCAAGCGCAGTGTGCGCCGCCCGCGCCCGCGTCTGGACCAGGTTCCGGCGGTGCGGCAGCTGAAGCGGCAGCCGATCACCACGTCCTTCCCGTCCGGCCACGCGGCGTCGGCGGCGGCCTTCTGCGCCGGTGTGGCGATGGAGTCGCCGACCTGGGGCGCGCTGGTGGCGCCGGTCGCGTTCTCGGTCGTGATGTCCCGCGTGTACACCGGCGTCCACTTCCCGAGCGACGTGCTGGCGGGCGCTGCGCTGGGCGTCGGCGCCGCCTACGCCGTACGGGCCCTGGTGCCGCCGCACGGACATGCCGTGCACCCGTCGCGTCCGCGCGTGGCCGCCCCTCCGCTGCCCGAGGGGGAGGGGCTGATCCTCGTGGCGAACCAGGCGGCCGGGACCGCTGAGCGGGCGAACGCGCTGCGGGACGTGCTGCCGCGCGCCCGGATCGTCGAGTGCCCGCCCGAGGAGATGCCGGCCCAGCTGGAGAAGGCGGCGACCGAGGCGCGGGCGCTCGGTGTGTGCGGCGGCGACGGGACCGTGAACACGGCCGCGGAGGTCGCCCTGCGGCACGGTCTGCCGCTCGCGGTGCTGCCCGGCGGCACCCTCAACCACTTCGCCGTGGACCTGGGGGTGGAGGACGCCCGCGCGCTGGGCCGGGCCGTCGAGGGCGGCGAGGCGGTCCGGGTGGACGTGGGCCGGTTCGTCAGCCGGGACCGGACGGGCATCTTCCTCAACACCCTCAGTCTGGGCGTCTATCCGGAGCTGGTGCGCGAGCGGGACCTGTGGTCGCACCGGATCGGCGGCTGGCCGGCCGGTCTGGTGGCGGCGCTGCGGGTGCTGCGGGCCGACCGGCATCCGCTTCAGGCGGGCCTCGGCGGCCGGGCACGCCCGATGTGGCTGCTGTTCGCGGGCAACGGCACCTACCACCGGATGGGCCTGGTGCCGGGCCGCCGTCTCGATCTGGCCGACGGACGGCTGGACGTGCGGGTGGTGCACGGTGGCCGCCGCCCGGCGCTGCGGCTGCTCGCCGCGGCCCTCGCCGGCCCCCTCACCCGCTCCCCCGCCCACGCGGCCGTACAGGTCGGCACGCTCCGCCTGTCCGACGTACCGCCCGGCACGCTGCTCGCCTACGACGGCGAGGTCACGGACGTACAGGGCGAGGTGCGGCTGGAGAAGCTGCGGGAGGCGCTGGTGGCGTACCGGCCGGCGGGTGGCTCCACCCAGCACGGCTGACACTCCGTCAGTCCAGATTCCGATACGAACTGTCTCAGCATGCGGCTGTGCGCGTACCGTTCCGGAGGAAGGCCGGACGAGGGGAAAGGTGCACAGCCATGCCACAAGCGCGTGAGACCGCCGTCTACACCCACGGGCACCACGAGTCGGTGCTGCGGTCGCACAACTGGCGTACCGCGGCCAACTCCGCGGCGTATCTGCTCGGTTCGCTCAAGCCGCACATGCGGATCCTGGACATCGGCTGCGGACCCGGCACGATCACCGCCGACCTGGCCGCGCTGGTGCCCGACGGCCGGGTCACCGGGCTCGACCACGCGCCCGGCATCCTGGACCGGGCGCGTGCCGTCGCCGCCGAACGGGGCCTGGACAACGTCGACTTCGCGGTCGGGGACGTGCACGCGCTGGACTTTCCGGACGACACGTTCTGTGTGGTCCACGCCCATCAGGTGCTCCAGCACGTCGGCGATCCCGTACAGGCGCTGCGCGAGATGGTCCGGGTGACCAGACCGGGCGGGTACATCGCCGTACGGGACTCGGACTACGAGGCGATGACCTGGTATCCCGCGTCGCCGGGCCTCGACGACTGGCTGGATCTGTACCGCCGGGTGGCGCGCGCCAACGGGGGTGAGCCGGACGCCGGGCGACGGCTGAAGGCGTGGGCGCTGGCGGCCGGGCTGACCGACATCACGGCGACGTCCGGCACCTGGACGTTCGCCACGCCAGAGGAGCGTGCCTGGTGGAGCGGGCTGTGGGCGGACCGCACGGTGGCCTCGGCCTACGCCGCGCTCGCCGTGCGGGGCGGACACGCCACCGAGGAGCGGCTGGCGGCGGTGTCAGCGGCCTGGCGGGAGTGGGGCGAGCGGCAGGACGGCTGGTTCTGTGTGCTTCACGGGGAAGTTCTGTGCCGGAAGCAGGTCTGACTCAGAAGTCGTCGGCGGCGAACGAGTAGGCCGCCGACGGACCCGTGAGCTCCACCAGGACTCCTGGTTCCGTCCCCTTCACCCGATCGACGATCTCCACGAACTCCTCGGAACGCGCCCGCGGCACCAGATAGGCGGCATTGAGCACGTTGCGGCCTCCGGTGCCGTCGGGCGCGCGGTTGCGCAGGGGATAGGTGTGGGAGGCGTCGGACTGCCCGGAAAGCGCCGTGTGCAGACGGGCGGAGAAGTCCTCCGCCGGTGACTCGTACGGCGCTTCCGTCATGCCCTTCTCCTGCGACACCCGGGCCGGGTCCATTTCCTGCGGCGCCCCGGAGTCCCGGAAGACCCGTACGCCCCATTCCACCCGCCCCTCCAGCCGGTCGAGGGTGCGCCGGAGCTCGTCCTCGCGCATCTCCATCATCAGCCGCACCGCGCTGTCGTCGCGGAACACGGAGGCGGGCCGCAGCGGCAGCGGGGTGGTGACGGTGGTGAGGGCGTCGACGACACCCTGGTGCAGCCGGGCGACACCCGCGAGCCAGTCGGCGTCCTCCAGCCGCCCGGTGTCCTCCAGCCGGGCGCGCAGCTCGTCCTCCGCGAAGTCGCCCTTCGGCACATGGCTGACCACGGCGACCAGCCCGTGGTGACGCAGCAGGCGGGGTGGATCGCCCGCCACGCCGGTCAGCTGGCACTGAAGGGCCGCGTCGAACGGCCGGCAGACGGCGTACACGTACCGCAGTGTGCTCATGAGGCCTCCTTCAGGGGGGACCTACCCGGTGCCGGCGTCGTGACGCGTGTCCCGCCGGGCCCGTCTACGGCACCACCGCCTGCTCGACGAGCAGCCGTACGGCGGCGGCGACGGCCTCCGCGTCGATGCCCGCGGCGTGCAGCTGCTCGTCCGGGGTCGCCGAGCCCGGCATGGTGCCGACGGCGAGCCGGACCAGCCGCGGCACGGGCCGCCCGTCGAGGAAGGCGTCGAGGACCGCGTCCCCGAGCCCGCCCTCCTCGTGGTGGTCCTCGACGGTGAGCAGACAGCCGGTGTCCTCGGCGGCCTGGCGCAGGGTGGCCCGGTCGACGGGTTTGACCGAGTACAGGTCGATCACCCGGGCCCGGATGCCCGCCTCTTCGAGCGTCTCGGCCGCGGCGAGGGCCTGCGGCACGGTGACGCCCGCGGCGACGATGGTGACCCGGTCCAGGCCGGACGAGCGCAGCACCTTGGAGCCGCCGACCGGGAACTCCTCGTCGGGGCCGTAGATCACCGGCGTCGCACCGCGCGAGGTGCGCAGATAGCGCACACCCTCCAGGCCGGCCATGGTGGCGACGAGCCGCGCGGTCTGGTTGGCGTCGCACGGGTAGAGCACGGTCGAGCCGTACACGGCCCGGAACATCGCGAGGTCCTCCAGGCCCATCTGCGAGGGCCCGTCCTGTCCGATGGCGGCCCCGGCGTGCGAGCCGACGAGGTTGATGCCGGCCCCGCTGATCGAGGCCATGCGCACGAAGTCGTACGCGCGCGAGAAGAAGGCCGCGAAGGTGGAGGCGTACGGCACCCAGCCGCGCGCGGCAAGGCCGACCGCGGCGGCGACCATCTGCTGCTCGGCGATGTAGCACTCGAAGAACCGGTCGGGGTGTTCCTTGGCGAAGAACTCGGCGCGGCTGGAGTCGCTCACCTCGCCGTCGAGGGCGACGACGTCACCGCGGGTGCCGCCGAGGGCGGCGAGCGCCTTGCCGTAGGCGTCGCGGGTGGCGACCGGGTCGCCGCCGCGTTCCCAGCGCGGCGGTTCGCCCGCCCCGGCGGTCACGGAGTGCAGCATCCGCGCCTCGGGCGGCTCGGTGACGGATACGCGCAGGTCGCGCCGCCCGCCCAGTTCGGCGATGGCGCGGTCCGCGTCGGGCAGCGGTTTGCCGTGCATGCCCTCGCGGTCCTGGACGGCGTCGACGCCCTTGCCCTTGAGGGTGCGGGCGAGCACCACGGTCGGCTGCTCCCTGGTCGACGCGGCCTCGGCGTAGGCGCGTCCGATCGCGTCGACGTCGTGGCCGTCGATCTCCACGGTGTGCCAGCCGAAGGCCCGGAACCGCCTGGCGTAGGCGTCGAGGTCGTGGCCGTGCCGGGTGGGGCCGCGCTGGCCGAGCCGGTTGACGTCGACGATGGCCGTGAGGTTGTCGAGATGTTCGTACGAGGCGTGCTCGGCGGCCTCCCAGACGGAGCCCTCGGCGAGTTCGCTGTCCCCGCACAGCACCCACACCCGGTAGCCGGTGCGCTCCAGCCGCTTCCCGGCGAGCGCGATGCCGACGCCGACGGGCAGCCCCTGGCCGAGCGATCCGGTGGCCGTCTCCACCCAGGGCAGCCGCCGCGGTGTGGGATGCCCCTCCAGCCGGCTGCCGAGTGTCCGGAACGTGAGCAGTTCGGCGTCGTCGATCGCGCCGGCCGCCTTGTACGCGGAGTACAGCAGCGGCGAGGCGTGTCCCTTGGACAGCACGAACCGGTCGTTGGCGGGGTGGTCGGGGCGGTCGAAGTCGTAGCGCAGATGCTCGGCCAGGAGTACGGCCATCAGGTCCGCGGCGGACATCGACGAGGTCGGATGCCCGGAGCCCGCGGCGGCTGAGGCGCGCACGCTGTCGACACGCAACTGCTGGCCGAGTTCGGCGAGTTCACGGGTGTTCATCGGTCTCCCTCGGGGTCTTCGGAAGGGTCGCCGGCCCTGACGGGGCCGGGTGGTTCGGTGTGCGCCGGGGCGGGCCGGCCGGGGACGCGGGCCAGTTCGGGCGAGGCCGACTCCAGCGGCACCGACCAGGACCGGACGAGGCCCAACTGCACGGCCTGGCGCGGCAGTACGGCGTCCAGCAGCCAGTCGGCGCCGACCCGGACACGGTTGCCGGGCATGGCGGCGAGGTGGTAGCCGCGGGTGACCGCGCCCGCGAGCGGACCGGACAGGGGGATGCCCAGCGGGTTGGCGGCGGCCTGGACACCACCGAGGTCCACGACGAAGCCGAGGTCGCGGTGGTGGTGGGGCCGGCACTCGCCCCTGCCGAGCGAGGCGAGGACGTTGCGGGCGGCCGAGCGGCCCTGCCGCCAGGCGTGCTGTGCGGTCATGGGGGCCAGTTCGCCGGGCCGGTCGAGATCCGGTACGGCGGCCGCGTCCCCGCACGCGAACACCTCGGGCCTGCCGGGCACCTGGAGATACGGGTCGACGACCAGGCGGCCCTGCTCCAGGGGCAGCCGGGTGGAGTCGACGAGCGGGTCGGGGCGTACGCCCACGCACCACACGAGTGTCCGGGTCGCGACGGACTCGCCGTCGCTGAGCAGGACCCCCTCCCGGGTGGCCTCCTTCACGGAGGTCTCCGTGCGTACCTCCACACCACGGCGGCGCAGGACCCGGGTCGCGGTGCGGGCGAGGCGTGCGTCGAGTCCGGGCAGGACGCGCGGGGCGATGTCGACGAGCAGCCAGCGCGGCCGCACCTTGTGGCGCAGCGGGTTCCTGCGGACCTGCGCGTCGGTGAACAGCCGGCCCTGTGCGGCGACCTCGGTACCGGTGTATCCGGCGCCGGCGACCACGAACGTACAGCGCTCCGCGCAGGTCGCCCGGTCGTCGGCCGCGGCGGCCAGTTCCATCTGCCGGGTGACGTGGTCGCGCAGGTACAGCGCCTCGGGCAGTCCGCGGAAGCCGTGTGCGTGCTCGGCGACGCCGGGGACCGGGAGGAGTTTGTTGACGCTGCCCGCCGCGACGACCAGCCGGTCGTAGGCGAGGGTGCCGGCGCCGCCCTCGGGGTCGGAGTAGTGCACGGTGCGGGCGTCGAGATCGATGCGGTCGGCCTCGCCGAGGACCAGCCGGACGCCGGGCAGGGTGCCGGTGAGCGACACGGTGACGCGGCGCGGTTCGAGGATGCCGGCGGCGACCTGGGGCAGCAGGGGCAGGTACAGAAAGTAGTCGGTGGGGTTGAGCAGGGTGACATCGGCGGTGCCCCGGGCCTGCCGGGCCAGTTCACGGGCGGCCCGGAACCCGGCGAAACCGGCACCGACGATGACGACGTGTGGTCGACTCACGAACTTCGCCTCCGGTCAGCGCTCGCCTGCGGGACCTGTCGCGTCCCCCCGAGCGGGCCCGCCAAACACCCCGGACCGGCACGAAACACCGTGCGGCGGCGCACCCGACCGCAGTGGAGGCCGGGCGGGAGGCCCGCTGCGGGCCCCGGTGGGTGGCAGACCGCTCCCCCGCCGACCGCCCGTCCGTTCCCGCCCGCTCACGCCCTCTCAGCGAACCGCGATCCCCGACCGGCCGCAAACGCCCGCGGCCTGCCCCCGGCTATCCCTCCGGCCGCATCCGGAAGTCGAATCCCTCCGGCAGCGGCTCGTCCGACAGCCGTGCCCACAGCCGGCCGATCGTCTCCGCGCCCTCCCGCAGGTCGGCGACCTCGAAGCCGGCGTAGAAGACGGCCAGCGCCTCGTCCGGGCGGGCCTCCGCGAGCAGCAGCCCGGCCTCGATCAGCCGGAACCGGCCTCGGTGGCGGGTCGTGGGGTGCAGCCGCTCCCAGACACCGCGGGCGGCGGCCACCCGGCCCACGGCGAGCAGGGTCTCCAGGGCCTCGCGGCCCAGCGCGGCGGTGGCCGCCGTCCACTGTTCGCCGTCGTCGCGGCGCTCGCCGCACAGGTCGTCGAAGGCCTCCTCGTACCGGTCGGCGGCCCGCTCGTGGTTGCCGGCCTCGCGGTCGGCGACGGCGAGACAGCGCAGCAGGGGCCAGAGGGAGGGCGCGAGTTCCAGGGCGCGCTCCCAGCTGCGCACGGCCTGGGCCCGGTCGCCGGCGTGCCACTGGGCGACACCGAGGTGGTACTCGGTGAGCGGGGTCGCCGGGGCGGTCTCCAGCATGTCCCGCCAGTGCGGGGCGACGAGGGTCTCGCCGGGCGGCCGTACCCGGCGCGGTTCGGGCACGAGGCCGGAGCGCAGCAGTTGGAGCCACGGTGTCTGGGCGTCGGTGAGTGTGGCCTCGTCGAAGGGTGTGCCCGGCAGCTTGAAGCCACCGCGCAGCACCTCCAGCGCGCCCCAGCCGGACCCGGTGGCGAGGAGTTCGCCGGGTTCGGTGTCGGCGTACGGCTTCCAGGCGGCGTAGGCGGCGTCGACGTCCGCGCGGGGCAGGACGGTCTCCAGCCGGTCCTCGGCGGCGCCCAGGACGGCCGGCCACTCCCCCTCGGGGTCGGTGTCGAGCGGGCCGTACGCCTCCAGCCAGGAGAGCTCGCCCCCGGCGTCGAGGCGGACGTGTTCCAGCTGGGTGCGGGCGAGGCCGGCCTGGATCTCGCAGTAGCCGCCGGTGCCGGGTTCGGTGAGCCAGTTCTGCCAGCGTCGGCCGCCGCTGCCGGTGCCCCAGACGAACAGCTTGCGGCCGCGCAGGGTGTCGGTGGACGTCTGCACCAGCCCGTGCCCGTCGGCGTCGAGGGCGGCGATCCAGCGGCGCCGCCCGTCCGGCACGTCGTAGAAGTAGTCGGCGGCGAAGGTGCTGTTCGGTGGGTACGTGCGGTCGGTGCCGTCGTACTCGGGGACGGGCACCCGGCGCAGCCGCCGTTCGTAGCCGAAGTGCCAGGCCTCCTCCGCCGGGGCCAGCACGCGGCACCGCTCGGGCACGGCGATGTTGGACCACCAGTACGTCGGGACGGGCCGTTCGTGCGGATTGCGGACACGGACACCGACATGGAGGAAGTCGGAGCCGTCGGGGAGCCAGAGGTCGACCTGGAAGGGCAGGTCGCGCAGGCGTTCCCACTCCCACAGGCGGAGCATCTCGCCGCCGTCGGGGGCGGGGACGCGGGCGGCGTGCAGGGGTGAGCAGGACAGGGTGGTGTGTCCGGTGGCGCCGATGTTCCACTCGACGCCACCGGAGAACCAGGCGCCGTTGAGGGCGAAGTTGGCGGGCTGGAACACCGGGTTGCGGTAGAGGAGTTCGCGTCCCGTGGTGAGCTGCACGAGGGAGACGAGCCGGCCGCCGAGGCCCGGCAGTACGGTGGCCCGCAGCCGGTCGTTCTCGATCACCACGGCGTCGAACTCGCGCGGCTCACGCGTCCGTTCGTAGCCGTCGCGCACCCGGACCGGCAGCAGGCTCCGCAGCGGTTCGTAGTCGGTCTGCCGGGCCATGTCGCGCGGCAGCTCGTCGCGGTCGCGTTCGTCGACGCGGTGGACCTCGTCGAGCGGCAGAAGCGGAGGGAGGGGGTTGTCCGGGCCAAGCTGCGCGGCGGGCAGGGTCACTGCGGCGCGTCGGATCGTCGTCACGATCACCATGGAAGCGGGCCGTCCGCCGCTCGGCCAGGGCCCTGTCCGGTCAGGATTGGGCAAAAGGCCGAAACAGCCCCCCACGCCCTTGATTCGTTACGCGAACGCGTCCACCACGATGTCCGTGAGCAGGGCGCCCGCGGTGCCGTCCGGGTCCAGGTCGGGGTCGTAGATGGTGATGTTGAGGCCGACGCAGTGCGTGGAGGCGAGCAACGGCCGCAGCAGCGCGCGGAGTTCGTCCGGGAGCAGTCCGTCGGGGTCGGGGCTGTCGACGGCGGGCATCACACTCGGGTCGAGCACGTCCGCGTCCAGGTGCAGCCAGAACCCGTCGAGTTCGGGGATCTCGAAGGCCTCGGCGGTGGCCCGCGCGAGTGCCTCCGGGCCCCACTCCCGCAGGTCGCCGACGGTGACGACGGGGATCTTCAGCGCGGCGAGTTCGGCGCGGTCGTCCTCGAAGCAGTCCCGGATCCCGAAGAACCGCACGTCCTCGTCGCGCAGATAGGGCCGCAGCCCCTCCAGGTCCGTGAGGTCCGTCTGTCCGCGGCCGGTGGCGAGGGCGACCTCCTCGCCGCCGGCCGCGCCGATCCGGTCCGAGTTGCCGGGGTGGCGGAAGTCGGGCGAGGCGTCCAGCGCGGCCAGCCCGTACCGTCCCAGGCGGCGCAGCGCGAGCGAGGCGCCGAGCTGGATCGAGCAGTCCCCGCCGAGCACGACCGGGAAGTCCCCGGCCCGCACATGGTGTTCGAGCCGGTCGGCGAGCCGGCGGGTGTACCCGGCGAGCGCGGCGGCGTTGAACACCCCGTCGCCCTCCTGCCAGTCACCCAGGTCGTAGCGCGGCGGCACCACCACCCCGCCCTCCAGGGCCCGCAGCCGCTGGACGATCCGCTGCTCGCGCAGCGCGCCGGCGAGTTTGTGACAGCCGGGCACGGTTCCGGGGGCGGGTGGGCGCAGGCCCAGGTTGGAGGGGGCGTCGATCACCACGATGTTCCGCATACGGGCCATCCTCCGTGACCCGGTGCCGCCGATCAACGGCCGGAGCGCGCCACGGGTCCAGCGGCCGGCCGGGGCGCCGGGAGGATCAGCCGGAGGTCCGCATCTCGACGGTGAGCGCCCAGCGCTCGTGGTCGCGCCAGGCCCCGTCGATGAAGAGCATCTTCGGCGAGTAGCCCTCGCGGCGGAATCCGCAGCCGCGGGCCAGCGCGATCGAGGGGGCGTTGTCCGGCTGCACGTTGATCTCCAGCCGGTGCAGCCGCCGCGGTCCGAAGGCGTGGCCCACGACGAGCCCCAGCCCCTCGCGCATCAGCCCGCGCCCGGCCGCGTGCGCGAAGGCCCCGTAGGCGAGGGTGCCGCTCTGGAAGCCGCCCTCGACGATGTTGTTCAGAGTGATGAATCCGGCGATGTCCCCGCCGTCCCGCTCGCAGACCAGGAACCCCATCCTGGTGGGGTCCTCGATCAGCCGCTTCGCGTACAGGGCGTACGCGTCGGCGGTGTCCGGCGGGAACAGCCACGGACGGTGCAGGTCCCTGCTCTCCCGGACCCGGGCGACGAACTCGGTGCCGTCACCGAGGGTGAACGTACGGATGCTCACACGCGGGCCCTTGGCGAGGTGGAGCGAGGCGTCATGCGGCATTCGGCCAGCCTACGACGGCTGCCGCGCTCCCACCCACGGCGTCTGCCCGTACCCACGCCGACCTCCCGCGGCGCACGGTGAGCCGCCCGGGGCGGGGGGTCAGCGCAGTGCCGGCTCCTCCAGGGTCAGCGTCCCCGCTTCCGCGTCCAGTTCCGCGCGTACGCCGAACGGAATCGTCAGCGCCCCGTCCCCGTGGCCGAAGCCGAAGTTCTCCGCGACGGGCACACCCAGGGCGCCGAGGCGGTCGGCGAGCAGGGGCCGCAGCCGCTCGTAGGGGCCGCACTTCTCCCAGGAGCCGAGGAGTACTCCGCCCACCCCGTCCAGCCAGCCCGCGCGGAGCAGTTGGGTGAGGCAGCGGTCGAGGCGGTACACCGGCTCCCCCACGTCCTCCAGGCAGAGCAGGCCGCCCGCGGCGGACGGGCGGGCGTGGGCGGTGCCGAGTTCGGTGGCGAGCAGGGAGAGACAGCCGCCGAGCAGGACTCCGCGGGCACGGCCCGGTACCAGGGCGGTGCCGCCGGAGGTGATCGTGCGGACCGTCTCCGGGGCGAACAGGGTGGCCTTGAGATGGTCCTGCGCGCGGGCGTTCTTGATGAGGTCGACGCCGGCGGCCACGGGGCCGTGCAGGGTGACGAGGCCGAGGCGGGTGGCGAAGGCCTCGTGCAGGGCGGTGATGTCGCTGAAGCCGAGGAACACCTTCGGCCCGGCCGCGCGCATCGCCGTCCAGTCGAGGAGCTCGACCATTCGCTGGACGCCGTAGCCGCCCCGCGCGCAGAACACCGCGTCCACGGCCGGGTCGCACCAGGCCCGCTCGAAGTCCGCGGCGCGGTCGGCGTCGGTTCCGGCGAGGTAGTCGAACTCGCCGTGCCGGTCGAGGACATGAGGAGCCACGACCGGGTCGAGGTCCCAGCCGCGCAGCACGTCGAGGCCGGCCTGGAGGCGTTCCTCCAGCACCGGTCCGCTGGGGGCGACGACGGCGACCCGGGCGCCGGGGGCGAGCCGGGGCGGCCGGGTCAGCTCCCCGGGGAGGGATTTCACTTGGACAGCTCCAGCCGGCTGAGGTTCGGCGGGTTGAGGCCGAACACCTGGGCGTACAGGGAGAGTTCGGCTTCCAGGGCGCGGGTCATGGTGTCGGCGCGCCGGAAGCCGTGGCCCTCGCCCTCGAAGGCGAGGTAGGCGTGCGGGACCTGCCGGCCGGCCATCCGGGCGAGGAAGCGTTCGCACTGCGCGGGCGGGCAGATCACGTCGTCCAGGCCCTGGAGCAGCAGGAAGGGCGCGGTGATGTGCTCGGCGTGCTCGATCGGAGAGCGCTCGGCGTAGCGGGCGGGCACCTCGGCGAAGGGTCCGACGAGGCTCTCCAGGTACTGCGACTCGAAGTCGTGGGTGCCGCCGTCGTTCCAGCCGTCCAGGTCGAGCACCGGATAGATGATCGTGCCGCAGGCGTAGACGTCGGTGGTGGCGAGGGAGGCGGCCGAGGTCCAGCCGCCGGCGCTGCCGCCGCGGATCGCGAGCCGGGCCGGGTCGGCGGTGCCCTCCTCGGCGAGGGCGAGCGCGACGGCCGCGCAGTCCTCGACGTCGACGACGCCCCACTGCTCGCGCAGCCGGTCCCGGTACGCACGGCCGTAGCCGGTCGAGCCGCCGTAGTTGACCTCGGCGACACCGATGCCGCGCGAGGTGAAGTAGGCGATCTCCAGGTCGAGGACGAGCGGGCTGCGGCTGGTGGGTCCGCCGTGCGCCCACACCACGTAGGGCGGCAGCTCGCCGTCGGGCGCGGCGCACTCCGGGTGGTGGGGCGGGTACAGGTGGGCGTGGATCTCGCGTCCGCCGGGGCCGGTGAAGGCCCGGATCCGCGGATCCGGGTAGTAGGCGGGGTCGACGGCGTCCTGGTGCGTGACTCCGATCACCCGGCAGCGGCCGGTACGGGTGTCGAGTTCGACGACCTCGTGGGCGCTGCGCGGGCTAGCGCCGACGGCGACGACCCGCGCGCCGTGCACGGCGAGGGTGGGGCCGAACTCGGTCCAGGGGCCGGCCGCGTCGACGACCTCGCCGGTCTCCGGATCGAGTATGCCGAGGGCGGTGCCGCCGCGGCCGTGCACCACGGCGATCAGTCCGCCGTCCAGGGGCGCGAACCAGCGGTGGCCGATCCGCCACAGCGCCCCGCCGAACTCCTCCTCGCGCGGGCACAGAGGTGCGCCGTCGCGGTACAGGTTCCACCAGCCGGTGCGGTCGCTGGCGTACAGCAGCGAGCCGTCGGGGGCGAACTCGGCCTGCGCGACGGACTCGCCGGGCCCGCCGGCGACCGTGCGGGCGCCGGTGAGCGTGCCGTCGCCGGTCACGTCCGCGAGCAGCAGTTCGGTGCCGTCCCACGGCATCCGCGGATGGTCCCAGCCGAGCCAGACCGCGCGCCGCCCGTCGGGCGAGAGCCGGGGCCCGGTGACGAACCGGTGCCGCTCGGGCGCGAGTTCGCGTACGGCGGACCGGTCCTCGGCGGCCGAGCCGTCCAGCGGTACGGCGGCCAGGACCCGGCGGACGTCGGTGGGCGCCTCGCCGGTGAACTCCTCGAGCACGCACCACACTTCACCGCGGTCGGCGAGGATCTGCGGGTCGGCCCAGCGCAGCCCGCCGCCGACCGCGGACAGCGGGGTCAGCGGGCGCGGCTCGGCGCCCGGTTCACAGACGTAGAGCCGCTGGTCGGGGAAGTGCACGAACACCACAACGGGCCGGCCGTCGACGACGGCCCCCGCCCAGGGCTGTCCGCCGTACTCGATGACCCGGCTGCGGACGTTCCAGGGGGCCGGGAGCACCGGCTCCTCGGTGCCGTCGGCGTGCCGTCGCACCAGGGTGCGGCGGCCGCCCTCGGTGGGCCGCGGTTCGGTCCACCAGGCCTCGTCGCCGACGAACCCGACGTACTCGGGGCGTCCGTCGTGGGCGGCGGCGAGCGCCGCGTCCACCGGGGAGGGCCAGGATCCGTAGGCCAGTGTCCGCACGTCGTCCCCCATCGTCTAAGCCTGTCGCAGGAATCGGT
The DNA here is from genome assembly GCF_044753385.1 of Streptomyces sp. NPDC088387. Lineage (NCBI taxonomy): Bacteria > Bacillati > Actinomycetota > Actinomycetes > Kitasatosporales > Streptomycetaceae > Streptomyces > Streptomyces sp. NPDC088387. The sequence continues at coordinate 800,045 of NZ_JBIVNC010000002.1, forward strand.
CGAGCACCCGGACGCCGAAGTGCAGCGCCTCCACGGGGACGCGTTCGTCGACGCCGTGGAACATGGCCTGGTAGTCGTAGGTGTCCGGCAGCCGCAGCGGGGAGAAGCCGTAGCCGGTGATGCCGAGCCGGGCGAACTGCTTGGCGTCGGTGCCGCCCGACATGCAGAACGGCACCACGTCCGCCTCGGGCGCGAACTCCTCGACGGCGGCCCGCATCAGCCGGAACGTGGGCGACTCGACGGGCGCCTGGAGGGCGATCTCGCGGTGGCTGAACTCCCAGTCCACGTCGGGCCCGGTCAGCTCGTCGAGCGTGGCGCGGAACTCGTCCTCGCCGCCCGGCAGGAACCGCCCGTCGACATACGCGACGGCGTCGCCGGGGATGACGTTGACCTTGTAACCGGCGTTCAGCATGGTCGGGTTGGCGCTGTTGCGGACGGTCGCCTCGACGAGCCTGGCGGCCGGGCCGATCTTGGTCAGCAGGGCGTCGACGTCGTCGAAGTCGGGGGTGATGCCGTAGAGGGCGGCGAGTTCGGTGAGGGAGGCGCGCACGGTCGGGGTGAGCCGGAGCGGCCACTCGTGGGCGCCGATCCGCGCGACGGCGGCCGACAGCCGGGTCACCGCGTTCTCCCGGTTCACCTTGGAGCCGTGCCCGGCGCGGCCCCGCGCGGTGAGCTTCAGCCAGCCCGTGCCGCGTTCCCCGGCCGCGATCGGGTAGATCTGCCGTCCGGCGCCATCGTGGAAGGTGTACGCGCCGGACTCACCGACACCCTCGGTGCAGCCCTCGAACAGCCCGGCGTGCCGGTCGGCGAGAAAGCCCGCGCCGTCCTCGGCGCTGGCCTCCTCGTCGGCGGTGAACGCGATCACGATGTCCCGGCGGGGCCGTACGCCCTCGCGGGCCCAGGCGCGCACGACCGAGAGGATCATCGCGTCCATGTTCTTCATGTCGACCGCGCCCCGGCCCCACACGACGCCGTCGCGGATCTCGCCGGAGAACGGGTGCACGGTCCAGTCGGCGGCCTGTGCGGGCACCACGTCCAGGTGGCCGTGGACGAGCAGCGCGGCGGCGGTGGGGTCGGTGCCCTCGATCCGGGCGACGACGTTGCCGCGTCCCCGGGTGCGTTCCAGGACGACCGGCTCCAGGCCGGCGCCGGCGAGCTGCTCGGCCGCGTACTCGGCGGCGGGCCGCTCCTGGCAGTCGCCGCCGCCGCGGTTGGTGGTGTCGATGCGGATGAGGTCCGAGGTGAACCGGACGACCTCGTCCAGTGCCTGCTGGTCAGCCATACTGCTCCTCCACGGCGGCCGAGACGAGCGTGGTGACCGCCTTGAACGTCCGGATCGCCTCGTACATGGTTCCGTTCGTGTACGCCACTTTGCGCTCACCGGTCCGCTCGACGCCGGGCACGACGGTGGCGGCCAGGGCCAGGTGCTCGGCGTCGAACTCCAGGGCCACGGTGTGCGGTCCGGCGTGCACCGGCTCGTGCCGTACAGCCAGGGAGGCGGCCTCCTTGGCGGCGGCGCGGATGTCGGCGGCGGTCCTGGCCGGGGTGCGGCACACGGCCGCATACCGCGACACATGGTCCTTGACCGCGACCTTCAGCGCCCCGGGCGCGTACCCGAGCGCGTCCTCGCAGGCCACGTCGTCCCCGGTGACGAGGACGACCGGCACCCCGTACTCGGCGACGACGTGCGCGTTGAGCAGGCCCTCGCTGGCGCGGACGTCGTCCAGCCACACTCCGGTGATGGAGTTGGCGAGGTAGGTGTGGGCGAGGACGCCCTCGCTGCCGGCGCCCGCGTGGTAGCCGACGAACGCGATGCCGTCGACGTCGCCGTGCTGCACACCCTCGACCATCGACAGCGACTTGTGCCGGCCGGTGAGCATCTGCGCCCGCTCGTCGAGCTGTTCGAGGAGCAGGTTGCGCATGGTCCAGTGGGCTTCGTTGATGAGGACCTCGTCGGCGCCGCCGTCGAGGAAGCCGAGCACGGCGGCGTTGACGTCCGAGGTGAACATCGACCGGCACCGCTCCCACTGCGGTGTCCCCGGCAGCACGTCCGCCGGCCAGGTGACGCCGGTCGCGCCCTCCATGTCGGCGCTGATGAGGATCTTCATGGGGCGTCACGTTACGCCGTGGGGTGAGGGGCGGCCAGGACGCGGGTCCCGGTTTGCCGGAGTCTCAGACGCGCTCGGCGGAGACCAGGGTGCCGATCTTGTCTATGCGGTGTTCGGGGTTGCCGCGGTCGTCGCGCCAGAAGTTCCCGGCCGCGTTGTCCTCGGGCGTCGCACAGGTGGAGAGGGTGATCATCGCCTTCGTGGGGGTCGCGCCCGGATCGCCGGGGACGGCGGCGCGCTGCTCCGCGAGCGACTGCTCCGAGCGGAACGACGTCTCGCGGGTGGCGGTGATCCGGTACGTGTAGCGGACGTCGCCCAGGACGACGGTGACGGTGTCGCCGTTGGTGAGGTCGGGCAGGTCGCGCAGGGGGCCGCCGGCGCTGAGCCGGTGGGCGGTGACGAGATAGTTGCCGGTCTCGCCGGGGCCGACGCCGCCCTGGTCGCCGTAGGGGCTGGCGCCGTCGCCCTCGTTCTGGATGCGGGTGCCGGGCCAGTCGTCGGTGGTGCCCTCGTACGGGACTATCGCGAGGTCCCGCAGGCCTATGTCCGGGATGCTCAGCGCGGCGGGCTCGGTACGGGGGTCGACGTCCGGGGTGGGGGTGGCCGGGGCCTCGGAGGTGGACGCGGGCGCCGAGGGTGTGGCGGCGGGCGGCGCCTCCGCCTGCGCGGTCGCCGAACGGCTCGCGGTGGGCCCGGACAACGACGTCTCGGCACCGGGTGTGCTCGCACCCGTACAGCCGGTGACGAGGAGGAGCGTCCCCGCGGCGAGCGCTGTGCTCACGCCTCGCCAACCGGACATACAGTCGAGCATAAGCGCTTCCGCCCGCCGGGGAAGGGCCCAGCGCGCCCCGCGTACGGAACCGCCCGCCGCGCGGCTCACGCGCGGCCCACCACCAGCCACTTCGACGGCAGCTCGATCCGGGCGCCGTCGGGCGCGTACTCCGTGGTCGTCAGCGGCAGTTCCCCGCCGGCCAGGACCTCGAGGCCGGCCGCGCCCAGGTAGACGGGGACCGCCGCGTCGGCGACCTCGCCGGGTGCGATGCCGTGCCGGAAGACCGGGGCGAGTTTGGCGGGCGGGCCGGTGGGGCTCTGGGCCAGGCCCCTGAGGAGGGCGCCGGCGGCCTCGGCGAGTTCCACAACCAGAGCCCGGCCGCGGGCGCCGACCAGCGTCGCGATGCCGTCGACCAGCGCCTGCCGGTCGTCCGGCTCGCACTGGTGCAGCACCCCGCGCATGTAGACGTTGGCGTCGCCGAGCTCCGTGTGCAGCGCCTCCGCCTCGGTCCGCTCCGCCGCGTCCAGCAGCCGGTACGCCGCCTGCCCCGCCGGGTCGGCGTGCCGCGCGTGCTCCAGCGCCGCCTCCGAGAGATCGACGCCGAGGACACGCGGGAAGCGGTCGGCGAGGAAGCGGGTCTGGGTGCCGTTGCCACAGCCGAGATCGATCAGCGGCAGGCCCGGGTCGACGACGTAGGGCTCGAAGAGCGCGAGATGCACCCCGGAGGTCAGCACCGGCTCGGCGTCCCAGAAGACGGCCCCGGGTTCCCCCGTCGCCTCCCGCCAGAACCCCTCCCAGGCCTCCCGGTACTGAATCGTCACGCTCATGCCCAACTCCCCAGGGTGTGCCGCCAGATCACGGTGAGTGACGGTCGAGTACGGTCCTGTCGTGCGCCGCGGACCGCTGCGAGAAGCGCGCTCATTCCTTCACGCCTCGTCCGAAGAACGTACGTGGGTGCCCGTGAGTTGCGCTCAATCAGCTTCTGGGCAGGGTGAGTTCGAACCACACGGTCTTGCCCGCGGCGGTGCGGCTCGCACCCCACTCGCGCGCCAGGGTGCTCACCACGCGCAGGCCGCGCCCCTGTTCGTCGGCGGGTCCGGCGCTGCGCAGTGTGGGCAGTTCGTGATCGTCGTCGTCGACCTCGCACAGCAGCGTCTCGCCGCGCACCAGGCGCAGGGTGACGGCGGCCCGGTGGGAGTGGCGTACGGCGTTGGTGACCAGCTCGCCGACCAGCAGCTCGGCGATGTCCTCCAGCCGGTCCGCGAGGCCCCACTCGTGCAGCTGCTCGCGGACGGCCGCCCGCGCGCGGCCGACCTCGGCCGGGTCGGGCGCGAGGCGCCACTCGGCGACGTGGTCGGGCGCGATGCCGTTGAGGCGGGCCATCAGCAGGGCCACGTCGTCCTTGCGGCTGCCGCGGCCCGCTTCCGAGAACGTCACGGCCAGGGCGCGGATGATGGTGTCGCAGGCGGCGTCCATGGACGCCGCCGGGTGGGCGGCGGACTCGCAGAGGGTGGCGAGGCCGACGCCGATGTCCTCGCCGCGCATCTCGACCAGTCCGTCGGTGCACATCACCAGCCGGTCGCCGGGCGCCACCCGTACCCGTACGGACTCGAAGGGCACTCCGCCGACGCCGATCGGTGCCCCGGTGGGCAGGTCGAGCAGATCGGTGCGGCCGTCCTCGGCGCGCACCAGCACCGGCGGGATGTGGCCCGCGTTGGCGAGGTGCAGTTCGCCCGCGATCGGGTCGTACACGGCGTAGAGACAGGTCGCGAGGTAGCCGTCGCCGAGGCGCTGGGCGAGGTCGTCCAGGTTGCGCAGCAGCTGGGCGGGCGGCAGGTCGAGCGCGGCCATGGTCTGCACGGCCGTACGCAACTGGCCCATCATCGCGGCCGAGTTGAGGCCGTGGCCCATGACGTCGCCGACGACGAACGCGGTGCGCGCGCCGGGCAGTTTCACCGAGTCGAACCAGTCGCCGCCGACGCGGCCGAGCAGGGTGCCCGGGAGGTAGCGGGTGGCGATGTCACAGCCCGCCATCCGCGGCGGGATGTGCGGCAGCATGCTGTCCTGGAGGGTCTCGGCGACGCTCTCCTGGTAGGTGTACATGCGCGCGTTGTCGAGGACGAGGCCGGCGCGGGCGGCGAGTTCGGCGCCGGTGACGCGGTCCATGTCGTTGAACTCGGCGCGCTCGGGGTGCCGCAGCAGGATCATGAAGCCGAGCACCACATGGCGTGCCTTGAGCGGTACGACCAGCATGGAGCGTCCGGTGATCAGCGGCCGGATGTCGCGTTTCTCGAACTGCGAGGCGATGGCGTGGCCCATCTGCTCGCTGATCCGGGGCACCAGGACGGGCTCGCCGGTCGTCATGCACTGGAAGAACGGGGTGTGGGCCGGGAACGGCATCGCCTCACCGACGGGGACGACGTCGTCCCAGCGGCCGGGTTCGTCGGTGTGCTCCAGGGCGACCCGGTGCCACATGGTGGTGGTGTCGGGCACACCGTCCGCGAACCCCTCGCCGGCGACGACCTGTTCCCGCAGATAGGTGCCGGCGACGTCGGTGAAGCGGGGCACGACGGCCCGGCTGACCTCGACGATGGTCCGGGCGAGGTCGAGGGAGGTGCCGATGCGTCCGCTGACCTCGTTGAGGAACTCCAGGTGTTCGCGTACGGCCGCGTACTCCAGGTCCTCCTGCTCGTCGGCGAGTCCGCTCGGCACGGGCAGGCCCTCGGCGCGTGCCCGGTCGGCCTGTTCACGGCGGGCGCGGCGCTCGGCGCGCCGGGGCACACCCCAGTCGGGGGTGACCGGCACCCGGTCGTTCTGGCTGAACTCCAGGACGGGGTAGCCCAGTTCGAGGACCTGGGAGACGATCCGGGCGCCTTCGCCGACGCTCATGCTGGGCAGGATCTCGGGGAGTCCCCGGGCGAGCCGGTCGGCGCCGGGGAAGTCGGTGTGCAGCGCGAAGACGGGCGCGATGCGCTCCACGTCACGGGCGGCGGCGGGTGTGTCGCGGCGCAGCCCGGCGGCGTCCGCGGCGAGCACGAGCAGCCGCTCGCGGCCGGGACCCACCAGCGGGTAGGCCCACCACAGCACGTCGACCCGGCGTGAACCGCCGGTCATGGGCGCGGTGTTGCCGCCCTGCTCGGGCACGGTCTGCCCGCCCGGCTCGGGCACGGTGAGGCGGGCGCGGCCCGCGGCCGGGTAGGAGAGCCGGCCGCCGAGGGAGGACTCCAGGTCGGGGCCGAGCCCGTCGTACGCGGTGAAGGGCCCGTCGGCGGCGAGGTCCTCGTCGTCGGGGAGGGCGCCGGAGACGGGGAGCAGATCGCCGACGGGGCGGCCGATCGCGGTCTCCTTGGTGGCGCCGAAGAGACGGCGTGCGCCGCTGCTCCAGTGGGAGACGAGGCCGTCGCGGTCGACCACCACCACGGCCAGCGGGACGCGTCCGGCGGCGAGTTGCCCGGACACCGCGTCCCGGTCGGTGCCATGGTCCATGGCCCAGGCCCTCTCTCCCCCACGCCTCCACAAGATCTGTTCCCGCCACCACGGTACGGCGGCGGCCGCTCACGATGTGTGGCAATACGTGAATTGGTGGCGCCGGTGAGCTCCGGCGCACCCGCCCGCGCATCCGGGCCGCGGCAGCGGTCGGTCAGTCCTCGTGGCCGAGCTGGAGGTCGCGCTCCGTGCGGCCGCCGCCGGCCACCTGGAGGACCGTGGCGACCGGCGGGTAGCCGGCGGCGATGACGGTGTACTCGCCGGAGGACAGGTCGACGAACCGGAACGTTCCGTCGGGTCCGGTGGTGAGGGTGTCGACGACGTTGCCCGCGGCGTCGAGCAGGGTGACGCGGGCGTCCTCGACGGGCCGTCCGCCGCTCGCCCGGACCGTGCCGCGCAGCACGGCGCCGCCGGCGAGCTCGATGTCCTGCCGGGTCTCGCGGGAGGCCTGGACGCTGACGGGGAGCGCGGCCGGGCGGAACGCGGGCGCGCTGGCGGCGAGGGTGTACTCGCCGGCCACCAGCTCGCTGATGACATAGCCGCCCTCGCGGCCGCTGCGGGTGCTGGAGACGACCTCGCCGTGCACGTTGGTGAGGGTGACGGCGGCGTCCCGGACGGGGGTGCCGTCGGCGGTGAGCACGGATCCGGCGAGCCGGCCGGCGCCGCCGAGGACGACGTCGAGTTCGACGGGGCGTTCACCGACGGTCACCGAGACGGCCTGCGGCTGGTGGCCGCCGGCGGCGGCGATCAGGACGTAGGAGCCGGTGCCGGGGGTGGCGAGCGCGTACCGTCCGTCCTCGCCGCTGGCGCCCCGGCCGATCTGCTGTCCGGCGACGTCGATGAGGGTGAGGGCCGCGCGCGGGACGACGGTGCCGTCGGGGTGCTGCACGGTGCCGCAGACGGGGATGCCGGCGGCGTAGGACGCGCGGGACGTGGCGCCGCCGGGCGACGGCTGGTGGCGGGCGTGCGGCACCTGGACGCTCACGTGGAGGGCATCCGTCTCGGGCGCGGGAACGTTCTGGGACACCAGCGGTTTCTCCTTGAGGAAGAAGGCGAGCAGCAGGCCGAGGACGAGCACCGGCACGAGGTAGAGGAAGATCCTCGGCATGGCGTCGGCGTAGGCGTGGATGTAGGCGTCGCGCAGGGCGGGCGGCAGTGCGTGCACGGCCTGCGGGGTGATCGACTCGGCGTCGGGCAGTGCCGTGCCCGGCTGCGCGGGGAGCCGGTCGGCGAGGGCGTCGGTGAGCCGGTCCGCGAAGAGCGTGCCGAAGACGGCGGCGCCGACGCTGCCGCCGATCTGCCGGAAGTAGTTGTTGGCGCTGGTGGCGGTGCCGAGGTCGGCGGGGCGCACGGAGTTCTGCACCGCGAGGATGAGGACCGGCATCACCATGCCGATGCCGGCGCCGAGGACGGCCATCCAGATGCTGTACTGCAACCGGGACGTGCCGATCTCCAGCCGGGACAGCAGGTACATGCCGACGACGGAGAGCGCGCCGCCGAGGATCGGGTGGATCCGGTACCGGCCGGAGTGGCTGATGAGCTGGCCGGAGATGATCGAGGCGCCGACGATGCCGCCCATCATCGGCAGCATCAGCAGTCCGGACTCGGTGGCGGAGGCGCCGTCGACCATCTGGAGATACGTCGGCAGGTAGCTGGCCGCGCCGAACAGGGCGACGCCCACCACCAGGCCCACCAGGCCGGTGATGTTGAAGACGGAGTCCCGGAACAGCCGCAGCGGGATGAGGGGTTCGGCGGCGAAGTGCTCGGCGACCAGGAAGAGCAGCGCGGAGACCACCGCGCCGGCCGCGAGGGCGAGGATGGTCCGCGAGCCCCACGCGTACTCGGTGCCGCCCCAACTGGTCAGCAGCACCAGGCAGGTGGAGGCGGCGGCGAGCAGTACGGTGCCGAGGATGTCGAAGCGGGGTTTCGCGGTCGGTTTGGGGAGCTTGAGGACGACGGCGACCACGGCCATGGTGAGCAGGCCGAAGGGGACGTTGATGTAGAAGCACCAGCGCCAGGAGAGATGGTCGGTGAAGTAGCCGCCGAGCAGCGGTCCGGCGACCGAGGCGAGTCCGAAGGCGGCGCCGATCAGGCCCATGAACTTGCCGCGTTCGCGCGCGGGCACGATGTCCGCGATGATCGCCTGGACGCCGATCATCAGCCCGCCCGCGCCGACGCCCTGCACCGCGCGGAAGGCGATCAGCTGGTCCATGGTCTGGGCGCGGCCCGCGAGCGCGGAGCCGACGACGAAGATGACGATGGCGAACTGGAAGACGCTCTTGCGGCCGAGGAGGTCGCCGAGCTTGCCGTAGACCGGCAGTCCGATCGTGGAGGTCAGCAGGTAGGCGGTGATCGCCCAGGACATCTTGTCCAGGCCGTGCAGTTCACCGACGATCTTCGGCAGCGCGGTGGCCACGATCATCTGCTCCAGCGCAGCGAGCAGCAGCGCGAGCATCAGCCCGAAGAAGACCAACCGCACCCGGCGCGGGCTGAGTTCACCCGCGACCGGCTTGGCCGGGGCGGGGGGTGCCGGGGGTGCCACCGCCGGTTCGTCCTGCACCAGAGTGATCCCGCCCACGTAACGCTCCCCTCGTCGCGCCTGCCACACAATTCCCGCGTAAAAGCGACAACTACTGGCAAGCGCGACGAGTTACGGCGTACCGCTGCATCAGGAGCGGATCCACTCGAACCGGTGAGAGAACACCGGCGCCGGGCGTGGCGCGGCCTCAACGGCCGCCCGGCAGTGGGCTCTTGGTCTACTTCTCGACCTCGGTGGCGAGCCGGGCGAGGACCGCGTCGTGGATCCGGGCGAGGCCCTTGGGGGCGAAGGTCTTCTCAAAGAAGCCGCCGATGCCGCCCGCGCCGGTCCAGGTGGTGGTCACGACCACCCGGGAGTTGCCCTCGCCGGCCGGGGTGACCCGCCAGACGGTGACCATGGAGGAGTTGCGGTCCTTCTCGACCAGTTCGCCGTCGGTGGGTTCGGTGACCTCCAGGAGGCAGTCGCGTACGCGCTTGCTGGTGGCCTGGAGCTTCCAGTGGACGAGGGTGCCCTCGCCGTCACCGCCCTCGCGCACCTCGTACTCGCTGTACTGCTCGGGGAGCAGCTTCGCACGCGTGCCGCTGTAGTCGGCGAGGGTGTCGAACACCGTCTCCGGGTCCGCGGCGACTACTCGCTCCGTGGTGGCCTCAACCTGCGCCATCGGCTTCCTCCAGGACGTGAGTGCTCGGGGATTTGGACCAGCCAACCACCCCGGTCGCCGGGCGCCCAAATCGGGGTCCGGTCGTGGTCGGGGAAGTGATCGATCGGGTGTCACGACGCGCCCGGAAATGACAGTCGCACGATCATGGGAACATGTGTTCTATTCTGTGGTCAGTGCTACCGAGGAGGCGTCATGCGCTGGGAGAACCTCACAGCGGACTCACGCGACCACAGCCGGGCGGCCGACGCCGCGCTGTTCGGCGCGGACGCGGTGACCACCCGAACCTTCGACACGCCCGAATTCCGGGGGATCACCTTCCACGAGGTGCGGGCCCGCTCGATCATCAACCGGGTGCCGGGGGCCTCCCGGATGCCTTTCGAATGGACGATCAACCCCTATCGGGGCTGCTCGCACGCCTGCGTGTACTGCTTCGCCCGCAAGTCGCACAGCTATCTCGATCTCGACACCGGCATCGACTTCGACTCGCAGATCGTGGTGAAGGTGAACGCGCCGGAGCTGCTGCGCCGCCAGCTCGGCTCGCGCCGCTGGCAGGGCGAGCACATCGCCATGGGCACCAACGTGGACTGCTACCAGCGCGCGGAGGGCCGCTACCGGCTGATGCCGGGCATCCTGACCGCCCTGCGCGACCACGCCAACCCCTTCTCGATCCTGACGAAGGGCACGCTGATCCTGCGTGACCTGGACGTGCTGACCGAGGCGGCCCGGGTGACCGACGTCGGGATATCGGTCTCGGTGGGCTTCACCGACACCGAGCTGTGGCGCACGGTCGAGCCGGGCACCCCGGCCCCGGAGCGGCGCCTGGACGTCGTACGGGCCTTCGCCGAGCGCGGTATCGGGTGCGGGGTGCTGATGGCTCCCGTACTCCCGTTCCTGAGCGACCAGCCGGCCCAACTGCGGGCCACGGTACGGGCGATAGCCGCCTCCGGCGCCACGTCCGTGATGCCGCTGGTGCTGCATCTGCGCCCCGGCGCGCGCGAGTGGTACATGGCGTGGCTGGCCCACCACCACCCGCATCTGGTCCGCCGCTACGAGCGGCTGTACGCGGACGGCGCCTACGCGCCGAAGTGGTACCAGCGCCGGATCACCCGTCAGGTCCACGACCTGGCGCAGGAGTACGGCATCGGTCCCGCGCACGGGGGTATGCCGCGCCGCCCGCGCGACTCCGGCTCGGCGGCACCCGGAACGGCGTCGGCGACACCGTCCGCAACGCCGTCCGCAACGCCCTCCGCGACGCCGGAACCGACCCAACTTTCGCTTATTTGAGAGCATTCGAGCGCAACATTCGACCCAATTGGGTCAAGTATCGACCGAAGAAGTTCCTCCAGGGCCTCACCTCGGAAGGTGCGGCGAGACCGTGACTCGCGCGGTCCGAGCCCCTCCGTCCTGGGAGGACCCCATGAGAAGACGCGCAGCCGTGCTGTGCGGCGCCGCCGCCGTCCTGGCCGGTTCGGTCACCGCCGTCCCGACCGCGGCGGGCGCCCCCGGCGCCGCGCAGGCGGCACCGCCCGCCTGGAAGAAGTGCGGCACCTCCGACTACCCGACGCTCCAGTGCGCGTCGTTGAAAGTGCCGCTGGACCACGCCAACCCGGGCGGCCGGCAGATCACCCTGGCCCTCTCGCGCGTGCCGCACACGGCGAAGACGTACCAGGGGCCGCTGCTGGTGAACCCCGGTGGCCCCGGCGGCAGCGGACTGACCCTGGCCGGCTTCGTCGCCTCGGCGCTGCCCAAGGGGGTCGCGGCCCAGTACGACGTCATCGGCTTCGACCCGCGCGGTGTGGGCCGCAGCGAGCCCGCGCTCGACTGCTCGCCGGGCCACTTCGACCCGGTCCGCCCCGACTCGGTGCCGAGCGGCTCGGCGATCGAGAAGGCCAACCTCGACCGGGTCCAGTCCTTCGCCGCGGCCTGCGGCAAGAAGTACGCCTCCGTGCTGCCGTACGTCGACACCGTCAGCGCCGCGCGGGACATGGACCTGATCCGCGCGTCCCTGGGCGCACGGCAGATCAACTACTTCGGCTACTCGTACGGCACCTACCTCGGCGCCGTCTACGCGAAGCTGTACCCGGACCGGGTGCGGCGGGCCGTGCTCGACTCGATCGTCGACCCGCGCGGTGTCTGGTACGAGGACAACCTCGCCCAGGACCACGCCTTCAACGACCGCCACCAGGCGCTCATGGCCTGGATCGCCCGGCACGACACCACGTACAAGCTCGGCACCGACCCGGCCGGGGTCGAGGCCAAGTGGTACGCGATGCGCGCGGACCTCGCGCAGAGCCCCGCGCAGCGCAAGGTCGGCGCCTCGGAGCTGGAGGACACCTTCCTGCCGGGCGGCTACTTCAACGGCTACTGGCCGCACCTCGCGGAGGCGTTCGCCGCCTACGTCAACGACAAGGACGCCGAGCCGCTGGTCGAGGCGTACGAGAACTTCGCCGCCGTCGACAGCGCGGGCGACAACGGTTACAGCGTCTACACCTCCGTGCAGTGCCGGGACGCGGGCTGGCCGCGCGACTGGGGGCACTGGCGGGCCGACAACTGGGCGACGTACGAGAAGGCGCCGTTCATGACCTGGAACAACGCCTGGTACAACGCGCCGTGCGCGTTCTGGCCGACCGAGGCGCTGGAGCCGGTCGACGTCTCCAACGACCGGGTGCCGCCGGTCCTGCTCTTCCAGGCCACCGGCGACGCGGCGACCCCGTACGAGGGTGGCGTCGCGGTCCACGAACTGCTGCGCGGGTCCAGCCTGGTGGTGGAGCAGGGCGGCGGGAACCACGGCATCACGCTGAGCGGCAGCTCCTGCCTGGACAAGCACCTGGCGGCCTATCTGACCGACGGCACGGTGCCGCGCGGCGAGGGCGAGGCCGACGCGGTGTGCGCGGCCCTGCCGGACCCGAAGCCGCTGGCCGCGAAGTCCTCGGAGGGCTCGGGACACGGGACGGCGCTGCACGGCCTGCTGGGGTTCCGGGGCTGACCCGAGCCTCGTCGGAGGTGTTGTCGGACCCGTGATCCATCATGGACGCATGAGTGAGCTGACGAGGATTCCCGCCCCCGACGGGGTCGCCCCCGCCGCGCAGTACGCGCATGTGGTCATGGGCACGGGCCGGTTCGTGGCCGTCGCCGGTCAGGTCGCGCTCGACGAGCACGGCGACCTGGTCGGCGAGGGCGACCCGGCCGCCCAGGCCGAGCGGATCTTCGAGAACCTGCGCCGCTGTCTGGCGGCGGCCGGCGCGACCTTCGACGACGTGGTCAAGCTGACCTACTTCGTCACGGACACGGCGCACCTGCCCGCGATCCGCGAGGCCCGCGCCGCTCACATACCCGCCGACCGTCTCCCGGCCTCCTCGGCGGTCCGCGTCGCGGGCCTGGTCCGCCCCGAGTTCCTGATGGAGATCGAGGCGTTCGCGGTGGTGGGCGAGGCGTGACGGTTCGCGACATGAGGCTCGCGGACTGCGACCGGGTCGCCGAGATCCGGATCGGCGGCTGGCAATCCGCCTACCGCGGGCTGATGCCGCAGTCCCATCTCGACGCGCTGAGCGTCACGGACGACGCCGAGCGGCAGCGCACACGCTTCACCCGGGGCGACGGCAGTGTGGTGAACCTGGTCGCGGAGTCCGGCGGCGAGGTGACCGGCTGGGCCTGCCACGGCCCGTACCGCGAAGGTGAACTGCGCACGGCAGACGCCGAGTTGTACGCGATCTACGTCGATCCTGCGCGGTACGGCCGGGGTGTCGGGCAGGCGCTGCTGCGGGAGTCGGTGCGCCGGTGCACGGAGGCCGGACATCCGCGGATGCTGCTGTGGGTGCTGAAGGAGAACACACGGGCGCGGCGCTTCTACGAGCGGCACGGCTTCCGTCCGGACGGGGCACAGGAGCCGTACGAGGTCGCGGGGGTGCGGGTGCCGGAGGTGCGCTACGCCCGGGCGCTGACGGGCTGAACCCGGGCGCACACAGGCCCGCCCGACCCGCGTGTGTGCCGCCCCGCAGCCAGGACCACCCCGAACCCCGCCCGGCGTCAGCGCTGTTGGGGGATGCGGGCCAGCGCGCCCGCCGCCGCGGCGGCCAGTGGCGGATGTCCCAGGGCCTGCTCCAGCACGGGTCGCGCCCGCCGGTCCCCGAGCGCGCCCAGCCCCTCCACACACGCCAGCGCGACCTTCCCGTACGGGTCGTGCGGGCGGCGCAGCCGGCGTTCCAGGGTGGTGACGAGGGCCGGCACGGACTCGGGTGCGCGCAGGTCGGTGAGGAGCCGCACCGGGTGCAGGGCGTAGGCGACACGGAGTTCGTTGGTGGCGAGGGCGGCGGCGGCGCGGGCCGTGCGCGGGTCGCCGAGGCGGGCGAGGGCGTGGGCGGCGGAGGCGCAGCGCGCGGGCTCGCGGTGGTTGAGGAAGAGCACCAGTGACTCGAAGGCCCGCGGGTCACCGGCGACTCCGAGGCGGAACGCGGCGAGTTCCCTGGCCCACAGCGGCTGGCCGGGCGCGGTCAGTACCCGCCCGAGTTCGTCGCGATCCCCGGCGGTCACCAGATACGCGAACGCGTCCGAGTGGCCCGACTCCCGCCGCAGTCTCGCGAAGACCGCCTGCTCCAACGCCGCGCGCTCGGCGTCCTGTTCCGGGTCCGACTGTTCGACGTCCTGTTCCGGGTCCGACTGTTCGACTTCCGCCATGACGACGCACCACTCCGGTCGCTCGGGGACAGCACTGACATACCCGGCAGGGGCATCGCACCACCCCGGCCGACCATCCGGTCGGTCAGTGGTGGTACCCACCGACTCCCTGGCATCAACCGTGCCGGGCGGCACGGGACACGGGATGCGCGCACAATCGGCGAATCCGAGGGGGTCGTTGACTTGTTCGGGTCACCCCCTGGCGCGCTCGTTACTCGCGGGTTAAGCTCAGACGAGCGAGTTACCCACTCGCATGTTTGCTCATGGCGGCCTGGTGACGCAGCCGCCGTGGGTCCAGTCGGTTCGGTACTTCCGGTACCGCAGTACGACCCGGCCACGGGACAGGGCCGGTCGGCATCACCGTTCCCCGGGCGTGTGCACGTCCGGCGGTGACGGCACCGGGCGTGCGTTCGCGGCCCGGCTCACCCGCGTTTCTCCCGCACCCGGTGGTGCGCCCTCCCGGCGCACCCGGCGTGCTTCCAGTCGTCACCCTCATTCCTGGAGTCCGCGATGGTCTCTCCCCTGTCCCCTCAGACGCCCTTGTCACACACCCCCGCGTCCCCACTCCAGACGGTGGCCGTCGTGGGTCTCGGCACCATGGGCTCCGGCATCGCCGAGGTCCTCGTCCGGGCCGGCCGCGACGTCGTCGGCATCGACATCAGCGAGGCCCAGGCCGCGCTCTGCGTCGCCGCCCTGGAGTCGTCCACCGCCCGTGCCGTGGAGCGCGGCCGGCTCACCGAACGCGAGCGCACCGAGGCGCTGGCCCGGCTGCGCACCGGCACCGATCTGCGCGAGGCGGCCGCCGCCGACCTGGTGATCGAGGTGGCGCCGGAGTCGTACGAGATCAAGCACCAGATCTTCCGGGAGCTGGACGGGATCGTGCGCCCGCAGACCATCCTGGCGACCGGCACCAACGCCCTGTCGGTAACCCGGCTCGCCGCCGACTCGGCGCGTCCGGAACGGGTCCTCGGGGTGCACTTCTTCAACCCGGCGCAGGCCATGCGGCTGGTGGAGGTGGTCTCGTCCGTGCTCACGGCGCCGGCCGCCGTCGCCGCGGTCACCAACCTCGCGCTCGACCTCGGCAAGGAGCCCGTGGCGGTCGGCGACCGGCCCGGATTCGTCGCGGACGGGCTGCTGTTCGGCTATCTCAACCAGGCCGCCGCGATGTACGAGGCGAGGTACGCCTCCCGCGAGGACATCGACGCGGCGATGCGGCTCGGCTGCGGACTGCCGATGGGCCCGCTCGCCCTGCTCGACCTGATCGGCGTGGACACCGCGCGGACCGTCCTGGACGCCATGTACGCCGAGTCCCACGACCGGCTGCACGCCCCGGCGCCGATCCTCAAGCAGCTCAGCGAGGCGGGCCTGACCGGCCGTAAGACGGGGCGCGGCTTCTACACGTACGAGGCGCCGGGCAGCGCGACCGTGGTGCGGGACGCGCTGACGCCGCTGGACGGCGGGGTGCGGCCGCAGGGCCGGCTGGTGCGCTCGGTCGGTGTCGCCGGTTCGGGGACCATGGCGTCCGGGATCGCGGAGGTGTTCGCGAAGGCCGGCTACGACGTGGTGCTCGCCGCGCGCAGCGAGGAGAAGGCCAAGGCGGCCAGGGCCCGGATCGGCAAGTCGCTGGCCCGCTCGGTCGACAAGGGCCGGATGACCGCCGACGCGGCGGCGGGGACCCTGGACCGGATCACCGCCGCCGGGACCTACGACGCCTTCGCGGACGTGGACCTGGCGGTCGAGGCGGTCGCCGAGGACCTGGAGGTCAAGCGGCAGTTGTTCGCCACGCTGGACAAGGTCTGCAAGCCGGGCGCGGTCCTGGCCACCACGACCTCCTCGCTCCCGGTCGTCGCCTGCGCCCGTGCCACGTCCCGCCCGCAGGACGTGATCGGTATGCACTTCTTCAACCCGGCCCCGGCGATGAAGCTGGTCGAGGTGGTCCGTACGGTCCTGACCGCGGACGACGTGCACGCCACTGTCCGCGAGGTCTGCGGGACGATCCGCAAGCACGCGGTGGACTGCGGCGACCGGGCCGGTTTCATCGTGAACGCGTTGCTCTTCCCGTATCTGAACAACGCGATCAAGATGGTCCAGGACCACTACGCCTCGCTCGACGACATCGACGCGGCGATGAAGCTGGGCGGCGGCTACCCGATGGGCCCCTTCGAGCTGCTGGACGTGGTGGGTCTGGACGTCTCGCTGGCGATCGAGAAGGTGCTGCACCGCGAGTTCCGCGACCCGGGCCTCGCGCCGGCGCCGTTGCTGGAGCATCTGGTGGCCGCGGGCTGCCTCGGCCGCAAGACGGGCCGCGGCTTCCGCGAATATGCGCGACGGTGATCGACCCGGCGACTGGTTCACGGCCGGCGCCGAGTGGGGCGGGCTGCTCGACCCGGCAGGTTCTCCCCCGCCCGCGAAGGGCGGGGGAAACCCCCCGGGAAACCCCCGACCTGCGCACCAAGCTGCGCACATGCAGTACGTTCGGGTCATGTCCCAGCCCGCCAAGTCCTCACGTACACCAGCCACGTCCGACGCACCGGAGAGCGCCGCGGGCAGCCGCGCCGCGACCCAGCGGCTGAAAATGCGCCGGGAACTGGCGGCCGCGGCCATGGAGCTGTTCGCGACCAAGGGGTACGAGGCGACCACCGTCGACGAGATCGCGGCCCAGGCCGGCGTCGCCCGCCGTACCTTCTTCCGGCACTTCCGTTCCAAGGAAGAGGCGATCTTCCCGGACCACGACGACACCCTGATCCGCGCGGAGGCCGTGCTCAACGCGGCGCCGGCGCACGAGCACCCGCTCGACACGGTGTGCCGCGGCATCAAGGAAGTCATGAAGATGTACGCGGCCCGGCCGGAGATCTCGGTCGCCCGCTACAAGCTGACGCGTGAGGTGCCCACCCTGCGCGAGGCCGAGATCGCCTCGGTGGCGCGCTACGAGCGGCTGTTCACCCGCTATCTCCTCGGCCACTTCGACGAGCACGCGCACGACGACGACGCCAACGACGACCCGCTGCTGGCGGAGGTCGCCGCGTCCGCGGTGGTCACCGCGCACAACCACGTGCTGCGGCGCTGGCTGCGGGCGGGCGCGCAGGGCGATGTGGAGGCGCAGCTCGACCACGCCTTCGCGATCGTCCGCAAGACCTTCGGCACGGGCATCATGGCGGGCCGCACCACGGCCCCGAGGCCGGTCGCGGCGACCGCCTCCGCACAGGGCGAGGTGCTGGTGACGGTGGCCCGCACGGACGCCCCGCTGGACGAGGTCATGCGGACCATCGAGGAAGCCCTGAAGGACCGCTGAGCCCTGGCGTTCCTGTGACGACGGCCACCCCACGGGGTGGCCGTTTTGGCATGTAAGAGCACCTTTTCCTGTCGATTCCAGCCCCCGTTCGATCGATCATCGCTCATTTGTTACGTAAAGATTTCACCCGAGCGCAATTTCTGGCACTCGGTGCCTTGTCAGCTGACACGCCGTGCCATACGTTGAAGGAGTCCGGGCGGCCGGCGCGCAGCGACCCTTCGTGCGCCGGCTGTCCCAGCAAGCCGATGGCCTGCCCGCCCGGACGCCTGCGTCACAGGCAACCTCCCGCGCCACCACGCGCTGCCGAACAAGCCCCACCGCCGAACCGACGGCACACCCCTCAGCAGCACCGACGTAACCCTCAGCGCCCCTCCCCCGGGACGCCATTCGCCGGAGGCAACACCGTGACCGTGAAGGACATCCTGGACGCGATCCAGTCGGCCGACGCCACGCCCGCCGACTTCGCCGCACTGCCGCTCCCCGAGTCGTACCGCGCGGTCACCGTGCACAAGGACGAGACGGAGCTGTTCGCGGGTCTGGAGACCCGCGACAAGGACCCGCGCAAGTCGCTGCACGTGGACGACGTGCCGGTGCCCGAACTGGGCCCGGGTGAGGCCCTGGTCGCCGTCATGGCGTCGAGCGTCAACTACAACTCGGTCTGGACGTCGATCTTCGAGCCGCTGTCGACCTTCGGCTTCCTGGAGCGCTACGGCAGGGTCAGCGAGCTGACCAAGCGGCACGACCTGCCGTACCACGTCATCGGCTCCGACCTCGCGGGCGTGGTGCTGCGCACCGGGCCCGGCGTCAACTCCTGGAAGCCCGGCGACGAGGTCGTCGCGCACTGCCTCTCCGTCGAGCTGGAGTCGTCCGACGGGCACAACGACACGATGCTCGACCCCGAGCAGCGCATCTGGGGCTTCGAGACCAACTTCGGCGGCCTCGCCGAGATCGCTCTGGTCAAGTCCAACCAGCTGATGCCCAAGCCGGACCACCTCAGCTGGGAGGAGGCAGCCGCCCCGGGCCTGGTCAACTCGACCGCGTACCGCCAGCTGGTGTCGCGCAACGGCGCCGGGATGAAGCAGGGCGACAACGTGCTGATCTGGGGCGCGAGCGGCGGACTCGGCTCCTACGCCACGCAGTTCGCGCTGGCCGGCGGCGCCAACCCGGTCTGTGTCGTCTCCAGCCCCGAGAAGGCCGCCATCTGCGAGGCCATGGGCGCGGAGGCGGTCATCGACCGCAACGCCGAGGGCTACCGGTTCTGGAAGGACGAGCGGACCCAGGACCCCAAGGAGTGGAAGCGCTTCGGCAAGCGCATCCGCGAGTTCACCGGCGGCGAGGACATCGACATCGTCTTCGAGCACCCCGGCCGCGAGACGTTCGGCGCCAGCGTCTACGTCACGCGCAAGGGCGGCACCATCACCACCTGCGCCTCCACCTCGGGCTACATGCACGAGTACGACAACCGCTACCTGTGGATGTCCCTGAAGCGGATCATCGGCTCGCACTTCGCCAACTACCGCGAGGCGTGGGAGGCCAACCGGCTGGTCGCCAAGGGGAAGATCCACCCGACGCTCTCCAAGGTGTACGCCATGGAGGAGACCGGCCAGGCCGCCTACGACGTGCACCGCAACCTCCACCAGGGCAAGGTCGGTGTGCTGTGCCTGGCGCCCGAGGAGGGGCTCGGCGTGCGCGACGCCGAGAAGCGCGCCCAGCACGTCGACGCCATCAACCTGTTCCGGGCCGCGTCAGCGGAACGGACCATCCAGTACAGCCGGAACATCTGAGGTCACACAGATGACTGAGCGTCAGAAGGACCGGCCGTGGCTCATGCGCACGTACGCCGGTCACTCCACGGCCGAGGCGTCCAACGAGCTGTACCGGCGCAACCTCGCCAAGGGCCAGACCGGTCTGTCGGTGGCGTTCGACCTGCCGACACAGACCGGCTACGACTCCGACCACATCCTCGCCCGCGGCGAGGTCGGCCGGGTCGGCGTGCCGATCGCGCACGTCGGTGACATGCACCGGCTGTTCCAGGACATCCCCATGGAACAGATGAACACCTCGATGACCATCAACGCCACGGCGATGTGGCTGCTTGCGCTCTACCAGGTCGTCGCGGAGGAGCACGGCGCGGACATCGGCCTGCTCCAGGGCACGACCCAGAACGACATCGTCAAGGAATACCTGTCGCGGGGGACGCACGTGTTCCCGCCGGGGCCCTCACTCCGGCTGACCACGGACATGATCGCGTACACGGTCTCCCACATCCCGAAGTGGAACCCGATCAACATCTGTAGCTACCACTTGCAGGAGGCGGGTGCCACACCGGTCCAGGAGATCGCGTACGCGATGTCCACCGCGATAGCGGTTCTCGATGCCGTACGCGACTCGGGGCAGGTTCCCGAGGAGAAGTTCGGGGACGTCGTGGCCCGTATCTCCTTCTTTGTGAACGCGGGTGTCCGCTTCATCGAGGAGATGTGCAAGATGCGGGCGTTCGGGCGGATCTGGGACCAGGTCACGCGCGAGCGGTACGGCATCGAGAACCCCAAACAGCGCCGGTTCCGCTACGGCGTCCAGGTCAACTCCCTGGGTCTGACGGAGGCTCAGCCGGAGAACAACGTCCAGCGGATCGTGCTGGAGATGCTGGCCGTGACGCTCTCCAAGGACGCCCGCGCGCGTGCCGTGCAACTCCCCGCCTGGAACGAGGCGCTGGGCCTGCCCCGGCCCTGGGACCAGCAGTGGAGCCTGCGCATCCAGCAGGTGCTGGCCCACGAGAGCGATCTGCTGGAGTACGAGGACATCTTCGCGGGCTCGCACGTGATCGAGGCGAAGGTGGCCGCCCTGGTCGAGCAGTCCCTCGCCGAGATCGGGCGGATCGAGGAGATGGGCGGCGCGATGGCGGCCGTCGAGTCCGGCTACCTCAAGTCGCAGCTGGTCTCCTCGCACGCCGAGCGCAGGGCCCGGATCGAGTCCGGCGACGAGAAGATCATCGGTGTCAACATCTTCGAGACGACCGAGCCCAACCCGCTCACCGCCGACCTGGACACAGCGATCCAGACGGTCGACCCGGCGGTGGAGGAGCAGGTCGTCACCGCGCTGCGGCACTGGCGCGACACCCGCTACCAGCCGCCCTTCAACCACCCGCGTCCGTGCAAGGCGCTGGAGCGGCTGAAGGAGGCCGCCAAGGGCACCGACAACCTCATGCAGGCGACCCTGGAGTGCGCCCGCGCCGGTGTCACGACCGGCGAGTGGGCCGGGGCGCTGCGCGAGGTGTTCGGCGAGTTCCGCGCCCCGACCGGGGTCTCCTCGGCTCCGGTGGCGGTGCCCGCCGAGGAGGGCAGCGCGATGGCCGGGGTGCGCCGCCGGGTGGAGCTGACGGCGAAGGACATGGGCGTGGGCAAGCTGCGCTTCCTGGTCGGCAAGCCGGGCCTGGACGGGCACTCCAACGGGGCCGAGCAGATCGCGGTGCGCGCGCGGGACGCCGGCTTCGAAGTGGTCTACCAGGGCATCCGGCTCACCCCGGAGCAGATCGTGGACGCGGCCATCGCCGAGGACGTGCACGCGGTGGGCCTGTCCATCCTGTCCGGCTCGCACGCCCAACTGGTCCCCGACGTGCTGGACCGGCTGCGCGAGGCGGGCGCCGCGGACATCCCGGTGATCGCCGGCGGGATCATCCCGAACGCCGACGCCGAGCAGCTCAGGGCCGCCGGAGTGGCCGCGGTCTTCACCCCGAAGGACTTCGACATCACCGGGATCATCGGCCGTATCGTCGACGAGATCCGCAAAGCGAACAAGCTCGACCCCCTGGAGGTCCCCGCATGACAACGCCCGTCAACCGTCTGCGTCCGCGGCGCTCCTGCCTGGCCGTACCGGGCTCGAACCCCCGCTTCCTGGAGAAGGCGCAGGGCCTCCCCGCCGACCAGGTCTTCCTCGATCTGGAGGACGCCTGCGCGCCGCTCGCCAAGCCGGAGGCGCGGCACACCATCGTCAAGTTCCTCAACGAGGGCGACTGGACGGGCAAGACGCGGGTCGTGCGGGTCAACGACTGGACGACGGAGTGGACGTACCGCGATGTCGTGACCGTCGTCGAGGGGGCGGGCCAGAACCTGGACTGCATCATGCTGCCGAAGGTCCAGGACGCCCAGCAGGTCGTGGCGCTGGACCTGCTGCTGACGCAGATCGAGAAGACGATGGGCTTCGATCTCGGCCGGATCGGTATCGAGGCGCAGATCGAGAACGCGCAGGGGCTGAACAACGTCAACGAGATCGCGCAGGCCTCGCCCCGGGTCGAGACGATCATCTTCGGCCCGGCCGACTTCATGGCGTCGATCAACATGAAGTCGCTCGTCGTGGGTGAACAGCCGCCCGGCTACCCGGCGGACGCCTACCACTACATCCTGATGAAGATCCTGATGGCCGCCCGCGCCAACAACCTCCAGGCGATCGACGGCCCCTACCTCCAGATCCGCAACGTGGAGGGCTACCGCGAGGTCGCGCAGCGCGCCGCCGCGCTCGGCTTCGACGGCAAGTGGGTGCTGCACCCGGGCCAGGTCGAGGCGTCCAACGAGATCTTCTCGCCGTCGCAGGAGGACTACGACCACGCCGAGCTGATCCTGGACGCGTACGACTACTACACGTCCGAGGCGGGCGGCAAGAAGGGCTCGGCGATGCTCGGCGACGAGATGATCGACGAGGCGAGCCGCAAGATGGCGCTGGTCGTCTCCGGCAAGGGGCGCGCTGCGGGGATGACCCGTACCTCGAAGTTCGAGATCCCCTCAAGCTAAGGAGCCCTGAGCGCGATGCAATTCGGACGCACCTACGAGGAGTTCGAGGTCGGGGCGGTCTACAAGCACTGGCCGGGCAAGACGGTCACCGAGTACGACGACCATCTGTTCTGTCTCCTCACCATGAACCACCACCCGCTCCACCTGGACGCCAACTACGCCGAGAACACCACGGACTTCGGCAGGAACGTGGTCGTCGGGAACTACGTCTACTCGCTGCTGCTCGGCATGTCCGTGCCGGACGTCTCCGGCAAGGCGATCGCCAACCTGGAGATCGAGTCGCTGAGGCACGTGGCACCGACCTTCCACGGCGACACGGTCTACGGCGAGACGACGGTCCTCGACAAGACACCGTCGCGGTCCAAGTCCGACCGCGGGATCGTGCACGTGGAGACCCGGGGCTACAAGCAGGACGGCACGCTGGTCTGTGTGTTCCGCCGCAAGGTGATGGTGCCGACCGAGACGTACATCAAGGAGCGCGGCGGCGAGCAGCCCGGCCGGCCCGAACCGAAGCAGCAGGAGAAGTAGCCATGGCGCGCCTCGCCCAGACCGCCGGTCTGACCGACATCCAGCAGGAGATCCTGTCCACGGTCCGGGACTTCGTGGACAAGGAGATCATCCCGGTCGCGACCGAGCTGGAGCACCGCGACGAGTACCCGCAGCAGATCGTCGACGGGCTCAGGGAGTTGGGCCTGTTCGGTCTGATGATCCCCGAGGAGTACGGGGGTCTTGGCGAGTCGCTCCTCACCTACGCCCTGTGCGTCGAGGAGATCGCGCGCGGCTGGATGTCGGTGTCCGGCATCATCAACACCCATTTCATCGTGGCCTACATGCTCAAGCAGCACGGCACCCAGGAGCAGAAGGACCACTTCCTGCCGAGGATGGCGGCCGGTGACGTCCGCGGCGCGTTCTCCATGTCCGAACCGGCGCTCGGCTCCGACGTGTCGGCGATCTCGTCGAAGGCGGTGAAGGACGGCGCGGAGTACGTCCTCGACGGCCAGAAGATGTGGCTGACGAACGGCGGTACGTCGTCCCTGGTGGCCGTCCTCGTGAAGAGTGACGAAGGCCACCCGGAGGGCACCGCGGCCCACAAGTCGATGACGACCTTCCTGATCGAGAAGGAGCCCGGCTTCGGTGAGGTCCGCCCCGGCCTCACCATCCCCGGCAAGATCGACAAGATGGGCTACAAGGGCGTCGACACCACCGAACTCATCATGGACGGCCTGCGCGTTCCGGCCGATCGGGTGCTCGGCGGGGTCACCGGCCGCGGTTTTTACCAAATGATGGACGGGGTCGAGGTGGGCCGCGTCAACGTGGCGGCGCGTGGCTGCGGCGTCGCACAGCGTGCGTTCGAACTCGGCGTCCGGTACGCCCAGCAGCGTCACACTTTCGGCAAACCGATCGCCCAGCACCAGGCCATCCAGTTCAAGCTGGCGGAGATGGCTACCAAGGTCGAGGCGGCCCATGCGATGATGGTGAACGCAGCACGTAAAAAGGACTCCGGGGAACGAAACGACCTTGAGGCAGGGATGGCGAAGTACCTCGCCTCCGAGTACTGCAAGGAGGTCGTGGAGGACGCCTTCCGGATCCACGGCGGCTACGGCTTCTCGAAGGAGTACGAGATCGAGCGCCTCTACCGCGAGGCGCCGATGCTGCTCATCGGTGAAGGCACCGCCGAGATCCAGAAAATGATCATCGGGCGAAGGTTGCTCGAAGAGTATCGATTCCAGGGCTGAATGTCCGAAACGGGGTGTTTTCTTCGAGAAGAAGCTCACACCCCGTAGGCGGCCTTCGGCCGCCGACTCGGCTTCCTGGCTTACCCAGTTGCGGCGTGGAACCGCTACGATCGCGGGAAAGCCGCCGTCCCCCGTCAGAAGCGCGGCATCCTCGCTACGAAGGTCATTCATGCCCCACAGCCAAACCTCTGCACCCCGAGACAGCCTGGCCGGCGTACGCCTCGCGCGCGGAGCATCGCCGTGGCTTCTCCCGACCGTCGCCACCGCAGCCGTCAGCCTGGTCCGCGCCCGCCGCTCGGGTGTGGCCAAGGCCGTCGCCGTCCCCGCCACCGCTCTTGCGGCGGGCATGCTGTGGTTCTTCCGCGACCCCGAGCGTGAGATCACCCAGGGCCGGGTCATCTCGCCGGCCGACGGTGTGGTGCAGAGCATCATGCCGTGGAAGGACGGACGTACCCGCGTCGCGATCTTCATGAGCCCGCTCAACGTCCACGTCAACCGTGCCCCGCTGGCCGGTGAGGTGACGTCGGTCGAGCACGTCCCCGGCGGTTTCGTTCCCGCGTTCAACAAGGAGAGCGAGAACAACGAGCGGGTGGTCTGGCACTTCGACACCGAGCTCGGCGACATCGAGATGATCCAGATCGCCGGTGCGGTGGCCCGGCGCATCGTGCCTTACGTGCCCGAGGGCACCAAGGTCGAGCAGGGCGACCGGATCGGGCTGATCCGCTTCGGCTCACGTGTGGACCTCTACCTCCCGGAGAGCGTCGAGGTCGCGGTCGAGGTCGGTCAGAAGACCGTGGCTGGGGTGACTCGCATTGACCGTGATTGACCCGGAGACCCAGGCAGGCTGGGTGCCCGAGGCCGAGGAGGACCACGACGAGGAGGAGATGCCCCTCTCTCTCCGCCTCTCGATAGCGGACACCCTCACCCTCGGCAACGCCACCTGCGGCTTCATGGCGGTGTACTTCACCACCACCGGCATCCTGATCCCGCACCTCACCGGCAGCCAGGAGACCGGAATGGCCCGCCACAGCGCGGCCACGGCGGTCATCCTGATGCTCTGCGCGGCGGTCTTCGACCTGTTCGACGGCCTTGTCGCCCGCAAGCTGCGCTCCTCCCCCATGGGCGCCGAGCTGGACAACCTGTCCGACCTGATCAGCTTCGGCCTGGCACCGGCGTACTTCGTCCTGGTGTACGGCATGGTCGCCGACGACGCGCACCAGCGGGTGGCGGCGGTCGGCGCGATCGTGGTCCTGCTCGCGGTGGTGCTGAGACTCGCCCGCTTCTCCTGCGTGACCCCGCCGAACGGCATGTTCCAGGGCATGCCGAGCCCATTCGGCGCGCTGACCGTGGTTTCCATCGTGCTGCTTGAGCTGCCCTTCGTGGCGACACTGCTGGCGATCCTGGGCACGGCCTGGCTGATGGTGAGCCGCGTCGAGTACCCGAAGCCGCGGGGCCGTCTCGCGGTGGCGATGCTCGCGTGGATCGTGCTGAGCATGGGTCTGCTGTGCGCCTGGGCGTTCGACGCCCCGAGCGGCATGCTGCTCCTTCAGACCGGCTGCGCGCTCCAGCTGGTGATGGGCGCGGTGATCCCGCTGTTCGCCACGTTCCGCCGGGTGAACAACTTCCGCGACAACCGCCGTGAGGCGCGTGCGGCACAGCTGCCGTAGCGGATCCCGCACGACGGTGAAGGGCCCCGGACCGGGTTGGTCCGGGGCCCTTCGCCATGTCCCGGGACATGTCCCTCTCTTCACTGCTCCGGCGTGGGCTCGGGTGCGGGGTGTGCGGGGTGTGCCGGGTGTGCCGGGTGTGCGTCGTGCGGGGTGGTGTGGAGGCTGCCGAGGATGTTCAGCAGCTCGGCGCTGCGGCTGCCCGGTTCGGCGTGGAAGACCACCAGGACCAGTGCCTCGTCGCCCTCGACGGAGAGCTTCTCCGACTGGAGGTCGAGGTCGCCGACCAGGGGGTGCCGCAGCTTGCTGACGCGTCCGCGGTGGGGCTGGACCTCGTGGCGGCCCCAGAGCTGCCGGAAGCGGTCGCTGCGCACCGAGAGCTCGCCGACCAGCTGCTGAAGCCGGGGATCGGCCACGTCGGGTCCGACATGGGTGCGCAGTACGGCCACACCCTCGGCGGTGAGTTCCTCCCAGTCCCGGCGCAGCGCGCGTTCGGCGGGGTCGAGGAAGACGGCCCGCATCAGGTTGACACCGGGTGTGTAGTTCGGGCTGAGGGCGGTGGCCAGGGCGTTCACCGCGAGGACGTCGGTGAGCCGGTTCTGGACGTAGGCCGGGGTGTCGGTCCAGCCGTCGATCAGCCGCAGCAGGCTCGCGGGGACGGTCTCGGGGCCGTGGGCCGCGTGGCGTGGTGCGTGGGCGAGCGTGATCAGGTGCGCGGTGGTCGCCGCGTCGAGCCGCAGCACCCTGGCGAGGGCTTCCAGCACCTGGACGGACGGGTTGCGGTCGCGGCCCTGTTCGAGGCGCAGATAGTAGTCGCCGCTGATGCCGGCGAGTGTCGCGACCTCCTCGCGGCGCAGGCCGGGGACCCGGCGCAGTCCGCCGCCGGGCAGTCCCGCCTCCTCGGGGCGGACCAGTGCGCGGCGGGCGCGGAGGAAGTCGCCGAGGGCGTTGGTCGGGGCCATACGTCCACCGTACGGCGGGTGGGGCGGGCGGTGCCTGGCCCTGTCACCCCCAGGAACAGCGGGGTACTGCCGGGGCCCGGGGACGCGGACGCACGCTGGCGACGCACCTGGAACTTCATGAGAGGTACGAACCCATGTCTGCGATCTCCGCCGCCGGAACCGTCACACTCACCGGCGGACCCACGCTGTCCCGGATGGGCTACGGCGCGATGCAACTGGCCGGGCCCGGTGTCTTCGGCCCGCCGAAGGACCGCCGGCGGGCGGTCGCCGTACTGCGGGCGGCGGTCGACGCGGGCGTCACCCACATCGACACCGCCGACTTCTACGGTCCCGGTGTCGTCAACGAGCTGATCCGGGAGGCCCTGCACCCCTACCCCGAGGACCTGACCGTCGTCACCAAGGTCGGCGCCCGCCGGGCCGCGGACGGCGGCTGGATCATGTCCCGGGACCCGGAGGACCTGAAGGCGCAGGTCCGGGAGAACCTGGACCATCTCGGCCTCGACGTGCTGGACGTCGTCAACCTGCGGCTGGGCGAGGTCGAGGGCCCGGACGACTCGTCGGTCGCGGAGCCCTTCGCCGCGCTGGCCGAACTCCGGGAACAGGGTCTGATCCGGCACCTGGGCCTGAGCTCCGTGTCCTCGGCGCAGCTCACGGAGGCGCAGGCGATCGCGCCGGTCGTCACCGTGCAGAACCTCTACAACCTGGCCCGGCGGCAGGACGACGCCCTGGTCGACCGCTGCGCGGCCGAGGGCATCGCCTTTGTGCCGTTCTTCCCGCTGGGCGGCTTCACGCCGTTGCAGTCGGACCGCCTGACAAAGGTCGCCGCCTCCCTGGGAGCGAGCCCCCAGCAGGTCGCCCTGGCCTGGCTCCTGCACCGCTCCCCCACCATCGCCCTGATCCCCGGCACCTCCTCCCCGACCCACCTCCACGAGAACCTGGCGGCGTCCGACCTCCACCTCCCGGAGGACGCCCTGACGGAACTGGACGCGATCGGCGGGGAGCCGGGCGGACAGGGCTGACGTGGCCTGACCGCCAGGGCGGGCGGGATCTGCCGTGGGCGAGGTGCTGTGGCCGGGGGTGGCGCGCGGAGGTGGCCGGGCGGACGGGATCCAACCGGCGAGGCGGACACGGCTGACCGCGGGCCCACCGGCCGGAGCGCACGGGATCTGCCTCGGCGAGCTGCCCCGCCGGGGCGGGCGGGATCGTACCGGCGGCGCGCACCGGCCGAGCAGGGCAGACCGGCAGCGCGGGGCTGAAGCGGTGGGCGGCACCGGTCGCACGTCCCCCGCCCGGCCGGGCCGGGGGCGGACGACGGTGGAGGAAGACGGTGATGCCGGTCAGGTGAGGTAGTCGCGGGCGATCTGCTGGGCGACGCGTTCCAGGATCGGGCCCGCGTCCGAGATGCACTTGGCGATGTCGGGTTCCTCGTCCGTCAGGGGGTAGGCGCGGCGGATGCCGGCGCGGCCGAGGGACTCCGGGGGCAGGGCCAGCCGGCCGCAGACCGCGACGACGTCCTTGCCGGCGGCGCGGGCGGCGGCGGCGACGCCCGCCGGGGCCTTGCCGTGCAGGGTCTGCTCGTCGAGCGAGCCCTCGCCGGTGATGACGAGTTCCGCGCGGGAGAGCGCGTCGGCGAAGCCGAGGACGTCGAGCATGACCTCGATGCCGGCGCGGAACCGGGCGCCGACGATCAGCGCGCCGTAGCCGATGCCGCCCGCGGCGCCGGCGCCCGGCGAGGCGGCGGACTCGGCGGCCCGAGGGCCGATGGCCGCCTCCAGGATCTTGGCGTAGTGCGCGAGCGCCGCGTCGAGCGTGGCCACGTCGTCGGGAGAGGCGCCCTTCTGCGGGCCGTAGACCGCGGGAGCGCCCTTGGGGCCGGTCAGCGGGTTGTCCACGTCGCTGGCCAGCACGAACTCGATGTCGGCGAGGCGGGGGTCCAGGTCCGACAGGTCGGCCGAGGCGAGGGAGGCCAGTCCGCCGCCGCCCGGGGCGACCGGCTCGCCGTCGGTGTCCAGGAAGCGGGCGCCGAGCGCGGTCAGCATGCCCGCGCCGCCGTCGGTGGTGGCGCTGCCGCCGACGCCGAAGACGATCGTCCGGGCGCCCGCGTCGAGGGCGGCCCGCAGCAGCTCGCCCGAGCCGTAGGTGGAGGCGGTGAGGGGTGCGAGGACGCCGGCGGGCAGCCGCTGAAGGCCGCTCGCCTCGGCCATCTCGACGACCGCGGTGCCGTCGCGCAGCGCGAACGCGGCGCTCACCTCGTGCCCGAGCGGCCCGGCGACCCGCACCTCACGCCGCTCGAACCCGGCCGCGACGGCCGCGTCCACGGTCCCGTCGCCGCCGTCGGCCACCGGCAGCGCCTCGACGACCAGATCCGGCACGACCCGGCGCAGTCCGGCCGAGACCCGCTCGGCGACCTGCACGGCCGTCAGCGAGCCCTTGAACTTGTCCGCGGCCACGAGCACCGTCCGGGCCCCGTCCACAGCAGCAGCGTCAGCCACCTTGGTATCCCCTTGCTCTTCGAGCCTTGCGCACGTCAAGGCAGTCGCGCCGCTGCGACCTTAACCGGAGTCCGCCCCCGCCGTCATGCCCTGCCCAACCCCTGGAACCCCCGGCGATCCGCCGCGGAGGGCCTGTGCCGGGGCCCGGAAAGGGGTACACCGGTGCTATGACCCCTGTGGGCACTGAGCCAGAGCTCGCCGACCGCGTTCTCGGGGGCTGGCTGGGCCGGATCGCGGGCAACATGCTCGGCAAACCGGTCGAGCAGGGCGACCTGTGGACGCGGGACCGTATCGACCGCTATCTGCGGCGGGCCGCCGCCCTGCCCCTGACCGACTACCTCCCCGCGCCCGCCGACGGCGACGGCGACGAGCTGCGCCCGGAGTGGCGCGAGTGCGTACGGGGCCGGATCCACGGCAGCTGCCGCGACGACGACGTGGACTACGCGATCCTCGGCCTCGACCTGCTGGAGCGGCACGGTTTCGCCTTCAGCACCGAGCAGGTCGGCGAACTGTGGCTGCTGCGGCTGCCGTACCGGCAGACCTTCACCGCCGAGCGGGCCGCCTACCGCAACCTCGCCAACGGCCTCAGACCGCCGCTGACGGCGACGTACGACAACCCGTACCAGGAGTGGATCGGCGCGCTGATCCGCGCGGACATCTACGGCTGGACCTGCCCCGGCGCCCCGCGCCGCGCGGCCTCCCTGGCCCGCCGGGACGCGGTCCTCTCGCACACGGGCAACGGTGTCTACGGCGCGATGTGGGCGGCGGCTCTGGTCGCGGCCGCGTTCACGGCGCCGACCGTGCGGCACGCGGTGGACCAGGCGCTGGCTGTGGTCCCGGCGAGCTGCCGTCTCGCGCGGACCGTACGCCGGGTCGTGTCGCTGCACGACGCCCGCCTCGCCTGGGAGGACACGCTGACGACCGCGGCGGAGGAGACGTCCGGCCTGGGCTGGATCCACACGGTGCCGAACGCGGCCGTGCTCACCGCCGGGCTGCTGTACGGCGACGGCGACTTCACCCGCACCATCACCCTCACCGTCCGCGGCGGCCTGGACACCGACTCCAACGGGGCGACCGCCGGTTCGGTGGCCGGTGTACTGACCGGCGCGCGGGCGATCCCGGGCCAGTGGAAGGACCCGCTGGAGGACACCGTGCGCAGTGCCGTGTTCGGCTTCGACGGGGCGCGGATCAGCGAACTGGCCGAACGGACCGTGCGGTTGGCGGTCGCGGAGGCGACCCCGGCCCAGAGCGGGTCACGGTCCGTGTGAGGGGCGCCGGGCTGGTTACGCTTCCGGGGTGACCACTGACTTCGCCACGTACATCGCGGGCCTGCCCCGTGTCCTCGCCGGTGCCGCCGCCCTCTTCCGTGACGCCGGTGGGCGGGTGCTGCTCGTCGAGCCGAACTACCGGGAGGGCTGGGCGCTGCCGGGCGGCACGGTCGAGTCGGACGACGGGGAGACCCCGCGCCAGGGCGCCCGCCGGGAGACCGCGGAGGAGATCGGCCTCGATCGTGAACTGGGCCCGCTGCTGGCCGTCGACTGGGTGCACGGGACGGCCCGGCCGCCGCTGGTGGCGTATCTCTACGACGGTGGTGTGCTCGGCGACGCGGACTTCCAGGCGATCCGGCTCCAGGAGGAGGAGCTGCTGTCCTGGCGGCTGGTCGCCCCCGAGGAGCTGCCCGTCTACCTCCCGGGGACGCTGGGGCTGCGGGTGCTGGCGGCGCTGGAGGTCCTCGCGGAGGGTTCCGGCACGGCGGAACTGGAGAACGGGGTCCGGGTGGGGTGACCCGGGCGGGCCGGATCGCCCCGGCGGATATCTGTTCGCCGCGCGGGCGGGCGCCGACCTACCCTCGGAGCCATGACGAAGCCCCTGGTGGCCCTGCTCAGTGGCGCCGGCATCAGCACGGACTCCGGTATCCCCGACTACCGCGGGCCGAACGGGCTGTGGCGGCGCGATCCCGAGGCCGAGAAGCTCGTGACGTACGAGTACTACATGGGCGATCCCGAGATCCGGCGCCGTTCGTGGCGGATGCGGCGCGACAACCGCACGCTCGCGGCCGAGCCGAACGCGGCGCATGTCGCCGTCGCCGAGCTGGAGCGGTCCGGGGTACCGGTGCGGGTGATCACACAGAACGTCGACGGGCTGCACCAGCTCGCCGGGATGCCGGCCCGCAAGGTGCTGGAACTGCACGGCAGCGCACGGACGTTCGTGTGCACCGGCTGCCACGCCCGGGGTCCGATGGAGGACGCGCTGGCCCGGGTCGACGCCGGTGAGGACGATCCGCCGTGTCTGGCGTGCGGGGGCATCCTGAAGTCCGCGACGGTGATGTTCGGCGAGCGGCTCGACCCGGAGGTGCTGGGCGAGGCGGTCGCGATCACCAAGGCCTGTCAGGTCTTCGTCGCGGTCGGCAGCAGCCTCCAGGTGCAGCCGGCGGCGGGCCTCGCGGGCGTCGCCGCCGACCACGGGGCCCGGCTGGTCATCGTCAACGCCGAGCCGACCCCGTACGACGAACTGGCCGACGAGGTCGTGCGCGAGCCGATCGGCACGGCACTGCCCCGGCTGCTGGCCTCGATCGCCGGCTAGGCACGACGGGCAGTGGGGCTCAGAAGAGGGCGGCGCCCTGTTCGAAGTCGAGCAGGCGCCGCTTGCGTTCCAGGCCGCCGCCGTAGCCGGTGAGGCCGCCGCCCGCGCCGATGACACGGTGGCAGGGGACGATGATGCCGACGGGGTTCCTGCCGTTGGCGAGGCCGACCGCGCGTGAGGCCTTGGGGTTGCCGAGGCGGTCGGCGAGGTCGCCGTAGGAGCGGGTCTCGCCGTACGGGATGGCCCGGAGCTGTGTCCAGACGCTCTGCTGGAACGCCGAGCCGTTCAGGCGGAGTGGGAGGGTGAACTCCTTGAGTCCGCCCGCGAAGTAGGCCTCAAGCTGCTCCTCCGTCTCCGCGAACGGGGTCTGCGTGACGGCTGCCCGTGCCCCGAAGGTCTCCTCCATCGGGCGGTGGCGCTGTTCGGTCATGTAGAGGCCGCACAGAACGCCTTCGTCGGCCACGAGGGTGAGCGGGCCGTACGGGCTGTCGATGACGGTGTGCTGTCGCATGAGTTGTCCTTGGGATTCCCGAACGCGCTTACGCGGGGAGGAAGTTGATCGGGTGGCTGTCGGTCGCCCAGAGGTACTGGACGGCGTAGGCCCGCCACGGCCGCCAGGCCGCCGCGCGTGCGGTGAGCGCGGCCGGTGTCGTGGGCAGGCCCAACTCCCCCGCCGCGCGCCGGACTCCGAGGTCGGTGGCGAGGAACGCGTCGGGGTCGCCGAGGGCGCGCATGGCGATGACGTCGGCTGTCCAGGGGCCGAAGCCGGGCAGGGCGAGGAGCTGTTCCCTGGTCGTGGCCCAGTCGCTCTCCACTCCCAGGTGCAGGGTGCCGTCGGCCAGTCGGGACACGAGGGTGGCGAGGGTCGCCCGGCGGGTGCGGGGCATCGCGAGGGTCTCCGGGTCGGCCGCGGCCAGTTGTCCGGCGGTCGGGAAGAGGTGGGTGAGGCCGCCCTCGGGGTCCTCGACCGGGTCGCCGTACGCGGTCACCAGGCGGGCCGCGTGGGTGCGGGCGGCGGCCGTGGAGACCTGCTGGCCCAGGACCGCGCGGACCGCGAACTCGGCCTCGTCGACCGTGCGCGGCACCCGCCGGCCCGGTGCCTTGTCGACCAGCGGGGCGAGCAGCGGGTCGGTGCGCAGTTGTTCGTCGACGGCGACCGGGTCCGCGTCCAGGTCGAGCATCCGGCGGCAGCGGCTGATGGCGACGGGCAGGTCCCGCAGATCACGCAGCGTGAGCCGGCACGCGATGTGGTCGGGCCGTGGGGTGAGCGCGACGATGCCGTGGCCGTACGGCAGCCGCAGCGTGCGGCGGTACGCGCCGTCCCGCCACTCCTCGACGCCGGGTACGGCGGTGGCCGCGAGGTGGCCGAAGAGGTTGTCGGGGTTGAGCGGGGCGCGGAAGGGGAGCCGGAGGGTGAGGGCGCCGGTGGTGGCCTGCGGATGCCGTTTGGGGCGGCGGGCGCGCAGTGCGGTGGGGGTGAGGGCGAAGACCTCGCGGACGGTGTCGTTGAAGGTGCGGATGGAGGCGAACCCGGCGGCGAAGGCGATCTCGGCCATCGGCAGGCCGGTCGTCTCGACGAGCAGCCGGGCGGTCTCGGCACGCTGGGCCCGGGCGAGCGCGAGTGGTCCCGCGCCGAGTTCGGCGAGGAGCTGGCGCTCGGTCTGGCGGGTGCTGTAGCCGAGGCGGGCGGCGAGTCCGGGCACTCCCTCGCGGTCCACCACACCGTCGGCGATGAGCCGCATGGCGCGGGCCACCAGATCGGCCCGCTGGTTCCACTCGGGGGAGCCGGGGCTGGTGTCGGGGCGGCACCGCTTGCAGGCCCGGAACCCGGCCTGCTGGCAGGCGGCGGCGGACGGGTGGAACACCATGTTCTGCGGCTTGGGCGGCACGACGGGGCAGCTGGGCCGGCAGTAGATCCCGGTGGTCAGGACCGCCGTGAAGAACCAGCCGTCGAAGCGCGCGTCCTTGGACCGGACGGCGCGGACACAGCGCTCGGTGTCGGTGTGCATCCCGTTCTGCATACGTCCAGCATCGGGCACCCGCCGGGCCCGGGCTGGCGAGAATCCGACATCAACCTCGGCCGGCCGGCGACGGCCCGGGGCCCGACTGGCGGACCAGCTCGTGCCGGGCGGCCAGCGCCCAGATCACGAACACGTCGATCGCCATCATCACGACGGACCAGATCGGCGCGTACGGCAGGAACAGGAACTGCGCGACCAGACTGAGCGCGGCCAGGACGATGCCGGTGATCCGCGCCCAGGAGGCGCCCGAGAGGACACCCCAGCCGGTGACGGCGACGAGCGCGCCGAGGACCACGTGGATCCAGCCCCAGCCGGTGAGGTCGAGTTCGTAGACGTAGGTGCCGACGCGGGCGTACACGTCGTCGTCGGCGATCGCCGCGATGCCCTGGAGTACGGCGAGGACACCGCCGCACAGCATCAGGACACCGGCGAAGGTGACGCCGCCGGTGACCCAGGCGTCGCCGTCCGCGCCCCGGTGGCGTGGTGACGGGGGCGCGGTCCAGGCCGTGCCGATCTCGCTGTCCGGCCTGCCGGCCGGACCCGCGTCCGGCGTGCTGCCCGGCTCTGCTGCGTTCTGGCTCATGGGGCCAGCAGACCGCCGGCCCACGGCGACGGCGAGCGCTGTGGGCCGTACGGGTGACCGCCCCGGTGGTGCCCCGGGGCGGTCCGCGTCACATGTTGATCATGTGTCCGGCCAGTCCGTGCACCGCCTCCTTGACGGCCTCGCCGAGCGTCGGGTGGGCGTGGACGTTGCGGGCGACCTCGTGGACCGTGAGGTCCCACTGCTGGGCCAGGGTCAGCTCGGGCAGCAGTTCGGTGACGTCCGGGCCGATGAGGTGGCCGCCGATGAGCTCGCCGTACTTGGCGTCGCTGATCAGCTTCACGAAGCCGGTGACGTCGCCGAGTCCGTGCGCCTTGCCGTTGGCCGTGAACGGGAACTTGGCGACCTTGACGTCGTAGCCCCGCTCCCTGGCCTGTGCCTCGGTGTAGCCGAAGCTGGCGATCTGCGGCTGGCAGTAGGTGGCGCGCGGGATCATCGCGTAGTCGAGTTCCATCGTCTCGGCGTCCGCGAGGGTCTCGGCGGCGATCACGCCCATGGCCTCGGCGGTGTGCGCGAGCATCAGCTTGGCCGTGACGTCGCCGATGGCGTAGATGTGCGGCACGGAGGTGCGGCAGCGGCCGTCGACGTCGATGGCGCCCCGGTCGGTGACGCGGACTCCGGTCTTCTCCAGGCCGTAGCCCTCGACGTTGGGCGCGAAGCCGATCGCCTGGAGCACCTTGTCGGCCTCCAGGACCTGCTGCGAGCCGTCCTTCGCGGTGACGGTGACACGGACCTGCGGGCCGGACTCGTCGATGGCGTCGACGCGGGTGGAGGTGAGCACGTCGATCCCCAGCCTGCGGTACTGGCGGGCGAGTTCGGCGGAGACCTCGGCGTCCTCCAGCGGGGCGACGCGGTCCAGGAACTCGACGATCGTCACCTTCACGCCGTAGTTGTGCAGGACGTACGCGAACTCCACGCCGATCGCGCCGGCGCCCGCGACGACCACGGACCGCGGCAGGTCGTCGGCGAGGATCTGCTCCTCGTAGGTCACCACGCGCGCGGTGCGGCGGGTGCCGGGCAGCAGCTTGGGGGTGGCGCCGGTGGCGATGACGCAGTGCTCGAAGGCGAGGGTGCGGGTGCCGCCCTCGCGGTCGGTCACCCGGAGGGTGTGGGCGTCGAGGAAGGTGCCCCGGCCGTCGTACTCGGTGATCTTGTTTTTCTTCATCAGGTAGTGGACGCCCTTGACCCGGCCGTCCGCGACCTTGCGGCTGCGCCGGAACGCCTCGCCGTAGTCGAAGCTGACCTCGCCGTCGACCTTGATGCCGAAGGTCTTCTGCTCACGGGTGAAGATGTGGGCCAGTTCGGCGTTGCGCAGCAGGGCCTTGGTGGGGATGCAGCCGACGTTCAGACAGACGCCGCCCCAGTACTTCTCCTCGACGACGGCGACGCGTTTGCCCAACTGGGCGGCGCGGACGGCGGCGACGTATCCGCCGGGGCCCGCCCCGAGTACCACTACGTCGAAGCGCTCGTCCTGCTCGTCCATGACGGGATCCCTTTCGATGAGGCCGGAGCGAATGGCCGGGTGTAGCACCCAACGGATTCTTTCGCCCCGGCCTCCTCGCCGCCATGTCGATCACGTCACTGTGGCTACTCTGTGGCCGTGGGCCGCCGGGACGCCGTCAGGGCGTCGGCCACGTCCCGCAGGGGCCGCAGCCGGTAGGTGTACGCGTAGTCCCGGTCGGCGAACAGCTTGTACTCGTTGTGGGTGTGGGCGCCCCAGCTGGTGTCGCCGCCGAGGCCCATCTGCCGGTGGGCGATCCGCAGCACGACCTCGTCCCTGGGCGTCAGCTGGTAGGTGTGGCGTGCCCCGGCCGACAGGTCCTCGGGGGTGAAGTGCGAGGCGTTGACCTCGATCAGGGGCTCGCCGCTGACGAGGAGCCCGGTGCCGTCGCGGCCGGTCAGGGCGAACCAGCGGACGTCGGTCCGGTTGCCGTTCTCCTGCGGGCGGCTGTAGGTGGTCCACTGCCCGGAGACGGTCCCGGAGTGGCGGCCGACGTCGGTGCCGTCGTGGCGGTCCCAGTAGTTCTCCTCGGGGCCGCGGCCGTAGTAGTGCAGGTTCTCCAGGCGGCCGGGCAGGATCAGCAGGGTGCCGATCTCCGGGATGTACGGCAGCGAGGCGGCGCCCGGGTGCAGGGTGTTGTCGACCTTGATCTCGCCGTTGCCGAAGACCGTGTACGTGGTGGTGTACGACGACCGCGTGGTCGTCGGCAGTGTGCCGCTCACCTTGATCTCGACGGCCCGGTCCCGCAGTACGCGCACACCCACGTCCGTCACCTGGCGGCGGGTGCCGGCGTCGCGCCAGGTCTGGTTGCGGGTGTGCTGGCCGTTGCCGCGGTCGTTGTCCGTGGGTGCCCGCCAGAAGTTCGGGGCGGGGCCGGAGGTGATCAGCCGGCTGCCGGAGGCCTCGTACGACGTGATGGTCCCGGTCTTCCGGTCGACGGTGACGGAGAAGCCGTCGCCGGTGACGGTGACCGAGGCGCCGTCGTCGGTGTGGCGCAGGGCCGGGACGCCGTCCAGCGGCGTGGGCGTCACGGGCGGGCTGCCCGCGTCGACGGTGAGCTGCTGCCCGGCCACCTCGAAGCCCGCCTCGGCCCACTTCGTGGGTTCCCTGGTGGTGAAGGAGAACTGAAGGTGGTACTCGGTGCCCGGTGCCGGGGTGCCGGGCACCTTGAACGGCACGGTGACGTCCTTGGCGGACAGCGGCGGGACATCCAGCTGTGCGCTGCTCAGCCGGCCGTGCTGCACCACCTCACCGTCGGCGAGGAGCCGCCAACTGCCGTTGAACTCACGGACGTTGGTGAAGAGGTTCTCGTTGGTGAGGGTGACGGCCGCGCCGGGGGCCAGGGTGTCGCCGGCGGCGGGGGTGACGTTGATGGTCTGCTGGATCCGCTTGACCTCGGCCGTCTTGCCGGTGAGCCGGCGGTCGGGGGTGACGAGGCCGTCCGAGGTCGAGTTCCCGTCGTTGGGGTTGTCGCCCCAGTCGCCGCCGTAGGGGAAGTACGTTCGCTCGCGGGGCCGCTTCCTCGTGAACTCGACGGTCGCGGCGTCGAACCAGAAGCGCACACCGTCGTCGCCCGGACCGCGGCCGGGGTTGTCCAGTTCGGCCGCGGTCAGGGCGCGGGCGTACACACGGGCCCGCCGGATCGTGCCGCTGAACTCGCGGATCGGGTTGTCGATGTCGGTGGCGAGCGAGAGGGGCGCGGTGCTGCTGCCCGGTCGGCGGGTGGTGGTGCGGGTGGCCCTGGCCACCCCGTCCACGTGGAGGGTGAGTGTGCCGGTGTCCGCGTCGAAGACGCCCGCGATGTGGTGCTCGGTGCCGGTCCAGCCTTGCGGGAGGGCCCAGTTGGCGCCGATCCACTCGCCGTCGCCGTGGATGAAGAACTCCAGGGTGCCGTTGGCCTGCTTGAGGGCGTACTGGGTGTCGCCCTTGGCGAGGATCGGCTGCTGGTAGCCGGTGAAGTGCGGGGTGACCCATGCCTCCAGGGTCAGTGAGCCGGTGAGGTCGAGGCCCGGGTCGCGGGCGAAGACGGTGCCGCCGGAGAGACCCTTCTCGCGGTCGAAGGTGCCGGCGCCGGCGAGGATCTCGCCGGCGATCGCGCCGGGCCCGGATTCGGTGAAGAACGTGCGGGTGGGCGTGGGCCAGGTCAGCGACTGGTCGACGAAGTCCCAGATCCAGCCGCCCTGGAGGACGTCGTGACGGCGGACGGTGTCCCAGTACTGCTTGAAGTTGCCGGTCGAGTTCCCCATCGAGTGGGCGTACTCGATCATGACGTAGGGCCGGGTGTCGGCGGTG
Source organism: Streptomyces sp. NPDC088387 (assembly GCF_044753385.1). Taxonomy (NCBI): domain Bacteria; kingdom Bacillati; phylum Actinomycetota; class Actinomycetes; order Kitasatosporales; family Streptomycetaceae; genus Streptomyces; species Streptomyces sp. NPDC088387. Next base: position 838,216 of record NZ_JBIVNC010000002.1, read on the forward strand.
TCGTTCGCCCGCTGCTCGACGCGCGCGGGGCTCTCGTACATCCTCGAGCGGATGTCGCTGACCGCCGGCCGGTCGTCGCCCTCGTACTGGACGACGCGGGTGGTGTCGTACGACTTGATCCAGTCGCGCATGGCGACGAACGTGCTGCCGCGGCCCGCCTCGTTGCCGAGCGACCAGATGACGACCGAGGCGTGGTTCTTGTCGCGGTGCACCATGTTCTGGGCGCGGGCGACGCAGGCCACGGTCCAGTCGGCGTGGTCGCCGGGGTACTCGCCGCTGATGCCGTGGGTTTCGAGGTTGGTCTCGTCGACGAGGTACAGGCCGTACTCGTCGGCGAGTTCGTACCACGTGGGGTTGTTGGGGTAGTGCGAGGTGCGGACCGAGTTCATGTTGAGCCGCTTGATGATCGTGATGTCCTCGACCATGTCCGCGCGGGTGAGGGCGGTGCCGCGGTCGGGGTGCATCTCGTGCCGGTTGGTGCCGCGCAGGGAGACGGGCCGGCCGTTGATGCGCATCAGACCGTCCTTGAGCGCGAACTCGCGCAGGCCCACCCGGTGCGAGAGCGTCTCGATCACCTTTCCCGCCGGGTCGCGCAGCCGCAGGACGGCCGTGTAGAGGTACGGGTGCTCCGCCGACCAGAGCTTCGGCGCGGGGACGTCCCTGGCGGCCTGGACGGTGACGTCCTCGCCCGGTTCGCCCACGTCGACCTGCTGCTGGAGCGGACGCGGCCACACCGGGTGCCCCGCCGCGTCGTACAACTGCGTCTCGACGGTGTGGCGTCCGGCGCCCGCACCGCCGTAGTCGCGCACGCTCGCGGTGACCGACAGCCGGGCCGCCTTGTGGTCGTCGCTCAGCGGGGTCTCCAGCCGGAAGTCCCGCAGGTGCACGGCCGGGGTGGAGAACAGGTGGACCGAGCGGAAGATGCCGCTCAGCCGGATCATGTCCTGGTCCTCCATCCAGTCACCGTCGGAGAATCGGTAGACCTCGACGGCGATGTGGTTGGTGCCGGGCCCGAGGTGGTCCGTGATGTCGTACTCGGCGGGGGTGTACGAGTCCTCGTGGTAGCCGACGAGTTCGCCGTTGATCCACACGTAGTGGGCGGACTTGACACCCTCGAAGTGCAGGAAGGTCCGCCGCCCCGCCCAGCCGCGGGGGACCGTGAAGGTACGGCGGTACTGGCCGACCGGGTTGAAACGGGTCGGCGCGGCGGGCGGCCGGGCCTCCTCGCCGTGACCGTTGGGGCCCCACCACGGGTAGGTGATGTTGACGAAGATCGGGCGGTCGTAGCCCTGCATCTGCCAGACGGAGGGGACCGGAATGGTGTCCCAGTCGCGGTCGTCGACGTCGGTGTGATGGAAGTCGGGGTCGCGGTCCTCCGGGCGGTCGGCGTACGCGAACCGCCAGGTGCCGTCGAGACTCAGCCGGTACGGCGAGTCGGTGCGGTCGGCGGCCAGTGCCTGGCGGAGGTCCGCGTACGGCATGAGGGTGGTGTGCGGGGGCTGCGTGCCGAGCCGGAAGACGTCGATCCGGCCGTTCCACTCCGGGGGTTCGGCCGCGGACGTGCCCCGGCCGGGGTGTGCGCCGGCGGCGGACGTGGACAGGGCGAGGGCGCCGAGGACGGCGGCTCCGCCCTCCAGGAGTCTGCGGCGGCTGACGGCGGTACGCGGGCCGGTTGTGGGGCCGGGTTCGCTACCGGGGCCGGCGGGCGGGGTGTGGGGGTGCGGGTGCGGCATGACCGTGTCCTTTCTGGGGACGAACAGTTGCGCTGCACGAACTGAGAGCGGCTCACCCTAGGACTCCGAACACAACCGGTTCAATTACCACGTTCGGATTTGTCTGATCCTGAGGGGTGGAGGGTATGTCGTGGCCGGTGGCCCACCGGTGATCGACTGGTAGGCGTTCGGGGCACGGCGTACGGTCGAGTCGTGGCCGAACCAGGTGGTGGCCGCGGCAGCGGAATGGCGCTGCTGGTCATCGCGTCCTGTCAGCTGATGGTGGTGCTCGACATCACCATCGTGAACATCGCGCTGCCGCACATCCAGAGCTCACTGGACTTCGACACCACCAGCCTGTCGTGGGTGGTCAACGCGTACACACTGACCTTCGGCGGGCTGCTGCTGCTCGGTGGGCGGGCCGGTGACATCCTCGGCCGGCGGCGGGTGTTCGTCTTCGGTGTGCTGCTCTTCGTGCTGGCGTCGCTGCTCGGCGGACTGGCCCACAACTCCTGGCAGTTGCTCGCCGCGCGGGCCTTGCAGGGTGTGGGCGGGGCCATCGCGTCCCCGACCTCGCTCGCCCTGATCAGCACCACCTTCCGTGAAGGGCCCGAGCGGAACCGGGCGTTCGGGGTGTTCGCCGCGGTCTCCGCGGGTGGCGGGGCGATCGGGCTGCTGGCGGGCGGGATGCTCGTCGAGTGGCTCAACTGGCGCTGGGTGCTGTTCGTCAACGTGCCGATCGGGCTGCTGATCGTGCTGGCGACACCACGCTGGATCAAGGAGTCCGAGCGGCGTCCCGGGCACTTCGACATCGCGGGCGCGGCGACCTCGACGGTCGGCATGGTGCTGCTGGTGTACGGGTTCATCCGGGCCGCCCAGGACGGCTGGCGGGACGCGCTGACGCTGGCGTCGTTCGCGGCGGCGGTGGTGGTGCTGGTGCTGTTCGTGCTGGTCGAGCGGAGATCTCCGCAGCCGATCACTCCGCTGCGGATGTTCGCGGACCGTAACCGGGCGGGCACGTACGGCATGATGCTGAGCCTTGCCGCGGCGATCTTCGGGATGTTCTTCTTCCTGACGCTGTTCGTGCAGAACGTGCTGGACTTCAGTCCGCTCATGGCCGGGCTGGCGTTTCTGCCGGTGAGCGCGGTCATCGCGGTGGGGGCGGGGCTGGCGTCGCAACTGCTGCCGCGGTTCGGGCCGAAGCCGTTCATGGTGACCGGGGCGGTGCTCGCTGCCGCGGGGCTGGCGTGGTTGACGCTGACGGATGTGCACTCCACGTATGCCGGGTCGGTGCTCGGGCCGATCCTTGTCTTCAGCCTCGGTATGGGCATGGAGTTCGTGGCGCTGACGCTGATGGCGTTGTCGAACGTGGAGACGGAGGACACGGGCGCGGCGTCGGGGCTGCTCAACGCGACGCAGCAGGTGGGGGGTTCGCTGGGGTTGTCGATTCTGGTGACGATGTACGGGACGGCGAGCCGGAACGAGGCGGAGAAGCGGGTGCCGGAGTTTCTGTCGCGCGCTACGCCGGCTGAGCGGGTCCGCTTCGAGCGCACCGGGGTGCTTCCCGATCCCTGGGGGGATCAGGTGCTGACGTCCGGGGTGTCGGCGGCGTTCGTCGCCGCGGCGATCTTCGCCGGGGTGGCGGCGGTGATCGCGGTCCTGGTCATCCAGGTACGGCCCTCGGACCTGGAGCGGCTGAAAGGGGACGGGGTGGGGGTGCCGCCGGGGTAGTGACGGGGGTGACGGGGGTGGTCCGGCGCGGGCACGTCGTGGCTGGTCACGCAGTTCCCCGCGCCCCTAGCGGCGTTCGCGTCGGCCGGGGTCGTATGGGGCAGCGGCGGCCCGGGGGCGGGGGCGGGTGCGGGTGCGTCGTGGCTTGTCGCGCAGTTCCCCGCGCCCCTGAGGGGGTTTTGCGTGGGGCGGGGTTATGTGGGGGCCGGGTTCCTGGCTGGGTTGGGTGGGCCGGGTCGGGGTCAGGTTGTTCTGCGGGGGCTTGGGGTACGTGGGCAGTCGAAGGTGCGTCGGATGTGCCCACTCAGGGGCGCGGGGAACTGCGCGACCAGCCACAACGCTCCCGCGCCTGGCGATCCCGCGATCCCGCGTCAGGGCTGCCTCAGTTTTCGCCAGACGGCCTTCGCCGCGTTGTGGCCCGACATGCCGTGTACCCCGGGGCCCGGCGAGGTCGCCGACGAGCAGATGAAGACGGCCGGGTGCGGGGTGCGGTAGGGGAAGAGGGTCATCTTGGGGCGGAGCATGATCTGGAGGCCGCTCACCGCGCCGGAGGCGATGTCGCCGCCGACGTAGTTGGCGTTGCGGGCGGCCAGCTCGGGCGGCCCGGCCGTGGCACGGGCCAGGACCCGGTCCCGGAAACCCGGCGCGAACCGCTCCAGCTGGCGCTCCATCGCGTCGGTGAGGTCGCCGGTGAAACCGTTCGGCACATGGCCGTAGGCCCAGAAGACCTGCTTGCCCTCGGGAGCGCGCCCGGGGTCGACGACACTCGGCTGCACCGTGATCAGGAACGGATGCTCGGGCGCCCGCCCGTGCCGCGAGGCCGCCCGCAGCGCCGCGTCGATCTCCGCGCTGCTGCCCCCGATCTGCACGGTCCCCGCGACACGGGCCTCCGGCGCCGTCCACGGCACCGGTCCGTCCAGCGCGTAGTCAATCTTGAAGACGCCCGGTCCGTACCGGTACCCGTCGTAGTACGAGCCGAAGCCCGCGATCCGGGCCAGCGCGGTGGGCGAGGTGTCGAAGACATAGGCACGGGCGGGCGGCAGATCGTCGAGCCGCTTGACCTCGAAGTCCGTGTGGACCGTGCCGCCGAGGTCCTTGAGGTACGCGGTGAGCGCGTCCGAGATGGACTGGGAGCCGCCCCGGGCCACCGGCCAGCCGCGGGCGTGCGCCGCGAGGGCGAAGACGAGGCCGACGGCACTGGTGGCCGGCCCGTTGAGCGGCGCGATGACATGGGCGACCAGGCCCGCGAACAGGGTCCTGGCCCGCTCGTCGTGGAACCGGCGGGTGAGCCACGTGGACGGCGGCAGGCCGACGAGGCCGAAGCGGGCGAGGGTGACCGGGTCGCGCGGCAGCGAGCTGAGCGGCAGGGACATGAAGTCCTGGGCCAGGGTGTCCCACTTGGGCAGGAAGGGCTCGACCAGCCTGCGGTACACCCCCGCGTCGCGCGGGCCGAAGGAGGCGGCGGTCTCCGCGACCGACCGGGCCAGCACGGCCGCGGTACCGTCCGGCAGCGGATGTGCCATGGGCAGCTCGGGCTGGAGCCAGGTCAGTCCGTACCGCTCCAGGGGCATCGCACGGAACGCCGGGGAGTTGATACCGAGGGGATGTGCGGCCGAGCACGGGTCGTGGTGGAAGCCGGGGAGGGTGAGCTCCTCCGTGCGGGCGCCGCCGCCCACCGTGTCCCGGGCCTCGAAGACGGCCACCGAGAAGCCGCGCCGGGCCAGCTCCACGGCGGCCGTCAGTCCGTTCGGCCCCGCACCCACCACGACCGCATCGAGCATCGACGGCACCTTCGGACTCCTTCGTCAGCCGATGGCCACTCGGGGTCAGGATATGCCGCGACCCCGGCGTCCCCCGGACGGGGCTCCCGGAGGGCACCCGTGAGGCACCCGCCTCACCGCGTGTCCACCAAGATCAGTACGCCTGACTCAAGATCATTACGTCTGGCCCACGATCAGTACGCCACGCCCGCGATCAGTACGCCACGCCCGCGATCAGTACGCCACGCCCGCGATCAGTACGCCTGCCCCGCGAGCAGTGCCGCCACCCGCCGCGCCGTCGCCGCGTCTCGGGCCGCCGTGAACGGCAGCGCGTTCCCCCCGGTGATACGGAAGGGGCCGCCCGTGCGCGTCAGGTGCGTGCCGCCCGCCTCCTCGACGAGCAGCAGGCCCGCCGCGTGGTCCCAGGCCGCTTCCCAGGAGAAGGCGACGGCGTCCAACTCGCCCCTGGCGACGGCCAGATACTCCAGGCCCGCCGAACCGCAGGCGCGCGGCGCGACCCCGTCCGTCCACAGTCCCAGCAGCGCGCGCTTCTGTTCGTCGGTCGTGTAGTCCGGGTGGGACGTGGCCACCCGCAGCTCGCGGTCGGCCGGCGGCGGCCCCGCGAACAGGCGCTCGCCGTCGAGGAACGCACCCTTGCCCCGTACGGCCGTGGCGAGTTGGTCGCGGGCCGGGGCGTAGGTCCAGGAGGCGAGCAGCTCGCCGTGGCGCGCGAGCGCGACCAGCGTGCAGAAGCCCTCCTCGCCGCGCACGAACTGCCGTGTCCCGTCCACCGGGTCGACGATCCACACCGGGGCGTCGCCGCGTATCGCCTCGTACGTCGCGGGGTTGGCGTGGACCGCCTCCTCGCCCACGACGACCGAGCCGGGCAGCAGGGCGCCGAGGGCCTCCGTGAGGAACAGCTCGGCGTTGCGGTCGGCGTCCGTCACCAGGTCGTGCGGGCCGCTCTTCTGGTCGATCTCGTGCTCGGCGAGGCGGCGGAAGCGGGGCAGGATCTCGGCCTCGGCCGCCTTGCGGACCGCGTTCTCGACGTCCGCGGCGTGCCGTGCGAGAAACTCGTCGATGGTTTCCGTGTCTTCGATCATGTCTCCATGAGAACACGCGGCACTGACATTCCCCGCCGGGCCCGTGTACTCACGGTGGAATCGGCATGAATACCGGGAATCGGACCTTTCCGTTGCCCGTGGCGCGGGCGGGCCCCGCCGGTCCTCAGCGTCCGACCGCGTACCCCTGCATTCCGCGCGGGTTCGCCGCCGCCGACAGCACCCCGGTCTCCGGGTCGCGGGCGACCACGCACAGGCGCCCCTCCGACCAGGCGTCGCCGACGGTCACGTCGTGACCCCGGTCCCGCAGGTCCGCGACGACGTCGGCGGGCATCCGGGACTCGACGGTCACGCTGCCGGGAAGCATGCCGCGCGGGTGGAAGGAACCGGGGAAGCTGTCGTTGTGCCAGTTCGGGGCGTCGATCGCGCCCTGGAGGTCGAGGCCGCCGCGGACCGGGTGCCGCAGGGCGACGGCCAGGAAGAAGTGCAGGGACCACTGGTCCTGCTGGTCGCCGCCGGGGGTGCCGAAGGCCATGACCGGGACTCCGTCGCGCAGGGCGAGGGACGGGGTGAGGGTGGTGCGGGGGCGGCGGCCGGGGGTGAGGGTGCCCGGCAGTCCCTCCTCCAGCCAGGTCATCTGGAGCCGGGTGCCGAGCGGGAAGCCCAGTTCGGGGACGACGGGGTTGGACTGGAGCCAGCCGCCGCTGGGCGTGGCGGCGACCATGTTGCCCCAGCGGTCGACGACGTCGAGATGGCAGGTGTCGCCCCGGGTCGAGCCGTCCGCGCGGACGGCCGGTTCCCCGGCCAGGGGCGACGCCGGCCGCTCCGTGACGGCCGGCTCCCCGGGCACCGGCGAAGCAGGCAGCTTCGCCACCGTCGGCTCCCCCGCCCCCATCGCGCTGGACCCCGGCCCCGCGGTCGCCGCCCCGCGCGCGTGCGCGCCCAGCCGGGGCGTGCGGCCGCCGGGGCTGCCGGGCCGCAGCGCGAAGGAGGCCCGCTCCCCCACCAGCCGCCGGCGCCCGGCGTTGTAGTCGTCCGCAAGCAGTGCGGCGACCGGCACCTCGGCCGCGTCCCCGTACCAGGCCTCCCGGTCGGCCATGGCGAGTTTGCAGCCCTCGATCAGCAGGTGGACGTAGTCCGCCGAGCCGTACGCGGGGAGTTCGGGCGGGAGCAGGGCGAGTTGCTGGAGGAGGACCGGGCCCTGGCTCCACGGGCCCGCCTTGGCCAGGGTCCAGCCGTTCCAGTCGTACGTGACGGGCGCCTCGTAGCCCGCGCTCCAGCCGGCGAGGTCGGCGGCGGTGAGGGTGCCGGTGTGCCGGGCGCCGCTGGTGTCCATGGTGGGCCGCCCGGACTGCCGGACGAGCGCCTCGGCGACGAATCCGGAGCGCCACACCTCCCGTGCGGCCTCGATCCGCGCCTCCCGGTCCCCGGCGCCCTCGGTCTCGGCGAGCAGGCGCCGCCAGGTCGCGGCGAGCGCGGGGTTGCGGAACAGCCGTCCGGGGCGCGGCGCCTCGCCGTCCGGGAGGTAGACCTCGGCGGACGAGGTCCACTCCGTCTCGAAGAGTTCCCGCACGGACTCGACGGTCGCGCCGACGTTGTCGACGGGGGCGTGGCCGTGCTCGGCGTATCCGACGGCGTACTTGAGCACGTCGGCGAGGGACTTGGTGCCGTGGTCGCGCAGGAGCAGCATCCAGGCGTCGAAGGCGCCGGGCACGGCGGCGGCGAGCGGTCCGGTGCCGGGGACGAGGTCGAGGCCGAGGCCGAGGCCGAGGCCCCGGTAGTGGGCGGGACTCGCGCCGGCGGGTGCGACGCCCTGGCCGCACAGCACCCGTACCTCGCCGCCGGCGGGGGCGAGCAGGATCGGCACCTCACCGGCGGGCCCGTTGAGGTGCGGCTCGACGACGTGCAGGACGAACGCACCGGCCACCGCCGCGTCGTAGGCGTTGCCCCCGTCCTCCAGTACGGCCATCGCCGACTGCGAGGCCAGCCAGTGGGTGGAGGACACCATGCCGAAGGTGCCCTGGAGCGTGGGGCGGGTGGTGAACAACGGCTTCTCACCTCGCTGTTTGCGTGACACGGCCTGGTTGACAGGCCCTCAGGACGGAGCCTGGGGAGGAGCTGGGGATTTCACGCCAGAAGCCCCCTCGCCCCGCTCCCCCAACAGGCTATCGATCACCCTGCGCACCTTCTTCGCCAGGTACAGCTGGCCGACCTGAGCACGCTCGCGATTCAACTGGGTCCGACCGGCGGCATCGACAGCACGATGGGTGTACTCAACCGCGCCTGTCACGCCGCCCATTGGAAAGTGGCACTCGGCCAACTCGATCAAGTCCACGGCGTGGCTGAGTCCGGCCTCGGAGCCGCGGCCACCCAGCGGCCTGGATACTCGTCACCCCAGTCCCAGCATGCAACTGGAGATCTTCACGTGCCATGCCCATGAGACGGTCACCGGTCTCGCTGGCCAATTCCGCATCGTCGACCGGGCGCCCGGCCACTGCCGGGACTCGGACCGCCACGGCAGGTGGTGCGCCGCCGTAAGCTCCCAGGGTGATTCAGACCATCGTGTTGGACATCGGCGAGACGATCACCCGCGACGACCGTTACTGGGCCACCTGGGCCGACTGGCTAGAGGTGCCCCGTCATACCCTCTCCGCGCTTGTAGGGGCCGTCGTTGCACAGGGTCACGACAACGCGGAAGCTCTCCGGCTCATCCGTCCGGGCATCGACGTTGCCGCCGAGTACGACGCCCGTGAGGCCGCCGGCCGAGGCGAGCGACTCGAAGAGAACGACCTGTACGACGATGTCCGCCCCACCCTGTTGGCGCTCCACGACGCCGGCGTGCGCGTCGTCGTCGCGGGCAATCAGACATCCCGTGCCGGCGAACTGCTACGCAGTCTGGGCCTTCCTGTCGACCTGGTCGCCACATCTGGGGAGTGGGGAGTGGCAAAGCCTCAGCCGGCCTTCTTCGAGCGGGTGAAAGAAGTGGCGCAGGCCTCGCCGATGCACATCCTGTACGTTGGCGATCACCCCGCCAACGATATCTTCCCAGCGAAGACGGCTGGGCTTAAGGTCTGTCACATTCGCCGCGGCCCCCTGGGATTCCTGTGGGCCGACGATCCGAACGTGATCGCCACTGCGGACTGGCGAATCGACAGCCTGAATCAGCTCATTGAGATCGTGCAGACCTGACCACAAGGATGCCCACCAGGAGCTGGCGAGACCGTTCGTGTACTCGCAGCGTCACCACCCGAGTACCGTTCGGAGTAAACGCGCCGAACTGGAGCCATCGTGCCCGCACTTATCTACCCCGGGATCGGACCGCGGGTCGCCTACGAGCGCCGCTTAGCCCGCATGACGCAGCAGCACCTCGCTGACGCATCCGGCGCATCCCTAGGCGCTGTCCGCAAGATTGAGCGCGGTGAGCGCAGCCCTAGCGAAGCCATGGTGGATGCTTTCGCCGAAGCCATGGGTATCGATTCCTCCCGGCTCCGTCATACTCCCAATCCGGCCCGTACACCGGTGCATGACGCGTTGCCACTACTGTCCGCGGGGATTGCCGCCTATGACGTTCCCGACGATGGCCCGATTCGGCCCCTACGCGACCTACGGACAGCGGTCAACGAGGCATCGCGTTGGCGATTGGCTGCTCAATACACCCGGATCGCTCGCAAGCTGCCCGAATTGCTCGCTGAACTCGCGCGGGCGTACCACGCCGCTTACGGCAGCGACCGTGCCGAGCTGTTGCGTACAAGTACGGTGCGTACGATCTCTCCGCCCGCTTGATTGACCTCACGCGCTGGGCCGCCCCAGAATCCGGTGATCCACTCCTCACTGCTTCCGTCGCCTACGTGCGCACCGAGACCTTCTTCGCGGCCCAAGCCGCCCTCGCCTACGCGGACGCACACCTCGGTCACCTGATCGACCAGCTCACCGCAGAACGACCCTGGCTCGTCATCATGTGCGCCGACCA